>DASXQR010000213.1:0-41633 GCA_036507075.1 Acidobacteriota bacterium | reverse complement strand
TACCATGTTTGGATAGGCCTGGACACGGCACGGGGACAAAATCCAACCAGTACCGAGGAAAACATTAACGTGAGTACAAGAATGCCGGCTGATTTGGACAGCAGTGACGTCAACGTCTACGTTTTGCGACTACGTGCACGTGACCGTCTTCGGCTTTTTGTTTGGTTGCGGCCGACGGCCGGGCTGTATCTTTGTGGTGAAAACTTACCACCGTACTCCTCTCGCTATACTGAAGTCATGAAGCGAAGCAGCCGGAACAGAAAAAAATCTCCCATCAGTCTCGTGACCGATCCGGTCGAATCGGCACAGGCTGCGGGTTTGCGCTATGTCACCGATGATAAGCCCGGCATCTCTCGCAAGCGCGCGGGCAAAGGTTTCCAATTTTTTTTGCCCGGAGGCCGAGCGCTGCGCGACGACAACGAGGTCAAACGCATCAAGGCTCTCGCGATTCCACCCGCCTGGAAAGACGTCTGGATTTGCCCATCTGCGCAGGGACACCTTCAGGCCACCGGCCGAGATGCCCGCGGACGAAAACAGTACAAATACCATCCCCGCTGGCGCAAAGTTCGGGACAACACCAAGTACGATCGCTTGATCGCATTTTCTGGGGTTCTGCCCCGAATACGGGAAAGGGTCCAAAAAGACCTTGCTCTGCAGGGTCTGCCCCGCGCAAAAGTCTTGGCCACGGTTGTCAGGCTTCTCGAGACCACCCTGATTCGAGTTGGCAATGAGGAGTATGCCCGCGAGAATCGGTCCTTTGGTTTGACGACCATGCGGGATCAACACGTGGACATATCGGGCGGCACAATGGTATTCCGTTTTCGCGGCAAGGGCGGAAAGCAACACTCCATCAAGCTTAACGATCGCCGTCTCGCAAAAATCGTGAAGCGTTGCCAGGAAATCCCCGGGTACGAGCTCTTTCAGTACATGAATGAAGAGCAGCAACCTCAGTCAATCGGCTCCGCCGATGTTAACGAATATCTCAGACAAATCGCGGGGGAGGAGTTTACCGCCAA
Organism: Acidobacteriota bacterium; assembly: GCA_036507075.1. Lineage (GTDB taxonomy): Bacteria > Acidobacteriota > UBA6911 > JACQSX01 > JACQSX01 > DASXQR01. The sequence continues at coordinate 40,617 of DASXQR010000213.1, read as the reverse complement.
GGATTTTCGAACCTGGGCGGGAACTGTGCTGGCAGCTATGGCTCTGCGGGAGCTTCAGGCGTTCGATTCGCAGGCGCAGGCGAAGAAGAACCTTCTGCGCGCAATTGAAAGGGTGGCAGAGAAACTGGGGAATACGCCCTCGATCTGCCGTAAGTGCTACATCCATCCCGCCGTGATCGATTCGTACCTGGACGGCTCCCTGCTTGAAACTCTCAAACAGCGGGCCGAAGAGGAAATCTCTCGTTCATTGCCCGGCCTGGAGCCCGAAGAAGCGGCAGTGGTGGGGATACTGCAGCAGCGACTGAGACAGGAAACCGAGCGCCTGAAAGCTGTCTAAATGTCCTCATACCCAGGGTCAGTACCGCCAGCGAAACAATCGGAGCCGAGGCGCGGAAGCGCCCGGCCCAGGCATGTAAGTCGATTCCTGGCCCGTGACGTGCTGCCAGTAACCAACATTCCTGGGCCGGGCGCTCCCGCGCCTCGGCTCCGACTCCGGGGAAATGTCCAAAATTCAGCCGCGGGCTGACGCCCGCGGGACGCTTATTTATCCTCTTTATCCATGATCGTCGTCTTCTTCGTGAATGGTTCTTTGGAGTACTGCTCGGCCTGGTCGACCGCCCCAAAGGAGTTGTCCTTGGCATTGATCACTTTCTGATACTCGGCCAGGGCCCTTTGCCGTTCATTCAACATGTCGAAGATCATCCCCAGATGCAGGCGGCTCAGCGGTTCGACCCACTTGGGCTGCAAATCTCCGTTCAGGGCGTCGCGGAAAGCCTGGCCCGCACTATTCGTGTTGAACTGCTCGAAGAATACCTCGCCCAGTCTGTAATGGGCCATCGAGCTGCGCGGGTTCAGCTTGGTTGCGCGTTCGTATTCACGGATCGCTTCCAGGAATTGATTTCTTTGAAAAAACTCATAACCCAGCGCGATGTGCACGGACACTTCCATTTCGGTTGAATTCCGCAGCAACTTCTGGTCGGGATCAGGAATAACTTTGACAGGGCGTTCTGCGGTCCGGATGTCGAATTTCGTGTTCTTACCGGTGACCTGGACTGTCGTCACTTCGCGCTTGTTCTTGGTTTCCACGGCCACCTGCAGAGGCATCTGGAACAGCTCCAGGTTTTGTCGCACCGTACCGGCAACTCGAAACGTGCCGTCCGCCTGTTTGAAAACGGTATAATCCACATCCAGCTCCGGTATGCCCGTGCTCTCCACCCATTGAGCAAAAAAACCCTTCAGGTCCTTATCGCTGCCCGCCGCCAGCGCGGACTGAAGCTGGGACAGCGGCACCTGTTTTCCCATATTGCGCACTGCGATTTCCCTCAATGCCGAGGTCACCTTTTCCCGTCCCAGCAGGTCCTCCAGCATGTGGAAGATCCAGGCGCCCTTGCCCGCCACGATCGATTCGTACTCTTCGCCGCGAAAGCCGAGCGTATAGGCGTTGCTGATAGGCGAACGGCTTTCATATTTCAACGCCAGCACTGCCAGCTTCAGGATCTCATCCTTGGCGGCATCCTTGTCCTTGCTCTCCAGGTAAAGCGCCGCCTCGTAGTACGCAATTCCGTCAGCCAGCAGCATATCGTTCCGCGTGGCCGGCATTGCGCCCAGCCCCCACCACTGCAGCGCCACGCGACGCGCCAGCTCCGCATCGGAAAGTTTCGGGCTCTTTAACAGCAGGGAAGGCAAATAAATCACCCCCGGAGCGCCCAGTTCGTCACGCACATCATCGGCAATTTCCACCGCTGAAAGATGGCCGAAGGGATAAGAGCCGACCGTACGCTGGAAATACGTGAACACGGCGCTGATCTGCTGCGCAATCGCGTCGGCCCGCGAAGTCTGTGCGTCGCTGAGGAAGAGATGCAGCGGCACATTTTCGGCGTTGGAATTGTGTTGCTTCAACTTGGCCACCACCAGCGAGAGCTGGCTGGATGGCTGTCGCAGCTCCCACACAAAGACATCCTTGTTTCCGGCGGCCCTGGCCGGCTGGGGCACGCCCGCGACTACGGGCACGAAGTTATGCGGCACGGTGACGGTGACTCTGGCCGTGGCTGGATCAAACAGCGGATCGTGCATCGGAAACCAGCGCGCCGAGTACATCATGTAGGCGCGTCCTTCATCCACGTACCCGTTCATCACGCGGGACCTGTCAAAAATACCGGAGCTCTCCCGTTCCAGCACCCCTTCATAAGACATGCGCAGTGTCTTCTCCCCGGCGGGGAAGTTTCCTTCGGTGGTAACGAAAAAGCGGTTATTGTTGTTCTCGTCAAATCGTGTCGGCAATTGTTTTCCGCCCTCGTCTGTGACGTCGGACAGGCTGAAACGATTGTGAATTTCAAACGGGATGTTTCGCGCGGGTTCGGAAAGGCGCACCCGGATGTTCGCCTGGCCCTTCAAAGCGTGGTTCTCCGGATCGACTTCGACATTCAATTCGTAATGCAGGACGTCGATCCTGGCTGGAGCCTGCGCCCGTACCGCCAGGGAACAACAAAAGAAAGCCGAGACCAATAAGATTCTTCTCATAGCTGTTTCCAACGTGGAGCACGAATTTGCGTGTATCAATTCGTGCTCAACTCAACCAGCGCCAGGGCGGCATTCCTGTAAGGATCCGCACCAAAGAGCCTGTCCTTTAAAGGATGCAATTTCTGCCGAACAGTTTCCCAGCGGGCATCCCTGTTGACAAAGGACGAGAGGACTTCGGCAATCTTACGCGGGTTTGCCTTGCCTTGCATCAACTCCGGAACCACCCGCTCATTGAGAATCAAGTTCGGAAGTCCATAATGCTCCGTCTCGACGAGCAGGCGCACCAGCGTCGACGTCCAGGGTGAAGTCTTATAGACGATGCAAAACGGGATTTCCGCTAATCCCGCTTCCAGCGTGGAAGTACCGCTCTTGACCAGGGCGTAATCGCAGTTCACCAGCACCCGTTCGCTGTCGCCCTCGAAGGTAATCCTGCAGCCGGTGCCGTGATGATCACTGATTTCGCGAGCCAGCGGCTCCATTCCCGGAGCGCAGGCGACCACCAGATGTAAACGGGCGCGCTCATCGGCCGGCAGGCGCCGCGCGCCGCTCAGGATGGCGGGAAGAATCGTTCCGATTTCCCGCCGGCGGCTGCCGGGCAATACCGCCACCAGCACATCCCTGGAATTTACACCCAGTTCAGAGACGAAAGCGTCGCGATCCTTCCGCGGAAGCTTTCGACTCGCCAGGGGATGGCCGAAATAGTCTGCCCGCACGCCGTATCTGCGGTAAAAATCGACTTCAAAAGGTAACAGGACGATCATTTTGTCGACATCGCGGGCGATACCTCTTACCCTCCAGCGGCGCCACGCCCACAATTGCGGGCTGATGAAATACGCAATCGGCCCAATGCCGCGCTTTTTGAAGGCTCGGGCCAGCGGAAGATTGAAATCGGGAAAGTCCACCAGAATAGTGAGGTCCGGCCTGGCTGCTTCCGCCTGCCGCACGATGGCGCGATACAGTTTGTAATAACGATGCAACTGGCTCATTGCAGCCGCCGGTCCGATCGCGCCAAGCTGGTGGGTCGATGCCAACAGCCGGGCGCCGAGGGCCTCGAGGCGTTCCCCGCCGCTACCCCACAGTTCCACCGGCCGGCGGCTCAGGGACATCAGTTCCCTGCACAGATTGGAAGCATGCAGATCACCCGAAGCCTCGCCGGCGACCACCAGCACCGAAATCGGTGTGCATCGAGTGGCCGATTCCGGGTCTGGCACAGCCGGCCTGTTCATTCGGTCTAAGAAATCCAACCGCCGCCGAGAACCCTGTCTCCCTCGTAAAAAACTGCGGCCTGCCCGGGTGTTATCGATGACTGTGCTTCGTCAAATTCCACGCGACAACGCCGCTCTTCGATCGGATGCACGGTTGCTGATGCTTCCTCATGACGGGATCGGATCTTCACACAACAGCGAATCGATCGCGCCGGCTCTCTTCCCGCTATCCAATGAGTCTTCTCCAGCACCATGGTCGAGCCCAAAAGTTCGTCCCGACTCCCGACGACGACAGTGTTGGTTGGACGATCCGTAGATAGAACATAGAGTCTTTCCCGGCTGCTGATTCCGAGCCCCTTTCGCTGGCCCACGGTATATCGCAGGCTGCCCTGGTGCGTTCCCAGAATCTGGCCGGAACGAGAATGGATCGGACCGGCCGACATCAGCTTCACAGCCTCCGCTTCGGCATCCTGGTCCAGCAGATCAGCGGCGTTGCGCTGGATGAAACCGGCGTAATCGCCGTCGCTGACAAAACAGATCTCCTGGCTGTCCGGCTTTTGTGAGGTGGCAATATTTTTGAGCGAGGCAATGCGGCGCGTCTCCACTTTTGTCTTGTCGCCCAGAGGAAAAGCGATCTGCGACAGTTGTCGCTGCGTAAGTTCAAAGAGAAAATATGACTGGTCCTTGGACGCATCGAGCCCCTTGCGCAATTCAAACTGCTGGCCTTGACGCGCAACGCGCGCGTAGTGTCCGGTGGCTACCTTTACAGCGCCGATGCTGCGGGCAAACTGGATCAGCCGGTTGAACTTCAGAAAAGTGTTGCAGCGGACGCAGGGAGATGGCGTCTTGCCATCGAGGTAGTCACGCACGAAGGGCTCGATCACAGACTTCTGAAACGCTTCCTCCATGTTGAGGACATAGAACGGAATCCCCAGTTGGGTTGCCACCGTCCGGGCGTCATACAGATCATCCAGCGAGCAGCAGCGGCCATGGCTCGGTTCCGCGGAGTTGCGGGTCTGGTCCCAAAGCTGCATCGAACAACCGACGACATCGTGCCCCTCTTCGACCAGCAGGGATGCGACCGTCGAACTGTCTACTCCGCCGCTCATGGCAACCAGTATGCGTGACATGCTGTTTTCTCTTTGGTCCGCCGCAATCACTGCCACAGGATGGCCGTATTGAACAGCCGCACCTGATTCAACGTGAGCGGCAACTGAAAAAACTCAATGGAATCGGCACGATGGGAAAAGCTCTGCTTCAGTTTTCTCAAGTCCGACTTCAGGTCGCTCTGGAAAGTGTCCACTTTCTCCTTCAGATCCAAAATCTGGAGCAGTGGGTCGCACTCAACCTGCCTCGGCCCGCGGTCGTCAAGCTCAGGCTCGAGAAACAACGACGACAAGTCCTCTTTCAATTCCAGAAAAATGCGATTCAACTCAAAGTGCTGCCGGGCGGTGGTTTCCGCGTCGCTGTTGACATCGTCGACCGCCCGCCGCATCGAATCTTCCAACTGGACCAGCCGCCGCAGGTAGCGATCCAAAAGACTGCGGAAATCGTCGTTCATCGCTTCCCGCGCCATCTCGCGACACCGAATCTTGAAGTCGTCGAGCTGCTCCTGAGCGGTGGCGTAAAGCTCGTAGACCGTGTTCCGGTGGACCGAAATCTTGTGATATCGCAGCAGGTACTCCATGAACTTGTTTTCTGCGCGACTCTCGATGGGAGCGGAATTGAAATTGTCCGGCGGCTCGATCTGCTCGCCGGCAGTATTCAGAAAGTCGCTCTGCCGTTCAATCACCATGTCGGGGGTCCAGATCAGGTCGTCTTCCAGATCAATCATTTCCGCCTGGAAGCCTCGATCCAGCGTCTCGCAAACGCGCGAGCGAATGTCTCGAAGGTCGAACGTTACGGAAAAGAAAAACCAAGGCCGTATCTTCATTGCTCCAGCCCGGTCCCGTGCTAAATAGTGCTTCATGCGGAGGAAAGCGATTGATTATATCATGGTGGGGGCCCGGCATCTCTTCCGTCGGCTTGTGGCCGACGGCTGGGGCGAGACGCCGGGCTGGGGGAGGGTAAAAGCGGGGAGTCAATTCTGCAGATCGTTGATTGTTTTCCCCAAATCAATGAATTCTTTCAGAGCGATTCAAGTGTCGCCGGCACTCCTGCCGGCCATAGAACAGACGCGACTTGACGGTTCCCTCTGAGATACCAAGAAACTCGGCGATTTCACGGATCGTCATTCCTTCCAGATCGTGCATCTTGACGATCTCGCGCTGTTTCCGGCTGACTCGCTGCAGGGAACCTTCCAGTTGCGTCCCCAGTTCTCGCTGGTAAACGGAATGGAACGGCGTTTCATAATGAGGAAATGAGTCCTCCAGTGAATGCTGCAAGTGTTCGAAGGAATCTTCCTTCCTCTTTTTTTCTTTCCTTAAGATTTCAAGGCACACGTTGGTGGTAATGCGATTGAGCCACGTGCTCAGTTTGGCTTCGCAGCGGAATTTCCCGATCGCCCGGAACACGTTCACCAGCGTGTCCTGAAGGGCGTCCTCGGCCGCGCTCTCGTTTTTAAGGATGCGAAGCGCAACGCGATAGATCGTGGTACCGAAACGACTAAGGAACTCATCGTATGCTCCAGTTTCACAACGGCGGCATCGGTCCACCAGGGCAACTTCGTCAATTGTGGGTAAGAATGATCGTGTGCTCATCAGTGACCCCCTTCTTGCCTTTACCTAGAAGCAATCAGGTGGCCAATTCCTGGACAGGACAATCTCTGAGGCTTAAGTCAATGTTTTACAGTGTTTATAAGGAATATGGCAACTGGCTGGGGAAGAGTCCAGATGTCCAATTTGTTTACGGCACTCAAGCTAAAGGCGGGTCCGTGGTTGGCGTTAGTGTATTGTAATCAATAGCTTGATATGAAGTGTTAATAAGTTTGACACTCGGTTGCCAATTTAACAGAGGCGGGACGGGGAAATTACCAATCGTTTCTCTATCGTGAAGGAACGTGGTGCCTTGGTGCCTTGGTGGTTAAAAAAAATTGTAAACACCAAGGCACCAAGCCAGACCTTCCACGCTGGCGCATACCTACACGCCGTTCTGGATTTTTTTCAGCTTAGTGATCAGGGTTTGCCGGCTGATCCCGAGAGCGCGCGCCGCATGACTCTTGTTGTGGCTGTGGGCCGCCAGAGTTTCCAGAATCATACGTTTTTCTAACTCACCGATCTGTTCTCTCAGGCCTTCCGCTCCGTGCGGAATTATGTCGCCTGCGCGCACGTGCGCGGAAATCAAGTCCGGAGTAAGGGGCATTCCATCGTCCCCGAGAATTACCATGCGTTCTATCTCGTTCTCCAATTCGCGCACGTTGCCAGGCCAGCGATAATTCTTCAAGGCTGCCAGCGTTTCCGGCGGCAGGTGCATTCCCTTCTTGTTGAGCTTGGAGGCGGTGCGGCGCACGAAGAAATCAGCCAGCGGCTCGATGTCATCGAGTCGCGCCCGCAGCGGAGGGATGTAAACGGAGAACACATTCAGCCGATAGAACAGATCCTGCCGAAAATTGCCCTTTTCGACTTCTTCCCTCAGATTTCGATTGGTGCTGGCTACAATGCGAACATCCACGTCCCGCCCTTTTTGGGCGCCAAGCGGCTGGATGCTGTGGTCCTCCAGTACTCGAAGGAGCTTCACCTGCAGGTCGAACGGCGCCTCTCCGATTTCGTCAAGGAACAGCGTGCCGCGATTTGCCAGTTCAAAGAAACCTTTCTTTTCCGAAGTAGCTCCTGTGAATGCACCCTTGGCGTGGCCGAAGAACTCGCTTTCCGCCAGTTCCTTGGGAATCGCGCCGCAGTTCACTGGAACAAAGATCTCGCCGGCCCGATCGCCCTTTTGGTGCACATACCGGGCTACCAGTTCCTTGCCCGTTCCTGTTTCACCCTGGATTAACACCGTTGAGTCGGTCTGCACCACGCGCGACAGCAGCGACAGAATGGATTTCATCGCGCTGCTGGCATAGATAATGTGATCGGGCTCGAAATAGGATTCTACCTGCGTGCGCAGCAACTGGTTTTCATTGCGCAATTTCTCATTCGCTTGTTCCAACTGTGCCGCCAGCCTGCGGTTCTCTCTCACCAGCTCCATCTGTTCGAGCGCCTTTCGAATGGTGATTCGAAGGCTCATCGGTTCCCATGGCTTGGTGATGTACTTGTAGACACGGCCGCTGTTGATCGCGTCGATCAAATCTTCTACTTCCGTGTAGCCCGTCAAAACGATCCGGACGATGTCGGGATTAACTTCGATACTTTTTTCCAGCAGCTCCACGCCTGACATTCCCGGCATTTTCTGATCGGTGATGATCACGTCGAGCGGCTGGTCGCTCAAAATCTTCAGAGCCTCTGCGGCCGAGCCTGCGGTTACAACGTCATAGTCCTCAATGAAGGTGCGGCGCAACTTCTGCAGATTGGCCGGCTCGTCGTCGACAACCAGAACCTTGTGCTGCTTCATGCCTGACCCCGCTGTGGATCCTTGCCGGCGGGAAGGATAATGGTGAATTTGGTTCCGCGACCCACCTCGCTCTCAACCTTGATGTCCCCGTTGTGCTGTTTGATGATCCCGTAGCTGATGCTCAAACCCAGTCCGGTGCCATCGCCGGTCCTTTTGGTTGTAAAAAACGGCTCAAAGATTTTGTGCAGGTGCTCTTTTCGAATGCCGCATCCATTGTCTTCAAACTCGATCACCACATTGCCATTTTCGGGAAAAGTGCGAATCCAGAGATCTCCCTTGCCTTCAATCGCCTGGCACGCGTTGCTCAGCATGTTCATGAAGACCTGCCCCAACTGCCCCGAGTAGGCGCGAATCTTGGGAATATCGTCATAGTGCCGATGAATGTTGATCCGCTCCCGGTAAAGGTTTTTCAGCAGATTCAAGGCGATCTCAATGGAAGCTTGAACATCGGTATCACTGACCTCGTGGCTGTCCATGCGCGAGAAGCTGCGCAGATCGGTGATGATGGTGTTTATGCGCTTGGCGCCTTCCTCGAAATTGGCGATCAGCGTATCGAGATCCTCAATCAGGAATTCAAAATTCATCGATTGTTTTTCCGAGCCGAGCCGCTTTCGGTCGGCTTCGCTGAGGGACTGAACGCCTTCGTAGCTGGTGATCAGGCGCTTCAATTTCGCGATGTAATCCCGCAGGAACTCCGTGTTGCCATAGATGAAGTTCAGAGGGTTTTTGATCTCGTGCGCAATTCCGGCTACCAACTGGCCGAGCGAGGCGAGTTTTTCCGATTGTACAAGCTGGTCCTGCGTCTGTTGCAGCTCGTGGTAGGCTCCCTTCAGCTCCACGTTGGATTTTTCCAGCGCCAGCGTGCGTTCCTGCACCATCTTTTCGAGATTTCGGTTCAACTCGAGCAGCGCCTGGCTGCGGTCCTGGAGTGAGGCGGCCATCTCGTTGAACGTGCGCGCCAGCTCTTCCAGCTCATCGCGCGTATGCACATCCACGCGGCCGCTGAAATCGCCGGCGGCAATGATTGCCGCCGTAGAGGTGAGCTCTTTCAGGGGAACGGTAATTCCCCGACTGATTATGTAAACGAGCACAATGACCAGACCGGCGGAGAGAAACGTCGCCACCAGCAATACCGCGCGCATCTCGTTTACCGGAGCGAAGATCTCCGAGTTGTTGATTCCCACACCGCAGGTCCAGCCAAAGGACGAGTTGATCGTGGCCAAACCGGAAATCTTCTTAGTCCCGGCCGGATATTCATACTCAAATGAGCGGCGCCCCTGAATGATTGCCTCGCGCAGATTTTCCAGATGATGGTCCTCGGCCAGCCGCGTGCCGTAATTGTTGCGCGCCGGCTCGGGCGTCACGGATGTGTAATTGCGATTGCTTCGAAACTTGTGGCCAATGACGGTGTTGTGATCATTCTTAAACAGAAATGCGTAACCTGAAGTGAGTTGCCGGGCGCTCAAATCTTTTTCGACCTGGTCCAGGATTTCCTGAATGAACTGCCAGTTGATCAGAGCGAGCAGCACCCCGACGGTGCGCTGTGAGGTTCGGCTCTTTACCGGAACGGCATAGCCGATCTGGTAGCGATACATCAGGTCCTGGTTCTGATAATCGTAGGTGGTTTTCACGAAATCGGACTGATGCCAGTCCAGGTACGCCAGATTTCCCGCTGCCGCCGTTTGAAACCAGTCATCCGCATCGGAAGCTTTCAGTAGCATCAGGTTGGCCAACTGCTTCTCCTGGAAGGTGTTCCCCTGCCGGTTGATGGCATTGGAGAGCCGGATATTGCCCTCTGTGTCGAACAAAAGGATCAGATCGTAGACCTGATGCAAAACCGTCATTTGATTGAGCAGCGTTTGCGCCTGCACAATCCCGTTGTGGTCTTCCAGAGCGTCGGCAAAGACCCCATTGAGTTCCATCGCCAGGGCTTCCTCGCGCTTTTCCAGCAGCGTCAGATCGATCTTGTCGACTGTGTCCTGGGCGACCTGCTCAAGATAAAGGGTGATCCGATCCTGCGTGATTCTCTTCTCGGCAATAAAATAGGAGAAAGCAGAAATGAAAACTAGAGGGACAAGGGAAGACGGCAAAATATAGACTAACAGCTTGTTTTTTAAGCTTTTACGCATCATGGCATCACATGCGTGTGATTCTTTAATACACCTGGATGTTCACAAATGTCAAATTATTTGACACTAGCGACGGGAATCGAAGAACGTGAACCGCGAAAGCGCGAAGGCGCGAAAGCTTCAAAGACTGAAAGAATTGGGCCGCTGATCTACACGGAAAACACGGATTAGTATCGGGGTCGAGGAATGGGCTCCATCGCAGCAGTGTGTCAGTTTTGCCGGCATCGACGCCCATCCCTCGACCCCGATACCATCAGCGTTGTCCGCGTAAATCGGCGGCCAGTTCCTGCAGTTCGTGAATAATCCAGGCTAGCCCCCCGGCTTGAATTCACGCTTGCGCGTGGTCACGCTTTCGATGAAGTCGACGTCGGGCTGGTAGCCCATCCCCGGATCGGTAGGCACGTCGATCTGACCTTGAGATGATACTTCGACGGGTTGGGTAATCGTGTCGTGGCGGTAATAACGTTTGCTTGCAGAGACGTCCCCGGGAATCGTGAAGCCGGGCAGGCTGGAGAGCGCGATATTGTGAGCGCGCCCCACACCCGATTCCAGCATTCCTCCGCACCAGACCGGAACGCCTTGGGCGAAACAAAGGTCATGGATCCGCTTTGCCTGCGCAAAGCCCCCCACTCGCCCCAACTTGATGTTGATAATCCGGCAACTGCCCAGCGCCAGAGCGGCCTTGGCGTCAAAATAGGACTTGATCGACTCGTCCAGGCAGATGGGCGTTCGCAGCGAGCCCTGAAGCTGAGCATGTTCGAAAATATCGTCATAGCGGAGCGGCTGCTCGATCATCAGCAAATTGAATTCGTCGAGCTGCTTGAGCAACTCAGTATCCTTCAAGGTGTAAGCGGAATTGGCGTCCGCCATCAAAGGGATGTCCGGATAATGCCGCCGAACAGCCCGGATCACCTCCACATCCCACCCGGGCTTGATTTTGACCTTTATCTTTCGATACCCGGCGCTCCGTTCCTTCTCGATCTTTCCCAAAAGAATGTCGATCCTTTCCTGAATTCCGATGGAAACTCCGCAATCGATTCGGGAAAGCGTGCCGCCGATCAACTGATGCAGCGGCCTGGATTGAAGCCGGGCATGTAACTCCCATACTCCGGCCTCCACAGCGCCTTTGGCCATGTTATGACCGCGGATCTGGTCGATCTCGCGCGGCAGTCTGGAAGGGTGCTCCACCTCTTTCCCCACAATGAATGGAACAATGAAATTCTCAATGATGTTCCACGAGGTCTCCACCGTCTCATGGCTGTAGTACGGACCTTCAGGCGAAGTGCACTCCGACCAGCCGCTGGCGCCGTCCGCCTGAAGCTGCAACAACAGAATTCGGCGTACGTCGGTTCGGCCAAAGCTGGTCTCGAAATAATGAATCAGCGGCAGAGAGATCTCTCGAAGCGTAAGCCGTTCAATTCTCATGATGTTCCAGGAGGTAGAACGAGCGCTTCAATGAGTAATCGGGAACCGGCAGCGGGTTTTCCGCACGCGCCAGACCCTTGAGCCAATAACCCTGCTCGAAATAGTGGGTGAAAGCGGCGCGCGTGCCCAATCTCCATTCCTGGGCCGCATCTCGATCCAGCTTTTTCAGCAACTGCGTGTCGGGAGGCGCCTCTACCAGGAGCGCGCGTCCGGACTGCTCGAGGTCCGGCGCCGCCGGAGAAAAACGCTCTCCACCCGACCAGGCCAGCACCTTCGGAAACTGTTGCCAATGGGGCGAAACCGGATTCATTCCTTCGATGATTCTCTCCGTTCTCTTTTCACCGATGAACCACTCCGCCAGGAATCGATCGGTACCCAGGCCGCTGTGCAACTCGCTGCTGGTCTGCTCACCGTACAGGTTGACGTAATAAGTATTGCTGACGGCTCCCAGACGGTTCAGGTTCAAAAACGCGTTTTTTGTTTCCAGAGGATCGAAAGTCCAGGTGACCACGCCGATGCCTCGCGCCAGCGCGTCCTGGTATTGCGCTATCTTCAGCGTCCGGCCGATCCCTCGATTGCGATATTCCTCCAGCACCGCCAGCATATGTGAGTGCTGCGCAAATCTGCCGTCGTGGAGGCTGGGAATGGCGAAAACGAATGCAATCATCAGGCCGTTCTCAAAGGCACCGATGGCAAGACCGCCATGATGAACGGCAATGGTCATCATACGCGCCGGTACCACGTCGCGATCCGCGAAGCCCCAGACTATCTTCTGAAGATCCACGCAACGCTGAAACTCTGCAGGCTGGGTCAGATGGCGAAGTTCGACTGACATTGAAGGCGGTCAATTATTAGCATACCACGTACTCGAATCGCGCTCCCGGAAGTATACTAGTGGGCCGTAATAATGGATGTCCCCGATGTGGAGGCGGCCGTCTGGAATCCCAAACGGCGGAAAAACGAGAGCTTTTCTCTATGAACAGCCTCAAGAATGCAGCCGAACTCCTGCGCATGATCAAATTCGAACATACCGTCTTTGCGCTGCCCTTTGCCTATCTGGGCGCTTTCGCCGCCGCCCAGGGCCCCCCGCCCTGGGAAAGGGTGCTTTGGATCACCCTGGCAATGCTGGGAGCCCGTTCTGCGGCCATGTGTTTCAACAGGCTGGTCGACCAAAAATTTGACGCTCTAAACCCCCGAACGGGGGGAAGATCGTTACCTGCCGGACGACTCTCCCGCCGATATGTAATCCTGTTCACTCTATTTTCTCTAACCCTAATGCTATATTCGGCTTCTAGACTGAACCGGCTGTGCGCGATCCTGGCGCCCATGGCTGTATTCGTCATTTTTTTTTACTCGTATACGAAGCGCTTCACGGCGTTTTCTCATTTATTTTTGGGACTGTCATTGGCGATTGCGCCGATAGGTGGATGGATCGGAGTGACGGGAAGCCTGGCGCCGGTTGCATTGCTTCTGGCACTGGCTGTGGGGCTATGGGTCTCTGGATTCGATATCATTTATGCATGTCAGGACATCGATTTTGATTCAAAAAACCACCTCTTTTCGCTTCCACAGGCGATCGGGGTCAAATCGGCGCTGGTGGTCTCCACGCTGCTGCACCTGTTCATGGTGGTCGCTTTGATTGCCGTCTATTTAAGTCTCCATCTCGGCAAATTGAGCCTGGCGGGGATCGTCCTTACCGCTGTGTTGATTGCTTACGAACACTGGATTGTTCGACCGTCGGACCTTTCGCGCGTGAATACGGCTTTTTTCACCATCAACGGATTTGTCAGCATTTTGCTCTTTTTGGCCATCGGATTGGATCTGTCTTTAGCGAGATAACATGTCGTCCCGACTAGGCGAAATCCTGATTAAGAAGAACATGCTGACCCAGGAGCAGTTGACTGAGGCCCTGACTCATCAGCGCAAGCACGGGGGACGTCTGGGCGTAATTCTGGTTTCAAAGGGCTTCGTGTCCGACGACGAGATCGTCTCGGTGCTCAGCATGCAGTACGACGTCCCGTCGGTAAATCTGGAATTCACGGAAATCGATTCGGAAGTGATCAAGCTGGTTCCGGTCGAAACGGCCATCAAGTATCAAGTCCTTCCGATCACCCGCATCGGCACCACGCTTACCGTTGCCATCACCGATCCTACCAATGTGCTGGCCATGGACGACCTGAAGTTCATGACCGGTTTCAACGTTGAACCGGTTGTCGCCTCGGAGACGGACATCAGGGAGGCGATCGAGAAGTATTACGGCACCAGCATCAACCTTGACCTGAAGAAAGTCTACGACGAGATCGATTCCAAAGATCGGGATGAGAAGGAAGGTTATCAACTCGAAGAACTTGAGGATGAAAAAGAGCTTACTATCGATCAACTCCAGCAATCCGGCGAGGAAGCTCCCATCATCAAACTGGTTAACATGATCCTGTATGACGCCCTGCGCCGGGGAGCAAGCGACATCCATGTCGAGCCCTACGAAAAGGAGTATCGCGTGCGGTTCCGCCTGGATGGCGTCCTTTACAACGTGATGGCGCCCCCCCTGCGGATGAAGGACGCCGTCACGTCCAGAATTAAAATCATGTCCAAGCTGGACATCTCCGAGAAGCGCCTGCCTCAGGACGGCCGCATCAAGATTCGCATCAACATGAACGGCTCAAAACGCGAGATCGATTTTCGCGTCTCCGTACTGCCGACTCTTTTCGGGGAGAAGGTGGTACTGCGCGTCCTGGACAAGGAAAAACTCCCGCTGGACATGTCCAAACTCGGCTTTGACGAGAGCTCTTTGAAACGTTTTGAAAACGCAATCGCCCAACCCTACGGGATGGTGCTTGTGACGGGACCTACGGGCAGTGGCAAGACCAGCACACTTTACACGGCTATTAACAAACTGAATGTTCCCGACGTGAATATCATGACAGCCGAGGACCCGGTAGAATTCAACTTCGCCGGAATCAACCAGGTTCTGGTGCGCGAACAGATCGGACTCACCTTCGCCGCTGCTTTGCGATCCTTCCTGCGCCAGGACCCGAACATCATACTGGTGGGTGAAGTCCGCGATCTGGAGACTGCCGAAATTGCCGTCAAGGCGGCTCTCACCGGACACCTGGTGCTCAGCACGCTGCACACCAACGATGCCCCCTCCAGCATCAGCCGCCTTCTAAACATGGGGATTGAGCCTTTTCTGGTTGCTACTTCGGTAAACCTGATTTGCGCCCAGCGCCTGGTTAGAAAGGTGTGCTCGGACTGCAAAAAGCAAGTCAACACGCCCTTGAAGGCGCTCGTGGATATCGGATTCAGCCCGAAAGAGGCGCCCGACATTCGAACTTTCAAAGGAGAGGGCTGCAAAAACTGCAACAGCACAGGTTACCGGGGGCGCGTGGGGCTCTATGAGGTCATGGACATCTCCCCGGCGGTTCGGGACCTGATCTTGAAGGGGGCATCGGCAAGTGTACTCAAGGCCCGCGCCTGCCAGGAAGGCATGCTGACACTGCGTGAAAGCGGTTTGAACAAAATCCGGCTGGGTTTGACCACGATTGAAGAAGTTCTAAGAGAGACAGTTCGAAACGAATCGCCCGTGGAAGTGAAACAAGGAGTACAATGACCGAAAGTCGCCCGCGAGCAGTTTCCATTCAGGTTTGTTGTTTCGAGCAGGTTTTATGCGGAGCTCGCAATTCCGGGCTCGGGCCGTTGCCCGAGTTCTCATTTTTGGAGTCCGGGTTCCTGCCGCGCGGTGTTTTTTGCCGTATTCGTGATGACAGTCACGCCCGCTGCAGGGATAATCGGACGTAACATATTCTGCACATTCAAATTAAAAGGACCGCCCCGTGCTAAGTTTGGCTGAACTGCTGCAAAAGGTCGTCGATCTCAAAGGGTCCGACCTTCATGTTGGAACCAACACACCGCCCCGTATTCGCGTCCATGGGAAGCTTCTCCCGCTCGACCATCCCGCGTTGGCGCCGGCCGATACCAAAAAGCTTGCTTACAGCGTCATGACCGACGCGCAGAAGTACAAGTTCGAGGAAAATCTCGAGCTGGACTTCAGCTTCGGAATCAAGGGCCTGGCGCGTTTCCGCGCCAACGTGTTCACGCAGCGCGGAGCGGTTTCGGGAGTGTTTCGTCTGATTCCCTTCGAGATCAAGGGATTCGACGATCTGCGCCTCCCGCCGATAGTGCAGAAAATCTGCGACAGGCCTCGCGGACTGATTCTGGTTACCGGGCCCACGGGAAGCGGCAAATCCACCACGCTGGCGGCGATGATCGACAAAATCAACCGCGAGCGCAACGACCACATCATCACCATCGAAGACCCGATTGAATTCATCCACTCGCACAAGAAGTGTCTGATCAGCCAGCGAGAAGTCCACAGCGATACACACTCCTTCGCCAATGCCCTTCGGGTGGCCCTGCGTGAAGACCCCGATGTGGTGCTGATCGGCGAAATGCGCGACCTGGAGACGATCGAATCGGCGCTGCGCATCGCGGAAACCGGACATCTCACGTTCGCCACGCTGCACACCAATTCGGCCTCCTCGACTATCAACCGTATCGTGGACGTTTTCCCGGCTTACCAGCAGTCCCAGATCCGCGCGCAGCTCTCGCTGGTGCTGGAGGGAATTCTCTGCCAGGCGCTGATCCCCAAGGCCTCAGGCGAGGGCCGCTTGATGGCGATGGAGATCATGATTCCAAATCCGGCGATTCGAAATCTGATCCGTGAAGACAAAGTCCACCAGATCTACTCGGCGATGCAGACGGGCCAGGAAAAGTTCGGAATGCAGACTTTTAACCAGTCGCTGGCGACTTTGTACCTGGGCAAGCAGATTACTATGGAAGAGTGTCTGGCCCGCTCATCCAATGCGGATGAACTCCAGGAAATGATCAAACGCGGTGTCGGAGTTCTACATAAAGCAGGATAATCAAATCAAGATAAAGGTGATCTATGCCGGTATTCGAATTTAAAGGCAGGCGTTACGGAAACGGACTCCCGGTAACGGGAGAAAAAGTCGCACAAAGCAAGCAGACCGTCGCGGCTCTGCTTCGCAGCGAGCAAATCATGCCCATCTCCATCAAGGAGAAAGGCAAAGAGCTGGCTCTTCCCAAGTTCCGCGCCAAAGTAAAGGACCGCGAACTGGCGGTCTTTACAAAACAGTTTTCAGTCATGATCGATGCCGGTTTGCCGCTGGTGCAGTGCCTGGACATTATGGCCAGCCAGCAGGAAAACCGCACGTTCCAGAATGTGCTTTTTCAGATCCGGAACGACGTCGAATCCGGCTCGACGCTGGCTGACGCGATGGGACGGCATCCGAAGGTATTCAGCAAGCTGTTCGTCAATATGATCGCGGCGGGCGAGGCCGGCGGTATCCTCGACGTGATCCTGCAGCGCATGACGATCTTCATCGAGAAAATCATGAAGTTGAAGCGATCGCTGCGATCCGCTTCGATCTATCCCTCGATCATTCTCACCGTGGCCATCGGCGTGGTAACCATCATCCTGCTGTTTGTGATACCGGTGTTTGCCACGTTGTTTGAAGGCTTGGGAGCTGATTTGCCGCTTCCCACGCTGCTGGTCATACGGGCGAGTAACTTTCTGGGCCAGTTCTTCATTTTCATTTTCATTGCATTGGTTCTGGCCGTGCTGGGACTGCGTTATTACTACAAGACCGAGAGCGGCAGGCTGTTTATTGACAAGTTCCTGCTGGCTGTGCCGATTTTCGGAACGGTGCTCAAGAAAATCGCCGTAGCGCGTTTCTCGCGCACTCTTTCCACGCTGCTGATCAGCGGTATTCCCATCCTGGAAGGTCTTGACATCACCGCCCGCACCGCGGGCAACAAGATCATCGAGCTGGCTCTGCTCCGCACTCGAAAGACGGTAGAAGAAGGAAAAACCATCGTTGAACCTCTGCGCCAGGCAGGAATTTTCCCGCCAATGGTCATTCAGATGGTGGGTGTGGGCGAGCAAACGGGCGAATTGGATCAGATGTTGACCAAGGTAGCGGATTACTACGACGAAGAAGCCGACCGCGCGATCGCAAACTTCCTGACGCTGCTCGAACCGATGTTGATCGTTTTCCTGGGCGTCGTCGTAGGCGGCATCGTCGTATCCATGTACCTGCCGCTGTTCACGATGATCGCCAAACTGTCACGCCAGTAGCGCCGGAGACAGGCGACGCATTTTCTCCCTGGATTCAGACAGCTCCACAGGCTGTCTGAACTCCCGGGGGATCTTGCCGGCGAGCCTTAAGACCGCGCTCTGAGCACCCCCATGCCTCAAGTGCCGAACAAAGCAAACAAACCGGGCCTGGAACTTCGGAACAGGCTGCTTCTCATCATTATCGTCCGGGTGATGGTCCTGACCCCGGTCCTGGCGTTCGCGTCCTTTTACAAGACGCAGCCCGCCTCAACGCTGTTCGGCTTCTGGGTGATCGTATACCTGATTTCCCTGCTCCACCTGGCGGCGCTGCGCTTTTTGCCCAACCTGCGGATCGCGTTTTATCTCCAAATGGTGGGCGACCTGGCCCTCGTCACGCTGCTGGTCTACAAGTCCGGTGTCTTAAACAGTATCTTCATTCCCCTGTACCTGCTCGTCATCACTTACTCGTCCGTCCTGGACCAGCGACGCGGTGGAATGTTCGCTTCCCTGCTTTCGACGATTTCCTTTGTGGGCATCGTCAACATAAGCTATCTGGGATGGGTGCGGTTTTCCATCAGCGACCAGCCGCTGCAGGAAGTTATCTTTCGGATAACGCTCAACCTGATCAGCTTCGCCGCCGTGGGCTTCCTGGGCGTGTATCTTTCCGAGCTGCAAACGGTCAAGTACGAACTGGTGCGGAAAGAGGATTCCCTGGCAGAGCTGCAGGCGCTGCACCGCAACATCGTCAACAGCATCCGCAGCGGATTGCTCACAACGGATCTAAAAGGGCTGATTACTTCCTTCAATCCGGCCGCCGAAGAGATTACCGGTTACTCGAAAAACGACATGTTCGGCGAGTTGTGTTCCACCATTATCGGGGAGGCCGGACTAAGACGGCTGCTGGCGACCGACTTTTCGCGGTTTCGGCGGGAACGGCGCGCGGAGACCTGGGTGCGCGACGCGGCCGGTCGCTGGCGATTTCTCGGGTTTACCGCTTCGCCTCTTCGATCCCAGTCTGAGGAGGCGATCGGCTTCATCGTTTCGTTCCAGGATCTGACCGAGATCAAGAAACTGGAAGAAGAAGTGCAGCTCAAAGCAAAGATGGCTGCTATCGGCAGCCTGGCGGCCGGCATTGCGCACGAATTGCGCAATCCTCTGGGCTCGATCGCCGGGAGCGTGCAGATGCTGAAAGCCGACCTGGAGCCGACCGGTGATCGCTCCCAGCTTCTGGATATCGTGCTGCAGGAGTCGGCGCGCCTCAATCAAATCATCGAAGACTTCCTGACCTACGCCAAACCGAAAAGATTGAAGCTCGCCGCCGTCGCACTGGAAAATGTGGTGGATGACACATTAAAGCTGGTTAGAAACGATCCCAGATATCGAAACTACGACATCCGCGTGGCGCGTCCTGAAGGCTCCAGACTGTGTCTGGCCAATTCCGACCAGATGAAGCAGGTATTCTGGAACCTGATTACAAACGCCTTCAGCGCGATGCCGGATGGCGGAGAGCTGACGGTTCGCACCTATCATTCCGAGAATTATGTCAAGGTTGCGTTTCGGGACAACGGAGTAGGAATGACCCGCAAGGAGCGCGAAAAGCTCTTTCAGCCCTTTGCCAGCGGCTTTGCAAACGGCGTGGGATTGGGAATGGCGATCGTGTATCAGATTATGCAGCGCCACCGCGGCAAGATTGTGGTGCGGTCCCGCAAGAAATTGGGAACAACCATCATTCTGGCGCTTCCGGTGATTCACCCGGCTTCTGAATTCCCAGAGTCTCAATCCGATGCCGCAGCGAGCGGTAAGATAAATTGAGCAGCCGCGCGGCGCGCGACTGATTCCAACCGGTTTGCTTTAGAGCGGCCAGTATCAACTCGGTCTCCACGGTCCGCAGATGTTCTTCCAGATCAATTCCGGCTGTCGGTAACGAAGGGGCGTCGACTTTCTGTATTTTCGTAAGCGAACCGAGCCTCTCCGGTTGAATTTTCTCCGTCGTTTCCAAAGCGACAGCCCGTTCCATCGTGTTCTCCAGCTCGCGCACGTTGCCGGGCCAATGATAATCTCTGAGAATCTCGAGCGCCGCTGATGACACGCCGGAGATATTCTTCCCCATAGCCCGGTTATAACGGGCCAGAAAATGATCTGCCAGGATCTCCAGGTCCTGGGGACGCTCCCGCAGAGGAGGTATATGAAGGGGGATGACTGCGATGCGATAATAAAGGTCTTCCCGAAAAAGCCCCAGCTTGATTCTTTCCTGCAGGTCGCGATTGGTGGCGGCTATCAGCCGCACATCGACTGAAATTTCCTCGTTCCCGCCAACGCGGCGGATTTTCTTCTCCTGCAGGACGCGCAGCAATTTCACCTGCATTGCAAGGCTCATCTCACCGACCTCATCCAGGAGAAGTGTTCCGCCTTCGGCGGATTCAAAGAGGCCCTTTTTGTCCTTTGCCGCGCCCGTAAAAGATCCTTTCATGTAGCCAAAAAGCTCGCTCTCCAGAAGCGTCTCCGGGAAGGCTCCGCAGTTGATCGAGACAAACGGTTTCTCTTTTCTCTCGCTTGCTCCGTGAATGGCGCGCGCCACCAGCTCCTTTCCGGTGCCGCTCTCCCCTGTGATCAAGATGGTGCTGTTGGTGGAAGCAACCGTGCCGATGAGCTTGTAGATCTTGAGCATCGGCGGGCTGATTCCCATCATATGCGCGCTCTCGCCGAGTTCTTCCTTCATCTGGAGAACCTTGTTACGGACTTCGCGGCTTTCCAGCGCGCTGGCCGCAAGGGCTTTGAGCTCTTCCACATCAAATGGCTTGGTGATGTAGTCGAAAGCCCCGAGTTTGAGCGCTTCAATGGCGCTTTCCGAACTGGCGTACGCAGTTATAAAGATGAATTGAGTGTCGGGAGATTCTGTGCGCACGCGCTTCAGTACGTCGATCCCCGACATAGAAGGCATCTTCAGATCACTGATCACAAGGTCATACAGACCCGATCGAATGCGATCGACAGCCCGGCCGGGCTCTTCCTCGGTATCCACATGGTAGCCCGCGCGCGTGAGGCCGATCTGCAGGACCGCCCGCATGCTTGCCTCATCGTCCAGCACCAGAATCCTTGGCATTTTGACAATTCCCGTCAGATGGAATTAACAATTTACGTCAATCCAGCCCGCTAAATTAGTGATTTCCACCGCAATCAGCCTTAAGAGCAGTGAGAATAAATAGCCTAAGTTATTGTAAAATATACACTTAGCTTATTAGGGCACTGACGTTGGTATTTTTGGCCAGCCGATTGCTAATACAAGAACCGACCATTAACAGTCTCGCCGAGATTGGCATCAAAATGACGCCCCTCGGCGATATTTAACATGTAACCTGGGAGGGTTAAACATGAAGAACCAAAAAGGCTTTTCATTGATCGAACTGCTGATCGTCGTGGCGATCATCGGCATCATCGCGGCTATTGCCGTTCCGAACTTGCTGCAGTCCAAAGCAGCTGCCAATGAAGCCAGCGCGATCGCTTCAGTTCGCAACATCGTAACCGCCGAAATCACCTACTACTCCACCAAAGGCGCAGGCAAGTACGGCGCCCTGGCCGATCTTAAAGGACAGAAGCTGATTGACGACGTGTTGGGCGCTGGCCAGAAAGACGGCTACAAGTTTGACACGCCGACGGGCGCGGGCAACACGGATGACTTCACCGTCACTGGGGTACCCGTCACTGTCGGCAAGACCGGCACCCGCGGATTCTTCGCTGATGCCACGGCCGTTATCCGCTACACCACCGACGGTTCGGCTCCGACCGCGGCCAGCACTCCGCTTGGCAAGTAGTTTTCGTGGAGCTTTAGTTTAACCCATGATGCCGGCTCTCGGGCCGGCATCACTTTTATGCACCAGTGATCGCAAGAGTTCGAGTTCTGGGGGATCGAAGCTTTGATTAGCTGGGGAGGATCGGGAATGAAGAACCAAAAAGGTTTTTCGCTTATCGAACTGCTGATCGTGGTCGCGATTATCGGTATCATCGCAGCTATTGCAGTTCCTAATCTATTGCAGTCCAAAGCGGCCGCGAACGAAGCCAGCGCTATTGCTTCCGTTCGTAATATTGTTACGGCCGAAATTACGTACTACTCAACCAAGGGCGCGGGGAAATACGGAGCCCTGGCTGATCTGAAAGGTCAGCAGCTCATCGACGACGTGCTGGGCGCTGGTCAGAAAGACGGCTACAAGTTTGACACGCCGACGGGCGCAGGCAACACGGATGACTTCACCGTCACGGCAGTTCCTATCACTGTCGGCAAGACCGGCACCCGCGGATTCTTCGCTGATGCCACGGCTGTTATCCGCTACACCACCGACGGTTCGGCTCCGACTGCAGCCAGCACACCGCTGGGCAAGTAGTTGATGCTCAAATCGGGCAATCAAAAGGCTCCGGCTTACCCCGGAGCCTTTTTTATTTATACTGGGTTTATTCTGTATCTGGCTGCCTAGCGTGAATGTCGTTGGAACTCTGGCACAAGTCGGTGTCACCACCTTCGCAGTGCTATTGATAGGCCGCCGGTGTGCCTCACAACGGTGGCGGTTTGCTCATCCGGCGCTCAACTGGAGCGCATATGGCGCCCTGGGACTCCTCATTCTCTCTTATCTGATCTTCGCGCTGGCCGCTTTGCGTCTGGCCACTGCCGGAGCGCTTGCCCTGCTGTTCGCAGCGCTCACAGGGTTCACATTGGCTGCTCTATGGCGCACTCGCTCCCGTGCCGCCGCGGTGATGCAAACACTGCGCGAGCAAGCCCGAGGGGTTAGCCCGGCCGGCTTCTGGATAATTTTGAGCGGCGCCGCTGCGTTGGTCATCTGGATTGTTCTGTGCGCTTTTCTGCCGGCGACCGTGCGCGATGAGCTCATTTATCACCTCGCGATTCCCAAACTTCTGCTTCATTCCCGGGGCAATCTCCGTTTTGCAGACAACATCTATGCATATTTTCCCCAGCTTGGCGAAATGCTGTTCCTTTTCGGTCTGGGATTGAGCGGCGAAGCCGCCGCGAAGCTGTTTCACTCGCTGGCAGGATTCCTGGTGGCTCTGGGCCTTTACGGATTCTCCCGCGAGTACTTGACCAGGGCGTATTCAGCTCTCGCGGTTGTACTCTTTCTGTCTGTGCCCTCCGTGGTCGCAATTCTGTCGTGGGCTTATGTCGACCTTTTTTTCAGTCTTTATGTCTTCATCTCGCTTGTTTCCCTGCTGGAGTACTTCAAGAGCGGCCGGCTGCAATGGATGGTTTTAGCGGGAGTAATGGCAGGAGGGGCCTGCGCAACCAAATACACGGGACTTCAGGTTCTCTTGTTATTCGCCCTCATCGTGCTGCTGGAACATAGAATGAGCCGGCGACCCGGATGGCCGGCGGCAGCCGCAGTTCTGATGGCCGGGGCCCTTCCGGCACTGATTCCTTACCTGGGCCGTAATTTCCTGCTCACTGGCTGGCCGCTGTTTCCTTTCCAAGCCGGCCTGTTCAGGCTTGACGCGGGGATCAACTGGGATCCGGAACGGGCGCAGCTTTATTTGCGATGGCTCTCAAGCTTTGGCACTACCCTGGGACGAGAAAGCGCCTGGGATACACTGCTTGCGCCGGTGCTCGTTTTCATCCGGGCAAGATTTGACGAAACCCGCTACTACGAGGGCGTCGTTGGTCCCGTCTTTCTGCTTACACCGTTGCTGCTGCCGAAAATAATGAGCCGGCGGGAAATTCGATGGCTGGTGCTGTTCTGTCTGCTTTTCCTGAGTTACTGGACTTTGACGACGCGGCAGGTGAGATTTCTGATACCCATTTTGCCGGTGATCAGTTTTCTGCTC
Source organism: Acidobacteriota bacterium (assembly GCA_036507075.1). Lineage (GTDB taxonomy): Bacteria > Acidobacteriota > UBA6911 > JACQSX01 > JACQSX01 > DASXQR01. The sequence continues at coordinate 16,894 of DASXQR010000213.1, read as the reverse complement.
GCTTGCGGGCTGCAGCGCATCCGATCACGCTTGATTCCAGCCGCGGTTCTGGTATTTGCATTTGTGAGCTCCGCCGTGGGCGTGCAAAAGACCTGGGAACTTCGGCCCCTTCCATTCTGGATGGGCAGGCAGTCGCGACAGCAGTATCTGACGCAACATCTGGATGTTTATTCCATCTACCAGGCTGCGAATCAACAGGTCGGGACCGGCGGCCAGGTCTATCTGATCGACATGAAGAACTACGGCTACTATCTTGATTGTCGCTGGCGTGGAGATTTCATATTCGAGGATTATCGCCTGGTACGGCTTCTGGAAAGCTCAAACAGTGAAAGAGACGTTCTCGAATTCTTCCGCACGAACGGCATTACTCACCTGCTGCTCAACGAGGGGCTCCTGGCAGACCCGAAATGGGGCCTGAAACCAAATCACCTTGCCACATTCCGTTCTTTTCTGTCCCGCAACGTAGTGCTGCTGGCCCGGGATTCGGCCGGTCATTCGCTGTCCCGGCTGAAGCTCTAAGTCGAACGACTTTCGACTTTCAGACCGGATGATCAGTTGATATCCTTTCGGCTCCAGTTCGACAGTCGCCCATGAAATTCAATTTGGTAGACGCCCTCTTTCGAAACACTCCGAACCGCCGGGATCAGGTGGCGATAGTCGCCGCTGGACAGGCGCTTACCCACGGCGACCTCCGGTCGCGCATCAATCAAGCCAGCCACTGGCTGCGCAGTGAAGGATTGAAACCAGAGCAGCGCGTCATCCTGATTATGAAGGATTCACCCGAACTGGTGATCGCTTTCCTGGCGGTCGTTCAGGCAGGTGGAGTCGCGATCCCGTTGAATCCCTGGGCATCTCAGGAGGAGTACAGCTTCTACTTCGATGACAGCCGCGCCGGTTTTGCGATCACCGACCCCGATATCAAGGTCCAAATACCGGATAACTGCCGGCGCCTGAACACTGAGCGGCTCGACTCGCCGGACTTGAGCAGCAACTTTGGTGAGGTCACAACCGTCGCCGATGATGTTGCTTTCTGGCTTTACAGCTCGGGCAGCACCGGAAGGCCAAAAGCGGTGGTTCACAGCCAAAACGATCTGATTGTGAGCTGCGAGACTTACGCGCGTGAAATTCTTCAGCTTCAACCCGGCGATATACTGTTTTCCACCGCCAAAATGTTCTTCGCCTACGGGCTGGGGAATTCGCTTGCCTTTCCCATCTATTTCGGGGCGAGCGTCGTGCTGGAGCCGGAGAGGGTCACTGCGGAAATAGCCAGGCACATTTTCGAACAACACAAGCCGACCCTATTCTTCAGTTTTCCGTCGTTTTATTCGCGGCTGCTCTCCGAGCCGCAACCGCTGCGTCTGGATTCCCTGCGACTTTGCCTTTCCGCCGGAGAGCATCTGCCCGTTGAGCTCTTTAAGAAATGGAAAGAGACGATGGGACGCGAAATCATCGACGGCATCGGGACCACGGAAATGACGCACATTTTCATCTCCAATCGCCCCAGCAACTGCAAGCCGGGCAGCAGCGGGCGAAAAGTCCCCGGATATGAAGCGCGCGTGGTCAACGATCTCGGCAACCGTCTTCCCCCTTATGAAATCGGCAACCTGATGGTGAGTGGAGAAAGCGCCGCGATGTGTTATTGGCACAATCGCGAAAGAACGCGCGAGATCTTCCAGGGAAGGTGGGTGCTCACCGGCGATAAGTATTACGTTGACGACGAAGGCTACTACTACTTCTCCGGCAGGGGAGACGACCTTTTCAAGGTTGACGGCTCCTGGGTCATTCCGCGTGAGGTGGAAAATGCGCTCCTCACGCACAAAGCTGTAAAGGAAGCGGCCGTTGTGGGCGCAAGAGATGAACAGGGCCTGATCAAGCCCCAGGCCTACGTCGTGCTGAAAGAAGGCGAGATCACCGAAGGAATGGATCTGCGGTTGAGCCAGCACTTGAAGCACCAACTTCGCGGCTACATGATCCCGCGCTCCTATCGGTTTGTAACCGACCTGCCGCGCACCTTCAACGGAAAGGTGCAAAGATTCAAGCTGAGGGAGGAGTAATCCAGGTCCGGTAATACGACCACGGCTACGGCCTGTCGATGCGCCCCGGTCCCGGCACCCATCAGTAAGGCGACCGCAAGGAAGCGACTCGCCAGCGTAGCCGACACCGTCAGCGTTGTCCGTGTAAGTCAGCGGCTGGTTCCTGCAGTTTGTGAATAATCCGGGCTTGTGGTCGCGGTACGGATGGGTGCCAGAGCGGCAAAATCTGGTCAAACAGACCACATTCACAAGTTCGATGTTCTCGACTGTGAACTGCGCCGCCGTTCAAGTACCACGAATTGACAACGGCGGGCCTGGCTGGGCCGGGTTTTCGTGCATATACTGATTTCAAAAGCGTTGCCTTGATGGATTCTAAGCATTAACAGGTGGCGGCCATGGGGCGGAATAGAACAGCGATAACTTCCTTTCTTTTTTTGATCGCCGTCATTGCTATCCAAACTCTGGCTGGCAAAGATTTCTGGGATGCCAAGCCGTGGACAGATTGGAAACGAGAAGAGGCTCGAAAAATTCTGTGGGATTCTCCGTGGACCCGGGAAGTCGCATTTTCACCGGCGCAGGCTCAGAATATTACGGGCGAAAGACCGCCGCCAACTACCTCGGGGCCGTTTGATTGGACGCGGGAGCTTCGCTACCTGCTGCGATGGCGGTCCGCAAGAGCCGTCGAAGACGCCAGGCTGAGAATGACGCAGTTTGTGCCACAATACCTCAACGAGACTATTCCCGCCGAATGGCGCTCGCAGTATTACATCCTCGAATTGAGGCTGTTCAATACGATCTCGTTTGCCTATTCTCCAATGCAGCCAAGCCCGGCAGGAGAGAAACTGTTTAAGAAGAGCACCTTTCTTCTGAGAAAGAGTAAAGAACGGATACCGCTCGATACGGCTTCGTCCCCCTCGCCCGATGTCATTTACTTAATGTTTCCTCGAATGGACCCCGCCGGCCAACCGAGCATCTCGGCCGCAGACGGTGAAGTCCGATTCGTTACCGTGCTGCCGAACGGCTCGCATCTCAAGGCCGGATTTCAGCCAAAGAAAATGATCTATCGGAGAGAGCTCGACCTATAGCGTTAGAAAAGGGGACTGTCCCCATTTGGGTAAGAAAAGGGGACTGTCCCCATTTGAAAGAATGGAAAAAACAAGAACCTTCTGGTGGGTTCAAGCTACACTGGTTCGGTGGAATCTACAGCATAAACACGTCAACGATACCATGGACCTATACTTGTATAGGGAGTAAGGAGTGGTATGCGCTCAACTCGGATAACCAGGAAGTTTGGGACAACTATTCGAGTCCTACCAAGAAAGTAACGGTCCCACCTTTAACCGGGTCGCGAATCGTGTTGGGCGACGTATTCTTCCAATTCGGATTCGACGTAGACAATTTCTATGTAGCAAAGTGGGTCTACTAAAAGCTCAGGCGGGCTGCAGCTGCAGCCCGCCTGTCTGAGCTCGTCAAAGCAGTTGAGTTTTATTTGCTGGCAAGACTAGGGTCTGTTCCGGCCGGAGTGACGCGGTCTATGATGACGTTTGCGGCCCGATAAGCCGATTTGGATTGGCGGCAACCGCTGCGGGCGGCCATGTCAGGCCGCCCCTACGGGAATTCGATGATCGGCCAACCCGAAACCCGCCAACCCGAAACTCGAAACCGCAAACCCGAGACTGCTAACTCGAAAACCCCGGCGGCCTAGCCGAGCGGTCCCAGCTCGAGTTCGGGAACCGGTTCGGGCTTTTCCGGCTCGGGGTAGATCTCATCCTCGAGCTTGATTCGGCGGTAGAATTCAAGACCTGTTCCGGCCGGAATCAGGCGGCCCATGATCACGTTTTCTTTCAGGCCGCGCAGGTAGTCGATCTTTCCGCTGATGGCGGCTTCCGTAAGCACGCGCGTGGTCTCCTGGAAGGAGGCCGCGGAAATGAAAGAATCCGTGCTCAGCGACGCCTTGGTAATCCCGAGCAGCAGCGGACGGCCGATGGAAGGCTTGCCGCCGTCGGATTCGACGCGGTCGTTTTCCTCCTGGAACTTGAACTTGTCGACCTGTTCCTCCAGCAGAAATTCCGTGTCGCCTACTTCTTCCACCTTGATCCAGCGCATCATCTGCCGGACGATCACCTCGATGTGCTTGTCATTGATGTTGACGCCCTGCAGTCGATACACTTCCTGGATTTCGTTGACCAGGTAGCTCTGTAATTCCTTTTCACCCAGGACCCGCAGGATGTCGTGCGGGTTGCGCGGGCCATCCATCAGCGCCTCGCCCGCTGAAACATACTCGCCTTCCTGCACGTTGACGTGCACACCGCGAGGCAGCAGGTATTCGGCCACGGTGGCGTTTTCGTTCTCGACCAGAATCTTGCGCTGTCCCCGGACCAGGCCGCCATAGCGGACCATGCCGTCGATCTCCGTGATAACCGCCGTTTCCTTGGGCTTGCGCGCTTCAAACAACTCCACAATACGCGGCAATCCTCCCGTGATGTCCTTGGTCTTGGTGGTTTCGCGCGGAATCTTGGCCAGCGTGTCACCCGGAAACACTTCATCTCCGTTGTTCACCATCAGGTGCGCCTTGGAAGGCATCAGGTAAGTCTTGACGATCTTACCCTTGGCGTCCTTGATCTGAATCTGGGGCTGCCGTTTTTCGTCCGGGGACTCAACGATGACCTGGCGAGACAAGCCCGTGACCTCGTCGACTTCTTCCTTCATCGTGACGCCTTCAACGATGTCCTTGAAACCAACCGTTCCGCCGAATTCCGTCAGGATCGCAAAAGTGAACGGATCCCACTCCACCAACTGAGTTCCGGGTTCGATGTAGTCGCCGTCGCGCACCTTGAGAGTAGCGCCGTACACCAGCGAATAGCGCTCGCGCTCGCGGCCTTTCTCGTCCTGAATCAGCAGCGCGCCGTTGCGGTTCAGAACCACCAGGAAGCCTTCCTTGTTGGTTACGTGCTGCACGTTGAGAAACTTCACGATGCCGGCGTTCTTGGACTCAACCGTCGACTGCTCGTCGATGCGGCTTGCCGTGCCGCCGATGTGGAAGGTGCGCATGGTGAGCTGCGTTCCAGGCTCGCCGATCGACTGTGCGGCAATAACTCCGACCGCTTCGCCCAGTTCGACCATCTTGCCGGAGGCCAGATTTCGCCCGTAGCATTTCACGCACAATCCGCGCTTGGACTTGCAGGTGAGCACGGAGCGGATCTTCATCCTTTCGATACCGGCTGACTGCACGTCGGCCGCGATATCCTCGGTTACTTCCTCGTTCATGTGGACCAGCACTTCCCCGGTGAACGGGTCCTTAACCTCTTCCAGGGCCACGCGTCCGATGATACGGTCTCGCAGAGATTCGATTATCTCGCCGCCCTCGACGATCGAAGTTACAGTGATGCCTTCAAGCGTTCTGCAGTCTTCTTCGGAAATGATTACGTCCTGCGCCACGTCGACCAGGCGCCGCGTCAGATATCCGGAATCCGCCGTCTTGAGCGCCGTGTCGGCCAGACCCTTGCGCGCGCCGTGCGTGGAAATAAAGTACTGCAGCACGGTAAGACCTTCGCGGAAATTGGCGGTAATAGGAGTCTCGATGATTTCACCGGAAGGCTTCGCCATCAGTCCGCGCATGCCGGCGAGCTGGCGGATCTGCTGCTTGCTTCCGCGCGCGCCCGAATCGGCCATCATGTAAATCGGATTGAACTCCTCCTGCGAGGAAACATGTTTGGCCATCGCGTCGAACATCTCGTCGGCGACTTTCTCGGTTACGTCCGACCAGATGGAGATGACCTTATTGTAGCGCTCGCCCTTGGTAATCGCGCCGTCCTGGTACTGCTGCTCGACCTGCAGCGTCTCGTCGTTGGCGCGCGACACCAGTTCTCCCTTGTTGGAAGGTACGATCAAATCATCGATTCCAATGCTGATCCCGGCCTTGGTGGCATACAGAAAGCCGAGTTCCTTTAAATCGTCCAGCATTTGCACGGTGGTCTCCTGGCCGTAGCGCAGGTAGCAGTAGTTGACCAGTTGGCCCAAACCCTTCTTCTTCAACAATCCGTTGACGTAGGGCATCTCCTCGGGAAGATGATCGTTGAAAATCACACGACCCACGGTGGTATTGACCAGGCGGTTGTTCACTTCCTGAACATCGGTGCGCAGAACGGCCTGATCATCGTATTGGGTCGTCAGGTCCATCAGTCTTCCGGTGTAGCGCAGCGTAATGGGAGTCAGCAATTCAACCTGGCCTGCTTCCAGCGCGTGAACCACATCTTCGGGGTTGGCAAAGGCGCGGCCTTCCCCCTTGCTGCCCTGCTTGCCAAGCGTCAGGTAATAGCATCCAAGTACGATGTCCTGCGACGGAACCGCGATCGGAGTCCCGTTGGCGGGTGAGAGCAGATTCTGCGTCGCCAGCATCAGGACAGCCGCTTCGATCTGTGACTCAGGAGACAGCGGAATGTGAACCGCCATCTGGTCGCCGTCAAAGTCGGCGTTAAACGCGGTACAAACGAGCGGATGGATTTTGATCGCTTTCCCTTCCACCAGCACAGGCTCGAAGGCCTGAATGCCGAGGCGGTGCAGCGTGGGAGCGCGGTTCAACAATACCGGATGCTCTTTGATGACGTCTTCCAGGATGTCCCACACGATCGATTCCTGGTTTTCCACCATCTCTTTGGCGCCTTTGATCGTGGTGGCGTGGCCTTCCTTTTCCAGCCGGTTGTAGATAAACGGTTTGAAAAGCTCCAGCGCCATCTTTTTGGGAAGACCGCACTGGTGCAGCTTCAACTCGGGTCCCACTACGATGACCGACCGGCCCGAGTAGTCAACGCGCTTTCCCAGCAGGTTCTGACGAAAGCGACCCTGTTTTCCTTTCAACGTATCGCTGAGTGACTTCAGCGGCCGGTTTTTTACGCCCCGCAGAACTCTACCGCGCCGGCCGTTGTCAAACAACGCGTCGACAGCCTCCTGCAGCATGCGCTTTTCATTGCGGATGATCACTTCCGGAGCGCGCAGTTCCATCAGCTTCTTCAACCGATTGTTCCGATTGATGACGCGCCGATACAGATCGTTCAGGTCGGAGGTGGCAAAACGTCCTCCGTCGAGCGGAACCAGAGGCCGCAGCTCCGGTGGGATTACCGGGATCACGTCGAGAATCATCCATTCCGGTTTGTTGCCTGATTTGCGAAAGGCATCCACGACTTTGAGCCGCTTGGCGTACTTGAGCCGTTTCAATTGGGATGTCTCGTTTTTCATGCGGAACCGCAGATCGATCGCGAGGGTGTCTACATCGACCATCTTGAGCAGCTCCTTGATCGCTTCGGCGCCCATCATCGCCTCAAAGCGACCGGGAAACTCCGACTGCAGCGCGCGGTAGCGCTCCTCGGTGAGCAGCTCGCGCTCCTTCAGAGGCGCGTCTCCCGGATCGAGGACGACATACGCCTCAAAGTAAAGCACCCGCTCCAGGTCCCGCAGGCTCATGTCAAGCAGGTGGCCGATGCGGCTGGGCAGTCCCTTAAAGAACCAGACGTGCGAGCAGGGGCTGGCCAGCTCGATGTGGCCCAGGCGCTCCCGTCTGACTTTGGACAGGGTCACCTCCACACCGCATTTGTCGCAGATAACCCCGCGATGCTTCATCCGCTTGTACTTGCCGCACAGGCACTCCCAGTCGGTGACCGGACCGAAAATGCGCGCGCAAAAGAGGCCGTCTTTTTCCGGCTTGAAGGTGCGGTAGTTGATGGTTTCGGGTTTGGTAACTTCCCCACTGGACCAGCTCCGAATTTTTTCCGGCGAGGCCAGTCCAATCCGGATGCTTTCAAAATCCCGGATCAGATTTCCCTTATCCACTTGGTCTCTAAAATTTCTCAAAATGCCCTCCTGCTAAAGGAGAATATGCTCGTGACCCTTGTGTCCTTCGTGTCTTTGTGGTGAAAAAAAGAATTCACCACAAAGGCACAAAGGACACAAAAGGAATTAGGATTCCGCGACTTCGGCCGCTTCGACTTCTCGAGTCTCGCGGCGCGTTTTCTTCTTGGCGCGCTCGATCAGCTCCACATCCAGCGCGAGGCTCTGCAATTCGCGGATCAGAACGTTGAATGACTCGGGGATGCCCGGGCTGTATGAAGACTCGCCCTTTACGATCGCTTCGTAAATCTTGGCGCGGCCCTGAACATCGTCCGATTTTGCCGTAAGCAGCTCCTGGAGAATGTTGGCCGCTCCATAGGCCTCGAGCGCCCATACCTCCATTTCTCCGAAACGCTGTCCGCCAAACTGGGCCTTGCCGCCCAGCGGTTGCTGCGTGATAAGCGAATAAGGCCCAATCGACCGGGCGTGGATCTTGTCGTCCACCAGGTGCGAGAGCTTGAGCATGTAGATATAACCGACCGTCACGCTCTGCTCAAATTTCTCTCCGGTCATGCCGTCAAACAAAGGCGTCTTGCCGGAGTTCGGCAGGCTTGCCTGGTGGAGCTGGCCTTTGATCTCCGCCTCGGTGGCGCCGTCAAATACCGGCGTTGAGTAATGCAATCCCAGCGCCTTGGCCGCCCAGCCGAGGTGCGTTTCCATGATTTGTCCCACATTCATTCGGGACGGCACTCCCAGCGGATTGAGCACGATCTCCACCGGCGTGCCGTCGGGCAGATACGGCATATCTTCTTCGGGAAGGATGCGCGCGATGACTCCCTTGTTTCCGTGCCGGCCTGCCATCTTGTCTCCCACGGAAAGCTTGCGCTTCATGGCCACGTAAACCTTCACCATTTTGATGACGCCCGGGGGAAGCTCGTCGCCCTTCTTGAGGCGCGACAGCTTCTCTTCATGCAGCGACTTCAAAATTTCAATCTGGCGCTCGCTCTTCTCCTCGAACTTCTCGATCTGCGCCTGGACGTCCTTGCCTTCGACTTTGATCTTTTTCAGCGCGGCATAGGAAAGACCCTGCAGCATTTCGGGCGTTATCTTGTCGCCCTTCTTGAGGTTCTCCTCGCCCGACGAAAACCCCGTGGCCAGCTTCTTGCCGGCCAGCAGTTCGGCGATGCGCTTGTCGCGCTCGTCTTTCAGAATGCGGATCTCGTCGTTGAGGTCCTTCTCCAGTTTCGCAATTTCCTGATTCTCGATCTCGGTGGCACGCTCGTCCTTGGGAACACCCTTGCGCGAAAAAATCTTCACGTCGACGACCACACCTTCGATGCCGGGCGGCGTGTACAGCGACGCGTCACGTACGTCGCCTGCCTTTTCACCGAAGATCGCCCGCAGCAGTTTTTCTTCCGGGGTGAGCTGGGTCTCGCCCTTGGGCGTAACCTTGCCGACCAGGATAGAGCCGGGAGCCACTTTGGCGCCGATTCGGATGATTCCACTGTCATCGAGATCCTTGAGAACCGTGTCGCTGACGTTGGGAATATCGCGAGTGATTTCCTCGCTTCCCAGCTTGGTGTCGCGCGCTTCAATCTCCAGCTCCTCGATATGAATCGATGTGTAGAGATCTTCTTTGACGAGCTTCTCGCTCACAAGGATGGCGTCTTCGAAGTTGTAACCGCGCCATGGCATGAAGGCCACCAGCACGTTTCTTCCCAGCGCCAGCTCGCCCTTCTCCGTGCACGGTCCATCGGCAAGCACCTGGCCCTTCTCCACGCGATCACTGCGGCGCACCAGTGGCTTCTGGTTGATGCAGGTGTTCTGATTGCTCCGCTTGAACTTTGTCAACTGATAGATGTCTACTCCCGCATCGCGACTGACGCCGCTGTCGCCCGAATCCACGCGTACGATGATGCGCTCAGCGTCCACACTGTCCACCGTGCCTGGCCGGCGGCAAAGAATCACCGCGCCGCTGTCGCGAGCCGCGATGTACTCCATGCCGGTGCCTACAAAGGGCGCTTCGGCGCGTACCAGCGGAACCGCCTGCCGCTGCATGTTGGAACCCATCAGGGCGCGGTTGGCATCGTCATGTTCCAGAAACGGGATCAGGCTGGCGGCGACGCTCACCAACTGTTTGGGAGAGACGTCGATATATTCCATCTCCTGGCGCGTGGCGAATACGAAGTTGCCCTGATGGCGGCCGCTGACGCGTTCCTGAAGGACGAAACCCTTTTCATCCAGGTCGATGTTGGCTTGCGCGATCACATGCTTGTCGGCATCCCAGGCGGTCATGTAGAACGCGTAAGGCTCGAACTCGGCGGGACGCTTGTCGGATTTCTTCATGCGCTTGTTAAGCGCATCTACTTCGTCCAGCGTGTAATGGGCGCCGATCTTCAGATTAGTATCGCCGGCGTTGGTGATCACCACGTAATCCAGGATCTTGCCGTCCTTGATACGACGGTACGGCGACTCAATGAATCCGAATTCATTGATGCGCGCATAGCAGCTCAGCGAAGAAATCAGTCCGATGTTGGGACCTTCCGGCGTTTCAATGGGGCAAATGCGCCCGTAGTGCGTGGGATGCACGTCGCGCACTTCGAACCCTGCGCGCTCCCGGCTCAAGCCTCCCGGTCCCAGCGCCGACAGACGGCGCTTGTGAGTGATTTCCGACAGCGGATTGGTCTGGTCCATAAACTGGGAAAGCTGGCTGCTGCCAAAGAATTCACGGATCGAGGCCATCACAGGTTTGGCGTTGATCAGATCGTGAGGCATGGCGGTGGCCATTTCCTGATGGACGGACATCTTTTCTTTGATGGCTCGCTCCATGCGCACCAGTCCGATGCGGAACTGGTTTTCCAGCAACTCGCCCACGGCCCGCACGCGCCGGTTTCCGAGATGATCGATATCGTCCACCGAACCGATGCTCTTGCGCAGCTTCAGCAGGTAATCGATCACCGCATGAAAATCTTTCTGCGACAGGATGCGCTCGTCCAGCGGAGTATCCAGGCCGAGCTTGATGTTGAACTTAAGTCGGCCCACTTTTGAAAAATCATACTTGCGAGAATCAAAGAACATCCCCTGAAACAACTGCGTGGCCGTGTCGATGGTCGGCGGATCTCCCGGTCGTTGTTTTCGATAGATTTCAATCAGCGCCTCGTCGGTGGTTTTGATCGTATCCTTGCGCAAGGTCTCCGAGAGCACCACGCCGATATCGTCGCGTTCGGGAAAGAAGACGGACAGCTTTTCGATCTTGGCCTCGATGACCGAGTTTAGTTTCCGTGCGTTGACTTCCTCGTTGGCCTCCAGGATGATTTCACCGCTTTTTTTGTCTACCACTCTGCCCGCGCTGAAAGCCCCTTCAAGATCTTCAACGTCGATCTCCAGAGTCTTCACGCCCGCCTTCTCAAGCGTCGCAAAGACGGAGGCGGTTATTTTCTTGCCGGCCGAATGCAGAACCTTGCGCGGGGAATGCGGGTCAACGATGTCTTTTGATATCTTCAATCCGATAAGGCTCGAGTCGAGAGGGCGATAAAGTTTTTTACCGTCGATTTCAAGGTTCGTCACAGTATAAAACTCGCGCAGCATCCGCTCGTCCGACTGAAGCTCCTCTATACCGCGGTCGCAAGCTTCTTTTGAAAGAGCGCCGCTCTCGTGCTTCTTCTTGAGTTCTTCAATCTGGGACTTTTTCAGCGCGCGCAGGAACGTGCTGGCCAAAAACTTGCGCTTCCGGTCAATGCGCACGTACAGGAGGTTTTTGACGTCGTATTCGAACTCAATCCAGGAGCCGCGATACGGAATGATCTTTCCCAGGAAAAACGACTTGGTAGGACTGGATTCAAAGAATACTCCGGGAGAACGGTGCAACTGGCTGACGATGACCCGTTCGGTCCCGTTGATGATAAAAATACCGTTTTCCGTCATCAGCGGAATGTCGCCGAAATAGACTTCCTGTTCCTTGATATCGCGGATGGTCTTGGCTTCCGTATCGGGGTCTTTGTCCCAGACCACCAGGCGAATGGTGACCTTCAGCGGCACGGCATAAGTCATACCGCGCTCCTGACACTCCTCAATGTTGTACTTGAGGTTCAACTGGACCGGATCGCCGCAGTCTTCGCAGCGGGGCACCTCGTTGGCGTTGTAAGCCCCGCAACTGCGGCACACGATGTCTTCAATCGAGTAGGGGTTCAGCACAATGGTGGAGCCGCAATGCGCGCACTTGCCGCGCAGATGCTCCAACCCCCGCAGCTTGCCGCATTTGCACTCCCAGTTGCCGATTGAGAAATCGACAAACTCGAGCGATGAAGTCCCGCGGAAATCTGTGATCGGGAAAACAGAATTGAATACCGACTGCAAGCCCACGTCTTCGCGCTCGCTGGGCAGCAGATCCATCTGAAGAAACCGCTGATAGGACTTTTTCTGAACCTCCAGAAGATTGGGGATGGGAAAGGAGGTTTTGATCTTGGCGAAGTTATGCCTGTCGCGATAAACATTCTTCAAAAAATCAGACATGAAGGGCACTCCCTGTCAGAAAAAATTTGTTGCGCCGCCGGGACTGGAAAACATCACAACCTTCCGGTAACAATAGGCGATGCCTGGTATGAACTAACGGGCGCGAGGACTTCTTTGGAAAACGAAAAATAGAGACACGTTCCCTGACGTGCGTAAAGAAGCTTAAGATCATCCAAAAAGAACCTGCTCGGACGAAAACGGGGAAACGCCTCCGGCAGACGACTCAAAAGGGGGAACGGCCCCCAAGATTTATTCCGTCCAATTCGTGTTTCTCTTCACCATCAGAGAACCTCCAATCATAACCGGAGTCCCGATGATTTACAAGAATTTTTTGCAGGGACTGCTACTTTACCTCAACCGTGGCGCCGACTTCCTGGAACTTAGCCTTGATTTTCTCGGCTTCTTCCTTAGGGACGCCTTCCTTGACCGGCTTTGGCGCGCCTTCCACAAGGTCCTTGGCTTCCTTCAAGCCAAGATTGGTCACTTCTCTTACCACCTTGATGACGTTGATCTTTTTGTCGCCGGCGTTAGTCAGAATGACGTCGAATTCAGTCTTTTCTTCAGCCGCGGCAGCTCCGGCGGCAGGCGCGGCACCCGCACCCGCAGCCATAACAGGGGCAGCGGCGGCGGCAGACACGCCAAATTTATTCTCAATGTCCTTCACCAGTTCTGAGATTTCCATCATTGAGGCCTGCTCAATCCAGCCCAGAACCTGTTCACGTGTAATTTCCATTATTTCCTCCAAAATTTCTTTGTCAGTCAGTGGTCAGTTGTCCGTAGTCAGTGGTCAGTTGTCAGTTGCGTCGGTTATCTGTTTTTGAACCCTTTACGCTTCGACAACGGACAACGGACCACTGACTACGGACAACGGACAACAGACCACTGACAACGGACAACAGACGTCTCACTTCTTAATCTGGCTAAGCACAAATGCCAGATTGCGCGCCGGGGCGCTGAGAACTGTGGCCAGACGCTGCGCCGGGGCGTTCAACAGGAACAATAATTTTCCGATCAGTTCTTTCCGGCTGGGAAGCTTCGCGATGTCGGCCACCGCGGCGCCGTCAAACAACTTGCCTTCCAGTACTGCGGCCTTGAACTGCAGCGAGGGCGCGCTCTTGGCGAATTCCGTCAGCACCTTGGCCAGAGCAACCGGGTCCTTGTCCGAGTATGCAATGGCCGTGGGCCCCTGGAAATGATCCTTGAGCACTTCAAATGCGGTGCTTTTGGTTGCAATCAGAGCCAGGGTGTTTTTCACAACCTGATAACCGCATCTGGCCTTGGAAACCTGGCGGCGCAGTTCAGTGGCATCGACCACCTTCATGCCGCGAAAATCCATCAGCACAACCGACTTGGCCGATCGAAATGTTTGCGACAGGCTGTCGATCATCTGCTGCTTTTCTTCTCTCTTCATCGTTTCACCTGATTAACCCGCTGCCTGGTTGATGTCCACGTCGATCCCAGGCCCCATGGTGGACGAAATGGTCACGCGCTTCATGTACTTGCCTTTGCTGGTTGTCGGTTTGGCGCGCAGCACGGCATCAATCAAAGCTTTCGCGTTCTGAATCAGATTCAACTCGGAAAAAGAAAGCTTGCCGAAGGGAGCGTGGATCACTCCGTTCTTGTCGACGCGAAACTCCACCTTTCCCGCTTTGACCTCTTTTACCGCCTTGGCGACATCGAAAGTCACCGTGCCGGTCTTCGGATTGGGCATCAGACCCCGGGGTCCCAGCACCTTTCCCAGTTTTCCCACCGATTTCATCATGTCAGGCGTTGCGACCAGCGCATCGAAATCCATATAACCCTTCTGGATCTTTTCAACCAGGTCCTCGCCGCCCACTTCATCCGCACCTGCGTCCTGGGCTTCCTTCACCTTGTCCCCGGATGCAATCACGGCCACGCGTTTGGTCGAACCCAGGCCGTTGGGAAGCACAATCGTGCCGCGCACCATCTGGTCGGCGTGTTTCGGGTTCACGCCCAACCGCATGGCAACTTCCGCCGTCTCGTCAAATGCGGCGAACTTTACTTTCTTCATCAGAGTGACAGCTTCTTCCAGGGGATAAGGCCGCCGCTCGACCTGCTTTCTCGCATTCTCAAATTTCTTACCCATGGTTTTCTTCAGTCATTAGTCATTGGTCATTGGTCATTGGTCATTGGCCATTCGTCATTGGTTACTAGTCATTGGTAATCGGTCATTGGTCGACAGTCATCGGTCATTATCGGTTATCGGTCGTAAACTCCTCGTTGACTGATGACCGTTGACCGATGACCACTGACCATTGACGAATGACCAATGACGAATGACTGATGCCAATGACTGTTGACCTTCCCTTACGTCGTTACGTCTAACCCCATGCTGCGCGCCGTTCCAAGCACGATTTTTACTGCCGCTTCCAGACTGCCGGCATTCAAGTCTGGCATCTTGGTCTTTGCAATTTCCTCTACCTGCTTCATCGTCACCTTGCCGACTTTGTTCTTGTTGGGTTCAGCGGACCCCTTGGCAATATTGGCCGCCCGTTTCAGCAACACGGCAGCGGGTGGAGTCTTGGTGATGAAGGTGTAGGACCTGTCCTGATAAACGGTGATCACAACCGGGATGATCAAACCTTCCTGGTTTTGCGTCTTTGCGTTGAACGCCTTGCAGAAATCCATAATGTTGACGCCGGCCTGTCCGAGGGCGGGTCCCACAGGCGGAGCAGGGGTTGCTTTGCCGGCAGGAATCTGCAACTTGATATTCGCGGTAATTTTCTTTGCCATACGCTGCAATCCTCTTCGTGCCCTTTGTGCCTTTGTGGTTGAACTGGCTTTTCACCACAAAAACACAAAGAACACAAAAGATTCAGATCTTTTCAACCTGTATAAACTCAAGCTCCACGGGCGTGGCGCGGCCGAAGATCGTAACCATCACTTTGAGCGTGTTCTTCTCCAGATTGATGTCCTCTACCGTGCCCGTAAAATTGCTGAAAGGCCCGTCGATGATCTTGACGGACTCCCCTTTTTCATACATGTACTTCGGCTTCGGCTTTTCCGCCGTTGTCGAAACCCGGTGCACCACCTGGTTGACCTCTTCCTCGGTGAGCGGCGTCGGCTTTTGTCCTTGACTCACAAAGCCGGTGACCTTGGGCGTGTTACGCACCAGGTGCCACGTCTCATCGGTCATTTCCATCTCCACCAGAATGTACCCGGGGAAGAACAGTTTGGATGAAACCACCTTCTTACCCGACTTCATCTCCACTACATCTTCGGTGGGAATCAGGATCTGCCCGATTTGATCCTGCAGGCCATAGGCCTGAACCCGGTTCATCAGGCTTTCTGCCACCTTGCGTTCAAAACCAGAGTAGGTGTGGATGATGTACCAGTGCTTTGCCATTACGTGTACCGTCATATTCGCTAAAAAATATTGAAAATCTTTTGAACGGCCAGCTTCAGACCCCAGTCCACAAGAAACAAATAAAAGCCAAAGAAGAACACGGTTGCTATGACCACCAGTGTGGTTCCATAGACTTCTTTGCGACTCGGCCAGCTTGTCTTCTTTAATTCGGCCTTGACGTCGGACAAAAAAGCCCGAAACCTGGAAGGTGATGTTCTAATTTTCTCCAACAATTCCATAATTCAAGTTATCGGAAACAAGGTTACGGGTTGCGGGTTTTCGGGTTACGGATTCTTTAATCCGTCCACGCAAATCGGAACCGGAACTAGGAACCCGGAACCAGCAGCACTGACTCCTGCTGCCCGTTGTCCCTTTCAACTGACTCCCGCCACTTGTAACTCTTGCTCCTGTTAACTAACCCCTTGTACTGGTAACTCTTGCCCCTTGTAACTTGACACTTGAGTGGCAGGCCAGGAGGGACTCGAACCCCCAACATCCGGTTTTGGAGACCGGCGCTCTACCAATTCGAGCTACTGGCCTGCAAGTACAAGTGATCAGTTAACAGGAGCAAGAATTACCAGTTGAGGAGCAAGAATTACCAATTAATTGGAACTTGTAACTGGTAATTCTGGCCCCTGTTAACTTGTGACGTTACCTTACTTCCTTGTGCACTGTATGCTTTCGACAGAAGCGGCAGAACTTTTTCAGTTCCAGTCTCTCGGTCACGTTCTTTTTGTTCTTCGTCGTTGCATAATTGCGCTGCTTACACTCGGCGCACTGCATTTGAATGTTATCTTGCATCGGCTTTACCCTGTTCCGGGTTTTCTAGTTCCGGGTTTTCTAGTTCCTGGTTTTCGGGTTCCGGATTTTCTAGTTCCGGGTTTCGGGTTTCCTGGTTCCGCGTTTCCGGGTTTTCAGTTACATCTGCCATGTGCCGAATCAAAGAACCCGTAACCCGTCAACCCGTAACCCGCAAACTTTTTCCCATAACTCGAAAACGCGCAACTCGTAACTTTTCCCGTCGACCCTCAACTGATTTTTATTGAACTACATCGGTTACCGTGCCCGCTCCTACCGTCCTGCCTCCTTCGCGGATGGCAAAGCGCAGTCCTTTTTCCATCGCGATGGGCGAGATCAACTCGATTTCCATGCTGATGTT
>DASXQR010000212.1:0-43005 GCA_036507075.1 Acidobacteriota bacterium | reverse complement strand
ATCTGGGTTCGATCAATCATTGAAGTCGCGGAGCGATGTGCTTATCAAAGAGATCGTCCGCAATCTCTCTTATACGCTCGCCGGGTGCGCGCAAAAGCTCCGCACGAACAAGAAGAGGGTCGGCCAGGGCTGGTCTCCGTTTATCGTAAGCGTTGTCGGTACCGAAAATGCGAATCAAGTCAACGTTACCTTTTGGATCGGGAAGTAGTCGCATGAGAGCCAATGCTCGGTTGAGATCTCCTTCAAGGTGCAACGTCGCTCGTTCCGAACGAAGGTGTTTTGTCAGGACTGCAGCGCCGAGTTCGCCGCCAATGAGAACGTCTCGGCGGTCGCCGGCTGCTTTCACCAGGTCTTCAATAACGCGTCCGGCAAATCGGCAGGTACCCAGGGCCAATTTAGGCCGCAGCGTTTCGTTGTAGGCAATTGTCCAACGGTCGACAAGGTCTCGCCGATTCGCGAGTTCCTGCTCTTCTGGCTCGTTCGCTTTTCGGCCGGAACTCAGACGAAGAATCCGAAATCAGCATTGTTTCCGAATTTCAACGGCCTCGGCCGAAGGTCGTCCGTCCGCTTCTTGAAGCAGTCTGTCCTGGCCGCGTGATTCAGAAGAAGGAGTCGATCGGATCCAAGTGGGCTCCGGTTGACGATCATCACTCCACACAGCGCGCCTGTCTTCGCGCTCCTGTTTCCAAGGAATCTACGTTGAAGTGGCGAGAAGATTAATTCAATTTTTCACAGGCTCTGAGCTTAAATCAAATGAACCTGCCCATGGAAAATGATATTAGCCCTGCTCTACTCTGGTTATGTTTTGATCGAGGTCAGCGGAATTTGGCTGCTGATGGTTTTTCAATAATTGAATGTCGGCATTTGAATGTCGTTACCTTTTCCGGAGACGGCGGGCCCGCCTTTCAGGCGCAGGTCCGGGACGTTACCGGCATCGCATTGACCTGCAGGGGAATCTATTTTTCATCGACAACGGCAACCTCCGGATCCGCGCCGTCCGGTTTTGGGGCGGTGCTAGCTCCATCCAATGCTCGGATCGAAGCCCGGCGCGGGACGCCCTGGTATTCATAGCTTTCTGGCTCAGCGGACTTGCGGGTAAAGCGGCCGTCAGTCCCACTGCGATTGGTAAATTCAGCTTCCGCGATATTTCTGGACCACATCCTTTGATAATGGTAAACGTCTCTGAAGAAACCGATATGCAAGCCACGCAGGCTCGCTAGAAAGGCGGGCTGGGTCAGGGAGAGAGGAAAGATGAAAAAATTTCTTGCCGCGTCTGCTTTTCTACTGATTGCCAGCGTTCCCACTTTTGGGCAGGAGAGCCGGGCTACCATTCTTGGGACGGTGACGGATCAGACCGGGGCGGTGGTCCCAGGTGTCGAGATCACCGTGGCTAACGTCAAAACCAACGTCAGGACGAGCGTGCTGACCAACGATTCTGGTTACTACGAAGCGGCGTTTCTAATTCCGGGTAGCTACATGGTTCAGGCGGAATTGCCGGGCTTCAAGAAATACTTCCGCAAAGGAATTGAGCTGGCGACGGGACAACGGCTCACTCTCAACATCGAGCTGCAGGTAGGAGAAGCGACACAGATGGTCACCGTCACTGGCGAGGTGCCGCTGCTGGAAACCAGCAACGCATCGGCGGGACAGTTGATCGACAACCGGCGGATCAACGAACTTCCGGTCACGGATATGAATCCGTTTGCGCTGGCGTATTTGGCTCCCGGCGTAGTGCGCAACGCTGAACCGATGTTCAATCGGGCGTTTGATAACAGCAGAACTTCAAATATTTCGATCGCGGGCGCGGGAAACCGGGCAAACGAATGGACGTTGGATGGAATGCCCAACGCCACCGCCGGGAACCGAGTGGCCTATGTTCCCCCAACGGACGCCGTTCAGGAGTTCAGGGTTGACACGGCTCCCTTTGACGCCTCAGTAGGCAACAGTATGGGAGGATCGGTCAACGTATCGGTCAAGTCCGGCACAAACGAATTTCACGGTTCGCTTTACGACCTGCATCGCCAGCAGCGCTGGAACGCGACCGACTGGTTTGTCAATCGCAGCTTCTGGGGAGACGTAAACGCAGGCAAGCAAAGTCCCAAGGAAGAGCGGCAGCGCTCGGGACGCTACAATCAGTTGGGAGGAACCGCCGGCGGTCCGGTCGTTCTCCCCCGAATTTACAATGGGAGAGACAGAACGTTTTTCTTCTTCAGCTATAACGGCCTGTACGATGCCAACCAGGAGCCGAGCTTTTACCGGACACCCACTCAGTTGGAAAGGAACGGGAATTTTGTGGAAATTCTGGCAAGAGGCGGTCCCGATTTCGGAATCTACAATCCTTTCTCGGCGCGGAAAGAAGGAAATCGCGTGGTGCGCGACCCTTTCCCCAACAACATCATCCCCGGCAACCTGATCAATCCCGTTGCCAGGAAATATCTGGAGTTTTTCCCTTTGCCCAACAATATGGACAATGCGGGACGCGACTTGTCGAACAATTACTTTGCCGCGCAGCAGCCACGCAACGAGAATTTTTATTCCCTGCTGAACCGCTTCGATCACGAGATCAACAACCACCACAGGATGTTTGTTCGCTGGCAGTACAACAATCGACTGCAGGACCGGGGTGACTGGACAGGCCGGGGATTTCAGTCGAACGGACTGAGGCGCGTCAATGCAGGTTTGGCCTTCGACGATGTCTACACCATTAACAATCGCACCGTCGCCAACGCAAATTTGGCCTGGAGCATGTTCCGGGAGGGGAGTGAGTTGAACACCGACGGCTTTGATAACGCACAACTGGGCTTCCCGGCCTACCTGAAAGAACATGCGGGGGACTTACAGCACATGTCAAGGATGGCCATTGCGACGCTGCCCAATATTGGCAACCCCCGTTCGGACTCTGACAAGCGGCACATTTACTCGGCCAGATTTTCGCTCAGCCATGCACGCGGGGATCACACGCTCCGTACTGGGCTGGACCTCCGCCGCTACCAGCACAACAGCCGCGCGCCGGGATTTGTAGCCGGCAGTTTCAGTTTTGACAACACCTTCACCAGAAGGGACTCAGTAACCTCGGCCCAACAGAGCGGCCTGTCGCTGGCGGCGTTCCTTCTGGGCTTGCCGTCGGGAGGGCTTGTCGATGTCAATGACAGTTACGCGCAACAAAATATCGTGTGGGGCGCTTACTTTCAGGACGATTGGCGCCTGAACCGCCGCCTGACGTTGAATCTCGGCCTGCGTTATGAGTTTGAAGGGCCCATTTCAGAGCGCTTCAATCGGCTCACGGTCGGTTACGATTTTGATTCTCCTGCGCCTATCGCTGCGGCAGCCGAGGCGGCCTATGCCCTCAAGCCTCTGACGGAACTTCCTGCCAGTCAATTCAAGGTGACTGGCGGCCCGATGTTTGCCGGAGTGCGCGGCGCGCCAAAGACGATGTGGCGCGGCGACAAGGACAACATCATGCCGCGGCTGGGCGCCGCTTACCGGCTAACAGACAGGATGGTGATTCGTGGAGGCTACGGAATTTTTTACAATACCTCGACGGGAGTTCAGGCGATCGACGGGTTTCAATTCGGGTTCTCCCAATCCACGCCTCTGATCGCGTCGCTGGACGACGGCCTGACGTTTATCGGCACAATGGCCGATCCCTTTCCGCCGATCCAGGCCGGTGGTCTACGCTTTCTCGCGCCGGCCGGGCCTTCCAAAGGCTTGGCACAGCAACTGGGGCTGGAGTACCGCTTTGTTAATTTGGACAGGCGCAATCCGTCCCAGCGCCGATGGCGCGTCGGCATGCAATATCAGTTTACCGAAACATTGATTGTCGAGGTGGCCTACACGGGCAGCACGACGCGCGACTTGCTGGTGAATCGCCGGCTTGATGCCCTGCCGGCGCGTTTCTGGGCCACCGGCAATGTGCGGAATAATGCCATTGAGTCAGATCTGCGCACTCGCGTCGCGAATCCTTTTCTGGGACTGATTCCCGGCACGGCGTTCAACGGCGCCACCATTGAAAAGCAGGCGCTGCTGCGCCCCTTTCCCCAATTCAGCAACCTGGTTGTTGAAGGAGAGCCGCAGGGTAAATCCTTCTTCCACTCCCTGGAGGCAAGGATGGAGAAACGATTCTCGCAAGGCTGGACGCTTCTAGCCGCGTTTACCAAGATGAAGCAGATCGATCAGACTACCCGTTTCAACGAATTTGACACACAACTGGATCGGGCTCTAAGCGACTTCAACCGGGAACATCATCTGGCCTTGAGCGGCATCTGGGAGCTGCCGTATGGGCGCGGCCGGCGCTTCGGCGCCGACGCGCCGGCCTGGGTAAACGGATTCCTCGGGGGCTGGCAAGTCGGCGCCGTCTATCAGGCGCAGTCGGGGCAGCCGATCCGGTTTCCCAATGTGTTTTACCGGGGAAATACCGCTGACATTTTCATCCCCTCCGGTCAGCGCACGGTCGATAGCTGGTTTAATACGTCCGGTTTCGTGACGGCGGCTGTTGACCAGCCCGGCCAGTTCCACGTAAGGGTTTTCCCGACTATTCCAAACACGAAGCTGCGCCAGCAGGGTCTCAATCTGTGGGACATGAACCTGCTCAAGAGATTTTACTTTGACGAGAAACGGAGCTTTCAGCTCCGGTTGGATTTGTTGAACGCACTGAATCATCCGCATTTCGATCAGCCAACCACCAATCCTAGAAGCGGGAATTTTGGCAAGGTAAGTCAGATGTGGGGCCTGCCGCGGATGATCCAGGTAGGCTTGCGTTTTGTGTTCTGATCCAGCGTGAGCCTTAGGCATTGCTGCGTGCCTGCCACATTTTTGGACCTAGACCGCTTCGCGGTCCGGGCACCCCCGGTCAACGATCCCCAATATCGTCGGGACCGCGCAAGCGGTCCCATTAGCTTCGGCAGGCATCGGTACCTCAGTCCCAAAGATACCGCTCGTCGTACTGCACCCGGTGCTTCTCCAGTAGTTGCAGCAGCTCATCCCGAAAGGACGTTCTCTTGTGATGTTGCTTCTGGCGAGCAGGACACCGGAGAGAGACGGCCCTCAGGCCGTCTCTCCTCGACTTGGTTGCGGCCTGCGGCCGGGCTGTGTCCCTGTGGTGAAGTCCGGACTGGCCGCGACGATTAGCTGTAGAATGCTGTTGATATGCGCAGGATCTCTATTTTCGCTTTCCTGGTTGTTGTCTCGGTGGCGCAGATCTACGCAGAGGACTACGTCCTCGGCCCGGATTCCCAGCGGCAGCCGGGCCTCCCCAAGGGCACTGTCACGCAGCAAAGCTGGCCCAGCAGCATCTATCCAGGCACGGTGCGCGACTACTGGATCTATGTTCCGGCCCAATATGACCCACAAAAGGCCGCTTGTGTGATGATCTTTCAGGACGGCGGCGGTATGGTGACGGAAACCGGCGGCTGGCGCGTGCCGATCGTTTTTGATAACCTGATTCACAAGGGCGAACTGCCGGTAACCATCGGCATCTTCATCAATCCCGGAGTGCTTTTGTCGGCTTCTCCCAACCAGCAGAACCGCTACAACCGCAGTTACGAGTACGACGCCCTGGGCGCCCGCTACGCAAGTTTCCTGACCCAGGAAATCCTGCCCGAAGTCTCGAAGCATTACAACATATCGAAAGATGCGAACGATTACGCCATCGCGGGATCGAGCTCCGGCGGTATTGCGGCATTCAACGCCGCGTGGAACCGGCCGGATGTTTTTCATCGGGTCGTCAGCTTCATCGGGAGTTACACGAATTTACGCGGCGGCGACACGCTGGCGTCCCTGATCCGCAAGAGCGAGCCCAAACCGTTGCGCGTCTTCCTGCAAGATGGCAGCAAGGATCAGGATATCTACTCAGGCAATTGGTTTCTCGGCAACCAGGAAATCTTTTCCGCGCTTCAGTACGCGGGCTACGAAAGCAACTTTGTGATCGGGACCGAGGGCCACAATGCCAAACATGGCGGCGCTATCCTTCCGGACGCTCTTCGGTGGGTTTGGAAGGATTATCCAAAACCCGTCACCCGGCCGGAAAAGGTAAATGATCGTGGCGTGTACAACATACTGGAGCCGGGCAAAGACTGGGAATTACTTGGACAGGGCTATCACCTTACCGCAGACTCCACGGTGGACAAGGACGGCAACGTCTATTTCACGGACAATCGACGCAACCGGATTCTCAAGATCGATGGCAACGGCAAGATCACAGTCTGGAAAGAAGGCAGCAATGGCGCGCACGGAATTGCGTTCGGTCCGGATGGCCGGTTGTACGCCGGCCAGCACGACCGCAAGAGGATCGTCGCCTTCTCGACCGACGGCAAAGAATCGGTCATAGCGGAGGGCGTACAATCGCATCACCTCACGGTAACGGCGCGCAATGAGCTTTATTTTAGCGAGGCGCCGGCTCATCATGTCTGGTTGGTTGACGCGTCCGGAAACAAGCGCGTAGTCCATGACGGCATCGACTGGCCGCGGGGCGTGCGCGCTTCCACCGACCAGTCGCTGCTCGCGGTCAATGACCCGCACACGAGATGGGTGTGGTCGTTTCAGATCCAGCGTGATGGATCGCTGATCAACGGACAGCCTTTCTATCGCCTGGAAACGCCCGACGAGTCCTCTGAGACCCAGGCCGGGGGAATGGTGTTCGATACGGAAGGTTTTCTCTACGTCGCTACCAAGCTGGGCGTGCAGGTATGCGATCAGCCGGGCCGCGTGACGGCGATCATCAGCCCGCCCCGCAGCGAGGGCGTGTCTGATGTTTTCTTTGGCGGTCCCAACATGCAGTGGTTGTATGTAACGGATGGCGACAAAGTCTACAGGCGGCCAGTGAAGCGTCGCGGGGCGGGGGTCTGGAATCCCATGAAACCGCCCCAACCGCGGCTTTAGTTGGCAGGGATGGCGACCAGGCGGGCGGTCCCGGCGTTTGACGAGAACACTGACGTTCGATTGCTGCCGCGTTTCCTTCGACGCCTTCAGGGTCGTTCTCGGCGGGGGGCGCTCGACCGGCGTTCGCGCACTGTAGGGCCGCACTTTGATCCTGACTTCAGGGTCGTCACTTCGTTCGCGCTCCGTAGGGCCGCACTTCGATCCTGACTTCAGAGCCCGAACGCAGTGAGGGACCCTGAAGAGCCGCACTTCAATCGTGACTTCAGAGCCCGAACGCGGGGGCGGCGCGCAAAGGGAGAAATAGGCGCACAAAAAAATGGACAGACTCTTGCAGCCCATGACCATCGGGCTCCTTCTGATTTCTGGAATGGCGGTGGCGCTTGTGGGAAGTATCAAACTCCCGCTGGCCCGTCGCCTGCAAATCGACGAGGCTCGCGTGGGTGGCCTGGTCTCGGCGTTTGGTTTCACCATCATCCCGATGATCCTGATCAGCGGGTTTCTGACCGATCACTTCGGCGTGCAGATGGTGATTGTGGGTGGAAGTTTTCTATTGGGGGTGGGGCTGTTCACGCTCGCGCGGGCCCGGATCTATGTGACTGCTTTTATCGCCATTTTGCTTCTGGGGAGCGCCTGGTCCGCAATTGTCAACACAGTCAACGTCATCGTTCCGACGGCCTTCGGCGGCAGCATGACTTATGCAACCAACCTGTCCAATTTCGTTTTCGGCATGGGTGCCTTCCTTACACCGATCGCGCTGTCGGTACTGCTTCGTAAAAGAGACATCCCGCTGATTCTGTCCGGTCTCGGACTGGCATCTCTGATTCCCGGCATCCTGGCTCTTGCAGTGGACTTTTCCGCCCGCCTTCCCGCCACAGCCGTCCTCACGACCCAGGCCTCTCCGGAGTCGGTTGTGATCGGCCTGCTGACAGATCCCGTGCTCTGGCTTTGCGCACTGGGATTTTTCTTTTACAGTCCCCTGGAAGCGGCCATGGGCGCATGGTCTACCACTTTCCTTGTCGGGCGAGGAGTGGCCGAAGCGACAGCGCTGCGCTGGCTCTCCGTATTCTGGCTTTGCTACATGATCACCCGCCTGATCACTGCGTTCACCTTACCGGCAGGAAAGGAAACGCTGCTGATCCTGGTGCTGTCGGTGCTCTGCATGGATGTCATGGCGACGGTCGCCTTCACCCGGAGTGCACGGACAGCCAAAATTACTGTGGCCGCGGCGGGACTGATTTTCGGGCCGATATTTCCAACCATTCTGGCTCTGCTGCTGGTGCATTTCCCCATCGAAGTGCGCGGGCGGGCAATCGGTCTTTTCTTTGCCATCGCCGCGGTAGGATGGACCGGCATTCCCGCCCTCATCGGAGCCTATGCGAAACGGACCACGATCCAACGCGGCTTCCTGATCGCAGTGGCCTCGGCCGTCGCCCTGACGCTCGTGGCCGTGGCGCTGTTCGTCCACTTCGGGGCATCGACTTCTCAGAACAACAAGCCGCCGAACGCGAGACCTTTTCATCCCTCCATATCCGGATGCTCTTTTGATCGAGAAAGCGATACGGGAAAAGCGTATCAGTGTGAGGCGCCTGAAGCAGGCTGCAACGACACGGGCGGTATGGCACCGAACTCTTGTCGGCCGCAAGAGCGCGTTTGGAGGCAATCCGATGACAAAAACAATGAGCATAAGGATGGACGAGGACAATTTCGATTTCCTGAATCAGCTCTGGCGTGAAGGGAAGGGAGATTTGTCGAAGGCTGTAAGAGAGCTTGTTGATAAAGGCCGTGTCATGCTGGCTATGGAAAGCTATAGAAATGGAGAAGTTTCTCTGGGCAAAGCTGCAGAGCTGGCCGGTCTTTCTGTTGGACAGATGATGACCACACTTGCGGAATACGGAATCAAGTGCAACCTCGAGAAGGAAGATTACCTGGCAGGATTAGAAAACCTTCGCAAAGTCTGGTGAGAACTCTTGCTGGCTTCACTATTTTGCGCCAAAATCGGCCGGCCCTTCCGCTCCAGATCAATGCTCCATGATGTTCCGGATAACCTGTACGGATGCAATATGTTAGAATATAAAAAACCGGTTCGGTAACCCCTTGATGGCGCGCTTACAGGTTCGCAAGTTTCACTCTCACGCCGAGCAGCGTCTCGAGGAAATTCAGTATTACCGCTCGCTCACACCGGAAGAGCGCTTTCAGATCTTCGTTCAGCTCCAGCACCGTGTCTTCGGGCCTCCTGAAAAATGGCGCTCAGCGAAGACCACAGTCTCAATCAGATACATGAAACCTTCCACCTGAGATGGACCTTCCCGCGGACTGGCGTGATTTCCTGCGCATTCTCATCGAACAAAAGGTCCACTTCGTGCTGATCGGAGGAATTGCCGTTATCCATCATGGTTATCCCCGTACAACCGGCGACCTGGACGTCTTTTATGAGCCAACGCGTGGAAATGTGATCCGACTGAGAAGCGCACTTGACACTTTTCTGGAGACTCAGTTCGATCTCACTGAGGAGGAGCTGCTTTTGCCGGGGCGAATCGTGCAACTGGGAGTGCCGCCCAGCCGAATCGATCTGATCAATCAAATTGATGCAGTCAGCTTTGCCGAAGCCTGGAGTTCTGCAGTCCAGGTTGAATTTGAGCACACCGGTCAGGTGCCGATAATAGGGAGAGAGGCACTGATAAAAAACAAACTGGCTGTCGGAAGGAATCGCGATAAAGATGACCTCGAATTCCTGAAATGATTTTTTGGATTGGTCCGATTCGTGTAATTCGTGTTAATTCGTGGCTGAAAAATGGGAAAAACTGAAATGAGCGCTGGTTTAGCTTCTCCTTTTTCAGTGAAAACAAAATGCACACGCGTGAATTGCTGGGAGTTGTATCGCGCGGACCCAACGCTTGGTTTGCGCCCTTGCCCCAAGAGGGGGAGTTGTCTTACGATGCGTAATACATCATGGCAACGCGCACAGTGAGGCTGGACGAGGAAGCGGAAGGTGCGTTAAGAGAGGTCCGCGAAGCAACGGGCTTGCCGATATCGGAGGCTCTAAAGCGTGGCTTGCGGTCTCTCCAGAACGAGGTCAGGCGGCAAGCCGTCCGCAGGCCCTATGCCATCTACCAGGAACTTGATCTCGGTACTGGGGGATATGCGATAGCTTCATCCAGCGAGAGCAGGCGCGCCGTCCGGCAGGCTGTGAGCAAAAAACTTCATCGATGATCCTGGTCGACACTGCACCGCTGGTGGCGCTGTTCGACCCCAAGGACAGCCGCCATGAACGATGTCGCAGAGTTTTGAAGAAGGTCAGAGAGCCTCTTCGCACGACCGTACCCGTTCTAACCGAAGCCTTCCATATGCTCCGACCGCCCCGTGACCGGTTTGCTAATGTGGCCATATGTAGCTATAATTCTCTACATGACATCCACTGGTATTCGTGAACTCAAAGACAACTTGAGTCGCTTCATACGACGGATTGAGGCAGGCGAACGTATCGTCATTACCGCGCATGGCCGAGTGGTGGCCGAACTCGTTCCTCCCGGCACGGAGACGAAGGGCGGCGGGCCAAGCCGCTTTGACGAGCTGATCGCAGCCGGGGTGATTCGACCGCCACTCGAGGCGGGTGACCCGACAGAGGATTGGCCGGATATTCGGCTTCCGCGAGGGACTGCCACAGAACTGATCGACGCGGATCGTGGCGAAGCGTAGCGCCAGAACCTCGCGGCCAGGGCGGCCCGCAGCCACACCTGCTCTACCTCCCGAGGGTGCAATTACAGGTATTCGATATATCGAGTCCAGCGCGCTGGTTGCAGCGCTGCTTGAACGTGATGCTGCGGCTCTAAAGTCGGTGCGAACCAAGGGCCGTCACGTTACATCCGCGTTGACAATTGCGGAGGCAGCACGAGCGATTCTGCGTGCCCGAGCTGGCGCACGGTTGACGGCCGATGAAGAACGTGCGGTGGTGCGTGCTCTGGGACGGTTTGAACGTCGCTCTTACGTCGTGGGTGTGACGGACGCTGTGCTCGCTCGCGTCCGCCGGCCGTTTCCTGTCGAACCCATTCGCACGCTTGACGCGGTGCACTTGGCAACTGCGGAGTTGCTCGGCGAACCGCCGCCGCTGGTGACCTTCGTGACGCGGGACGCCCGTGTCCGGGACAACGCACGAGCACTTGGATACGCGGTTGAATGATCCAGATGGAGTCACCGACTGCGGCGACACCTCGCTGATGGTTGAATGCCATGGGAACCGTTAGGCGTTGTTTCACTGTAACCACTTTTGTGACCACTTCGATGTGAAAAGCGGCGATTCGTGGCGACGCGGGGTAGATCGCGAGTATCGCTGAGCTGGTAAGAGAAAGAAGAACAGGGAACAAGGACAGGATGATCAGCCTACGAACCGAACTTCAGGTCATGTTTGCCCCGGGTTCGTGAAATTCGTGCAATTCGTGTCAATTCGCGGCTAAATTCTGGAATCCCATATTGCCACGGCTTACAAACGACGACATAAGGCGACTGCAGATGATTGATGATCTTGTGCCTGAATGAAGAACGAACCTATGACACTCGCATTGATGCTGGATCGCAAGACGCTGCGCCGCTTAGCCGGTGTGCGTTCGTTCTCGCGCTGGATTGGGCCGAGCAAGGGCTGAAAGCCTTTTCGCAGCGAGCAGACCCCCGTCTCCGTCAGTTTGTCGCCGAAGAGTACCATCGCCGCAAGCGCCCCGACGAGACGATGGCGCTCATCTGGGCTGAGTTTATGGACTCAACCCACCTGGAACGGTACCAGAACCTGAAGAGCCACGCGGACCGCATCGGCCAATGGTCCGTCTGACGGGAAAGGGCTCTTGCCTGCATGCGTGAGAAGAGCATGAAAGCGAAGCGAGATTCGCCGAAGAAGCAGTGGTGGTTCGCACCAGCAGATCACTCGGATCTGGTGAAGGTTTTTCTCTGGGAGAAAGATGTCGAAACAGCCTGGCGCGAGGCGCCGCGAACGGGATCCTCGTCGAGCGCGCCGCGCCGACCAGATATCTTCCTCAGGATTGATGCATTTGAAGAGCAACGAAGGATGAAAAGGATTTTCTGCCCATAATCGGAAAGCCTTTCGTGCCCTCCGCTTGGTGTCATCGTCCAGTACCCGGTATGCCTTCCAAAACGACGGGAGTGTGGCAGATTTCACAAGCGGTCATGGTCCATCGATTTCGAGCGACCTGCGGCGATGCCCTTCTTGGCGCGTCGTGCCGCCACCACAAGTTCGTTTTTCGATTTCTTGAACTGACGATCCCATTCCAGCTCGTCTTGCATTACCTTGATGTACTCTCGGAGATGCTCGACCGCTTGATCCTGCAAAGATTCGGGCAGAGACTTCAGCATTCTTAGCGCGGTCGCGATTGTCCTGGATGACATTAAAGATACTCCTCTGTCAACACGATAACTCTTCGCCCATCAGTATGCAACTACGCACGATTGCAGCCTGGAGCTCGGTTGCAAGGACAATGGATTCGCTATCACCAGTTCCCAACCGCGCGGATTTCAGGAGGTGTTTAACGGCCTTTTGGTTCCTTGCGGCTTGAACCTGCACCATGCTCACCGGACGAGCGCGACCCGCTGGCGCCGGCACCAGTGTGAGTTTCGCGTTCAGCTCGTTCGCAAGCGTTGCTCTTCAATCATTTCGATCCAAAGATGGAGTGTGAGGTCGTGCTTTTCAGGATTACCGAGATACGGGCGGAGTTCCGCTTCGTATCGTTCGCGTAGCATAGTGATGTCAAGCGGAACAGCTCGAGCAAGGTGCTTGATATCGTCGCGGTCACGTTGAGAATTCCTCTCCAATTTCGTGAGCGCAAGGTCATAAGGATCCAAAGCAAGCAAACGAATGCGTTGGAACACGCCGGCGATCAGTTCTATCAGTCTGGACGCGTAGTTCTCGGGCGCGGTCGCCACTGCCACTAACTAGTTGCAGGTAAACTCGATGCTTCTTGTGCAACGGAGAATGCTGACCGGCCAGTGTCAAAATTGGTTGAACCTGGTCGGGTGGCAAAATACTGAAGATATCGATGTCGTTTGTCGGTCTTGTCAGTCCGTACTGCATTGTTACGACAAAGCCACCGAGGCAGTGAAGCTCGACTTTGGCGGACATTTTTGAGTCCAACTCGGCCAAGAATGAATGCCAAGGCTCTGGAAGCGACTCAGGCCCCATAGTTCAAATGTTCAACCGAAAGATCTGTCAGGAGATTCCAATGCCTGGCCGCCGGAGGACGATTTTCGCGGAGCCAGTTTTTTTCTGCCTCCGACAATGACTCGTGGCACAAGGTGTCTTCGCGGGCAAGACGTGATCGCTCCAGGTTTGATCTCTGTTGAGCCAACACCTCCCTTGCGTGCCTGTTTCCTTTCGTCTCAGCAAGGCGCAGTGCCAACGTGGTGACAAAGCCGAGACGATTTTGCAGATCGTGAACCTTGGAAACCCTGGCCAACCAGTTCCAATCCAGATCCGGGTATTCAAGAAGGAGCCAGGGAAGCGCTTCTGTGAGCCTTGCGTCGAGATCTCGAGCTTTAAGCAGCGAAGCTACGACCTCAGCGGGATTCTTCTTCTTTTTTCCTCCTGTCAGGTAGGAAAAAGCCGAATAACCCAGAGCCGCAAGGTCGCCGGCGGCCCTGTTCTCCTCTGCGGCGTAAACGTCATCTCCAGAAGATTGCACAGGGAGAACCGTGGGAGACATGTCATACAGCGCCCGTGCCCGCCGAGCCAACCGTTCCGTCAACCTGCGCGTCCCATTCTCCAAGAGTGACAGATAGGCCTGAGACACTCCCAGTCTTTCAGCAGCCTGCTGCTGGGTCCATCCCTTGTTTTCTCTCCCTACTCTCAGATTCGTGGCAGTCATAAATCCATCTCTCACCCACTAATAATATTACAAAACTTGTAATATTTCAAGCCATCAGCCAAGGTTCGACGGGCCCCGGCCCTTACTCGTTGCCGTCAATTCGCGCAACTCGTCAGACCCGGCAGCCGATGAACAAGACTCCGGCGTTTGCTGAAGGAGGTGGTGGACGCCAACATCAGGCACGATGACTCCTTGTTTGAGCGGGTTCTGGCGGAAGATTACGTGGGAACAGCGCCCAACGGAGAGCTTGAAAATAAGCGTCAGACGATTGCGCTCATCAGATCTCCGTACCGTTTTGAGGCGGTCGACGTTGATGACGTCCAGATTCGGTTTCACGGCGACAGAAATTGCCCCCATCCGTTTCGTGCAATTCGTGAAATTCGTGAAATTCGTGTTGCCGGATCGTCAGGTGATCATCATCTGCGAACGCAACCCTGTCAGGCGGAACGACGATTGAATGAACGAACAGAGATAAGGTCAGTATCCGCAACGCTCCGCACATCACCGACGTTCAGCGTCACGAGCGCCTCTGTTCGTCCAGAAGCTGTAACGAATTCGACCTCTAAGCCATCCGGCTCGTAGACGTGAACGACAGCACCCAGATCGCCCTTCCGTAGACCATAATCGGGCAGGTCTTTCTCAAGCACAACCGTGTCGAGAATCTTAAATCTCATAACTGGCTCCAGGATAAGCCGTCACAAATCGCGGGAAGTCCTCGCCGTATTCTACGAGGCGCCGCGCCCATTGGGAAAATGCTCCTCGTCAACGTTACGGTTCCGAACGGCATACGTGGGGAGTTCCGCCGAAATCTCATGGTCAAGGGTAAGCAGAGTTTTCAAGAAATATTCCGGACCATCCAGGATAACTTTGCGCAATGACTTTCCATAGTCGAGGGAGCCACACCGCGGGTGGAAATTTCTCCAGCGACACTATCCCTCACAGCGAGCCGAGCCGATCACTGATGCGAGGCTGCAATCGGCCGAGCCACAACAATGGCTAGAAGATGGATTTCGGAGAACGCCCGTCGGATGGCAACGCGCCGGTGTCGTTCCAACTGCTCCTTTTTCAAGCGGGATGTGATCTTACTCTCGATGATCAGCGCCCACGCGTTTCCGTCGTGAATCCAGGCATCCGGCAAGCCGCGCCGTTCGGCTTCCTCTTCGCTTGCGGGTTCTTCCTCACCAGGTAGGCGCTGCTCAAGAACCTTCAATTTCTTGGCGGCGGGAGCATTCCCATCGGTTACCGACTTGACAAACTTGCCGAGCAACCTCGAGTCTGCCTCAAGCGCAGAAACCAGGGCATGGGTAAGCCGATTCTCAGGCTGCTTATATTGGTCGAAAATGTTCCGCATAATCGACTCGAATTGTAAACCCGAAGAACCGAACGCGGTAGGGAGAACTGGCGCGACATTGAGAGCTGCGCAGCCTCAAATCCCATGAACCAAAGTTCAAGAAAAGATAAACTGCTAAGTTTGCCCAAAACACGCCAAAGCATTACAATTCAAGACGATTGTGTCGCTGTTTCAGAGCAAGCCCGGCCTTATTAACCAATAATGAACCGGAGATTTAGAGATGCTGAAGGCTTCACCTAAAAACTCGGAGAAACTCACCCGAAAACAGCTCATCGATAAACGGCTTACCGATGCCGGTTGGCGCATCGTTCCCGAAAACACGTTCGATTCCTCGAAACCCCTCCGCGCTTACGACCGCTGCGCGATCGAAGAGTACCCGACGGAAAACGGGCCGTCCGACTATGCTCTCTGCGTTGACGGCAAGATTCTCGGTGTCGTCGAAGCCAAGAAACTCACCCTCGGCCCGCAGAACGTTCTCTCCCAAGCCGAACGCTACGCGAAGGGACTGGCGGGCAAACCCTTCAACTTCCGCGGCTACGGAGTGCCATTCCTTTATTCGACAAATGGCGAAGTGATCTGGCACCACGACATCCGCCACGAACTCAACCGGTCGAGACAAATCGCCCGGTTCCATACACCCGACGCTCTGGTCGAATCCCTGGGACGGGATATTGAAACGGCGTGCGACAAATTATCCGAGACCCCAAACGACCACACGCTCATCCGCCCCTACCAAAAGGAAGCGAACGCAGCAATCGAGAAAGCGATCGCAAACCGCAAGCGCTGGATGCTGGTTGCAATGGCGACCGGTACCGGCAAGACTTTCACGCTGGTAAACGAGGCTTACCGCCTGATGAAGTCGGGTGTGGCGCAAAGAGTTCTCTTCCTTGTGGACCGTCGAGCGCTTGCCGCACAGGCTGTAAAGGCCTTTGCCTCCTTTGAAGCCGAGCCCGGCTACAAGTTCAATCAGGTCTACGAGGTCTACCATCAGCGCTTTCACAAGGAAGATTTCGGCGAGGACGAAAAGTTCGACCCGAAAGAGCTGCCCAAGGGCTACTTGAAAAACCCAAGCCGAACCATCCATTTGTCTACATCTCCACCATCCAGCGCATGACGATCAACCTCTTCGGCCGCGATGTCATCCCGGAGCTCGGGGCCGAAGAGGTTGAAGAAGACGTCGAACCAGAACCGATCCCCATTCACGCTTTCGACCTCATCATCGCCGACGAGTGCCACCGCGGCTACACCGCAAAGGAAACCGCGATCTGGCGACAGGCTCTCGACCATTTTGACGCGATTAAGATCGGGCTCACGGCCACTCCCGCCGTCCACACGACCTCCTATTTCAAGGATGTCGTATACCGCTACGAGTACGAGCGCGCAGTCCGCGAAGGGTTTCTGGTCGATTACGACGTCGTCTCGATCAAATCCAACGTCCGCATGCAGGGGGTGTTTCTCAAAGAAGGCGAGCAGGTGAGCTTCGTCGATCCGGAAACGGGAAGCAAGCAACTGGACGAAATGGAGGATGAGCGCCAATTCGACACCACAGAGGTCGAAGAGAAGGTAACATCGCCAGACTCCAACCGCAAAATTCTCGAAGAAGTCAAAAAGTATGCGCTCGAACATGAGGCTCTTTACGCCCGCTTTCCCAAAACACTCATTTTCGCCGCAAACGACATCGCCCACACTTCACACAGCGACCAGTTGGTTGATCTGGCCCGCGACGTCTTCGGGCGGGGCGATGCGTTCGTGCGAAAGATCACCGGAAGTCCCACCGTGGACCGTCCTCTCCAGCGTATTCGGGAATTCCGGAACCGTCCCGAGCCGGGGACCGTCGTCACGGTGGATATGCTTTCCACCGGCGTCGACATACCCGATCTTGAATACATCGTCTTCCTTCGGCCCGTAAAATCCCGCATCCTTTTTGAGCAGATGCTCGGTCGCGGCACGCGCAAGGGTGAGCAGTATCCGAATAAATCTCATTTCGTGGTTTTTGACTGCTTCGATGGGACGCTGCTTGAGTATTTCAAGAGTGTAACGGCGATCACCGCCGAGCCGCCGCAAAAGGAAGCGCGGACCATCGCCGAGATTATCCAGGCGATTTGGGAGAACCGCGACCGGGAGTACAACATCCGCTGCCTGGTGAAGCGCCTCCGCCGGATTGAGAAGGAAATGGCCGGCGAGGCACGGGAGGATTTCGCCGCCTTTATCCCGGACGGAGACATCGGCCGTTTCGCTGGAGAACTCTTGCGGCGGCTCAAAGAAAACTTCACGGCAACAATGCAAATCCTCCGCGACCAGAATTTCCAGGACCTCCTCATCAACTACATCCGCAAGAAACGCACCTTCCTTATCGCCCACGAGACGCAGGACACGGTAAGTTCAGAATGGCGGGTTCGAGAGACGGATGGGAAAGGATACAAGCCCGAGGATTACCTGACGGCCTTTGCAAACTTTGTGCGAAATAACCCGTCCCACATCAAGGCCATCGGCATTCTCCTGAACCGGCCGCGGGACTGGAACACGAACGCGTTATTGGAACTCCGCGAGAAGCTTGCCGCCGCCCCGCAGCACTTCACGGTTAAAAACCTCCAGGTCGCCCACAAGCTTCGCTACGATAAGGCCCTTGCCGACATTATTTCCATGGTCAAGCACGCGGCCGACGATGCCTCACCGCTCCTGAACGCCGAAGAGCGCGTAAACCTCGCTTTCGAGCAGGTGACGGACGGCAAGGCCTTCACCGATGCGCAGCGGCACTGGCTTGACCGCATCCGCGCGCACCTGGTGGAGAACCTCTCGATCGAGGAAGACGACTTCAATACCTTTCCTATCTTCGAGCGCGCGGGGGGCTGGGGTCGCGCAAATAAAATCTTCGCGGGTTCCCTCCCGCAGCTTATCCGGCAATTTAACGAGGCAATCGCAGCATGAGCGACGTCGTACAAAAACTGTGGGGCTTCTGCCACACCCTGCGCCACGACGGCATTGACTACGGGGACTACATCGAGCAGTTGACCTACCTGCTCTTTTTGAAAATGGCGGACGAGCGCGGGATTGATTTGAGCCGTACCGTGTACACCGACGAGAAGGGAAAGGAAGTGGAGGTAGATTGTTCCTGGCCCGCGCTCGAAGCAAAGTCGGGCCTCGCGTTAAATGAACACTACATCCACGTGCTTCAGGCCTTGGGACGACAGAAGGGCCTGCTGGGGGCCATATTCGCGAAGGCCGTTTCTCGCTTTAACAATCCCGTGAACTTAAAAAAGCTCACCGGCGTGATTGACGAGGTTGAGTGGACGTCGCTTGACATCGACATCAAAGCCGCGGCTTTCGAAGGATTGTTGGAAAAGGCGGCAAGCGAGGGGAAGAAAGGCGCCGGCCAGTACTTCACGCCGCGCATTCTAATCAAATCCATCGTCCGTTGTGTTAAACCGGACCCGCGCGCCCACGCAGAGTTTACGATCTGCGACCCGGCCTGCGGTACCGGAGGATTCCTCGTTGCCGCCTATGAGTGGCTGATCGACGCGACAAAAGGCGGCGCCATGGATAAGGCGCTTGCAAAGCGTGTAAGAAGCGCAACCTACTTCGGCCAGGAGCTTGTGGACCGACCGAAGCGCCTGGCGCTTATGAATCTCTACCTCCACGGCCTGGAGCCGCAGATCAAAGGCGGGGATTCAATCTACGAGTCCGCCGACGGGAGGCATTTTGACGTCGTCCTCACGAATCCACCCTTCGGCACCAAAGGGGCAAACGACGTCCCCAACCGCGAGGACTTCACCATAGAGACGACCAACAAGCAGTTGAACTTCCTGCAGCACGTGCTTACGATTCTCAAAAAGGGCGGCCGGGCGGCCATTGTGCTCCCCGATAACTGCCTGTTTGCAGATCAGGCAGGCGACGTTTTTGAAATCCTCATGCAGGACTGCAATGTCCACACCGTGCTGCGCCTTCCCAATGGCACCTTCTCGCCGTACAGTCCCGGTACCAAGACCAACGTGGCCTTCTTCACCAAGGGATACTCGACCGAGACCCTCTGGGTCTACGACGCGAGGACAAACGTTCCGCGCATCACCAAAAAGGACCGGCCGCTCACACCCGAGCACTTCGCGGAATTTGAAAAGTGTTACGGTTCGGACTCGAACGGCCGTGCAAAGCGGAAAGTATCCGACTCCAAGGAAGACCGATGGCGCTCATTCACGATTGATGAGATCAAAAAGCGGGACTACAAGGTTGACTCGCTCAAGTGGTTGAAGGACGAATCGCTCGACGACAGTGATGAACTTCCCGAACCGGAGGAGCTTGCCACCGACGCCATCGCCGAACTCGAAAACGCCGTCGATGAGTTAAATGCCGTGATTGCACTTCTCGAAAACGGCAACGATAACGCTGCGCTGGCTACAACAAAGTCAGCAAAGAAACTATGAGTTTGACAGTACCGGTTTCCGAAATCGTATCCGAGTCTCATAATCCCTTACTAGGTATTCATTCGTTATGGAAGCGCGTAGAACTTTCTACGATCGCAAAGATTCTGAATGGTTTTGCATTCGAGTCGAAATACTTCAATAGAGCGACCGGCGTGCCATTATTAAGAATACGAGACATCGGAAACAACACGACCGGGTGTTTCTACGGCGGCCCATTTGATGCAGAGTACCTTGTAAGGGCTGGTGATCTCGTAGTCGGAATGGATGGCGATTTTAAGTGCGCGCTTTGGCAAGGGACTGACGCACTGCTTAACCAGCGCGTCTGCAAAGTAGAGCTCCTTACGGCAAACTACAATCCAGTCTTTCTCGAACTCGTACTACCGGCCTACCTTGATGCAATTAACGAAAACACATCCTCTCAGACGGTGCGCCACCTTTCCTCACGCTCCGTCGCCGAGATTCCAGTGCCGCTCCCGCCTCTCTCCGAACAAGAGCGGATTGTCGTCAAAATCGAAGCGCTCCTCGCCCAAGTCAACGCGGCCCGCGAACGCCTCGCTAGAGTCCCCAAAATCCTCAAGCGCTTTCGCCAAGCTATCCTCGCCGCCGCCTGCTCCGGCCGCCTCACCGAAGATTGGCGAAAGAGTAACCCACAAGGAGATGGGGTAAAGAAACTGCTCGCGGATGTTCTCTCCCGTCGAAAACACAGGACCAAAGAATCTGGACTCGGCCGGTATCATGAACCATGTCAGCCAGACACCACGTTTCTCTCCGAAGTTCCTGAAGAATGGGAGTTGGCAAGCATGGACCAGCTGACCTGTCTTGTGACCAGTGGGTCGCGCGGGTGGGCCAAGTATTACGTGGATTCCGGCCCGTATTTCATTCGTGCTGAGAATATCAATACGGATTCTTTGCGTCTTCGTGGTGTGGCACACGTTGATCCGCCGAACAATGCAGAAGGAAGAAGGACGCGGATAGAACGAGGCGATCTCTTGGTCACGATCACGGGGGCCAACGTTACGAAGTCTGCTCTTGTAGAAATCGATCTTCCAGAGGCGTATGTCAGCCAACATATTGCGCTTGTCCGGCCTATCGATCCATCCCTGGGTCAATTCCTATATCTGTGGGCAGTCAGCCCAAACCAGGGGCGCGCAAAGCTGATTAATGATGCTTATGGTGCTGGTAAGCCCGGACTAAACCTCGACAACATCAAAGAAATGCCTGTTGGTCTGCCCTCGATTGATGAACGACGCGAAATCGTCCGGCGGGTCGGAGCCCTCTTCAACCTTGCGGACATGATTGAGAAAAGGGTAGAGGCGGCAATGACGCGAGCCGACAAACTCACGCAAGCGATCCTCGCAAAAGCATTCCGCGGCGAACTCGTCCCGACCGAAGCGGAACTCGCCCGCCGCGAAGACCGCACCTACGAACCCGCCTCGGTACTGCTAGAACGCATCAAAGTGGAACGCGAAAGGGCAACGCAGAAGAGCGACGACAAGCGCCCGCGCCACAAGGCCACTGCCGGAAGGAGGTAAGCCCTCACGCCCTCCATCTTCTCCCGCTCCTTCCTCTGGGGATCTGTAAGAACTAAGCGACCCCAATACTGCCCTCGAAAACTAGCGGACTTCTTCATTAGGTCATCCTACTCATGTCACATTGTATCAGTGAGTTGTTGACCTATTCCACCTAATGCATTTATACTGGCATTAACATTTAAAATGGAGGGTTTGTTATTAGAAAGTATGGCAGAAACGATTGAGGAACAAACACTCGAAAAGCTGGATCAAATTCTTCGAATTTTGGTCGTGACCGCGACTCGCGGAGTCAAACAGCGAGAACGAATCGAACTGCTCGACGGAGCCGGTTTTTCACCGAAGGCAATAGCGGAGCTTTTGGGCACAACCAGCAACACCGTTAGGGTCGAACTTGTTGCCTTGCGGAAGGCCAAGCGAGCCGGTAAAGGCCGGAAAGCGGCGTCCGTTTAGGAGACTTTTCCTTATGCCCAAAACTTTTGAACATTTGGTGTTAGCTAAATTGGACCAGCTACTTCGCGTCCTTACTGTCAGCGTCACTAAGGGGATGAGGCAGAACGAGCAAATCGCACTTCTGGATCGTGTAGGCTTTCAGCCAAAGGAGATTGCCGATTTACTTGGTACCACCTCGAATACAGTAAGCGTAGCACTAACCAACCTGCGCAAAGCAAAGCAGAAGAAGGGGAAATCAACACCCGCCAAGAAGAAGATGTGACAAACAGTATGTCTCCAAAGAAGCGAAAACCGCAACTAGACGATCCAACCGCCGAGCTGCTTCGTAACCTCTTGATTGTGGAGTTGGCAAAGGCAGGCGTTTCGCAGTCCGAAATCCGTAAGATCGCGGGCTGCAATATGCACCGTGTCAGCCGGATCGCGAGGCATTTAAAGAAGGCAAAGCGTGAAGCAGTGGAGTAGGTTTTGAGTTATGCCGCAGAAACGCCTAAATGCAGACTTGCTCGCGAAAATGGCCAGGAAGTCGGGTAAGCCCGAGCAATACCTGCGTGAACGAATTAGTAGGAGAGCAAGCAAGCAAGGCATCTCATCTGCTGCGGCACAACTAATTTGGGCAAAGGAGTTCGGAATTGGAATTGCCAATGCACTCAACAAAGTACCGGCTGAAGTGCGCCAGGAGGTTCGGAGCTTAGGGCCAGGATCTACTGCCGCAAGCCCTCGCATCAGCAATGCCAAAGTGTCGGCGCCGCGAAAAGCGGAACCGATCACGGCCGCCACAATCCGTACTCTGCTGGGGGATGAACAGCTACGCGCGCGGTGTAAGGACCTACTCCAGGCGAAGAAGCACTTCGACCGAGTGATCCGCGAGGCGTCGACAGTTCTAGACGATCGTCTCAAAACGAAGTCGGGAATTACTAACATGAATCCTGTGAATCTCGTGGGTAAAGTTCTAAACCCTGACCCTCAAAAGGCAGTCATTAGCGTGAGTGCGGATAAGGACGAACAGGAGGGATTTCACAGTATTTGCAAAGGCGTCATGCTTGTATTTCGGAACAAGACCCACCATCATCTAAGTGACAAATTCACCCGCGAAGATGCGCTAAAGTTCTGCAGCTTCATCGACACGATCCTGGGAGTCATTGACCACGGAACCATATACCTTGATCGCGTCTAGCCGCGTAATGGAGACACTTTTTCCTATGACATCCCCAAGAAAGAAAGCAGAGATTCCCCTGGAGGTCCAGGCGTTAAGGCGGATCGAAGAGTTACTTGCGCTTATTGCTAGGACGGTCCTTTCCGATCGCCTTGATGAAATACTTAGCGACAGGAATCACCGGTTGTTGTTGGAAGAAACTGGGAAACTACCTGTTTCACAACTTGCCAAGAAAACTGGCCTTTCCACTGGGACGATATCTCGGCTCTGGCAGAAGTGGGAGCAAATAGGGCTGCTGGTGAAAGATGGCAAGCAATATCGCCGAGTCTTGTAAGGCCTCTTCGAATGGATCTCCAAGAACTGATAACTCGCGGGCGCTTTCTTTTTTCCCAGGCGCAAGGGCGGCTTCGAATCTTCGAGCTTGTCAATGGTCGTCGCAACACGGTCGAGATTGCAAAAACCACGCGAAGGCACATCAACAATGTGTCAAGGGATTTGAGGCTCTTGGCGGACGGCGGCCTTATTCAGCCCAGAGGCACCAAAGATGGGAACTCTCTTAGAGTTGACGGATTTCCCGTATATGAAAAGGTGCCGCTGGCCCGAACGATCCCAACAACGTATTTTCAGGGTCCGTCCAAAATGCTGACCCACTCCTCCCGGCGTTCTCCATTCCAATCCAACTCAAAATCTAGCAAGGCAAGACGGCCGCCGTCTCTACCGGTCCCAACTGAAAACGAGATGCTCGACATATGCCGGCGTGGAGAAGATCAGATTTGTGAATTTAAGGGACAGGGTACGGCGGCAAACAAGATTGCACGTGAGATCGCTGCGATGTTGAACACGCGGCAGGGTGGAAGAGTTCTTTATGGCGTGGACGACAGCGGCACAATACAGGGCTCGGATATAAGCCGCCAAAAGCTCGACCAAGCGGTACAGAATTCAGTTAAGAGCAATATTTTCCCCGCCGCCGTTGTCAAGCTGCACACCGTGACGGTTCTAGGGCACGAAGTTATCGCTATCGCCGTACCACCCTGGAATCGGAAAGACGTATATCATTTTGAAGATCGTGTGCTGATACGAAAAGGAACGAACGTCTTTGCCGCGAGGCCCGAGGAGAGCCGAAAGCTTCACCGTGGTATCTATGTGGTCTGACATGCCCCTCATCTTCCAATACGGCTCCTCCTGCCGTACCAACTAATAAGACATCACTTGATATCAAAATCTCCCATGGACTACATCAAATACTACTCCCTCGAAAACTACTTATTCTCGGACGTGACAACTGCGTTTCAGGAGCGCGGGTACCTCACGGCGGAGGAATTTTTCAGCATCGTGATCTGGAAGGCAAACCGCGCCAAGTCCCGCATCAAGCGAAAGCTGCTCGCGCACGGCAAAGACGTTTCGACCGTCATAAAGAACCTGACCCAGGAAATCAACGATGCGGCGAACGATCGAGAACGCCTCACGCTGCTTCTTGAAAAATGGCGTCTAGCGCTCCCCATGGCCACCGCCATCTTGACCGTCCTCTATCCGAACCGCTTCACGGTCTACGACGTTCGTGCTCGTCAGCAACTTGGGATTAAAGACTTTGCAGGGAGGAAAAACGAGGTCGAGCTCTAGTTCACCGAGTTCCTACCAAAAGTCGCCGCCATAATCCACGCGCAAACTCTCCGGGACAAGGACCGATATCTCTGGGGTAAGTCCGCCTACGAAGACCTCCAAGATTTTCTTAAGATAAAGTAGCATCCCAAACCCTGGGGACTCAAACCCACGACACGTCGGTTAGCAACCGACTCCCTCTATCCCTTGAGGTACAGGCCCAATGAAAAGACCAAAGGCCAGCAGTTCCAGTTTCACAACTTGGGATTGCTGGCCTTTTATTTTCATAAGGATGAAGCTATAGTCGCAACGTTGCGACTTAATGTTAAGTGTTTGGCACTTGCAATGTCGCAATTTTGCGATGTAGACTCAATGGCGTGGAAAATAAAGAGCGTTACGCTCTCCGAAACAAGCAATCGGACGATCGTCCTAGACTGGTTTGAAGCTCAAGACGAAGACGTGCAGAACGCATTTCTCATGCGCATGAAATTCTTGTTAACTCTCCCCCCGAGTGCTTGGGATAGGCCGTATGTCGGTCAGTTGACGAGGAATTGCAAAGGACTATTCGAGATCAGATTGAAGGTGAACAAAGTTCAGTACAGGCCAATTGGGTATTTTTCCGGCGCTGAGGAGTTTACGTTTCTGGCGTTTGCCACTGAGCGAGATAGGAAGTTTGACCCAGTGAACATTTGCGAAACGGCTTTCAATAGGAAGGCGCTAATTGAAGCGCGGAAGGAACGTGCCCGTGAAATTACTTTCTAACGTCTCACTCGTTCGTAAATTGCTAGATAGCAAAAAGTTCCGAGACTCGTACGTCTACGAGCATATTCGAAATGGCATTCCTTTCCAGATCCGCGCTTTGAGAGAGGAAAGGCGGTGGACGCAAGGCAAACTCGGAGAGGAGGCACAAAAGCCACGGAACGTAATCACTCGGCTCGAAGACCCGAACTACGGAAAACTGACGCTGAAAACTCTCTTTGAAATTGCGTCTGCGTTTGATGTCGCACTACTCGTCAAATTTGTTCCGTTTAGTCGGTTGCTTCGAGAGTACGAAGATGTGTCACCTGTCGCGCTGTCTGCTCAAAGCATCCACGAAGAGGAGAGCCGTTTGACGAATTGGGCTACGGCTAGAGACCGGCGAGCAAGTGGTGGCCTAGTTGTGCATATTGGCGATTTCATGCAAGAGAGGAGGGGTTCAGTGCCGCCGTCCTTGCCGAGTCTGCTAGGACGTGAGGAGACTGGACTTGAAGCGACACTCGGAATGACTGGTGGCCAATGAACTTAATTGCAACGCAAATCGGCAGAACAATTCTAATGGTTCCAATTGATGCGATTGCCCCACTGGGTGGGGTATACCTTCCCTCGCTGTTTAGCTCAATTCAGGAACGATACCGGTTTGGCACGATACCGAATGTCGCCGCAAGCCAAGAACAAGCACAAAAGGAGGGCTTCAAGTTCACGATTGGGAAAATACGAAAAGATGCTCGCGATTTTCCGATTCAGGATTTCACGGCGTTCCAAGATGGTATGGTCTGTACTGCGGATAATACGGAAGTCTCCGAATTTTTTATTGAAGATCTTCTCAAGTTT
The DNA here is from genome assembly GCA_036507075.1 of Acidobacteriota bacterium. Lineage (GTDB taxonomy): Bacteria > Acidobacteriota > UBA6911 > JACQSX01 > JACQSX01 > DASXQR01. Next base: position 17,173 of record DASXQR010000212.1, on the reverse strand, counting down.
TTAAGGGATGAGTTTGACTTCAGACAGGTCACTGTTGAACCACGGAAATTCTTCTTCAGCCAAATTACGGTACAGTTTAAATCATCCGCTAACCGTTTTGTGTCTAAATTTGACGCACTCTCCAGAGCGGCGGAAAAGGTATACCAAGACACATATGGCATAAAAACAGCTAATGGTGCACAGCTTCATTCGCTGACATTGGATTTTGACAAGACGGAATTACCGGGTATGTTCAGCTCACTTGCGAGGTTCTTGATCGAGCGACGCATCAATACACCCTATGCTGATAATCTTTTCATTTCAACGGCTCCGCTTCGAACAGCCGATCACATTAAGACCCTTAATGAGATCGAACAAACAATCGCCGAATAGTCGCGAACTTATCTCGACGCTAAGACCCCACTACCCAAACCCTCACAATCTCCACAGACCCTCGCCACTATGGTAAGGTACGCGTTTGGATCGTATCCTCCACCCACCTTCTACCGTTTTTCAATGAAAACTGCAGAGCGTTCCCAACAAGGAACACCGTTCTGGTCTTTGTGTTCCCTCAATGTCAGATCGTACAGCTTCCGCGTAAACCGTTTCCTGCAGACTGGGCACTCGATAATGTATCGAGGCTCATGGAAGAGTCCCGGTGGCGGGCGGAGTGAGCGCGGGTGGTATCCGGCAGTACTCGCTGTGACTGTTAGAGGCCCTGACGGTGTCAGCTCGATTGCGTAGCGCGGGCTGAAAGATGTTTCAGTGGCCCGGGCCCCTTCGATTCGGTCGATGCGGTAAGAACGTGGTTCGCCGGTTTGATGTTTGACAGCACGGAGGACCAAGTTGTCTTCACTGCTTCGATACAACGAATACGGCTCGATTAGTCGCCATGTTCCCTGGTATTTCAAATCAACGCAGAGGTGGTTTGCCGCCGCGAAACGGATAATCTCGAGCGGAACAGGCGCGCCCCAGGGACGTGCGGCCGCGGGAGGTCGCCACGTCGTGTCCACCGCTTCAACCAGTGGAATCGATACAGGTGCAGGCCTGATGGCGCCGTGCAGCCACGCAAAAATGTTCGGGAGCTCTGCCCAGAATTGTTCAAAGGGCGGCAAAAACGGAAGTTGGTGAGCCAGCATATTGCTCCATTCCTGGGCCAGCTCAGCCTTTTCAGACATCTGGTCAAGGACAGCAAACGTCGGGATTGGAATTGCGACGAAGTCACATTTCTCCGAAAGAATGCTGAAGACAACGTCGCGGTCCGCAGGCATGTCATTGCGTCGATAAAGATTTACGACGTCATAAAGGTCCCGCGGCCGTAAGCGCTGCACCAGCGCTCTCATTTTCTCCGCGACCAACTCTTCGAAGCTGTAACAGAGAGATCGTATTCCTCCTTCCGGGCAATCAGAGTACGGATGAAAAACGTCGCGCACCTGCGGCCTACCGACGACCAACTCGTCGGCCGTGAGATCCAGCTTGACGCGGGGCAGGTCACCGCCTGGCCGAAATGGCCCCCGGTAGCTAATGCGACCTTGAACACAATATTGACCGCGTCTGTTTTGATATCGATCAAACCGCAGGTTGGTGAGCGGCATCTCGATGCCGCTGGTCTCATAAATCCATCCGCAAACCTGGCCTAAGTGCTCATGAAGGAATGCCTCATCCAGATGCGCGGCATCTGTGAGTGTAAAGTCGAGATCCTCTGAAAATCGGTACGTTTCAAAAAAACATTTTTTGAGGCAGGTGCCGCCTTTAAATAACCAGGACTGGCTCAGGACAGGATGCTGGTAAATGCCGGCCAGCAGCCAGCCGAGAACATAGTCCTTCTCAATGATGCGCGGCTGAAGACCCAGCTCGGCTGCGAACTCCTGAATCTCCGCACTGCTAATCACCCGGTATTCTCCGTGCCCATGTACGCGGCACCCAGAGCCTCCAGCGTGTGATTAACTTTTCGGCGGGTAGAGTGGGGTCAAGCTTCGCATTGCCGGCGGACAGCCGTGCTTTGCATTCGGAAATGAATTGCTGTTCGGTCGGTGCAACTTGTTCCATCAAAAAGCCGAGCCGCTTGAACACCGCCCGGTTTCCAAGACGATCGGCATATTCGATGATGAGGGGCAGATCTTTGGTTTTAGACGCCAGATAGTTTCGAAGAATGTCAGCGGAGGGTCGGATGCCTCCTCCCATTGACGGATCATCGAACAGATCAACGATTGTTCGGCTCGGATCCGAGACAGGAACTTGGACTGAATTTCGCCACACATTCTTCAATCCGAAGAATGCCTGGGTGCTGACGGTTTTCACTCGAAACTTCAGTCCCAAAAGGTCGGGGTTTCTATCTCCAACACGACGCGTGGTGAGGACGACCGTGGTTCGGAAGATCTGCTCTGTAAGATCCCAGTGTTCCGCAGCACTCCACCCGCCTATATAGCAGGGCTCAAACACGCGCACCGCGATCAGCCAGGGATCGTCTGGAATTATGTGGGGTGAAATTGAGTCAAGAGGAACCGGGACATAAAGGCCTTGCCGCACCCGCGCCAGCCAGCCACGTTTGGCCCAGTCGGCAAGCAGCTTCGCCGCCTTGTTTTGAGGAAGGTTGAGCACTTGAGCGGCGTCGGCCGGCGTCATAGTCTCCGGTCGCTCTCTTAGCAGACGGCTCAATAAACGCCGGGAGACGCCGCTGATGCCCTGTTTACCTTGAGGTATATTCTGTGTCATTTATTTCCAATTTTAGTGGAAAAAGTCAGCACAGACTATTCAAAATTACACCTATTCTACACCCTTGTGCGGCGGGCGGAGGTCTTAATGTATGTTAGTATGTACGTATGAATGTCAAAGTCGCCGATGAGGTATGGGTTGCTACCGCGCTGCTGCATCGGGAGCGTCCGGCAGAACCCGATTTCAACGTTCGGGAGATTGTGGACCGCGTGGCGCAGGAGAACATCACGGGTCGGCTCAGACCAGGAGTTCAGGTTCACATATCACTTCACTGCGTCGCAAATAAGCGCCCGAACCCCGGAAATTACCGGATGCTCTTTGAAACCAGCCGCGGCCGTAGACGGCTGTTTCGTCCCAGCGACCCGTTCCACTCCTATCGCGAAGGTGGAAAGACATGCCCACGGCCTGAGGATCTACCGGAGCAGTACCTGGAGCTTCTAAGGTGGTACGAGAATGAGTACGTTCGAGGTTAAACCGAGCAAGGAAGAACAGCAGCAGCGAGCTGCGGTCAATCAAGCCAAATAAGGAGGTGAGGTGCAGAATGACTCTAAGAGAGAGAATTCTTGAGAGGCTTCGTTCGGGCGAAGCCATCTGCGACGATTGCCTGGCGCGAGAGCTCCGCGTCAGCCGTCGCCAAGCGGTAAACAGTGCTTGCCGTGAATTGAAATCCAGCGAGCAGATCGAGCGCCGCAAGGATGTTTGCAGGCTCGGTTCGGAGTACAAGTACGTCAACGTTTCTCATTCTCGGGACACAGTGGCCTCTGTTGACGCTGCCCCTACTCGAAACGTCGCAGCTTCCAACGGAGAGAAGCCCTGGTTCTGGGAGGGCAATGTCCAGGCTCGACTCGTCGAGCATCTTCAAAGTATCGGATGGCAAGTGACCGGTTCCGCCGATACGGAATCGAGGCAACATGGGAAGGATGTAATCGCAACGTCCCCAGACGGCCGGGAGATGTGGCTCACAGTCAAAGGATACCCGCAGCGCAGCTGCTACCCACAGGCCCGTCACTGGTTCGCTGCAGCGTTGTTTGATCTCATTCTCTACCGAGAAACGAACTCCGACGTCGATCTCGGTCTCGTACTTCCTCGAGGATTTTCAACGTACGCAAACCTCGCGCGGAAAGTCGAGAGCTTCCGGCACAAACTAGGATTTCAAATCTTTTGGACGACTGAAAGCGGTGGGATCGTTGTCGAATAGATTTGCGCCGGTTTCTTTTCGACGTGGGCGCGGTTGGTTGAATCGAATCGGTTCCAGACCCACATCCTCAGGGCGGTCTGCGGAGCTTAAGGTCGTGGTGACGGAATTGGCGCCAGGGCCTCGGTCACTTCAGTGATCTCGCCGAGGAGAGCCCGTCAACGACAGGGCAATTCGTGGCACAGGCTGTCCTTGGGTTCGGCGGCTCCGCGCAGGTCGACGCGCGTGACATGTGTGCTACCGGGATACTCGTTGCCGAGCGCGGAGCGGTAAGAAGATTGGGATCACAGCTACGGCCCACAAAGCCATCACAAACCTGGTTGATGAGGTTTGCCGGGCGGGCCGTGAAGCCGGGCAAAAGGTTCGTGTGATTCAGCGATGCGAAGAGGAAGAGGGTTCAAAGGAGCGAGAAGTCACTGTCGCGGAAGAGAACAGCGATGTTATCCAGGCGCTCAGAGACGGCACATACAGCGTTGCCGCCGGAACCCCCTGGCTCTTTGCACGCGCCGACATGGAAGGATTCATAGACGTCCTGTTCGTCGACGAGGCCGGTCAGATGTCCCTCGCGAACGTGATCGCGATGGGGGGTGCGGCACGGTCTATCGTGCTCCTGGGTGATCCAAACCAACTGCCCCAGGTCACAAAGGGCACACATCCGGAAGGGGCCGGCGCGTCCGCGCTTGAACATGTCCTCGGCGAATTCGACACAATTCCGCCAGAGCGAGGACTTTTGCTGGACAAGACATGGCGGTTGCACCCGGACGTCTGCAACTACATCTCCCAGGCTTTTTACGAGGGCCGCCTGGAACCCCACGAGTCTACGCGCGCGCAAGCGATCGAATCGGGCAGCGGTCTCCCCGGAACGGGTATCCATTTATTATTGGTGAACCATGAACAGAATTCATCGCGCTCCACAGAGGAAGCTAAAGCAGTCGTGGAGGTCATATCCTTACTGGACGGTCGTGACTGGATCAACCAGAAAGGCGAGAAGCGACCTTTGTCTCTCGACGATATCCTTATTGTTGCGCCCTATAACCTTCAGGTTGGCGAGATCTCAAGGCGCCTTCTTCAGCGGTTCGGTCAGAGAGGCCGAGTCGGGACGGTGGATAAGTTCCAAGGTCAGGAAGGAGCGCTGGTACTCTATTCGACTGCCAGCTCTTCGCCCGACGACGCTCCGCGCGACATCGAATTTCTCTACTCCCGCAATCGACTCAATGTCGCCATCTCCCGCGCCCGCGCTGGCGATTCTCATTTGCAGTCCAGACCTGTTCAGGATCCGATGCAGGACCTCAGAAGAGATGCGGATGGCCAATATCTTTTGCCTTTTCCGCGAACTGGCCGAGCGGCGGAGCGGGAGTAAGGCCTCATCTATTGCGGCCGGATAACCTCAATACTGAGCTCAAAGAGGCAACCTTTGGCCGGCTCATTCTCCTTGTTTCAGTCCATTGGAATAAGGAATGGTCGTATGGTCGCTTATTTCAATTTTCCGGATTTTTTAAAGTAAGAGCCATAACGGCGTCAGCTTGGCGCAAGTGTCGAATTTGAAACACGAATTACACGAATTTCACGAATTGCACGAACTATTCTCGCTTCAAACCTTCGAGCGTTACGCTCGGTGGCAATGTGCTTCCCGGCGGCCGGTGATCGTGTTGTCGTTTTGTCACGTTCTGTTCTCACTTCAAACGCTTTTTGATTTCACCCAGAGGAACAGTCGGTTGTTTTCTGCGGTCATGGATAAGTTTCCAGAATTTGGGGTCGGTCTCAAGGACGACAGAATCCCAATCCTCGCCTTCTACTCCAATAAGCACAGCCGCGGGTTTTCCATGCCTGGTTATGACCACGCGATCCTGCTGGGCATTATCGATGCTCTCCTTCAGGTTCTTCTGGAGGTCTCGCATTGTAGTAGTTTTCATAAGATCTCCTCGGTTGTTTGCCCGCCTGGCTTCCTGCGGATGGCACGAACAAACACTGTCTCCTCTGCTTCGGAAACGTCGTAGAATACGCGGTAATCGCCAACCCGCAATTCCCAGATCGGCGGTTCGGCATTCCAGGGCGGAATCAGGCTCGCCAGGATTTTCCTGTTTCTTGTTGCAATTGTCGGCTGGTAACTCAAATTAGTTTGGATTGCATCCACTACTAATTTGCGATCACGCGCCTTCAATTTCTTAAGATCCTTTTCAACATCCCGGGCGACGCGGATTTGGTACACGCATATATAATTGCATATGCGCACAAGCCTGTGCAACGGCTCGCGCGCTGGCCATCCTCGTTTGCAGCCCAGACCTGTTCAGAATCCGGTGCCGGACGGCAGAGGAGATGCGCATGGCCAACACTTTTTGCCTCTTCCGCGAAGCCGCCGGAAGCGTGGATAGGTAGTCAGACCCCAGTACCAGCAGCCGAAGAGATTCTCTAAAACCTGCGTGCCGGAAAGGTGTACTCGAAAGGCGTGAGTATGAATTAACACGAATTACACGAATTTCACGAAATCCTTGAAGATAGTTAGTCGAAACTGCAGTGGATAAACACAGGCAGATCGCCGGGAGCGTGAAGAACTTTTTCGAAGTTGTCCCACTTTCGAATCACCTCCGGCACTGGGGGCAGGATAAAGGTTGCTTGATCCAGGCATAAGCCGCGCCCCGAACACCATGTTGACCGAAGGCACCGGGTGGTGGCGCGTCGACTGCAGCGATGGTTAAGCAGCGACTTGCCGGGAAGACTGAAAGGGTTAGGCGAAAGTCAGGCGACCCTTTGGTTTTGGAATCGGACGACCCATTCCCTTGGCCGTTTCAATCCATTCTTGAATCACAACTTGAACGTTTGCCAAAGCTTGAGAGTAGGATGTTCCATCTGCCGCGCATCCAGCCAATTCAGGCACCTCCGCGATGAAAGCTTCGTCTTCAGCGCTCCAATAGATGATCACCTCATACTTGTGGTTATTCTTCATCTGTTTGCCCTGCAAGTTTATACCTCAAAATTACGCGCCGCACTTGCTTCACTTGATACGATTTGGCTTTCGGCCCTTTGGGCTGAAGATTCAGAATCTCTTCTACCTCTTCTTTAGCAAAAATGTGGTGACTGCCTTTGACCCGCTCTTGAAATCCGAAGTCTCGCAGTAGTTGGCATAGGTCACTGAAGGCGATATTGGCGTCAGAAGTTCCGCGCAAGATCTGCGACAGAACCTTTTCACGCTTGCCCACTGTGGGACTTTAACACGTCCGACGGGGGCCATGCCATCTTGAGTTGCTTAACGCAGCCTTGCGGCGCTGAACCAGGTCGAGCAGTTTTTCTGTCTTTGCGCGAGTCATGTTGAAAGTTTAACAAAACCTCGGTAAGTATAAATAATTACCTAGGAAATGGTACTGGCTTTCAGGATCAGCCCGAACCGGTGAGTGTGCGGTAGTAGCGATTGTTGAGCACGAATTACACGAATCCTTTTCGTGTAAATTCGTTGTAATTTGTGTAATTGCCGCCATAACAGCCGATGTCCCAAAACCCCATGTTGTCGGACATGATGATGAGGATGGTCGGGCGCGCTTCGCCGGTCGGAGTCTTACCGGACTGTGCCGGACAGGAACCGGGCTGTCTGCGTGCAATGAACGCTACGGGGCCAAAAGACCATACCGTGGATACCGCAACGACCCTGTTACAATTGAGACCCGAGCGTGTGTCGTCCTGGATGAAGGCTTCGCCGGCAATGACCAGCTCAATACCAATCGGTGCGGATTTTCAAGACTGCGGTTACCAGCTTCAAGAACGCTTGACGTCATGCCGACAATCAGCGCTTTTTACGGGATCCTGATCCGGATGTATTGGGATGAGCATGGGCCGCCGCACTTCCATGCCCTGTACGCAGACTATGAAGCATTGATCGATATTCAAAAGCTCGAGTGATTCGCGGTTCGCTCCCGCGGCGGGCGCTTGCACTTGTTAAGGAGTGGGCGACAATACATCAGAAGGACTTGATGGAGGATTGGAGATTATGCGAAAGCAAACAACCCCCCAAGAAGATTCGACCCCAGGAGTAAATCCGAAAGCTCCTTGGCGCGTGTCTGCCGTGCGCACGCTGCCCGGCTTCCGCCTTGCCGTCCGCTTCATGGACGGAACGGCTGGCGAAGTGGATTTGTCACGCCGGATCGCAAGTGAAAGTAGTGGCGTATTCGCGAAATTGCGGAATCCGGAGCTCTTTGCCCAGGTCTTCCTCGACTATGGAGCGGTCACCTGGCCGGGTGAGATCGATCTAGCGCCCGACGCGATGTACGACGAGATTCGCGCGCATGGGATCTGGGTGCTCGACTAGGAACAGGGAAAGGTATTCCTGCGTCTTCGTCATGGACGCGACGCTTCGGCAATCGTCACGCAGTTCTCATTTAGATCACCGCGATAGCCTTGTTGAGCACGAATTACACGAATTTCACGAATTTCACGAAGCTTTTTCGTGTAAATCCGCTGTGCCTGGACTTTGAAATCTGTTCAGATCTCTGACCTTGTAGCTTCGGCCGTTTGTGTTGATCTGCTTTCCCTTGCGAATCACTTTTCAGTTCGTGGTGTTGGGGCGCGCCAGGCGCCGAGTGGCAGGACGTTGGCGCGCGCTGCCCAGGCATCCCACGTCGCTGATAATTCCTTCGCTTTGCCGGGATGCTTGGCGGCGAGGTTGTTCATCTCTGTGCGGTCGGCTTCGATGTCATAAAGCTCCCACGCCTGATTCTCTTTGGCAACGAGCTTCCAATTGCCCTGGCGTATCGCCCGGTTGCCTTCGTGTTCCCAGAAGATCGGCTGTGGCCGCTTCAATGACTTGCCGGTGAAGACGGGCCGCAGGCTCACTCCTTCCAATGGGTGAATCTTTCTTCCATTGAATGACGCGGGATACCTGGCGGCGCCGAGATCAACACAGGTCGCCATCAGGTCAATCAGGTGGCCAGGGGTATGTACGAGTTGATTGCGGCGCGACGAAGTGATGCCTTTCGGCCAGTGTACGATCAGCGGAGTCGAGATGCCCCCTTCGTGAACCCAGTGCTTGTATTCGCGGAATGGCGTGTTCGAGACATTCGCCCAGTCGCGACCATAAGCGATGAACGTATCGGGCCCGCCCGGCATAATGCCCGGCCCCATAATCACCGGCCATCCGTCGCGTGTTTGTTTCGGAAGGGAGCCGAAGTAATGTTGCGCGTCTTTAGCCAATGGTGGGAACACAGGTTTGTCAGGGCGCGAAGTGTATTTTGTCGGCGCGTTGTCCGCCTGAGCGTTGCGTCCCATTTCTTCAGCGCAGCCGCCGTTGTCCTGCAAAAACAGAATCAGCGTGTTGTCAAACTGCTGCTGCTTCTTCAGTTCGGCGATAATGCGGCCGATCCCCTGATCCATGCTGTCAATCATGGCCGCGTACACTTCCATCCCGCGCGCTTCCCAGTCCTTATTCTGAACTTTGTTCCAGTCACCACTCCGGGGCGAGATCACCCACTTGGGATTAACAAGTCCGAGCCCGACAGCCTTCTCGCGGCGCGCGCGGCGAATAGGCTCATAACCCTGTTCGTATTTGCCGCGATACTTCGCGATGTCTTTTTCGAGCGCGTGCATCGGCCAGTGCGCGGCCGTGTATGCAACGTACGCAAAGAACGGCTTGTCACCGCTGCCTCGCTTGTGTTCAGCGATGAAGCGCGCGGCGTTATCGCTGATGGCGTCGGTGTAATAGTACTGTTCCGGCCGATATTCAGGATCGCTGAAGGCGGTGATCATTGTATTGTTGCGCACCAGCGTGCTGGGATCGTAATAGCTGCCCGAGCCCGTGAGTGTCCCGTAGTAGCGATCAAAGCCGCGCTGCAGCGGCCAGTTGTGCTTATCGGCCTCGCTCTGAGGGTTCGTCTTCTTTGTCACATGCCATTTGCCCACCGCATAGGTGGCATAGCCCGCAGGCCGCAACGCTTCGGCAATCGTCACGCAGTTCTCATTCAGATCACCGCGATAGCCGTCGTGGCCTCTATCCGCCATCATGTGCCCCACGCCTGCCTGATGCGGATACAATCCCGTCAGCAGACTGGCGCGCGTCGGACAGCAGCGCGCCGTATTGTAAAACTGCGTGAAGCGCAGACCGTTGGCCGCAAGCGAATCAAGATTCGGTGTGTTGATTTCGCCGCCGTAACAGCCGATGTCCGAAAACCCCATGTCGTCGGACATGATGATGAGGATGTTCGGGCGCGCGTCGCCGGTCGAAGTCTTACCGGACAGTGCCGCGGGGTGACCACAAAGCGGGCCGATCAGAAGTGCGGCCCCAATGAACAATGATCGAAGTGAAGTCATAACAAGTCACATCCGCAGAGTGTCACGCTGCAGAGCATTCAAGACGCGCCGAAACCACCCATTCACCACTGGTGACTGGCCACGATTTGTAGGCTCGGCTAGATTAAGAGCCATAGCGTAGCTTTGACAATCGAAAAATGACCCACTGGCGAAACTCAGGCTGACGATATGCAGCTTGCCGGAGGCAGCGGACAAGGGCCGCGCTAATCGCTTCGCCGCCACGGCAGTCCCCATTGCGCCGATAAATTCTCTACGCTTCATCACGGTTTCCTTGCGGCATTATCCCATATCTGCCCGAGCCCGTGAGTGTGCTGTAGTAGCGATTGTTGAACACGAATTACACGAATTACACGAATTTCACGAATTTCACGAATCTTTTTCGTGTAAATTCGTGTAATCGCCGCCATCCGAGAACTCCACCGTTAAATTCGTGTAATCGCCGCCGTCCAAGAACCCCACCGTGGCGGACGAACGCGGGAACAATTATTGAGCAAGGACTCTGGTGTGCACGTGCTGCTGCATGGTTCTTGTGCGTCGGAGCCCGGCCTGCTGCTTGCGCGCCTCGGTGTCGCTGTAGTACAATTGCGTCATACAAGGAGACCCAAGGCGATGCCGCTGAGTGTGAGGCTGGATCCGAAAACTGAACAGTTGGTCGAGAGGTTGGCCAGGCAAAGACGACAAACCAAGTCCGATGTAATTCGCGATGCCATCGCCGTTTTGGCGCCCAAGAAAGGCGCCGGCAGCGGGCCGTATGACGGTGTGGCGGACTTGATAGGGTGTGCCCGAGGAGGTCCCACCGATCTCTCCATCCAAACCGGGGACAAGTTTCGCCGGCTTTTGGTTTCTAAGCAGAGAGCCCGAGCATGATTCTGGTCGATGCGGGGCCTTTGGTCGCGCTCATTCATGGAGATGATCAGAACCATGAGCGCTGCAAGGCAGCGTTGCGTAATTTGAAGGAACCACTCGGCACAGTCTGGCCGGTCTTCACCGAAGCGATGTACCTGCTTAATTTTTCCTGGCAAGCGCAGGAGGCATTGTGGGAAATGATCGGTCGCGGCGCCATCGGGCTGCTGGCGCTGAATGCCGATGACATTCCCCGGATGCGGGACCTGATGCGAAAGTATCGAGACCTGCCGATGGATCTTGCCGACGCGGCACTGGTCCGTGTTGCCGAGCGAGAAAGACTGCGCAGGATTTTTACGCTGGACCATCGTCACTTTGCCGTGTATCGACCGTCGCGACTGGGTCGGTTTTCGCTGCTTCCATCAGCCCAGGAGAATTCGTGAAATTCGTGCTCAACAATGCGGTTGCAGTACAAAAGCCCGAAAGATAAAGGAACAACCTGACATGGCCGAGAAGGGGACAACCAGGGAAGCGAAGGCAAGCGGCGCCAGCAGGATTCTGGAGGGGGATTATGTGCTCGTGCCGGAGGGTTATTTCCTGATGGGTTGCGAGGGGGGCCGGGATGAGGAGCGGCCGCTGCACCGGGTGTGGGTCGATGCCTTTGAGATGGCGGTTTTCCAGGTGCGCAACCGGGAATGGGCGCTCTTCCTCAAAGCAACGGGCCACCCCGAGCCGCCCAATTGGAGTCACCCGGACTTCAATCATCCCGACCAGCCCGTGACAGCCGTGTCCTGGTTTGAGGCCGTGAAGTACTGCGAGTGGCTCAGCAGAGTTGCCGGGAGGCATTATCGCCTGCCGACCGAAGCGGAATGGGAACGGGCGGCGCGGGGAGGGCGCGAAGGGCTCCATCCGTGGGGCAACGAGCCGCCTCAGCCCCGGCCGGAATACATCGAGCGTTGGGGTGGCCTGGTGAAAGGTCCGCTTCCCGTCGGACTGGGCGCTCCGAATGGGTTCGGCATTTACGATCTGTGCGAGAACGTCCATGAGTGGTGCGCCGATTGGTTTCAGAAGGACTACTACGCCGTATCGCCCGAGCGCAACCCGCGCGGGCCTGCAGCGGGCGAGCGGCGCTCCTCTCGAGGCGGGTCGTGGCGGCATCATGTCAAGGCAAGCACCTGCTCGACGCGCTCCAGCATTTCCCCGGTCCTCGAATACGCCGACTACGGGTTCCGCGTGGTTCGGTAACACGAATTTCACGAATTTCACGAATTTCACAAATTTCACGAAATTTGGGTAGTGACTCAGTTTGAATTGAGTCACTACCGAAATTTGAATTCGTCGTGGGCACGCAACAGGCGGCAGCTTATCAGGCGGTGAGCGTCGACAGCCTTTTCCAAGCGGCTTCCGATGCACAAAGTTACAATAGACACGAACAGCTATGAACAAGGCGGGCTTTTACCAGTTCAGGATCTGGCGCATGCTGGCACTGCTGTGCGCCTGCGTGGCGTCGATCGCGTCAGCGTCCAGGTCACAGGGCGGGGAACCCATTCCGCAAAGCGTTGAGTTCAACCGGGACATCCGGCCGATTTTTTCTGACAATTGTTTCGCTTGCCATGGCCCGGATGAGGCCAAACGAAGGAGCAAGCTGCGGCTGGATACAGAGGCCGGCGCCTTTGTCGATTTGGAAGGGCGCCGTGCCATCGTGCCCGGCAATCCTCAACAGAGCGAAATCTACCGGCGTGTTTCCTCTCAGGACGAAACGGAACGAATGCCGCACATTTCTTCCGGGCGCAAGCTGACGGAGCGACAAATCGAACTGATCCGTCGCTGGATCGAGCAGGGAGCCAGATGGCAGAAGCACTGGTCGCTGATTCCACCCCAGCGCCCGCCGCTGCCGAAAGTAAGCAATACGCGGTGGCCACGCAATCCGATCGACTTCTTCATCCTCGAGCGCCTGGAACGCGAACGGTTCTCCCCTTCACCCGAAGCGGATAAGACCACGCTGATTCGCCGCGTCACGCTCGATCTCACCGGCCTGCCTCCCACGCCCGCTGAAGTGGATGCCTTTCTGGCCGACAAATCCCGCGGCGCTTATGAAAAAGTCGTGGATCGGCTTCTTGCTTCTCCGCGATACGGCGAGCGCATGGCGGCGCGATGGCTCGATGCGGCGCGCTATGCCGATACCAACGGCTACCAGTACGACGGCGAGCGCGTGATGTGGCGCTGGCGCGACTGGGTGATCGACGCCTTCAACCGCAACCAGCCCTTCAATCAATTCATCATCCAGCAGATTGCGGGCGACATGTTGCCCAATGCAACCCGGGAACAAAAGATTGCTACCGGATTCAACCGGAATCACAGGGGAAATACCGAGGACGGCATTGTGCCGGAAGAGTACGCCGTCGAGTATGTGGTCGATCGCGTCGAGACTACGTCAACCGTTTTTCTCGGCCTGACGCTGGGCTGCGCCCGGTGCCACCACCACAAGTACGATCCATTCACGCAGAAGGAGTTCTATCAACTGTACGCGTACTTTGACAACGTACCGGAGCGAGGCCGGGCAATGAAGTATGGAAACTCGCCGCCGCTCGTTGCCGCTCCCACTCGCGAGCAGCAGCTCAAGCAGCTCGACCTGGAGCGACAGATCACGGCGACACACAGCATGCTGCGCCGATCAAATGTCAAAATCGAAAAGGCGCAAAAAACCTGGGAGCGGCAATTCGCCGGCGGCGAGCCCGCTTACTGGGCTCCGCACAGGGCACTGGAAGCTTCCTTCCCATTCGAGGACACCGTTGGGCTCAAGGAAGTCGGCGGCAAAGTCGCGCCGCAACCGGGCCGTATCGGGAAATCCGCGGCATTCGATGGCACCGCGTACCTGGACGCGGGAAACATCGCCGTCTTCGATATCGGAGATCCCTTCACAATCTCAGCGTGGGTTTACTCGGATTCCATACCCGACGGCAGCATTGTCAGCAAAATGGCAGACAGCCCAAAAGGCAAGGGGTACGGCCTTCACTTGAATAAAGGCAAGGTGTACGTTCACCTCACCAGCGACTGGACCACCGATGCCATTCGACTGGAGACGGAGGAGAGCCTTGTCCCCGGGCGCTGGCATCATCTGGCAGTTACCTACACCGGTTCGCGGATGGCCGAAGGCGTCCGGGTCTACATCAACGGCAAGACCGCCCCGGTCCAAATCCAGCTTGACACTCTTTACCGGCCATTCCGCAACGCGGGCCGCGAGTTCAAAGATCCGCTCCGAATCGGCGGCGGCGCGGGTCCCGAGAGACGCTTTCGCGGACAGATGGATGAGGTGCGGATTTATTCGCGCACCCTCCCTGAGCAGGAAATCGCCGCCCTTGCTCTGGGTGAGCCGTTGAGCGCCATTGCCGTAAAAGCAGCGTCTGATCGTTCCGAGGGTGAAAAACTGGCGCTGCGATGGTACTTCCTTGAGAACGCGGCGCCGCCAAAAATCCGGAGTGCCTGGAACCGGCTTGCCGCGCTCGAGCAGCAGGAAGAGCTTCTCGAGCGAAGCTTTCCCACCGTGATGGTGATGGCTGAGAACGCGACGCGAAAAAATACCTTCCTCCTGATCCGAGGCGCCTATGACAAGCCTGGCGAGAAAGTAGAACCGCGGATCCCGGCCGTACTGCCGCAGCTTCCGGCAGGAGAACCCAACAATCGCCTCGGCTTCGCGCGGTGGCTGGTCGATCCGGCCAATCCACTCCCGGCGCGCGTCGCGGTGAATCGTTTCTGGCAGATGTTTTTCGGCGCCGGACTGGTGAAGAGCACCGAGGATTTCGGCGTGCAGGGCGAACCGCCGTCGCATCCTGAATTGCTCGACTGGCTGGCGACCGAGTTCGTTCGTTCCGGCTGGGATGTCAAAGCGCTTCAGAAGTTGATCGTCACAAGCGCGACCTATCGGCAGTCGTCGAAAACGACGCTCGAGTTCGCCCAGCGCGATGACGAAAACCGGCTGCTTGGACGCGGTCCGCGTTTCCGATTGCCTGCCGAGATGATTCGCGACCAGGCTCTGTTCGTTTCCGGTCTGCTGGCGGAGAAACTTGGGGGTCCGTCGGTGAAACCTTACCAGCCCGAAGGCCTCTGGAAAGAGATTTCCATGCAGGACATGGAGTATAAGCAGAGCCAGGGTCGGGACCTTTACCGGCGAAGCCTGTACACGTTCTGGAAACGCACGATCGCGCCTCCGATGATGGTCAACTTTGACGCTGCGCCGCGTGAGAGCTGCGTGGTGCGGGAAATGCGCACCAATACACCGCTGCAAGCGCTCAATCTCATGAACGATGTCACCTTTGTCGAGGCAGCGCGCTTCCTGGGCCAGCGCATGATGAAGGAAGGCGGCGCCGAGCGCGATTCGCGTCTGCGCTACGGCTTCCGCCTCGTCACGGGACGATTGCCGTCGGCGGGAGAAGCAGGGATTCTACGGAAAAGCCTTGAGTACCATGTAGATTACTTTTCACGGACGCCGGGCGCGGCGGGCGCCTACCTGCAGCATGGCGAGTCGTCTTCTGATGGCGCACTGGATCCCCGGGAAGTGGCCGCCTATGCGGCCGTGGCGAGCCTGATGCTCAATCTCGACGAGACGGTCACGAAGGAATAATCATGGATCCGATCAAGGAACGGAAACTGCTTCTCACGCGCCGGTATTTCCTGGGCCTTTCGACGATGGGGATTGGAGCGGCCGCTCTGTCCGAGTTGCTCGCCGAGGATACCCAGACCGCCGGCGCGCTGCCGGGACTGCCCCATTTCCTGCCCCGAGCCAAGCGCATTATTTACCTTTTCCAGCACGGCGCGCCGTCGCAACTGGATCTGTTTGACTATAAGGCAACGCTGGAACGCTTTCGCCGGGCGGAACTGCCTGAGTCGATACGGATGGGCCAGCGCCTCACCGGGATGACGGCATATCAGACCAACTTTCCGACCGCGCCGTCGGTTTTCCAGTATCGACAGCATGGCCAGTCGGGCATGTGGTTGAGCGAGCTGATCCCCCACACGGCTAAGGTTGCCGACGATATTTGCCTGATTAAATCGATGCACACCGATGCGATCAATCATGATCCGGCGGTGACGTTTTTTCAGACCGGTGCTGAGCTGGCGGGCCGGCCCAGCATCGGTTCATGGATTTCGTACGGCCTGGGCAGCGAGAATCGGGATCTGCCCGCATTTGTCGTGATGGTTTCGCAGGGTCTCGGCAATTCGCAGGCGCTGGCCGACCGCGCCTGGGGGAGCGGATTTCTTCCGACGGCGCATCAGGGCGTGAAATTCCGCGCCGGCGCGGATCCTGTCCTTTATATATCCAACCCGGAAGGTTATTCGGAGGCGGCGCGGCGACACTTTCTGGACGATCTGGGCGCCCTGAACGAGTTGAAAGCCAGGGAATACCGGGATCCGGAAATCCACGCGCGCATCGCGCAGTACGAGATGGCCTTCAGAATGCAAAGGTCCGTGCCCGAGTTGACGGACATTTCCAGGGAACCTGAGTCAATTTTTGAAATGTATGGGCCGGATTCGCGCAAGCCGGGCACCTATGCGGCCAACTGTATTCTCGCGCGCCGGCTGGCCGAGCGTGGCGTCCGCTTCATCCAGCTTTTCCATCGAGGCTGGGACCATCACAGCAACCTGCCGCGCGAGATTGCCGGCCAGTGCCGGCAGACCGATCAGCCCTCGGCCGCACTGATTCAGGATCTCAAGCAGCGCGGTATGCTCGAAGACACGCTGGTGGTCTGGGGCGGCGAGTTCGGCCGCACCGTTTATTCTCAGGGCACGCTCACCGAGGACAACTACGGCCGTGACCATCATCCGCGCTGCTTCGCCCTCTGGCTCGCCGGTGGCGGCGTCAAGGGGGGCCTGACGCATGGGGAGACCGACAGCTTCAGCTACAACATCGTGCGCGACCCGGTCAGCGTCCATGATCTGCACGCCACGATTCTCCACTGCCTGGGAGTGGACCACACAAAGCTGACTTTCAAGTACCAGGGGCGGCATCATCGTCTCACCGACGTGCAAGGCCTCGTCGTGCACAAGATCCTGCCGTAAGGTGTGTGGGGTCAGGTCTTCAGAATTCATTTTTTGCACATCTGAATGTGGCTTCCATTAAGATCCATGCAAAAAATGAATTCTGAAGACCTG
>DASXQR010000211.1:0-5343 GCA_036507075.1 Acidobacteriota bacterium | reverse complement strand
TCTGGCACCCTTTCAGGGTGCGCCGGTTTGGGGAAGCTCACCGGGGGCGGCGCGCAAAAAACGCGCTTGCCCCCGGCTACTCTATTTGACGCTTTCAGCGTCCAGACCGGCAATTCAATGCTCTGAGTCTCCTTTTTGGTTGTGGCCTTACGGCCACTGCAGGCTCGTAGACGTGGACGGCTTTGAAGAACTTTGCCAAAATAACAAGATTCTCTAACTAATGACCAATGACTGATGACCGGTGACGGGTTTGGTTGCGGCTCTGCCGCACTGTGTCTTTGTGGTGAAAAATCAGCGGCTGAAATTCTCTGCGGCCAGAAGACGCTCGGTAATGGTCTGGCAGCCTCGGCGACGTTCCAAGGCCTCAAGGTATTGAATAGAACGCTCTCGCAGCCGCTTTGAATCCCATGAACTCGAGCTGGCGCCAAGCACCCTAAAGCAGAACTCCAGAAAACCCGCCGACGCCTTCTCTGCTGAGGGCGCAAACTTTTCAGATTCTCTCACGCGATAAGAGATCTGCGGTTTAGGAGCAAAACGGAAAAGTTCGGCCATCCAGCGACGCGGCAAACCGGCAGCCTTGCCGAAAGCAGCAGCGCTCTGAACATAGGGCGCCGCAATCACACACCTTCCTTCCTCCAGCGCGGGTCGGATTTCCCAGCGCAGCCGAAATGCCAGGTCGGCGGCATAAAGAAGCAACAGCGTTCGCGGCGAGAGGTCGCTGACTTTGGAATCCAGATGTCCCATTTCAAAAAATATGTTCGACGCATCCCACTCGCTGACACCGCCGGCGATCTTTCGGCTCTTCAGATGACTCTGCAATTTCCGAGCCGCAGCCGTCAGCTCGGGGCCGCGAGTTCCTTCCAGCGCGATCAGTTGACCCTTGCAGCGGGCTTCAGCAGCCGACTTGAATCTTGGCATATTCCGGATTCCCCTCCAGCCAGTCCAGGAGCGCGTCCATGTTGTATTCTGCCCAGGCGCGCCGCCGGCCCTGGTGGAACAACCGGCGGATCATCTGGTGCTGGTCATAGATGGACTGTTCAGCGTCCACGGTGATGAATTGAAAAATCAGGGCCAGCGCGTCGTACTCCTGAATCACGCGGCTGATAAACTGCCTATGGCTCTCGAAGGGATCTTCAGAATTGGTTACATCCATTCCCGCTTCGTAGAATTTCGGAGCGCGTGTGGCGGCGATTCGTGTTCTGCTGGTCTCAGGGGAGACCGAAAAATAAAACACCATGTCGGGCCAGAAGAGCGGCAGGTAAACCTGCAACAGCCAGTCGAGTTCCAGGCCACGAGCCGAATCACGGGCCAGGCCGGTAAACATGTAGCGATCGGCCACGACCATTTTCCCATTCCATAAAGCCGGCAGGATGACGTTTTCCAGCCGGTGCCGGAAATCGGCCGCGTGCAGCAGGCAGAATTCCTCCGGGCTGAGGGCTTGCGCCGCTTTACGCGCCTTAATGAGAGGCTTTATTACAGGCGAGGATTTCCACTTGGTCGAGACCACGTCTTGGCCTTCGCTCCGGAGCCAATCTTTAAAGAGTTTGCGCTGGGTGGTCTTACCCGAACCATCGGCTCCTTCAAAGGCCACCAGAAAGCCGCGCTTCTCTTCGTGCTTTCGGAGCAGATCCCGCAGTTCCCTTCTGGCTCGCCTGCGCTGCTTGAATATGCCCATGCCCATCCTTCACCTCGGCGACTGTGAAACCTGTCCCGGACCTGAGAACTTTACCAGATCGAATTTCAGATGGAAATAAACAGTCAGAACTTTACACCACAAAGACACGAAGAGCACGAAGCAAGACGTGGGGCAGGCAGGGGCAGGTCATCTGTCCCAAAGGTAAACGCAGCAACGGCTTTTGAAAATGACCGGCCCCTGCCTGCCCCACGTCTTACCTTCGTGTCCTTCATGTCTTTGTGGTGAGCGGAATCTGTGGTGAAATTAGGAGCATGAAAGATGTTCGTACCAGGCTGCTGCGCGCCACCGGCCAGGCAATCGCCGATTTTAAGATGATCGCCGACGGCGATCGCATCATGGTTTGCCTCAGCGGGGGAAAGGACAGCTATACGCTGCTGGCGCTGCTACGCGATCTACAGAGGCGTGCCCCCGTTCAATTCGAGCTGCTGGCGGTAAATCTCGATCAGAAGCATCCCGGTTTTCCCGACGCTGTTTTGCCCGGTTACCTGGAGTCGATTGGCCAGCGTTACCGGATCGTTGAAAAGGACACTTATTCGATCGTGCAGGAGAAAGTCGGGCCGGGTGAAACAACCTGCTCTCTCTGCTCAAGACTGCGCCGCGGGATTTTGTACGCAGTGGCTCTGCAGGAAGGCTGCAATAAAATCGCGCTTGGCCACCACCTGGACGACCTGCTGTGCACGTTTCTGCTCAATCTATTCTATTCAGGCTCGCTCAAGTCGATGGCACCCATCCTGCGCAGCGACGACGGAGCCAATGTGGTAATCCGTCCGCTGGCTTATTGCCGGAAAGATGACATTGCACGATTTGCGGCCGAAGAGAAGTTTCCCGTCATTCCATGCGATCTTTGCGGGTCACAGCCGGACTTGAAGCGCAAGCGCGTAGGGCAACTGCTGGACGCACTGGAAGCGGAAATTCCACAGGTGAGGGCCTCAATGCTGCGCGCGCTTGCCAACGTGCGAACTTCGCACCTGCTGGACCGAAACTTGTTCGATTTCCTTTCACTGGCGCCCTCAGTGGGCGATCTCAGCGCCGAGCTGGACGGGGTCCTGCATCCCGGATAGTCGAGCACTACTTGCACGGATCACACGAATTTCACGAATCTTCTTAAATGACTTCGTGAAATCGTGGAAGTTCGTGAAATTCGTGCTCAACTCGCATCACGCCTGAAGATTCTCATCCATAAGCGAAGCTTCCTTTTTGTGCTTTCGCTTTCGAAAGGGTTCCTTGCTTTTATCTTTGAACACCTTTGCCGGCGGCGCGATCGGTTTGCGTGTCGTGATTTTCGCGGAAGGTCGGCGTCTTTTCATCGGTACTCTTGCCACAACAAACATGGCAAAACGCAGTTTTGTCGGCTTAGTGTTCCGGGGCGGTCAAATTTTGTGAGCGGCTTCGTAGGCGGCAATCCTGTCTTGGTATTGTAGCGTCAAGTCGATGTCATCCAGTCCTTTGACCAGGTAGTCTTTCAGAAAGGGGTCGATTTCAAAATGAGCGCTGAAATCTTCAGCTGAAATCGTCTGGGCCGGTAGATCGACTGAGATTTCAAGCGCCGGATTGCGCTCCGCCTTTTGAAAGAGCAGATCGACATCGGCTTCCGGAAGGACGATAGGAAGTATCCCGTTTTTGAAGCAGTTGTTGTAAAAGATGTCTGCAAAACTGGGGGCGATCAGAACCCTGAATCCATAATCCTGCAGCGCCCAGGGCGCGTGCTCGCGGCTCGAGCCGCAGCCGAAGTTTTTTCGCGCCAACAGCACAGTGGCGCCTTTTTTGTCGGGTTTGTTGAATACAAAATCGGGTTTTTCGCTGCCGTCTGGTTCAAATCTCCAGTCGAAAAAAAGGTAGCGACCAAAACCGGTGCGTTCGATTCGCTTCAAGAATTGTTTGGGAATGATCTGATCAGTGTCGACGTTGACACTGTCGAGAGGAATCGCCCGGCCGGTATGTTTCTGAAAGGATTTCATAATGGGATTCGGTCTATGACATTTTCAGACGTAGAGACGCGGCATGCCGCGTCTCTACGGTATCGATTCAGTTGTTACGGTGCACTAGTCCCACTCTCGAATATCCACAAAATGACCTGCAATCGCCGCCGCGGCCGCCATTTCAGGACTGACCAGATGGGTACGTCCACCGCGGCCCTGGCGGCCTTCGAAATTTCGATTGGAAGTGGAAGCGCATCGCTCGCCCGGCTTCAGTATGTCCGGATTCATCCCCAGGCACATGCTGCAGCCGCTCTCACGCCAGTCAAAGCCCGCATCCCTGAAGACCTGGTCCAGCCCCTCCCGCTGCGCCTGCTGCTTTACTGCCTGCGATCCGGGAACTACCATGGCATGAACAGAAGCGGCAACTCTCTTGCCGCGAACCATTCCGGCCGCCGCTCGAAGATCCTCAATTCGCGAATTGGTACAGGATCCGATAAAAACGCGGTCGACGCGAATATCGATCATGGGGATGCCCGGCCTTAGTCCCATGTATTGCAGCGCCTGTTCTGCGGCCTTGCGTTGATTGGCGTCCTGAAATGACTCTGGAGACGGAACAGATCCGTTGATGTCGGTTACCATGCCCGGGCTGGTTCCCCATGTGATCTGCGGCTGAAGTGATGCTACATCGATCTGAATCTCCCGATCGAACCTGGCACCGTCGTCCGAACCAAGAGTGCTCCAGCAATCCACAGCCTCCCTAAACTGGGAACCCCTGGGAGCATAGGGGCGGTCCTCAAGATAGGCAAACGTAGTCTGGTCGGGGGCGATCATACCGGCACGCGCCCCCGCCTCGATTGACATATTGCAGATGGTCATTCGCTCTTCCATGCTGAGCGCCTCGATCATTGGTCCGGCATATTCGAGTACGTAGCCGGTGGCGCCGTCCGTCCCGATGGTGCGTATCAGATAAAGAATCGCGTCCTTGGCGGAAACATGATGGGGAAGCCTCCCGCCAAAGCTAACGCGGAAATTCTTCGCTTTATTCTGGCGCAGGCACTGGGTTGCCAGAACGTGCTCTACTTCACTGGTCCCTATGCCAAACGCAAGAGCGCCAAAAGCGCCATGGGTGGAGGTGTGACTATCACCGCAAACAATCGTCATTCCCGGTTGAGTCAATCCCAGTTCGGGTCCGATTACATGAACGATGCCCTGGTTGGGGTGGTTCAGGTCAAAAAGGCGAATATCGAACTGCCGGCAGTTGGAGCGGAGCGTTTCAATCTGCTGGGCGGAGATCGCGTCCTCGATAGGGCGGCTCCGCTCCCAGGTGGGAACATTGTGGTCCATGGTGGCAAAAGTCCGATCCGGGCGTCGCACCTTTCTTGCCGACAGGCGGAGTCCTTCGAAGGCCTGCGGCGAAGTGACCTCATGAACCAGGTGAAGGTCAATGTAAATGAGGGCAGGTTGGCCGGCTTTCTGCCACACCAGGTGGCGATCCCAGATCTTGTCAAATAAAGTCTTCATCCCAGAACACTAATTTACAAAGATGGGCTGGAAAAGACAACCTGAAGAGCGCAAGGGCAATGTCAGAGCCGGGCGTGTGAGACCGTGTGAAAAAATCGGACGCCACCGGGCTTGTCCCGGTGGTGAACGCGATTCTTCACTAGACCGCCGGCCCGCTAAGCCTTGTTAAACTGGAATCGTCGCTCCGAAACGAGCGCTGTGGCGCTC
>DASXQR010000210.1:0-16636 GCA_036507075.1 Acidobacteriota bacterium | reverse complement strand
TACCATGTTTGGATAGGCCTGGACACGGCACGGGGACAAAATCCAACCAGTACCGAGGAAAACATTAACGTGAGTACAAGAATGCCGGCTGATTTGGACAGCAGTGACGTCAACGTCTACGTTTTGCGACTACGTGCACGTCAACGATCACCAAGTACATGCTGTTTGTCGCCTGGTGCATACTTAACCAGCCGGGGTGCAGATTTGCGTTTGTTTTTTGCGGGCGTGGACGTGAGCGTCGACGTCTCTGGTTGACGTGCACGTGACCGTCTTCGGCTTTTTGTTTGGTTGCGGCCTGCAGCTGCGCTGTGTCTTTGTGGTGAGTTTTTGATGTTCAACTACGGCGGATATAGCTTCGGACTGCAAGCACGACCATCCACGCCGCCACAATCAGCAATCCGCCGATCTCGCGGCCTTCCTCAATCTCCGGCCGGTTGGGATCCATCCGGCGGAACAGCTCCGGGGTGGTGACGCTCGCCTTCATTCCATGAGCAATAATTGCCGCCCAGAGGAGCGCGACAACAGCCACAACCACCGGCGCGATCACACCTATTTTGCCGAGCTTTCCCTCGGCAATGGATAGTATTGCCGCCACGCCGTAAATCGACATCCAGCGAATCGGGTCCGGATCGTTGTACTGCAGACCCACCGATATCAAGAGCAGAACTATCATCACGATATTGAGTGCCTTAAACATAGATACCCCTGTTTGGTTATCCCCCAGTGTCGACTTTGTGTTCATGATTGCGGATGTGCTGCTCGCAGTATCCATGCCGTTCCCGGCACTGCCCGCAGTAGCGGAAATCCATTTCGGGATGCGTCAGGTCCGTCTTGCCGCAAACCGCACAGACGTGGACCGGCTTATTGCTTTCGGCGAACTGCCTGGCCTGCCAGTGCATCTTTCTGCCTCCGTACCGCATTTGGAGCATTATGTCTCGACCAAAAAAAAGGAGGAAATTTGCCACCGATGCGACCACCATGGCTCGCGCCTGCCAGGCGCCGAACGCAAAGTTAATAAAGTAAAACAGCCAGGTGAGCGCCGCGATCCATTTAATCTTTACGGGCAGAATGAAGAAGAGGTAAATCACAAATTCCGGATAAAGATAGGCAAACGCCAGGAATACTGAGCCTACGATGTAAACGTTGGTAGCCGCCTGTGCAGGGAACAGGAAAGCCGCGGCTATAGTCGCCACGTACGCGATCAGCAGGTAGATGTTGTAGCGAAACGCTCCCCAATGGTTTTCCAGCGCGGTGCCCATCAAATAGAAGAAATAGAGAGTAAAAACCGCAAATAAGGGATTTGACACCGGCGGGTAAAACACGAAGGTCGCCAGCCGCCACACTTCGCCGTTGATAACCAGAGCGGGAACCAGCACCACGCGGTCCAGGATTTCCGGTTTGACCAGCCCCATCACAAAGAAAAGACCCTGGCCGGCTACCAGATATAGAGTCAAATCATGGACGGCAAAATAACGCAACTTCCGCTCAAGACGGTTCAGCATTTTCTCAGGAGCAGAAGACGGAAATGATTCTGGCGTCTTCCCGAAAGCTCTCCATCTTAAGCGCAGGAAGTCCGATTAAGGAAGAGAAGAAATGACGCGGCTGGTACTAGCCCGGATTATTCAAGAAAACTTCACCACCAAGAACGCCAAGAACGCCAAGAGCGCGCAAAGGACGGGGGCCGAAACTTGAAGTATGAAGGTTATCAACCACGTCAAACGTATTCGTGGCGCTTTCATACTTCAAGTTTCGGCCCCCGTCCTTTGCGCTTTTCTTAGCGCTCTTGGCGTTCCTGGCGGTGAAGTTTTGTGAATAATTCGGGCTAGCTAGGAAGTAGCGGCCTGCGGGGTGCGGGAGAGGCTGATCTTTCGGGAGGTCCAGATAACCAGTGCCAGCGGAATTACCATCAACAGGACCGCCCAATTCACCGGCTTAAAATAATAGAACATTACCGCTGCGGTGCCTGCATTGATCAGGTAGGCCCACCACAACAGGGCGAAATTCTGACGCCATACCTCGGCAAGGGTTTTACCCGATGTGAGCGCGATGGCAAAGGCGACCAGCACGGAGTTCAGCAAGAAATAAATCACTCCTCCGGTCAGGACAATTCCCAGCGTTCGCAGAAAGCTTGTTTGGGCCAGCGTCGGAGACAGGGCGCGCTTCATTTCAAGCACCACGCTTCCCACAACGAAGGTCACCAGCGACAGGACTCCAATATTGAATACTTTTTTATAAGTTCTTTTTACGCCCGATTTCAGGCTGCCCGTGAAGCCTTCCAATGCGGCAATCGACGCTGCCACTTCGGGAGAGAACACCAGAATCGCCACGAA
Organism: Acidobacteriota bacterium; assembly: GCA_036507075.1. GTDB lineage: Bacteria > Acidobacteriota > UBA6911 > JACQSX01 > JACQSX01 > DASXQR01. Next base: position 14,306 of record DASXQR010000210.1, on the reverse strand, counting down.
TACAAACGCGTCGTTCACTGAAATCGTCAAGGAGTGGGATTTTAAGTGGAGCAGCGGGATACGAACGGAAAAAAGGCTGGCAAAAACCGTGAGTCCGGCCAAATATACCCAGGCCGTCCCCTGGAAAAATGACCGGTACACGCTCAAGCCCAGCACCGGTACGCTCAGAGCGACAATACACAGTACGTAAAGCTTTGCCGGATGCGGAAGCCCGTTCTCCCTTGGCGGAGCCTTAAATCTGGTCTCCATGTCGTCCCCAGCCATTGCTTATCTTTCCACAAAAATCGAACCGAATGCCGGCTAAACCCGCAACGTTTTTCCTACTGCGGATCTTCAAACGAATGATCAGACCAGACAACACTCTCGGACCAGACAATTCCATCCGACCAGATTACTCCGTCTCCTGTGCCGATGTCGTCGGACCAGATAACGCCTTCAGACCAGACAATCCCTTCAGCCCAGACAATTCCTTCGGCCCAGATGATTCCGGAAGACCAGAAGATACTTCCCGGAGCAAGAAGGCCGGCGGTCCAGGCGGATTGGTTCTGATTAATAGACCCGGTCCAGTTCACGCCGGCGCCCCAGGACAGGCTGGCGCCCGCGTTGATCAACTGAGTAATCAGAATCTTACTTCCGACCGGAAACGCTCCACCGCTCCAGACTGTTTCCGGACCGTCGGGCGTCGACAGCGTCCAGCTCGGAGGAACCGCGCCGTCCGGTAGGATCTGCAACTGCATATTGACGGCTTCAGCCAACCGGACTGCCGTGTAATTGTTCAGCAATCCGTTGCCCTGCTCGAGACGGTGCGGCTGCTGCAGCTTTGTTGCTGAAAGAAGCAGAAAAGCCTTCACGATGTTCGGCGTGAGGGCGGGATTGGCCTGGAACATCTGCGCGACCGTACCGGTGACAAATCCTGTGGCCAGGCTGGAACCGCTCAGATAGATGTACTGCAAGTCTGGAGTGGCGAATTGCGGATACCTAGCCTGAAGATAGCTGCCCGGCTTCAGACAGGAAGCAATGTGGTTTCCCGGCGCAGAAATATCGGGCTTGAAAAGATTATCCTTGAACGTGGGCCCGCGCGAACTGTAGGTCGTCGCGATATCATCGGCATGCGTGACAGTGCCGCGCGTATTAATGGCTCCCACAGTGATCACGGCGGGATGGTTGGCAGGACTGTTAATTCCGCCCCAGAGCTTGGGATACTGAGCGTACTTCCCATTGTTCCCAGCCGCCACTACGGCCACGATCCCGGAAGAAACCAGCCGCTCTACCGCCATACAGAGGGGATCAACCGTGTAAGAATCTAATGGCGCATGGCCGAGGGAAAAATTCGCCGCCTTTACATCGTATTGTGTCTTGTTTTGGATCAGCCAGTCGATCGCCGCAATCAGATTACTGGTCGTGCCGGAACCATCGGTGCCGACGACCTTAATATCGACCAGGCTCGTTGCAGGCGCAACACCGGCATGGGAACCGGCGGACTTGAGACCGTTTCCCGCGATTATTCCGGCGACCGCCGTGCCATGCCCGTACGAGTCCGTGTTAAGCGGTCTCATTACGGGGACTCCCAGTGTGAAGTCGACAGCAACCCTAACCCTGGAGGTCAGGTCCGCATGATAGCCAACACCTGAATCAAAGATAGCAACGGTGGTACCGCTTCCGTCCAGCCCGCGCGAGAAGGTCAGGTCTCCTCCCAGCGTCGCAACCGGAATGTCCTGCGCGGTCGGACCAAGAGTGGAAGTAGTGATGGCGGCGTCCAGGGTAATGTATTCAACTTCAGCAGCCTCCAACAGCAGACGAATCTGGGCTGCGGTTAACCTGGCCGTGTAGCTGTTAATTAAAGGAAGCGCGTTCATCCCGGCCTTGCGCGCCGCGCGATCGTCGGGCGTGTAACTGCGGCTGAAAAACTCGGGACTCACCTCGATAATAACGGGCAGCTCGGCCTGGACGCTGGGATTGAGAGCCGCGTAAGCTACATAATCCTTTAGTATCGGCGCTATCTTGCGCTCGTGCCTTGCCAGAACGTCGGTGCTTTCCGGACTGCTCACTCTGCCGAACGACGTTATAAGCGAGACAGGGAAAATTAATACAAGCAGGAATGCCGCAGCCAAAGTCTTCTTTCGGGGGATTGATCTTAACGCCCTTGTCATAATCTCAGCCTTAATGTCAGGTTTCTGTTATTTACGTGCCTTGGGATGATTGCGCAGAATAACTAAGCAAGTACCATGCCATCGTTGTGAGGGGTATCACCTTTGGATCGCAGCAGGGCTTGCAGGTGTGGGCTCAGACCGGATCCGCTTTATTTTCAACAACAGGTAGTGGTGGACTTCAGAGGGGAGTCGGATCCGGCGTGGGGCCGCCGTCAAAACGGTAAAAGAATTTTGACACCACCGGCAAAACTTTGTCGCTTTCGGACTCGGCCGGATTGACTAGCAGAAGAACTCAACAGCAGGTCTGAAGACCCACAGCAGGATTTGACGCCTTTAAAGTGCATCGTTGATTGAACATAGCGCTGGACAAGCATCAATTTGTGATGGGCCTCACTCCACTGGAACGCAATGTGCTTATAGGACCGCCAGCCTAGCTGTGCAGATGGCCATCGAACAATCCCAGTCAGCGCCCTCTGCCAGCTTCAACAGCCATCTCGATCCGAGGCGAAGGAGATTAAGTGAGAGAGAGCAAATGGTTTGTATTTTCGTGGCCTGTCAAAGTGGCTTCGCTGGCAGTGATTGCCCTGGCCTTTTTTGCGGCCGCCGCACAGGCCGAAGTTGTTATTAATGAAACCATTCCCATCAGGTTTGACGCTTTCGGCTGCAATGGTGAAACAGTGGCAGTGGAGGGGAGCATTCATCTGCAATTCCGGATCACCGAGGATCAAGCGGGCGGTCTTCACATTGCAAGCCATACCAATATTAATGGCTCCGGAACCGGCCTTGTAACAGGCACCTCGTATCGCTTCAATGAAGCTGACAACGACGAACTGAATGTGCGAGCGCTTCCCGTAGAGTCCACTTTCACGCGGCACGTCAATGTCATTGGCGCAGGACAGGTTCCGAATTTCCAAATACATCTCACCCAGCACATCACAATCAACGCCAACGGCGAACTCACGGCTGACGTGATCAACGAATCAACACCTTGCAACTAGCCAGTTGCAGATCTCGTCCATCGCTCGCTCATAAACATCCTCCTGAGACATTGCCGACTTCTTCGGCACTTTGAGCGAGTGATCTCCGCCTTCAACTACCCAGAGTTTTGCCTGATCTCCCACTTTTTGCAGCACCGGCTCCAGTTCTGCGGGAGTCCCAAACGCATCACGCGAGCCCTGAATGAAGAGCATCGGCACAGGAATGCCTGCCAGATGCCGGTCGCGGAGCTGCTGCGGTTTGCCCGGCGGATGCAACGGATAACCAAGAAAAACCAGCCCGGAAAGCTGTTCTGAAATGCCGCGATCCTTTGCCGCCAGTTGGGAGGCAATCCGGCCGCCAAGAGATTTTCCTCCGATCACCAGTGGCCCGGACGGAGAGAGTTGCCGGCGAACGTTCAGAACCACCGCACGGTAGCAGGATTCCAGTTTGTCGCCGGGATCGGGTAATCGTCTGCCGGATTCCATATAGGGAAAATTGAATGTGACGACTTGAATCCCGCGCTCTGCCAGACCCTGCGCGAAGCGAACCATAAAGTCGCTGCGCTGACCGGCGCCCGCGCCATGGGCAAGTAAGAGGAAGGTTTCCGGTTTTTGCTGCTGACTTGCGGGATAATGCAAAGCTGAGATGCGTCCGGCTTTATCAGTCTCAACCTGGAAAAGGCGTGGAGTCGGCAAAATCGTGGCTGTTCGGGCTTGGTGTCTTGGTTGCCGAAAAAAATGAACCACCAAGGCACCAAGCCAGTTGAATTTATTTCGCGAAGTAGCCTTCACGCGCGGTCTGCACGGCTACTCCGTCTCGCGTGGTCGTGATCTTCACGCGGTGAAATTTGCCGTCACGTTCGCGGCGCGCGGGAACGTACGTTACCGTATAAGTCTTAGAGAGTTCCTGGACGATTTTGCTGTAAGCGTCACCCAGATTTCCGACACGCAGCGTCTCGTAATACCGGCCCGCCCCGGCCTGCGCCAGCCTGGTCAGAAATTTCTTGGCATGGTCATAGCGCATCTGCGCCATGTATTCGGCCCGATCCCGGTCAGAACCGCCTCGACCTACAAAAATGCCGCCCACCTTCGTTCCGGTGGAACCGACCGGCGGGTCCGGATAGGGATCGGTAGGCGATCGGCGATCGGGATTGTACAGACGGCGGTAGTGATCTCTGGAATCAAACTGGATGGTGTATGTCAGGATTCCGGACTCTTCGACGATTTTCACGCATTGTTGTTCCGAGGTCGAACTTCCCTCATCAATGCCATCGGTATAGACAATCATCGCCTTGCGCAGGCTGTTGCGGGAGAACTTTTTTTCCGCCGCCAGCGTCACAGCGTCGTACAGGACAGTGTGATTGGCCTTTTTATTGCCATGCACGGCCCGAATAGCATCGTCAACCTTGGAGGAGTCATCCGTCCAATCGCATTCGATGTAAACCTCGTCATCAAAACTCAGCAGCAGTATGCGGCTGCTTTCCGTGACCTGGCGCAGAAAAGCGGCAGACTGCGCCACAATCGAGTCCAGCACGTCGTGTGTGCTGGGGCTGGTGTCAAGCAGCAGGCCGACATCAAATGGCTCTTCGGATGCGAAAAGCCGGCTCAGTTTCTGCTCCTCTCCATCTTCGTAAATCCGCACTTCATCCGGGCGTATGTTGTCCACTGATCTGCCAAAACGGTCGGTGAACAGAACGTGCATCACTACTTCTTCCGCCCTGGCCTTAAAGGGAGCAGGCGCCTGTCTTTGGGCGGCGTAGGAAGACGGGAGCAGCACGAAAATGAACAGCAAAGCAGGCAGGAGTTTCAGGGTCATTGTTCAATCCTGGGAAGATCTCACCACAAAGGCACAAAGAACACAAAGAGACTTTTGTGTTCTTTGTGCCTTTGTGGTTCAAACATAACCTGGCCGGCTTCTCACAGTCTCAATCGAATCGCCAGCAGTTCCAGAAAGGAACGCGCGCCGGGCAGTAACCCAACCCTCGTTCCTTCGACATCCCCCCACCGCACCGGAATTTCCGCCACTCTCAAACCCCTTTTCTTTGCCAGAAACAATACCTCTACATCAAACGCGAACCCGGCGATTCGAAGATCGTGAAACACGGGCAGGAAAGGTTCCCGCCGGAACAGCTTAAAGCCGCACTGTGTATCGCGAAACTTTAACCCTGTAATCAACCGCATTAACAGGTTGAAGAATTTCCCGCTTAACTCTCTGAAAAAAGACTGGTGGAGATACACGTCGCTATCCGCCAGAGCCCTGGATCCGATTGCTCCCTGGTGACCCTCCAGCCCGGCTCTCAGTTTTTCAAATTCTTCAATCGGGGAGCTCAGATCAGCATCGGTCAGCAAAACCAGATCCCCGCCGGCTTCAAGAAAGCCTCTCCTGGCGCTGAATCCCTTGCCGCGATTGGAGTCATTGGCGAGAACTTTGAGCCGGGCAAAGCGATTCCGGAATTCCTCGGCTGCTTTCAGCGTTCCATCAACGGACCCATCGTCGACGATCACGATTTCATATTCAAGGGACTGGCTGTCAAAATAGCTCCTGATCCTGGAGAGCGATGCCGGCAGACGTTCCGCTTCGTTGTAAGCGGGGATCACGACGGAAAGATCCGGATTCACGCTTTCCCCGCTGCCTTCTTGAGACGCATCACCGTTCTCTCCCGCCCGAGATACAGCAGTACTTCAAACAAGCCGGGCGCCACGGGGTTGCCGGTCACGGCCACTCGGGCAGCGCCAATAAGATCTCCCGCTTTCAACCCCCTTTCCGCGGCGATCCCGCGCAAAACTCTCTCTGTCGATTCCAGGGAGAACTCCTCCAACGACTGATATTGAGAGGCCAAATCCGCAAGAGCCGCTGCGGCAGCCGGATTGCTGAGATACTTTTCGCGCCCCGCAGGATCAATCTCAAACTGTTCGACAAAAAACGCGCGGCCCCAGGTGGTGAAGTCCTTCAATGTCTTGCATCGGGACCGCAGAAGATTGACAGCGCTTTGCATCGTCTTTTCATCAACGGCAAAACTGTCAGCCAGCATTCCTTCTTTGGCCAGCCAGGAGCGTACTCGGGCTGCCATTACACCGAGTTCCATTCTCTGAATGTGCTGCGCATTGATCCACTCGAGTTTGGCCGGATCAAACACGGCATTGGCCTTGTTGATGCGCGACAGGTCGAAGCGCTCCACCATCTCTTCAATGCTGAACACCTCCTGGCCGCTGCCGGGGGACCAGCCCAGCAACGCCAGATAATTCGCCATTGCTTCAGGAAGAATTCCCTGCTCGCGATAAATCTCCACCGATGTTGCGCCATGGCGCTTGCTCAGTCGCTTCTTATCGGAACCAAGGATCAGCGGCAGGTGTCCCAGCCTGGGTACCGGATGTCCCAGCGCCTGGTAAAGCAATACCTGCTTTGGCGTATTTGAAATATGATCCGCGCCCCGGATGATGTGGGTGATTTGCATCTCGATGTCGTCGGATACCACGGAAAGATGGTAAGTCGGCATTCCATCGGAGCGCGTCAGGACAAAATCTTCTATCAGCCGATTTTCGAATCGGATCGGGCCCTGAATGATGTCTTCGAAGGCGGTTTCGCCGCTGTCGGGCACTCGAAACCGAATCACAGAGGCGATTCCTTCGCGCGCTCTGGCATCCGCCTGTTTCTGATCCAATTGCAGGCAGGCGCGATCGTAGATCCAAGCCTGCTTTTTCTCGGCGGCGGTCTGTCGCTTTCTTTCCAGCTCCTCTGGAGAACAAAAACAACGATAGGCCTTTCCTTGCTCCAGCAGTCGCTGCGCATTTTCAGCATGCAACCGCGATCGCTGGGCCTGATAATACGGGCCCTCATCCCAATCGATTCCAAGCCACTGCAGGGAATCCAGAATGACCCGGGTCATTTCTCCGGAAGATCGCTCCAGATCTGTGTCTTCGATACGCAGCACGAACAAGCCGCCCTTGTTGCGCGCAAACAGCCAGTTGAACAGCGCTGTTCGCGCGCCCCCTACGTGCAAATAACCAGTGGGGCTGGGAGCAAATCGCACTCGTATCTGACGGGATTCCATACGCAGCACAAGTTACCACGGCCGCGTAACGCATCGCCGGGGAAAAAGCCGGAACCGCGAAGACGCGAAAGCGCGAAAGGATTGAGATTACGCGGACAGGCAAATGGGACTAAGATTGTATGAACCACAAAGACACGAAGGACACCAAGGGAAGACGTGGGGAAGGCAGAGGCCGGTCAGCTTGAAAAGCTCTCGACCGCTTTCACTTTTGGACACTGACCGGCCTCTGCCTGCCCCACGTCTTCCTTTGTGCCCTTTGTGTCTTTGTGGTTAAAAAATTCTTTCAGAAGCTCAACCGGAGTTGGAGCTCTACCCTTCGGTTCCCTGCCGATGAGAAGCCGCCCCCTCCGGGTCCGCGGAAGCCAAACCCGGCCACCGAGGTGTTGGACGCTCCAAACAAAGGCGACGTCAGGTTCCCGATGAACATTCCTTGATTTGTGTGATTCAGCAAATTCGAGACATTCACCGAAAACGTCAGGTTGTAGCGCTTGTCGGATATGCCCCCGCCGCCAAAACCCCCGCCAAAATCTCCACGGCCGTGCGTTCCTCCGCCACCCACGGGGCCACCGCCGCCGCGGGGTCCGCCCCCGCGGGAACCGCCGCCGTCACCACCGGTGCGGGGTCCGCCGCCGCCATCACTGCCACCGCGCGGTCCTCCGGCAGCCGCCCACATTCCCGGGGGCGTGCCGCCCTGCGCCTGTTCGGAGCCGCCCGCTTCCGGCAGCCTGCCGAACCCAATGGTTTTGCTGATGCGCAAGCTGGTCATCAGAAATGACGGACCCTCTCCGAAATTGCGCGGAATGATAGTGTCGTTCGGTCCCGGATTTGGATCGAAAGCGCCAAAGCGGGTAACGATTACGCCCGGCTTGTTCAGATCGCGGGCAAACGCCGGCCGCTCGGTAAACAACGTGTCGAAATTGGTGTCGCGCCCGGTGGTAATGTTGAAGGGGCGGCCCGAAGTGGCGATTACAAATGGATTCAGTCTCAAGCCCCAGGGGGCCAGGATCGATCCGCCAACCATCACACGGTGCCTGACGTCGAAGCCGGCGCGACCGTACTCGTGGGAGAAGTCGTACGGGTCATTGGGTGAGCCTGAACCGGCCTCGGCATTGCTGTTGATCTTACCCAGAGCGTAATTTCCGAACAGGGTCAGGTTTCGGCTGAATCGATTGCTCACGCCCACGATCAGTTGGTTTTGGTTCATGATCCCGTCGGTCTCATATTCAAAAATGTTGCCGATATTCCCGAGCGGCCGGACGCCTCCGGATCCCGGGATCGGCGCGTTGATGTTGCGCAACCGGATATCATGCAGCCGCCGGGTGTTCACGTAGCTTGTGGTAACGACGAAGTTCTTCGGCAACTGGCGTTCGACGCTGATAGCCGCCTGCATCGAATAAGGCGCCTGAAGAGACGGAGCCAGTTTTCGCACCGACTGCGGACGTGCAGCCGCGGTGAGTGTTTCCACAGAAGGCACCAGCGGGAAGAAGTCCGGGTTGATAACGATAAACTGCTGCTGCTTTACCCCGTTAAAGCGATCCACGCTCAACACGTTGCTTTCGCCAAAACGCTCGTAGAATATTCCAAAGCCTCCGCGCACTACCGTTTTGGCGCGCTGCCTCGGCTTCAAGCCCGGGGACCATGCGAATGAAATTCGAGGAGCGAAATCGAGCTTGTCATCAAGGTGCGTCTGGGTTTCATAACGCAGGCCCAGCGAAAGGACAAGATCCGGCCTGAGTCGAACATCATCGTTAGCATAAGCTCCGAACTCGACCTGTTTCACTCTGGCGAACGGATCGCCGCCCGCAATGGTGAACTGAGTCGCACCCCCGCCCAGGTTGCGGATTTCCTGCGGGCTAAGCCCCAGTCCCTGGAACAGCAGCGTGCGCCGGTAGCGCTCCAGGCTGGTAAGTGGAGCCAGAACCGGCGTCCCGGTCGCCGGATCCAACACCACCTGGTTGGCCGCATTCAACTGAGGTCCAAAACCGCCGGCAAAGGTGAAGGCGCCGCCGAAATTGGAGCGTGATTCGTCTGAAATCTGGACTCCGCGCAGCCGAACGCCGGCTTTCAGCGCATGCTTGCCGAGGGCCCAGGAGGTGCCGTTATGAAGCTCCCACTGATCGCGAGTATTGGATGAAAGTCCAACCTGGGAGCCGCCTCCTGTAAATGCCTCCAGAACGCTGATGGTCGGGAAGGTATTGTCGCCGCGTATGTCGCGGGTATTGTGTTCGAGCCGGAAGCGGGTCTCATTGATCACGCGCGGGCTGAGGATGGCCGTTTCCGTGATGCTGAAATCCTCTTCCATGCGTGAAGAATTATAGGCCCGGGAAGCCAATGAAAATTCTCCCACTCCGTTGTTCTTGTCTTCGGAATACTCGATTCCGTAGCGCACTATGAGCGTGTTGTTGTCATTGATCTGGTACTCGAGCCGCGGCGAAACTTCGATCCGCCGCTGCGGCGTAACGAGCGTGGTACTGAAGGGAGTGATATTCAAGGAAGGGTCGAGAATCCGCGCGTTGATGATGGCGTTCTCGTCGTACTCCCGCCGCTCAAAATCGATAAAGAACGATGCCTTCTTCTTGGAAATAGGGCCGCTGATATTGCCCCCGTACACACGCGCCTGGAAGGGTGCGCGGGTCGGGGCGTAGGGGTGGCGCGAATTCAAGCTCTCGTCGTTGAAAGTGAAATGCGCCTGGCCCCGGAACTTGTCCGTGCCGGGTTTGGTAAGAATCTCGATGCGGCCAAAGCCCAGCCGGTCGAATTCAGCGGAAAAAGGATTCGAGTTGATGCGAATCTCGCGAATGGAGGACTTGGGGGGAAGTCGTCCACCGGTGAAGCCGTCAATGTAAAACTGCCCGCCGTTGGGTCCGGCTGAAGGTCCGGCCAGCGCCTGCAGCGCGTCGGCGAGATCATCCGGGTCGTCGGGCAGCGCATCCAGATCCTTCTCCTTCAGGATCAGCGCTCCGGCATTGTTCTCGGCGCTGACACTAAGGGACGTGGCCTCCGAGGTAACGGTGATCTGTTGCTTTTCGGCAGCTACGGTCAGCTTGACATCGAGCAGCATCTCTTTCCGTTCGGCTGTAATTTGCGCCAGGTTCTCATATAGTCCAAACCCGCGCGCTTCGGCACGCAGCGTGTAAACGCCGGGTTGCAGGTTGTTGAAGGCGTAGCCACCTTCGTTGTTGGTCGTCGTGACCCGCTCAACCCCTTTGTCATCCGTCAGGGTGACCCGCGCCCCAATGATTACACCTCCGCGCTCGTCCATGATCTTCCCTCGAAGTACACCCAAACTCTGGGCATAAACGGCGCTGACCATCAAGACCATCAGGATCAGGGCGACACCAACTCCTCGCTTCTTTTTCAATTGAAGTAAAGACCGCATGAACACTCTCCGTTATCAATCAACTCTTAAAACTCATTGCGCCTAAGGCAGTCCAATTCCAAGATCGAGAACACCGGATGGTAATCCCAGACTGGCTCCGGGCATTGCGCTTTGAGCCGGCTGGATCAGAAGGGCTTCCACTCCGGCAGCCAGGATAATCGCGGTAACCCTGGACGGATTTGCTCCTACCGTGCTTGAAACCAGTATCATTTCGCCTGGCTTGAGATCCGCCAGCGAGACGGCGGGCAAACGCTCTAGGATTGTCTGGATGTCTCCACCGCCGCCCATCATCCGCGGTCGTTCACCTTGCTGACCACCGGGCGGGACGCTTCCTCCGGGTCCGCGGCCGGTTGCTTCGCTCGTTTCTCTCGGACGATCGGCTGATCCGGGCCCCGCCGTCGCGTCGCCTGCCGGGCGCGGTCGCCCCTGCTGACCACGGCCGCCAAAACGGTCCGACATTCCGGAACCACCCGGTTCTCCCGCGTTGGTCCGCATCGCAATCATGGCGGCAAGCTGAGCAGGAAAGCGCCGCAAAACGGTGTCCTTGTTTACCACAACCGTGAGCGGCTTGCCGGTGGGAATATTGTTGATCGTCAGCTCGCCGGTGGCGGGATTTACGCTTGTGATCTGCCCTCCTGCCATCACAAAAGATCCGGACACAACCATTTCAGCCTGCAATCTTGTTCCGTCGGCGTTTTTATCTCCCAGCGCGCGCACCTGATCTCCGACCTTCAAATCTTGGAATGCGCTTGGCCTGGCATCGCTGAACTTCACGGAATCCGGAGCGTAACGCCTGAACTGAACGTTTTCTCCGGTTGCCACCACCACCGATTTCTGTCCCTCCAGAGAGCGCGTCGTTACGGTGATTTCTCGAGTGACGGGATTGAGCGCTGACACGGTACCGTTGAGCCCTCTGCGCTGCCACTCCTCCCGATCCCGGTCGTGCTTCTGGGCAATCGCGGCTTTTGTCATTACGATTACCTGGCGCGCCGGCACTGTCTTTTGATCTTCGGAAACCTTTCCGCGGGCCAGGACACGATCTCCCACGCCGACATCTTCAAATTTGATGTTTTCGGCCTTCTCCAGCGTTTTTTCTCCCGGGGGAACCCTTAGATACTGTGTCTTGTCGGTTGTTTGAACCTTGATTTCACCGACCTTGGTGCTCAGCGTCATTATCCTGCCCGTGGAATCTATCGACGCAACGTCACCAAGGGCGTAGGTAGGCGTGATTCCCGTTTCAGCCGAAGTTTGCCTGGGGGCCTTGGGATCGGCAGTCTGTCCTGCCGGAAGCTGCCCCGAGACGGGCGCGATAAGCAGTACGGCCACGGCAAAATATGCGCCAAATCTTTGAAACTGTCTTTTGTTCATTGATCCTTTCAGTTTCCAAATCATTGAAAAAGTCCCATTTACCTTTTGTTCTTACGATATAACGTCGGAAAGTTTCAAAAAATTACCGTCAAACTGATTGTGCAGGCTGAATTTCCGCAAACCTAGCGGATTATTCAAAAAGATTTTTGAATAATCCCGGGTGCCCAATTCAATTCAGCGGCGTTCGACAAGTTTGGGACGGAAGCGAACCTGATAGTCTGTACCGGTCACTCGAACTTCGATTCTTCTCCTGGAAATATCCTTCTCCCCCGTAAAGGCATAGCCAAGACTGTATTGATACTGAACGGCGCCTGCGACCTTGTCTGGAAACTCGGGGTCTTGCGTAAAATCAAAGTTCATTCCGGCCGTGCTCTGAAGGATTCTGCTTTTTGCCTTCAGATCGCCCCCAATCGAGAGGATCTTGGACGTGGTATTGGGGAATGCGACAGCGTAGAGGAACATGTCGGCGCGCCGCAGGTGTTCCTCGGTGGCCTCGCCCGTGTTGTTGAAGGTCGAGGAAAATACCAGAATGACTCTTCTCGGATATTTCGCGGCGCGCATCTCCCTGATCAGAGAATCCACCGCGTATCCGGTATTGCTGTTGCCGCTGAAATTCCAGCGTCCGTTCTCGAAGACACTCCCGCGCTTGCCGGTATAGATTTCATCAAGGGCCCTGGTCAGCATCAGCCGGTCCGACGTCAGCGCAGTAAGAAAGCGCACGTCGCCGGCATAAGCGCCCAGCAGGATCTCATCGTGAGGTTTGAGACGGTGAACAAAGTTGAAGAGAAACCGCTTCACCTCGAGCAGAGCAGCATCTTCCATCCCGGAACCTTCATCAATCAGTATTCCAAGGCTGACGGGAAGATCGGGCGATTCGGAAAAATACAACAGCGGCCGCGGCTTCCCGTCTTCGAAGACTTCGAATTTGTCTCGAGTCAACCCTTTGACCAGCGATCCATCCGATCGAACCACGACCGCCTCCAGCAACACCATGGTGACATCGACGTGGTAGACGGATTGGGCAAAGCAGACCAGCAGGGAGGGACAGAACAGGAAAAGAAATTTTCTGGCACCTTTTCTCATCGGGACCGGCCACCGTGACTTCGTCCTTTAATTCTACGTCCGGAGATGAAAAACGGTCCCGATTGAGGTTGGCTTGCCACGTCAGAGCGCAGACGCGACATGTCGCATCTGTGGACTTTCTACATTTTGGAAGTGGAGAGACGGCCTGGGGGCCGTCTCAGCTTGGTTTAACTCTGCCGTTTCATTTTGAGATAGGCGCTGAGACGGCTCTCAGGCCGTCTCTCCACTCCCAAAAATGTAGAACCTCCAATTCGACTCCCACCGGTAACTCTTGTCCCTGCAAACCTGCCACTTGGATGCGGAGAGGGAGGGATTCGAACCCGATCCTGTAAACGGCTCGAAAGAAAAGGCTTGGAGTAATGCTTTTTTGTGTGCAACCGAATTGCAACCGGCTTTCCAATCTCATGTGTTTGCTCCTCCCATTTTTAAGCTCTCCCGCTGAAGATCATCGTCACTGACATGAAGGTATGCCATCGTGGTCTTCAAGTCGGCATGGCCGGCCCACTTCTGGACTACAGACGGATGCCGGCCCCATCTGTTCAGCGCATGCGAAATGTGGGTGTGTCGGAATGTGTGACAGCCCACGTCTTGCTTTTCAACCAGTCCCTTGATTACCCGGCTCAAGTGATCCGTCACCATCACGCCCCGCTCACTCAAGAAAAGTAGGCCCCAGACATTCTCAACACGGCGGGAAAGGAAATCGCGCAGGATCGGTTCCAGGCGAGGCTCGATCGGCACAGCACGGGCTTCCCCATTTTTCGGTAGCCAATCAACGGACCGCGTTACGCAGGTCCGGTTATGGTCGAGCACTGGAACCTTGATCGTCTTTTCGCGAATCAGGATTTGGCGGTTTTTCAAGTCAATATCCTTGGCCTGAAGGTGTCCGAGTTCGCCGATCCGCAGACCCGTAAAATAGAGTGTCTGAAAAATGTAACCGAGCTGCCAGTATGAACCTTCCGCTGGCGCGAGCAGGATCTTCAGTTCATCGTCGGTGAAGATCCGCTTTTCAGATTCCTTTTTTGCCTTCTTAGTCATCAGCCTTTGAACGTGTTCGCCATCCGCGCAGTTCTCTCGCACCCAGGATCTTCGCCGGCACCAGTTAAGGAATGACCTGGTGACATCCATCTCGAAATCAATAGTCCGTTTGCTGGCCGCTGCGATTCGGAATAGCTGGAAGTCGTTCAGGTCTTTAACAGCCAAGTGCATCAGGGAGGTTTCGGCGCCTACAAACTCAATCACATGATCCAGCGCGTTGCGGTAGCGAGTCGTTGACGAAGGTCGATTTCGCTTTCCGTGA
>DASXQR010000209.1:0-13836 GCA_036507075.1 Acidobacteriota bacterium | reverse complement strand
AATCTGCGCCGAAAATACACCGGGGCTCAAGTTATCTGCCGAAGCTGCGAATGCACGACCGATGCGTCGGTCGTGTGTGGTAGGGGAGCATTCCGTAGGCCTGCGAAGGTCGACCGCGAGGACGGCTGGAGGTATCGGAAGAGCTTATGCGGACATAAGTAGCGATAAAGCACGCGAGAAACGTGCTCGCCGTAAGTCTAAGGTTTCCTGGGGAAGGTTAATCCGCCCAGGGTTAGTCGGTCCCTAAGTTGAGGCCGAGAGGCGTAAACGATGGGAAGCAGGTGAATATTCCTGCACCAGATGGGTGACGTTATCAGCCATGCGGTGACGCAGGAGGATAGGCGGGGGTAAGGTTATGGATTGTCCCCCTCCGTACAGCGTAGGTGGAAGTCGCAGGTAAGTCCGCGGCTTCGTTATCACCGAGATGTGCGGCGAGGCGTGAAAACGCCGTAAAGCCGCCGATTCCACACTGCCGAGAAAACCCGCTACGCGAGTCACAAATCTGACCGTACCGCAAACCGACACAGGTAGACGAGGAGAGAATCCTAAGGCGCTTGAGAGAATACTCGTTTAGGAACTCGGCAAACTACATCCGTAACTTCGGGAGAAGGATGGCCTTGATTGGTTAGGGGTTTCACTCCCCAAAGCCGGTTAAGGTTGCAGAAAGCAGGCCCAAGCGACTGTTTAATAAAAACACAGGACTCTGCAAAGTCGTGAAAGACGACGTATAGGGTCTGACGCCTGCCCGGTGCTGGAAGGTTAAAGGGAGATGTCATCCCGGAGATTCCACGGTAATCAATTTCGGATCTTGGATTGCAGATTGCGGATTGGTTTTTATTCCGCATTCCGCATTCCGCGTTCCGCATTCGGTTGCCGTCGATTCTCCGGGAGAAGCGTTGAACTGAAGCCCCAGTGAACGGCGGCCGTAACTATAACGGTCCTAAGGTAGCGAAATTCCTTGTCGGGTAAGTTCCGACCTGCACGAATGGCGTAACGATTTGGGCGCTGTCTTAACGAGTAGCTCAGCGAACTTGTAGTCTCGGTGAAGATGCCGAGTACCCGCAACTAGACGGAAAGACCCCGTGCACCTTTACTATACCTTTACATTGAGTCCCGGAGCGGGCTGTGCAGGATAGGTGGGAGGCTTTGAACCCAGGGCGTCAGCCTTGGGGGAGCCGACGGTGAGATACCACCCTGCTCTCTCTGAGATTCTAACCACGGCATAACCGTGTCTGGGACAATGTAAGGCGGGTAGTTTGACTGGGGCGGTCGCCTCCCAAATTGTAACGGAGGCGTGCAAAGGTAGGCTCAGGCTGTTTGGAAATCAGCCGCAGAGTGTAAAGGCAGAAGCCTGCTTGACTGCGAGTCCAACAAGACGAGCAGGGACGAAAGTCGGCCTTAGTGATCCGGTGGTTCTGTATGGAAGGGCCATCGCTCAACGGATAAAAGGTACGCCGGGGATAACAGGCTTATCTTGCCCAAGAGTTCATATCGACGGCAAGGTTTGGCACCTCGATGTCGGCTCATCGCATCCTGGAGCTGTAGAAGGTTCCAAGGGTTCGGCTGTTCGCCGATTAAAGCGGTACGTGAGCTGGGTTTAGAACGTCGCGAGACAGTTCGGTCCCTATCTGTTGTGGGCGTAGGAGATTTGAGAGGAGCTGTCCTTAGTACGAGAGGACCGGGATGGACGCATCACTTGTGTACCAGTTGTCACTCCAGTGGCATGGCTGGGTAGCGACATGCGGCCGGGATAAACGCTGAATGCATCTAAGCGTGAAGCCCCCCTCGAGATGAGATCTCCCTGAAGACCCCTGGAAGATTACCAGGTCGATAGGCTGGGTGTGGAAGCGCGGCAACGCGTGGAGCTTACCAGTACTAATCGGTCGTTCGGCTTGACCATTCACGTTACAAGTTTTCAGGAGCAGGAATTACCAGTTACAAGTGGCTGGCACAACCAGTCTCTTTGGAGCTGGCAATTCCCTGCCCTGAAATTTGGACCTTGAATGGAAACTAAAGTAGACAGGTGCTTGAGTAATTAACTTTTGCTTTACTCCGAATTGGCAAGTTCAGTCGCCAGCGTCACCAAGTTTCGCCAACTGGTTACTCTTGCCGCTGTTAACTTGTAACTTGAAGTTTCTGGTGATTCTAGCGAGGGGGTCACACCCGTTCCCATCCCGAACACGGAAGTTAAGCCCCTCAGCGCCGATGATACTGCACGGGACAACCGTGTGGGAACGTAGGTCGTTGCCAGATTATTATGGGAGCCGATTGGAAACAATTGGCTCCCTTTTTTATTTCGACTCGATCGCAAGGCCACTTGTACTCTTGCTCCTGATCACTGTCCACTTGAACGCTGCCGAATCGGTTGTGATCCCGGTTAACAGACCAGCCCGGCCGCTTTCTGGCCGGGCGGAAGAATAAAGCCCAGGGCGGAGCTTGCGGAGCCCTGGGACTGCCCGACCATTCTCGACACCCTGAGCCCGGCCGTTTTTGGGCCGGGCGACAGAATTCCGGGAGCTTGGCTGGCAGCCACCACATCTTCACGCACGTGCAGCTCCCGGAGCCAATTAATATTCAGGGAACTCCGATCAAAGCAAGCCTTAACAAACTAGACAACTCCTCCTACTGGTCGAGCGGTATAATCTAAAGCTGATGGATAGACTAATCGGGTTAAGCAGACCGGCCTCGCGATCTATCTGGATAGGCCGCGACAGTCACTCGCTCGCAACCCATTGATTTTTTTCGGATATGTCAGTCGTATGAAGACTACGCACCATGATAGACGGCTGGCGCCCGTCCGCCTATCCAATTATCCAGAACTGTAATACTTCAAGTTATGCGGCATAAGAGAGCGTGTCGGTGCCGCAGAAAGTAATGGCCACTCTTTCGCCCGCCTAGCTCGCGGCGATGGTGTGCGGGAGGCCTTTGGCGAG
The DNA here is from genome assembly GCA_036507075.1 of Acidobacteriota bacterium. GTDB lineage: Bacteria > Acidobacteriota > UBA6911 > JACQSX01 > JACQSX01 > DASXQR01. Next base: position 10,903 of record DASXQR010000209.1, on the reverse strand, counting down.
GGGAGATCTCGATGCAGACTCGATATCATCTCAACGCGCTATTCCTGGTCGCGCTGCTCGGCGCCACAACGGCTGCCGAGGCGCAGGTCCAACCAGAGCTCGTCAAGCGCTATTTCGAGGAAGCCACGAGGCTCTGCGAGCGAGACGCGGGCCGGCTGTGGGGTGTGTCGCTCTGTGGTCCGATGGTCATCTTTGACCAAGCGACCGGAACGCGTGCCACAAGCCAGGCGGAACCGGAGGGACTGCCACCCCGTTTTTCGGGTTTCGCGGACGGCCCGGTCTCGTGGGGTGGGGTGCGATGGTTCAGCTTTCCCTTGTTCATGCTACCGGAGAAGGATGCCGATACACGCCAGCAAGTGATGCTTCACGGGCTGTTCCATCGCATTCAGCCGGAGCTGGGGCTCATCACGGAGGACGGCTTCAACGAGCATCTCGATACACTTGAAGGGCGCTTCTGGATTCGGCTCGAATGGCGAGCGCTGCGCAGGGCGGTCGAATCGAGCGGGAGCGATCGCGCCGAGGCGATCGCCGATGCGCTGGCCTTCAGGCGCGAACGCCGCCGCCTGTTTCCCGGCGCGGCGGACAACGAACGACGCGACGAGATTCGCGAAGGGCTTGCCTCTTACACCGGCATTGCGGCCTGGGCCAATTCGCCTGCGGATGCGCACCGTGCCGCAGCGGCGGCAGCCGCAGGAGGCGAAGCGCAGCCGTCCTTCGTCGGAAATTTCGAAGCCGCGTCCGGACCCGCCTACGGTGTGCTGCTGGACGATCTCCTTCCGGGATGGCGCCGACAGGTTCGTGGCACCTCGGACCTTGGCGACATGCTCGCCTCAGCAACCAACAGGCCACCGACGACGGATCTTGCCGTGGCAGCGGCGCGCTATGATGGGGCAACGCTGCGAACGGCGGAGGAGGCGCGCGATCGGGCGCAGCAGGTCCGCGTCGCCGAGTTGCGTCGACGTTTCGTTGATGGGCCAGTGCTGACGATGCCTGCCGGGGGCAGCGGGACTAGCGACACCACCGGCTCGGTAGGCATTCCGGGAACCGGTACCGTGTTCTTTCGCAATTTCACGCTTTCCGCTCGATGGGGCCGTCTCAACGCCAACGGCGGCGTCTTGCGCGCTGCCGATGGGTCCACACTGTCCGTACCAGTTACCGGGCCGCTCGAAGGGACCACCCTGCAGGGGGACGGCTGGAGCGCCATTCTGAACTCCGGGTGGGTGGTGCGGCCGGCGGCGCGACCTGGCTCATTTGTTATCGTTCGCGAGAATTAGTCCGCGTTGCAGATGGTTTGCGGTTTGGCTTGGACCACTCGGCTAGGAAGTAGCAGTGACATGCCTTCGGGGTATCCGGCAGGGGAGAAGCTTGGCCTGCGCACATCATGCCGCCTAACACGCCGATGAACCCGACGCCGCCGTGGCCGCTGGCGCGTCCACGGCGGTGCCCTCGCTGCGCTCGGCGCGGGTTATCCAGAAACCGTTAGGCCGCCCGATGGTGACTGGTACTCTTACGTAATGCGACCCCTTCGGTATTCCATCAACGTCTCATTGGACGGGTGCTGCGATCATCGTGCAATGTTCGCGGACGAAGACTTGCATCGTCACGCGGTCGAGAACCTCGACCGGGCCGATGCCCTCCTCTTTGGCCGGGTGACTTACGAAATGATGGAGGCAGCGTGGCGGCCGCCGGCGCGGACGGGAGCGAGGCCTGGTTGGATGGAGCCCTTCGCCCGGACGATCGACGCGGCAAAGAAGTACGTCGTGTCGACCACCCTGGACCGAGTCGATTGGAACGCGGAGCTCGTGCGCGGGGATCTGGGGCAGGCCGTTCAGCAGCTCAAGCGGGAGTCGGGTAAGGGACTGTTGGTGGGAGGCGTAAAGCTCCCGCTGGCGTTGGCGGAGCTGGGATTGATCGATGAGTACGAGTTCGTGGTGCAGCCCCGGCTTGTGGGCCATGGGCCCACGTTGTTCGCGGGGCTATCGAAGCGTGTCGACCTAAAGCTCGTAGGCCGTTTGGAGTTCGGCTCGGGGGCGGTGGCGATGAAGTATGAGCCGAGAAGGTAGCCATCGGGAAGTCTACGCTGTCCCAGCTCGACTCCCTTCTATAGGGCCGCCAGCGGTCGCTTGGCCGTGTTGCATTGAGCATGCGAATTAGAGAAGCTGGCTAACAAGTGGATGCAGCTGCCAGAACGGCGACAACGGTTTCGGTGAACTTGAACGGTAGAGTGCCGCCGTTCTGCAGCTGATCCACGGACGTTAGGCGGCTTTTGCGGAAACACTACTTGTGAGGAGGGCATGCAGAGTAGAATTAGATTCCAGGAGGAGTCTCCTACCGATGACGTTCAACATCGAGATCGAGCAGGAAGACGACGGCCGCTGGATAGCTGAAGTCATCGAGCTTTCTGGCGCCCTGGTCTATGGCAAGACCCCAGAGGAAGCGAAAGCCAAAGTGCAAGCGCTCGCGTTGCGCTTAGTCGCAGACCATCTGGAACATGGAGAAGCCGGGCCAGATCTGGTAAGTATCTCTTTTGCGGCGGCGTGAGCGAGTGGCCCAGCACGAAAGCTAAACGAGTTTTCGCAGTCCTTGTTCGCAGCGGTTGGACAGTCAAGCGACAAGTTGGTTCCCATCGGCGCTCTCGCGTGCCGGTTGGCCTGACTTCCTGTTTGCGTTCTACGATACCGAAGAAATTGGTCCACGAATGCTGGCACGCGTCGCAAAACGAACTGGGCTTCGGCCGGAGGATCTCTAGTAGGGCTTGGATTCAACGGCACCCCCTAACAATCGGCATCCAGCCGACGCGCCACCTCGATTCCCTTGGATTGATACATTTCCTGGCGCGCGGCTGATGCGAGCCGTTAGGCGGTCAACAAGTTTGCGCCTATAGGAGATCGATGCTAGGGGATCGAAGCTCAATGAGGATTCCACGATTCACTCTGGTGGTGGCTCTGATCCTCTTCGCAGTGCAGCCTTGGGCGGTCGCACAGGGACAAGCCCCTACCGTCGGCCACACCGCCCGCGTGAATGACATCGAAATGTACTACGAAAAGATAATAGGTGCCTGTCACAATGCGGGAATGTGAAATCAATCCTGACGGCCGTTTAGAGATAGAGAAGTGTTGTTTTCGCCACGCTGATTCGTGGCATTCGCTCGCCGCGGCCGCTCACTGCGGGCGTTAGACGGACCCGAGACCATGGGAGTGATATGAACATTCAGACCAGCGCGCTATCGCGTGCTTTATCGTAGTCATCGCAAACGGTGCGGCGTCAGCCCAGTCGCCCGGCGGAGGTTGTCGGAAAGCGTCGGTAATCCTTCTCGGGTCGTGGGCAAGAAGTTATATGATGTGGGTCCCAAAGGAGCAATTATGAATTCCACCATTCGACTCATCACTGTCCCGGCTCTCATCACCCTCGGGGTAACTCTGCTGCGGCTCATCGGAGAGTTGCAGAACTGGTCACCCAGGCTCTTCAGTCGCCAAGCTGGAGGTGGAGGGCCATAGTCGGCATCGCGTGGCTCGTGCCGATTTTTGGAATTTACTTCGCTCTGAAGTTAGCGCAGCCCGGAACCGCACCCCTCAAGGCCGGAAAGACAGTTCTGTGCGCGGTAGCGGGCCTTGCAGCCTTCTTCGTGATCGGTTTCGGAGGCATCCGCGTACTGGGACTCGACCCGAACTCGCCGTCCTTGAAGTCGCTCGTCCTCTTTATCGTCGCCTCCGTTGTTTCCGGCATTATCGCGTACGCCGGCTCGCCAGCGCTGGGCAAGGTGATGTTCGCCTACGGCTTGGCCGCTCGGATTCCAGTGGCTCTCGTCGCGCTGGTGGCGATGCTTGGCAACTGGGGCACCCATTACGACGTGGCGCCGCCTAATTTTCCGCAGATGGGCGTGTTCGCCAAATGGCTGATCATTGGTCTGGTGCCTCAGCTTACCCTTTGGGTGGCGTATACCCTCGTGGTGGGTTGCCTCTTTGGTGGGATTGCCTTGGCTTTGTTCCGCCGAAAGACGGCCCTTCAGCCGGCCTGAGGCACTGATGGAGGCCCTAAGCGGTCCAGACGACCTTAGCAGGCGAGCTTTGCTGAGGTTTCTCTCTGAGATTACCCAATACACCATACACCCAATGCCTTCATCGTAAATAGCCCGAAAAAGTACTGTAAGGTTGCTAGTTTGTAAAACCAGCACTTCACCAGATTCAAGACCGATGGCACCCATATTCTCATGGTTCTGAGTGCCCGGCGGGGCATGGGGCGGGGCATGGCGACTCTCACCCTCCGGTCGCCTAAAGGGGCGGGGCATGGCGACTCTCACCCTCCGGTCGCCTAAATAGCTGCCGCTATTGAAATCATCTGCCAGGCAGTCCTGTTTTCACTTCCAGCTAATCGGCTCACAGAGTGCCAGTAAAAGTACTGGCCAACGCGAGAATCTAACATTTACAGCTACTTGTGATGCATTGTGGTGAGAGGCGTATCTAATCCCCGAAACGGGTGCGCGGAACCGACGGGCCGGGTAGAAAAGAGCTCGAAGATGGCTCCATGCGCTTTCCCGATCTGTTGGACCTTCTAGAAAAATACGCTGCAGACAAGCTTGCTGGCGTCGATCTTGGCGACGTTGAGGGGTACCACCGCCTCCGAAACGCCTTATATCATGATGGCAACGGAGTGACGGTCGACCCTCAGCATGTTGATGGATATTTGCAAGCTGCAAAGATTCTGGTCAAATGCTTGCTCGGAATCGAAGTAGATTTCAAAGAAGAAGAATCACTGCCAACGAGCAAGCTTGGCGAACTCATTCTCAAATGGGCCTCGCTTGAACGGGCTGTTCGTCAGCTTGCGGAGGTACACCTCCCGAAGGAGAAGCGCTTGAACGTCCCATTGGCCCAAATAGTGGACGGTCTCGTAAGCAAACAACTCGTACCTGGACCATATCGGTCGCGACTCGAAAGGGTCGCAAAGGTCAGAAATTCTTTTGTTCACGGGCTGTCCGTGCCACCTGAGAATCAGATTTCGGAACTTATTCAAGAACTCGATCGTCTCATCGCGGAGTTGCCAAAACCGGGAAAGGCCGTATAACTCACGGCCCGAGCGGGCCGCTGAAAAGGGCGGCCCGCTCAACCGTAATACGTTAGGCCGCGGGACCGCCGTTGGCGTAAAATGCTCTAACTTAGGCATGAAAAAAATCAAAGATATAGAAAAAGAAATCCGGAAGCTGTCTCGGTCCGAGCTCACCTCCTTTCGTGAGTGGTTTGTTGAATATGACGCAGACGCATGGGACCAGCAGATCGAGGAGGATGTTGCTGCGGGCAAACTGGATGACCTTGCATCGGAAGCAGTGGCGGCCTACAAGCGTGGCGAGAGCACTAAGATTTGACACATTATGCAGCTCCAGGCTTCTGGCGTCTGTTTAAGGCCCTTCCGGAAACCGTCCAGCAACTCGCTCGAGTGAATTTCGAGTTGCTAAAATCCAACCCCCACCATCCATCTCTCAGATTAAAGAAGGTCGGACGATTTTGGTCGGTTCGTGTCAGTCGCGGCTATCGTGCACTCGGTACTGATATTCCTGAAGGGATTCTCTGGTTTTGGATCGGTACTCACGCCGACTATGACAAACTTACCGGGTAAGTTGTCAGCCGCCTCCTAATCACGGCCTGCAGCCGACATCCCAACACCGGTGCCATTGGCTCGATAGACTTCCTATGGCGCGCGGCTGATGCCGCGCCGTTAGGCGGCTGACCCGTTTGTTAGTCAGATAGTGGAGTTGGACGAGAGGTATGGTATGAATGACAGAGGCCTCTTTCTGATCGGCGACATCCCCGGATTTACTCCACAGATCGGCCGCCTTGTCTCGATGATGAACTATGCCCGATATACCACCCTTTCCGCAGTCGAAGGCTTAGAGGTGGATGAGCTCGATTACCTGCATGACCCGCAGAGCAATTCCATCGGCGCGCTCCTGTCGCACATCGCCGCGGCAGAAGTAGGCTATCAAGCAGCTACTTTCTATGCTCGTGATTTGAATGAGGAGGAGAGGCATCAGTCGGGTGCCGCTCTCGATTTAGGTGAGAGGGCGAGGTGAGACTAGAGGGCAAGAGTTGGATTATTACCTGAGAAGGCTGGAGCAAGTCCGTGCAAAGACGCTGGCGGAACTCGGCCGGCGTAGACCAGTGGCTCGAAGAGCATACGCCCTTTGGGAGTTGGCAGAGGGTGAACAATTACTTCAAGTGGTTTCATGTCTTTGGGCATGAACTCAACCATAGAGGGCAGATTCGCTGGTTGCGGAGACATGCAACGAAGCGGTCATGAGCACATCGCCGCCGAACAAGGGCATGAACCCGACGCGCCCTGAGCGTGCCTCTTATCTGCAGAGTTGAAAGCGCGCCGGTTATGCCCGTCGTGTGGCGGACGGTCGTGGGCGGCGATCTGGCGCGCGGGGAGCCCCGCTGAGACGAGACTCCCCACAACTCCAAAGGTTGGATGTAAACGCCGCGCCCGGTCAACTCTGACGTTGGAGACGGATACTCGGAATGACGCGCAAGCCAGGCAGTGGCTCTCCCAGGACGATCAGTAGGATTGATTTCTGGCGTCCCGACGAGATCAAGGGATTAGTCCTGCATCGGGGAGCCAGAGCAACAGACCCTCATCCCCGCCATTGGCATGAAGAGTTGCATCTATGCCTCTACACGGCTGGCTCAGGTTTCCTCGGCTGCCGTGGCAATTCATATACGGTCTCCGTTGACAGCTTGGTCCTGATGCCTCCAGGTGAAGTCCACGAGAATTGGGTGAAGAAGGACTCGGGGTGCGGTTTCCGCGGCGTGTATCTCGAAGTCGAACTGCTGCGGCGGGCTGCACGTGACATCACAGATCGCGACTCCCCGCCGGAGTTCTCGTTAATGGTCTTTCAAGACCCCATGGTCAAGGAGTCTCTCACTCGCTTGCACAATGCTTTTGAATTTCCAGACCTACGATTGCGTCGCGAAGAACTGGTGCTCGAGTTGGCGTATTTGCTCGTGACTGCGTGTTCAAAAACCACTCGCCCCGAAAATAACGTTGGCTGCGAAAGGCAGGCAGTACGTTTGGCACGGTCCTTCATCGATGAGCACTTCGCCGGTTCAATCTCCCTGGAAGAACTGGGACGACTGACGAATCTCAGTCCATTCCATTTGCACAGAGTCTTCCGCCGGCAAACGGGAATGCCTCCGCATGCTTACCAGACCCAGGTCCGGGTGAACCGCGCCAAGCAGCTCCTGCTGCAGGGATGGCCTTTGGCTGAGGTCGCGCTGGCCACGGGCTTCGCCGACCAAAGCCACCTGACCCGGCACTTCCGACGCTTGGTCGGCGTGACGCCTGGCAGGTATCCCTGCTAAGCGCAAGAACGTTCAATACACGGACCTCCCTCTCCTGAGAAGCTTCTCGCTGATGTCGGCAGAACCGAGGGAGTCGTCTTCTCAGGGAGGTAAGAATTCATGCGATGGGTTGTTTCACAGGTGGCTTTTGGATCTTTCCTTTGTTTGCTCGTCGGCGCTGCTGACAAGCAGGATCTGAAACTCGAGTGTTTTTGTCATAGGAGGCGTAAATGACTCGATCCACACTGCTTGTTATCGCGACCACGCTGACGCTCTTGCTTCCCGGGGGCGCGTCGGCTCAAGTCAAGCACTATCCGCTGGAGGCTACCGACGGCCTTCGCCTGCACAACGTGGCTGCCGAGCCAGCCGTGCTTCAAGGCAAGAAGGGGTTGCGGGTCACCCTGTCCGACGAGACGCTCCGACGGTTCAAGGGCATGACCGACGACGAATTGGGCGACGTGCAGGCCCGCGTCGGGCAGTACGCCGTGATCGAGGGCCTCGAGTTCTCGGATGGCGTGATCACGGCGGAGGTTGCCGGCGCCTCGGCACCAGGGGCTGGCCCCGGCGCGCGCGGCTTCGTCGGTATTGCCTTCCGGCTGTACAACGGGGCGTATGAGTTGTTCTCCCTGCGGCTGACGAACGGCCGCGCCGAGGACCAGGAGCGACGGAATCACTCCACGCAGTACTCCTCGCTCCCGAACTGGCCGTGGTTCCGCCTGCGCAAGGAAGCGCCATCCCGGTACGAATCGTATGTCGACCTTCTGCCGGACGTGTGGACGACGATCAGGATTGAGGTGCGTGGCAACCGCGCACGTCTCTACGTCCACGGTCAGGAACAGCCCACGCTCATCGTCAACGACCTCAAGTCCGGGGTGCAGCGCAGCGGAAAGGTTGCGCTCTGGATCAACTACGGCACGGTCGGGCATTTCCGGAACCTGACCGTGATGCCAGACGACACGGGGCGGGCCCGGCCGGACGCCACGCGCCCTGATTCACGAAACCCTGCTCGACCAGAAGGAGACCGATATGACCATGCTTCGCGCCACTATCGTGGTGTTCACGTTTGGCGCCATTGCGCTGTTCGGGGCCAACCGCGCGCACACACAGACCGTGTCACTGCAGGTGGAACTGTTGAAGGACTGGTCAGCACTGAAGACCACGATGCACAGGATTGCCGACGAAATGCCTGCGGACAAGTATGGCTTTTGACCGACAGACGCACAACAGACGTTCGGCGAGCGCACGGTCCACATCGCGATCGTGAACGTGGCCCTCTTGAGCGCGCTCGGCGAGACGGCGATACCAAAGCCTCCGATCGATCCAAAGGCGACCACCAAGGACGCCGCCCTCTAAGCGCTGGATCATTCATTCGACTACGGCATCGCTCTCCTCAAAGGGCAGTCGGATCAGACGCTGCTTCAGCCCGCGGGGGCGCCGCCGCCGTTCCTTGGACCCTCCTCGCGCGCGAGAATCATCGGCTTCCTTGTCGGCCACACCTGGGATATCTACGGGCAGATGGTTGTGTACCTGCGGTTGAACGGCCACGTGCCATCCGCCAGCCAGAGAATGTAAACCCGGCGTACTGGTCCTCGCATTCAAGGAGTAGCCATGTTTCGTAACCCTCGTTCGTCCATCCGTGTCGATGCGGGCACCCATACCCCACGGCGATCCTGTGGCATTCACGGCGCCCTGGTCACCCTTGCGACCACCCTGACGCTTCTCAACATCGACGGGTCGGCTCAAACCAGGCACTACCCTCTGGTGTCGACGGCAGGTCTGCGACTCGTCAACGCGACGGCGGAACCGGCTACGCTGAATGGGAAGAAGGGCTTGCGCGTTACCGAAAAGTTGCCGGCTCAGACGTCCCAATCCCCCGAGGCTCAGCGAACAACAGGCAAGGCCCTTGTCGTCGTCGAGGGGACCGAGTTTACCAACGGCGTAATCGAGGCGGAGATCGCCGGTGCACCGGCGCCAGGAGCACCGGAGACCGCTCGCGGCTTCGTCGGCATCGCCTTTCGGGTGCAGAACGACCTGGGAGCATTCGAGCAGTTCTACCTGCGTCCGACGAATGGCCGCGCCGACGATCAGGAGCGACGGAACCATGCAGTGCAGTACAGCTCGTATCCCGATTGGCTATTCTTCCGCACGCGCAAAGAGACGCCATCGAAGTATGAGGCGTACGTGGACCTCGTCCCCGATGTATGGACGAAGGTCAGGATCGTAGTGCGTGATGCGCACGCGCGTCTTTACGTGCACGATCAGGAACAGCCGACGCTGATCGTTAACGACCTCAAAATGGGTGGCCAGGCGAAAGGCGCAATCGCGCTGTTGCCCGGCCCGAATTCCATCGCATACTTCCGCAACCTGAAGGTGACACTCGCCCCGAACACTGGAGGCCGGCAATGACTCGTCACCACGTCCTACACGCCGTGGGCCTTCTCGTCCTGCTCGGGTGCAAGCGAGAGTGCTGGGAGCCTTCGCGTCGGTTGCCTTTCTGCTCGCCGCCGTGGGGATTCACGGACTGCTCTCATTCTCGGTATCGCAGCGGACGCAGGAGATCGGAGTGCGGATGGCTCTCGGCGCGAAATCGGGACAGATTCTGTCGCTGATTCTAGGTGAGAGTAGTCGGTTGGCGATCGCCGGCGTGGTACTCGGCGCCGGGCTTGGCTATGGGGCGGGGCGTGCGATGCAGTCGCTACTGGCGGGACTGGATCCGGGAGATGCGGCGACATTCGCAACGGCGATGGCGCTGGCTGTGATATTGACGCTGGCGGGCAGCTTGATTCCGACGGTTCGAGCGGTGCGAGTCGATCCGGCGGTTGCGGTCCGAGCGGAGTAACAGTCTCCGGCGTCCGCATCGCCCACACCGCAGTTCGTTACCGTATTCGGTCGCCCGTCACAAAACCTCTGGCGGAGGTCTGGCATGCTACGCACGCTGAAAGTGAGCAACCCTGAATGAGACAATCTGGAATACCTCAAACGATATCTACGAGTAGGTCGACACTTCTTGTCCTCACGACTATCGCGATGATCCTACTGCCCGGAGCCGCGTCAGCGCAGGCCAAGCGCTACCCGCTCGAATCCGCCGAGCGTCTTCGGTTCCACAACGTAACTGCCGAGCCGGCCATGCTGCAGGGCAAAAAGGGGTTGAAGGCCACGATCTCAGAAGAGGCTCGCCGCCGTATGAGTCAAACGCAGCAATATGCTCAAGGACTCGTCTGCATTGAGGACCTTAACTTCTCAAATGGAGTGATCGAGGCGGAGATTGCGGGTGCTTTGGCGCCTGGAGCCGGTGGGGAAGCGCGTGGGTTCGTCGGCATCGCTTTCCGAGTCCAGGAGGATCTGAAGACCTACGACGCGTTTTACTTGCGCCCCACGAACGGCCGCGCCGACGATCAAGAGCGCCGGAATCATTCCGCTCAGTACATCTCGCTTCCGGAGTGGACCTGGTCCCGGCTTCGGAAGGAGACGCCGAGCAAGTACGAAGCGTACGTCGACCTTGTGCCAGGAACATGGACGAAGATCAAAATCGAGGTGCGCGGTGAACAGGCGCGCCTCTACGTCCACGACAA
>DASXQR010000208.1:0-52603 GCA_036507075.1 Acidobacteriota bacterium | reverse complement strand
AGAGGTGGCACTTCTAATTCAATCGTTGTCCTTCGTGTCTTCGTGGCTTCGTGGCAAATCCGCGCGCGGCTCGGCTGGTATTGAAGAGTGCTTCACTCCTCTTTCGCCACAACCAGCAGTCGGGGCAGCTCTCTCGATCGCGTGAAATTGAAAAAATCTGCGGCTCGCGTGGGAATCCGGACCGCTGTATTCATGATTGAAAGCTGCGACTTCAAGTTTTGAGGCAGGTTCTCGTAGGTTTGCGCTTCCATCAGCAAAAAGAGTCTACCCGGCTCAGCCATCGCCTGCTGCAACTCGTCGTTTTCATACAACTCCAGAATAGGACGCCTCAAATAGAATGCCATGCTCGGGCTGGTGTATCGGAAATAGCCCGCGCGATCTCCGCGACCAAGGCGTCCTGAAATCTGTTGTGCCAGTTGCCTGGCCGGTCGGAGGAATTCCAGTGCCGGCAAAAACGTCACACACACATCTACCATTGCCAGCAACAGCAACAAGGCAAGGGTTCCGGCCGCGAGCGCCGGAGGCTCCGGACGAAACCAGAGAAACGAAGCGGCGGCTAGCAGCAGCGCAGGTATCACCCAGCCCGCCACTCCGATGTGAAAAACTGCCGAAAGCCACAACAATGATCCCGCCAGCAAGAAGAACATGGTTGCCAGCATACGCGCCGTAATCTTTAAACTGGTCAGAGCGCGTGCTGAGCCGCCTTGGAAATACCAGGCAAGCAGAATCGCCATCGCCGGATAAGCGGGCAGAATGTAGTACTCCTGCTTGTTGCGCGAGATGCTGAACAGCACAAATATCACCGTAAACCAGATGGCGCAAAAGCGCGTCATCCGGCCGCCGGGAATCAGGCCGCCGTGCGCTTTTCGAACCTGGTGGAAGTAATAAACAGCCGCGGGCAGGAACCAGCTCCAGGGGAAGGCATCCGCGAACAGGATACGAAAGTAATAGAAGGAGCTCCGGGACGGTCCAAAGACCAGGGTCGTGTAGCGGCCGAGGTTTTCCTTGAAAAGAAAACTCCAGATGGCGCCCGATTCTCCGCGCGCCGCCAGGACTGCATAGTAGGGAAACACTACCAGCACGACCGCCCCAGCCCAGATAAGATAGTTCCTCCATGGCCATTTCTTCTCTGCAAGCGCAAACAACGCCGCAATCGATACTTCGATCACGATTGCAACGGGGCCTTTGGTCAGAACGGCGAGGCCGGCCAAAAAACCGGCCGCCAGCCAGATCCGTATGTTGACTGCGCTGCGGCCTGGCATCCACGGGCGGCAGGAGCCCCACATCACCAGCAGCAGGGAAACGGTCAAAAACACTGTAAAGAGACAATCAATGGGAAGCCGGCGCGCCACGATAAAAAATCGGGGTACGGTGGCGAGTATCGCCGCCGCCAGCAGCGCCGTCTCTGTTGTGAAGCCGTTTACGCCGTTGACGGGAAGTCCAGCCTCGGGATCAACCTTGTACACGGCCGCAGCGCGGCAAGCCGCCGAAATTCGACCCAGGCCGAGGATGATAAACAGGAAAAGACCTGCCACCGCCAGCGCGGAAGGAAAGCGGGTCGAAAACTCACTTACACCCAAAGCGGCGTAACTTGCGGCAATGACCCAGTAAGTCAAAGGTGGCTTTTGAATTCTGGGCTGACCATTGAACTGTGGGTGCAGAAAATCGCCGCTTTCCAGCATTTCGCGGGAAGTCTCCGCATACAATGCTTCATTGGCGTCCCAGATTGATGAGACGCCGAGATTGAGAAAATAAGGGAAGCATATTAAAAGGAAGGTTAAGGTTCGAGAGCGCAGCGGCAACAGGGGCCTCTATACTGATAGAACGCTTTCACCACAGAGACAGAGTACCAAATGCGGAATGCGGAATGCGGAATGCGGAATAATTTTCAACTCAAATCTTCGAAGCCGAACCCAAATCACTCCCTATTCCGCATTCCGCATTCCAAAATCCGCATTTGGGGCTGTGCCTCCGTGGTGGAAATGTTTTTTCTCAAAAGAGATTCTTCTGGATTTCGGTCAACACGTCGTCCGTGGTCCTGCTTCGCGACTGACCGGAAAGGTCGATTTCTTTTCGTTCCAGCTTCTTGAGAATCTCTCGTGCGCGCCGCAAAACCGGCTGCGGCAGTCCCGCCAGACGGGCCACCTCAATGCCATAGCTCTTGTCCGCGTTTCCCGGCATCACCTTGTGTAAAAACACGATGTCATCTCCGGCTTCATTGACCGTGACACAAAGGTTCTTTACGCCATCATACAAACGCTCCAGTTTCGTCAACTCATGGTAGTGCGTGGCAAAGATGGTCTTGGCTTTGCGCAACGGGTCATTGTGCAGGAATTCGGCGATCGACCATGCGATGGAAAGCCCGTCGAAGGTCGCTGTCCCTCTTCCCACCTCATCGAGCAGGATCAGACTTCGGGTAGTGGCATTGTTCAGGATGTTTGCCGTCTCGATCATTTCCACCATGAAGGTGGAGCGGCCGCGCGCCAGATTGTCTGAGGCGCCAACGCGAGTGAAAATCTGATCCACCAATCCGACACGACAGGAGTCTGCGGGAACAAAGGAACCCATCTGGGCCAGGATCACAATCAGCGCGTTCTGACGCAGGAAAGTAGATTTTCCTCCCATATTCGGACCGGTAATGATCAGCACCTGATGCGTTTTCGTGTCGGCGTAGAAATCATTAGGAGTGAACGGCTGATCATCGCGCTGCTCGAGCACCGGATGTCGCCCATTGCGGATTTCAATCACCGTGGAATCGTCCACCACAGGCCTGCAATACCGGTAACGGTGCGCTGCCTCCGCCAGGGCGGCGGCGGCATCCAGCTCGGCCACCGCCGAAGCGCTCGCCTGAATACGCGCATGGGCCGCCGCCACCTTCGCGCGCAAATCCGCAAACAACTCCCGCTCCAGGTCGAGAATTCGCTCTTCTGCCGTAAGCACCTTTTCCTCGTACTCTTTCAACTCGGCGGTGATGAATCGCTCCGCGTTGGCAACAGTCTGCTTGCGCATGAAATCGCCCGGCACCAGGTGCAGTTGCGATCGCGTCACTTCAATGAAGTATCCAAAGACGCGGTTGTACTTTACTTTCAATGAAGAAATGCGGGTGCGTGCGCGTTCCCGGCTCTCTATTGATGCGATGTAGCTCTTGCCGTCGCGGCGAATGCTTCGAAGGCCGTCAAGCTCATTATGATAACCGTCGCGAATCACGCCCCCGTCCAGAACGGTAAGGGGGGGATCGTCTGCCAGCGCTCTTTCCAGCAGTTGGGAAGTGTCATCAAGCGTATCCAGGCTCGCCATTGAAGCGAGCAGGTGCGACTGCGCCTGCGAGAGGCTGCCCTTGATTTTTGGGAGCTGCTTGAGCGAAATCCCCAGGCCTGCCATTTCGCGCGGAGTGCTCACACCCAACACGACTCTTGACAGGAGCCGCTCCAGGTCATGGACTGCCGAAAGCTGATCGCAGAGCTCGCGCCGCAGTATCAGGTTGCCCGCGAGCTCCTCGACAGCATCCTGGCGTCGCTGGATCGTGTCCAGTTTGAGGCTTGGTCTGAGCAGCCATTCCTTCAAGAGTCGCCCTCCCATGCCGGTCTGGGTGAAGTCGACGACAGAAAAAAGGGTCCACTTTCGGAGGCCGTCCACAGATTGCACCAACTCCAGATTCCTTGCGCTGATGGAATCGATGCGGAGGAAATCCGTCTTGTGCAGATAAGAGGGAAGGCGCAGGTGTTCCAACGCCGACTTCTGCGTCTTTCTCAGGTATTGAAGCAGCCCGCCCGCTGCCGGCACTGCCAGGCTGCCTGAGGGAATTCCCAGGCCTTCGAGCGTTGCCAGGTGAAATTGATCCTGCAGGTCCGAACGGGCCCGATCGGCGTGGAAAGTCCACTCGTCTGCGGCGCTGATGCAGGGCAATTCGACCAGCTTACTCTGCAGCAGTCGCTGCTTCTGCGATTCGGGAACGATAATTTCGGAAGGCTGAAAGGAAGAGATCAGCGAAAGCAGTTCCTGCTGAGCGCGTTCGCCCACAAAGTCGCTGAGCACGAAGTGACCGGTGGAGAGATCCGCCAGCGCGACACCCGCCGAACCCTCCATCAGGTGGACCGATGCGATGTAATTGTGGCTCTTGGGTTCCAGCGCCAGGTCATCGAGCAGCGTGCCGGGAGTGATCACGCGGATCACCTCGCGCTTGACGATGCCCACCGCGGTGCGAGGGTCCTCCACCTGCTCGCAGATGGCGACCCGGTGTCCGTTTTGGATCAGGCGAACAATGTAGCCGGCGGCAGAATGGTAGGGCACGCCGCACATGGGGACCGGAATGCCGTTCTTGTCTCGATTCCTTGAAGTGAGCGTAATCTCCAGCTCGCGGGCGGCGAGTAGAGCGTCTTCGAAGAACATTTCATAAAAATCGCCCAGCCGAAAGAAAAGCAGCGCATCCGGATGTTCCTGTTTGATCTGCCGGTACTGGCGCATCATCGGGGTCAATGAATCGTCTGTCATGTCGCAAACCGGAGTAGAAAGAATTTGCTTGATGCCCTTTTTGTGATCTTTGTGTCTTCGTGGTGAAAGAAATCAACCACAAAGACACAAAGACCACGAAGATAAGCGCAAGAATAGCAGTTTGTCATTGACACAAAGACCACGAAGATAAGCGCAAGAATAGCAGTTTGTCATTTCGATGGGTACTGTCAGTCTTCCAAACGCCATAGGTGTATTGGTATCCTTGGGCTGTTGAATGAAAATCCTTTCGGCAGATACCAGTAGTCGCAGAGGAGGCGTTTGCCTGGCCTGCGCAGAGCAGGTCATCTGCGAGTTGAATGTAAACCTTGGTTTGACATTCTCACAGAAATTGCTTGAGATGATAGACACGGTGCTTCAACTTGCCGAAACTAACCTGGAGCAGCTTGATGCTCTTGTCGTTGTCACCGGACCTGGTTCTTTCACGGGTCTTCGCGTCGGCATTGCCAGCATGAAAGCCCTGGCCTTAAGACTGCAACGCCCCCTGGTTGGAGTGACCAGCCTGGACGCTCTGGCTGAAAGCGCGCTCACCCGCGGGACTGTCGCAGCATTCATGGACGCGCGGCGCGGGCAGGTCTTTGCAGCTCTTTACACGCGGGACTCCGCGCTGGCTCCGCCTGTTATGATTCGTGAGGCTGAAGTCGAAGCGCCGGGCAGATGGATTGCATCCCTGTCACGGGAAGACGTGAAGTTCGTGGGTGATGGAACGCAGATTTATCGCGACCTGATCGAACAAGCAGGACACAGGGTCATACCGTCGGATTGCTTTATCGCGCGCTCGGCTGTTTGCAGCGCGCTCCGGAAACTCAAGAGCGGCGACTTGCCGGCGGCCGACTTGATCGATGCGTACTATGTCCGGCCTCCGGATGCCGACACAGGAGCAGGGCAGACCGTCAAAGCAAAAACACGATGAGAATGCGAAGCGAGGTACAACAGACGCGGGATCCGGAAATTCGTCTGGAGACATTTCTTTCGCATCATGTGAGCGAAGTGATGGCGCTCGAGCAGAACTGCGGGCTGGAAGTATGGCGTAGCCAGGACTACGTAAACATGCTGATCGGGGATCCAGGTTTCCACGGACTGATCGCCCTGGCGGAAGGCCGGCTGGATGGAAGAGGAGATTTCGCCGCCGGTGGCCCAAAAATCGTGGGATTTATCGCGGGGCGCATCTTTCCGCCCGACGTCGAAATCTACAAGCTTGCCGTAGACCAGCGGCATCAGCGCCAGGGAATCGGCAGCCTCATGATGCACCGATTTCTTGAAATGGCAGGGGTGCGGGGCGCGTTTAAATGTTTCCTGGAAGTACGCGAGTCCAACAGCGGCGCGATTCACTTTTATCACTCGCACGGCTTTGTGAATCATGGAAGACGCCAGTGGTATTACAAGGACCCGGCCGAACACGCCCTGGTGATGATGCGGCACGGTGAGAATTTGTAGTTTTTCTCAGATAACCTTAAGTTCGGAATGCGGATTGCTGAATGCGGAATATAGTCAAGCTTGATTCTTCAAAGCCAGCCCGATTGCCTCGCTATTCCGCATTCCGCATTCCGAAATCCGCACTTGAGGCGGCGTTGGTTGCCGCCCTCCTTCTTGGCTGCCCTTTTCTTTCAGCCAACGATGCGGCGCTGCGGCAGCGACAAGCGCTGAAAGATCTTACCAGCGCCTTCTCTCTTTTGAGTGTGGCGGCCCATCCGGATGATGAAGATGGGGAAGTGCTTGCCGTGGCACGCCGGAAATGGGGCGTACGCGCGTCCATCGTCGTCTCCAATTACGGCGAGGGCGGCCAAAATGCGACAGGGCCGGAGCTCTACGACAGCCTGGGGGCGCTCCGTTTCCACGAAATGCACGCCGCTGCCGCCGGATACGGCGTTTCTCGGATCTCCTCGCTGGGATTTATTGATTTCGGTTTTTCAAAGACCGCAGAAGAAACTTTTCGGATCTGGGGCGGGGAGGAAAAAGTCGTGGATCGTCTGGTAGCGGCCATACGCGCGGAGAAACCCACGGTAATTATCACCAACCACACAACCGATGAAGGACATGGCAACCATCGCGCCGTGGCGATTGCCTTGCTGAAAGCGTACCGCCTGGCAGGAGACGGCCAATACAAGCCGGAATTGGGCGAGCCCTGGCAGGCCGAGAGGCTGTTTCAAAGGCTGCGCGGATCAGGTAATGCCGATGCGAGGTCGCGCAGGCCCGAAAATGCCGACGTTACCGTGCGCGTGGAAGAGGAGGAACCCGCTAGCGGGAAATCCTACGCAGAGCTTGGGCACGAAGCCTACATAAAGCACGTGTCCCAGGGACCCTGGCCCGCTCTTCAAAAAAATCCCAAGCCGCACTATTACCGCCTGTGGAATTCCGTTTCATCAGTGAAGCTGGGACCGGAGGCGGGCAGTTTTTTCGAAGGACTGTCACAGCCGTTTCCAATCGAAGCGGGCATGAATCTGCGGATCATTCAGAAACGGTATCAGAATCTTCTCGAGGCCGAAGTTCTTCCGGCCGTCGCTTCCACGCTTGGCCGAATTCAAAAGGACCTGAATATCCTGGCGCGCATGCAGCGCGGACTCTCCAGCCAATTCACCGGGGAAAAACGCAAACGCATCCAGGCATCGATCGACGATCTGACGGTTCGACTGCGACGCGCCCGGGCCGAACTGGCCGGCGTCGAAGTGGAGTTGGTTTGGCGATCCGTGCCGGACAAAGTCGCTGCCGGGCTCAAATCATCTGCTGCCTTGGACGAGTTGCTCGCCGCGGGGGCGGGCGAGCTCGTTATTGGAGATCCCGCCATTTATCGGCTGGAGATTCGCACCGGCCTGCCCTTGCGTTTGAAATCGATTTCCGTCGAATGGCCGCGCGGCTGGAAAGAGGGTCGCCAGATTTCTTCCCCCAATGCGTCTGTTCCCAGGCGGTACGGGGTGTTGCGCCTTTCCCATGATGCCGCCCCCACGGAGCCCTTTCGCCTCCACTACATGCAGGATGACTTGCCTCGGGTGGTCTGGAAAGTGATTTTGACCGACGGGAAAATCGACATCCCCTGCCAATCCAGTGTGGGGCCGGGCGTATGGCCGCGACTTTTGATGTCCGTATCGCCGGATCGATGGCTTGCCTGGAAAGACAGCAGCCTTACCGCCGAAGTAGAGTTGACAAACAAATCAACCGGCGAACTTCACGGGGACCTGACTGATTCCAGCGGCGCGGTCAAGTCTGTGGCGATCGCCGCCGGAAAAACCCAGAAGGTTTCTCTGCCTGTGCGCCTGACCAGACAGCAGAGTACAAACGGGCAATTTAAATTTGCGGCCAGCGACGGTACGCTCGCTTCGACGGAAATGCGGGTCAGGGCAGGAGACATACGCCTTCCTAATCTCAGAAGAGTTGGATTGATACGCCACAGCGATGCCACCACAGAAGAGGCTTTGCAGAATCTGGGCCTGCAATACCGCGTCCTCGGGCCGGAGGATCTGCAATCGGGAGATCTGTCACAATTTGACGCGATCCTGGTGGATCATCGCGCTTATGTTCTGATCCCATGGCTGGTGGAAAACAACGATAAACTTCTCACCTACGCCCGCAACGGGGGCCACTTGATTGTCTTTTACCAGCGAGCGGGGGAATTTAACACCGAAGCCGGCTATCCGGCTCTGGCCCCCTATCCTCTCCACCTTTCAAGCCGGCGCATCAGCGTAGAAGAAGCTCCGGTAAAAATCCTGATCCCCGACCACCCGCTGTTGCGCAGGCCAAACGAAATCGAACCGGTTGATTTCGAAAACTGGGTGCAGGAGCGGGGTCTTTACTATCCCGACAAGTGGGACAGCCGTTACGCCGCGCTGCTTTCTTCAAACGATCCCGGTGAAGAACCGCTTAACGGCGGCCTGCTGGTGGCTTCGACGGGGAAGGGGACCTACATTTATACCTCCTACGTCTGGTATCGACAGTGGAAGGAGCTCCACGATGGCGCCTTCCAGATGCTGGCCAACATGCTCGGGTATAAATAAGCAGGGTTGCGGGTTTTCGAGTTGCGGGTTTCGGGTTTTCGAATTCAACGCAGAGTTTGTAATGGAACTCTGCGGAAACTCGGCGTTCTCTGCGGCTCTGCGGTGAACACACCTTGACCGCCTCCGACAATTCCGATTTTGGACATCATGCCCTGGCTCCGACATTTCTACTCCTGCCGCTCGTTCCCACATTCTGGCCGCTCAACCCCTATTGACGCCGCTGGTCGGGATCCGCTCATGATTTTGCCTCGTCGGCGGTACCTTGAACCTGGAGGCCGAACCATGGAGACAGTTGTCAGATTGGAGAATATCGACAAGTCTTATCGCCTGGGAAAAATCGACGTTCCCGCGCTGAAGAATGTTGATCTGGAATTAAAGAGCGGCGACTTTGCGGCGCTCGCCGGTCCGTCAGGCAGCGGAAAGACCACCTTGTTAAACCTGATCGGTTGCATTGACAAGCCGACCCGAGGGCGGATTCACCTCGGCGACAAGGACGTGACGGGCATGCCGCTGCATCGTCTGGCCGCTGTACGCCGGCAGCGGATCGGGTTCATCTTTCAGACTTTTAATCTAATTCCGGTGTTGACCGCTTTTGAGAATGTGGAGTATCCGCTGTTGCTTTCCGGGATGCCAAAGAAAGAGCGCTTTGAAAGAGTGGACTCTCTGCTGGAACGAATCGGTCTGGCGGGACAGCGCAAGCAGAAGCCGGATCAGCTCTCGGGCGGTCAGCGGCAGCGGGTTGCCATCGCGCGGGCTCTGGTGACCGAGCCGGCAGTAATCCTGGCCGATGAGCCGACCGCCAATCTCGATTCGGAAACCGCCGTGGAAATTCTGGATTTGCTGTGGGGAATCAACCGGGAAACAGGGACCACGCTTCTGTTTTCCACCCACGACCCCAGGATCATTGAGAGAGCCCGGCGCCGTATCCGGCTGCGCGACGGACAAATCCTGAGTGATGAGTATTCCGTCGAGGCGATGGACGATCTTCGCCCGCACATCATGCCGCAACCCGTAGAGACGAGACATGTCGCGTCTGAGCTCTGACGCGGCATGCCGCCTCTCTACGGGCGGAAAAATTGCGGTGGAAAGGTTGGGAATATGCTAGCCAGAATCGCTTTTCGAAACATTTTCAGGAACCGGCGTCGTTCTTTCATGACTCTGGTGGTAATGGTTTTCGGAGCGACTGCTTTGATTTTGTTCGGCGGCTACAAGGAACTTTCCTTCTGGGGCCTCAGGGAGAGCACCATTCGGAATCGATTGGGACATCTGCAGATTTACAAAAGAGGCTATTTTGACGGGAAATCGCAAAAGCCGCTCGATTACGCGCTGGACGACGTGGCGCAGCTCCGTCAGGCAATCGAAGCGGATCCACGCGTCAAAGCCACGGCCGCTCAGATTACATTGATGGGCTTGATCAGCAACGGCGATAAGTCGGAAACTTTTTTGGCAACGGCCGTCGAACCTGGACGCGACAAAATGATGGCTGCGCAGCGGCTGCTTTCCGGTCAGTTCATCTCGGACAAGGAACCCGACGGGGTGATCATCGGAGAGGGCTTGGCCCGAAGCATGAACGTTAAGCCGGGAGACTATCTGACGCTGATGACCACCACTGTGCGGGGTTCGCTCAATGCCATGGATGTCAGGGTGGCCGGCACGTTCGCCACCGGCGTGAAAGAGTATGACGATCGCGCCGTAAAAATGCCGATCCAGGGCGCGCAACAACTGCTGCAGACACAGAAAGTGGAAAAAATGCTTGTGATGTTGAAGGAAACCGAACAGACCGGGGCAGTGGAGGCGGATCTGGCTGCGCTGTTCTCCAAACGCGGATGGAATCTGGAAATGAAGGACTGGTCAAAGCTGGCTACCTTCTATCACCAGGTTGTCCTGATCTATAACGGCATTTTCGGCTTTCTTGGGATTGTGGTGTTTGCCATTGTGGTGGTGAGCGTCGCCAACACCATCATGATGAGCATTTTTGAGCGCACGCGCGAAATCGGAACATTGATGGCCATTGGAACCAAGAGAATTCGTCTCTGGGCGATGTTTCTGCTCGAGGGACTCTTCATCGGTATTCTGGGTGGAGCGCTTGGCCTGCTGGTTGGTTGGTCGGCCGGCACTTTGATCAACCACGCCCATATTCAACTGCCGCCTCCTCCGGGATACACGCGCGGTTATCCGCTTCAGATCATGTTCAAGTCGTCGATCCTGGTGATCGCCTTCGTGCTTTCCGTCATAACGGCGACAGTTTCATCCATCTTGCCGGCGCTCAAAGCAACCCGGCTGAGAATCGTGGACGCCTTGGGACATATCTAATTTGTCTCCTCTAAGCAGCAGGTTTGGCCTCGAGTGCGGACTTCGGAATGCGGAATGGGGAATAGCGAGGCAATTTGGTCTGCTTTGAAGAATTAAGTTCGACTATATTCCGCATTCTGCATTCCGCATTCGTATTTTGGAGAAATGCTTTATGTTGAAAAGAGTCTTATTTCTGATATTGGTGTTCGCCGTGCGACTCGAGGCGCAGGATGCCGCCGCTATTCTTCATTCGGTGGACGGCTACCGCAACCCGCTCGACGGGTTTGTGCTCGATGTTATGCTCACCAGTTTTCACGACGAGGAAAAAGAGACCTCCGGTTTCCGCGTTTTCGGCCAGGGTTCCGACAAGAGCCTGGTGGAATTCCGATCGCCCGCGAGCGAGCGTGGGAAATACCTGTTGATGCTGCGCGATGATCTGTGGATTTACATGCCCAACACAAGCCGGCCGATTCGAATTTCTCCTCTGCAAAGACTGATGGGCGAGGCATCAAACGGCGATGTGGCGCGAACCAACTTCAGCGTTGACTACACGGCTCAGCTTGCCGGAGAAGAGTCCGTCGACGGTCGCGCCGCCTACATCCTGGAACTGGCTGCGCGCGACGTAGATATTGCCTACAAGCGCGTGCGCCTGTGGGTGGGAAAGAGGGATCGCGAGCCGATCAAGGCTGAATTTTACGTCGCTTCGGGTAAGCTGGTGAAGCGCGTACGCTACCAGGAGTTTGGAAATTTTACCGCAGGCCGGGTGGTCACCAGGATGGAAATACAGGATGCCATCCGCCCCGGACGCCGAACTGTCATGGAATACTCCAATCTCCAGCCCAAAGCGCTTCCTGACAAGATGTTCAATAAAAACTATCTGGGGAAGTGGTAATGCGGCATAAAGGTCTCTTTGTGCTCTTCGTGTCTTTCTGGTGGACCACGCTGCACGCGGCCGGGAATAGTTCTTCCAAACCGGTATTTCGTCTTTTCGGCTCTGTAGGAAACGAGACGCGGTGGACTCCCGCCGACGACAAATCTCCGCTCAATCCCGGTAACTTCCTGGGCGTTGCGCCCCGCCTTAACCTTTCCGATATGGCGCTGTTTGGCGAGTTGTACCCGGAAAGCAAGTCATGGAAGCTTCACGCAAAAATCCGCGCTTCCGGCGAGTGGGGCCGGCACTCCTTTTCGCGCGTCGATTTGAGCGAGCTTTACATCAACTACTCAGTCTCGCCCTGGCTGGACCTTCAGATCGGCAGGGTGATCGAAAAATGGGGAACCGGTTATGCCTGGAATCCGACAGGCGTGGTGAATCCAAGGAAAAACCCCAGCGATCCCAACGACCGCCGCTCGGCCTATCGCGGAGTGGACATGGTGCGCGCGGATTTGTTTGTGCATCAATGGAACGTGTCGCTGCTCGCGGTTCCCGAGATTGACTGGAGCGGGGATGAACCCGGTTTCGTGCGCTCCGGGGGATGGGCGGTTCGAGGGTATCGTCTGATAAGGGGCGTTGATCTTTCGCTGACCTCGAGCGGAGGAGGCAGCCTCCCAAACAGCCAGGGTGTAAGCGCGGCCAAGACATTGGGTGATGCCCTGGAGGTTCATGCCGAGGCGGCCGCCTTTCAGGATTCCCTGCGGTACGTTCCCGGCAGCGAGCGATTCGTTTTGCAAAAGCGACGCCACGCAGAGTTGCTGCTGGGGGGACAGTACACTTTCCCCCGGAACGTTAACCTGGTGGCCGAATACCTCTACAACGGTGAAGGGCTGAACAGGACCGCGTGGTCGCATTTTCGAAACCTGGCCGGCCGCGGCCAGCAAGAACTGTCCCGCGGCAATCCCTGGCTGCTGCTCGAGGTAAACCGGCATTATCAACCGCTGGCAATGAGCAGGAATTACGGTTTCTTGCGGGTTTATGCTCCGTTTGCCAGAAACCGGGTCGAAACGGAGCTCATCGTTCTCTCATCTTTGCGCGACGGTTCTTGCATTGTGCGCCCGGGAATTTACTGGAAGATCCGGCCCGATTGGAGCCTTTACTGGATTCAAAGCGAATTTACCGGTGAAAGGCACGCCGAATTCGGCCAGCTACAGGTAAAGAGAGCATCCGAATTCGGGCTGAGGTACTATTTCTGAAAGACAGTTTTTCGGGTTCCGGGTTTCGGGTTACGAGTTAAGAAGCGTGCAAGTCATCCACGATTTAACGTGCCGTCCAGAACCCGCAACCCGTAACACGTAAACCCTTGAACCCTTTTTTGGAATCGTAACCCGTAAACGCTTGAACCGTTTTTGAAATCGTAACACGTAAACCCGAAAACTGTTTTTTATGAAGAGCGATTACAAACTGATAGCAGCGGGGATTTTCGTATTTCTTTCCACCCTTGTTCTGGGATCGCTGCTCACTTACACGTTCGGGCTGATTTCGTTTGTCACGCTGCTGGTTTTATGGCAGCGCCAGTGGAAAGGCAAATGCCCGCGGGGCGAAGACGCAGGCGAGGGGCTCATCTTTCTGGTATCCGCAATCTGGTTTGCCCTCAATATTGCTCATGACCTGGTATTTGCCGTCACAGGGGGCCAGGTACCCCGGCGATTCAGCATTGCGACCTACTCCACGGCCTTTCTTTTTCCGCCTTTGCTGGTTCATATGTGGTACTTGCATTATCGTCCTTATTTGCGCGCGCGCCGGGCATGGGAGTCCGCCGTTGCCGTTACTTACGCCGTCTGCCTTGGGATAATCTGCACCTACGCCTTGGTGTTTTTGCGGTGGATGCGGTTTTCCCAATGGATGATCATGGCGTTGCCGTTTTGCTTTATGGGCGCCTCGGTTTTTGGCGTTCTGGTTTCGCTGAAGGGCCGAAAGAGACAGGAAGTAAAAGAGGACAAGGGAAGACACATGTCCCGTGTGGCGCTCTACATTTTCATGTTCGTCATATTTGTTCCACTGCTGGGCCTGATCGCAGATTGGATCCCGGTTTCGCAGAACGTGGGCCGCTACGTGGAGGTGCTTTGCAAGTCAATGCCGCTGTTTTTCATGTTCGTTGGCGTTTATTTCGAAGAGCGCTTCGTCTTCTTCGATATTTTCATCAAGCAGGGAATTTTCTTCCTGCTCGCCATGGTCGTGCTCACCGCTTATTTTTCGCTGACACTTCCCCTGATGAAGCGGTTTGAAGCCTTGCGGCTGCCATGGTCGAGCTTCACTGTGGCGCCGTTTCTCTTTGCCGTGACGCTGCTGCCGCTGGCTCTCGCCGTACCCTGGATTTATCGAAAGATGGAGCAGTTGCTCGATCGGGCGTGGCTGGGTCGAAAGTTTCCGCCCGAGGAAGCGGTTAAATATTTTCTGGCCGGAGTTCAAACTGCCACTACCGGGCCGCAGCTTGTCGAGCATGCCGAAAAGCGCCTGAGCGAGCTGTTTCGGGCCAGGACCCGCATAGTACTGTCGGACGAACCCACCGGGCAGGAGGAAGAATTTCCCGCCGTCCTCAAGATGCTGATTCGTCTGAACCAGCAGGAAGTGGGAACTGTTCTGATGGGCCGGCGCATCAACGACATCCCTTATTTCAGCGAGGATTCCACGCTGCTTGCTTCGCTGGTGGATGTGTTTTCCTTCATGTTGCAGAACGTGCATCTGCAGCAAAGGAAGCAGCAGCAGGACAAGCGCGAGCAGGAATTGATGCTGCACGCCAGTCATTCTGAGTTGAAAGCGCTGCGCGCGCAGATCAACCCGCATTTTTTGTTCAATGCCCTGAATGCGATTGCCGTTCTGATTCACAAAGATCCGATGCGTGCCGAGGAAACGGTGGAACAACTGGCTGACGTGTTTCGCTATACTTTGACGCGCTCAGACAAGGAATGGGTGCGGCTGGAAGATGAGATGGAATTTGTTCGCTCTTATCTGGACATAGAACAGGCTCGCTTCGGCAACCGGCTGCGTGTGGATCTGGAAATCGACGACTCGGTCAAGGAGACTAAGATTCCGTCGATGATAGTGCAGACGCTGGTGGAAAATGCCGTCAAGCACGGGGCGGCGGCGGTTCGCGGCGTGGGAGAAGTCCGGATCCGCGCAACGCGCGCGCAGGACCGCATCCGCATCGAGGTGCTGGATAACGGTCCCGGGTTCAAGAATTCAGAGACTGAATTGCAGCCTCCATTGGCGCCTGCGGCGACCGCTTCTTCGAGAACCGGCTCCGGATATGGGTTGAAGAATGTGCGGCAGAGATTGATTGGATATTTCGGCGCCGCCGCGGAGTTGAAAATCGACCGGGACAAGCTGCGCAACCTGACGGTAGTTTCTATTGAAATGCCGACGGCGGCGGGAAGCTAAAACTGAACCGCCAAGAACGCAAAGAACACCAAGGAATTGATATTAGTTAGGTGCCAGTAGGCTCGATGTTGTACTTCTCGCGTGTTTCTTAATGTTTGCGAGCGGTAAATCTCATTAGATCCTTTGTCGCCTTGGTGTTCGTTCTTGGCGGTTCCGCTTTTGAATCTTTCTCAGCAGGCAATTCCATGATCAAAGTGGTGCTGGTGGATGATGAAGAGCTGGCGCGGGAGCGCTTGCGAAGCCTGCTTGGAGCCTTTGACGACATTCAAATCGTAGGGGAAGCGCAAGACGGAAGTGAGGCGGTGGAAAAGATCGCGTCGGCTCGGCCGGATCTTGTCTTTATGGACGTCGAAATGCCGGGGCGTAACGGGATGGATGTTGTGACCTCACTTCCCGCTCCTCGGCCCCGGATCATTTTTTGCACCGCCTATGACCGTTATGCGATCGAGGCTTTCGAACAGCACGCGGTTGACTATCTGCTCAAGCCGGTAAGCCGGCCTCGACTGGCCAAGTCGATGGAGCGCATTCGTGCCCTGCAGTATCCCGACGACGTGCTGCACCGGCTGAAGTCCGACCTTGAAACCGCGCGCCAGGTCCAGGCCGGGCTTTTCCCACAGGATTTTCCCACGGCGCGCACCCTGAAAGTTTCAGCCCGGTGCAAATCTGCCGGGGAAGTGGGCGGCGACTATTATGATTTCTTCAAAATCGCAGAGGAACTGTTCTGTTTTGCCATCGCTGATGCCGCAGGAAAGAGTGTTCCCGGCGCTTTGCTGATGGCTAATCTTCAGGGAGTGCTTCGCAGCCAGGCCCCGCAATTTCGGCATTCGATCGCCGACCTGGTGTCCGCCATCAACCAGCAGATGTGCGCCTCGACGGACAGCAACAAATATGCCGCGCTCTTTTGCGCTTACTATGATGATGTTACGCGGATCCTGACGGCGGTGAATGCCGGGCACGTTCCACCACTGCTTTTCAGGGCCGCAGGCGCGCAGGGCAGGGGAATCTCCGATCGGGAATCTCAACCGGATCAAATCCCCATGCGTCTCGAGGCGGGCGGAACGGCTTTGGGAATGTTCAAAGATGCAGGCTACCAGGAAATCCGTATGGAACTGAAGCCGGGAGATCTGTTGCTGATGGCCACAGATGGAATCTGTGAGGCCATGAATCCCCGGGACGAGGAATTCGGCGAAGCGAGGCTGGTGGACGAAATATCTCGCAACCGCAGTCTTCCGCTCGACGAGCTTTCAGCGCAGCTCCTGGGGGCCGTGTCGCAATTTACCGAAGGCGCGCCGCAGCACGACGATATCACGCTGGTAATGGCGGAAATCAGGTGAGATGAGCCACAAAATACGCGCGCTGCTGGTCGACGACGAGCAACCCGCCCGCGAGCGCCTGCGCCAGCTTTTGCGGTTCTTCGAAGATGTGGAAATCGTTTCGGAAGCTGAGGACGGTGAACAGGCCATTGAAAAGACGGTCGAGTTTCAGCCCGATCTGTTGTTTCTTGATATTCAAATGCCCGGTTGCAGCGGTATGGAGGTAGTGGCGTCGCTGCCCGCGCCCCGCCCCAAAATTATTTTCTGCACCGCGTATGACCAGTATGCCATTGACGCTTTTGAGCTGTACGCGATTGACTATCTTCTCAAACCCGTCAGTAGAGCAAGATTGGCACAGGCGCTTGAACGTGTGCGGCAGGAGTCGTCGTCAGATACAGAGCGCATGCTGGACAACGCCACGCAGCCTTCTCGAGGGGGAACAAAACGTTTCCTGGCCAAGCGCGGATCCAAATTCCGCGTAGTGCCGCAAGACGAAGTGGTTTACTTCGCTTCGGAAGAAGGACTGACCAAGTTGTGCACCCAGGACCAGCATTACTGGATGGAGCCGACCTTGACGGACCTGGAGGGCCGGTTGGATGCGGCAACGTTTTGTCGCATTTCGCGTTCAACCATTGTCAATCTCAACACCATCCACGAGGTGCTTCCTTTACCGGGCGGGCACGCGGAAGTACTGCTGAAAAATGGAATCCGCCTGGAAGTCAGCCGGCGCCGTCTGAAGGATCTGCTGAACCGTTTCGAAGGAACCTGAACAAAACCTTCGGTTGATTTACGTCTCGACCCAAACAATAATTTATCTTTCATCTTTTGATAAGACCCTTGGGGGATGCTTGAAACGAAGGGATTGTCTGCTGGGTGCGGCTCTTTTTGCGGCCGGCGTGGCGGGTTGTGCCAGGAAAGAAGCGGAAGACGATTTGGACAGGATCCGCCAGGCCCGGCATCTTTACGTCGCCATTCAGCCTGTTAATGTCCCCTTTGGATTCAGTGCCGGGATTAAAATCATCGGACTGGACGCCGACCTGGCCGAGGCCATTTCCCAGAAAATCAACGTCCCCATTCGTTGGGTGAAAAAAGAGTTCAACGAACTGTTTGATATTCTGGAGCAGAGAAAAGCGGACCTGATTGTTTCCGTCATTACCATTACAGAGGAGCGCAAGAAACGGTTTGCGTTTTCGGATGCTTATTTTCAATCCGGCCAGATCATTGCTATCCGCAAGGAAGATGAAAAACAGATCACCGGGTTGAACAGTTTAAAAGGCAGGAAAATCGGCGTTCAGGGGCAAACCACCGGACATATTTTCGCCCGCAAGGAGCCCCGCCTGAAGGATTCGCAGCTTGTCACCTACGCCAGTCTGGACGACGCGCTTCTCAAGCTTGCCGAACATGAAGTGGATGCGGTCATCGGCGACTTTCCCATTCTGGTAAACAGCCTGGAAGAAAGTTTCACCAACCTGCTCGTCATCGGGAGGCCCTTGACAAACGAGCGCTACGGCGTGGTGCTGCGAAAAGATGAGCCAAAACTGCTGCAACTGGTCAATGATACGATCCGGGAGTTGAAGGCGCAGGGTAAATTGGAAGAGATGGGCCACAAATGGTTCAAGAATTACTCTAAGATTCAGCAGTTA
Organism: Acidobacteriota bacterium; assembly: GCA_036507075.1. Classification (GTDB taxonomy): domain Bacteria; phylum Acidobacteriota; class UBA6911; order JACQSX01; family JACQSX01; genus DASXQR01. The sequence continues at coordinate 34,545 of DASXQR010000208.1, read as the reverse complement.
CAGCGGCAGGTTCCGGCGCCTACATCCAGATGAAACCCTCTCTTTTCGTTAAGCTGGTTTTTTTTTCAGGGCTGATATCCTCTGCCATTCTGTTTTTTGCCTTGCGCTGGACTTCACCCCCCGTCTCAAAAGGCAATTTCGAGCCTCAGACCAAGACGAACCGGCCGCTCACCTTCAATGAAGACGAGCGCAATAACGTTGAGATATATGAACGCGCCAGCCCCGGCGTTGTCAACGTAACCAGCACCACGATTGAGTACGATTTCTTTTTTGAGCCGGTGCCGAGGCAGGGCATCGGGTCCGGTTCTGTGATCGATCTGCAGGGCCGCATTCTCACCAACAATCATGTGATCGAAGGAGCCGACAAGCTGGAAGTCACACTCAATGACAAGTCTAAATATTCTGCGCGTGTGATTGGAACGGATCCGGTGGCCGACGTGGCTATCCTTCAGATCAGCGCCCCGAAAGCCAAACTGCACCCGATTCCCTTCAGCGCTTCCGGGGAAACCCGCGTGGGACAAAAGGTGCTGGCAATCGGAAACCCTTTTGGACTTGAACAAACTCTCACTACCGGGATCGTCAGCGCTGTGAACCGCTCGATCCGCACCGAAAACGGGGTGTTGATGAACGATTTGATTCAGACCGACGCTGCAATCAACCCGGGCAACAGCGGCGGTCCGTTGCTCAATACCGCCGGAGAGATGATCGGCATCAACACCACGATCTTCAGCCTGCGCGGCGGCGGAAACATAGGAATCGGCTTTGCCGTCGGAGTAAAGACTCTGAACCGACTGGTGCCCCAACTGGTGAGCCATGGAAGAGTAGTACGCCCGGTCATCGGCATCCGCGGCCAGCCCGTATTTCCGGATCTGGCTGAGTTGCTCCGCCTTCCCACCGATCGCGGGGTAATGATCGTTTCCATAGAGCCGAACTCGACGGCTGATATTTCCGGGCTGAAAGGCGGCGACCGCCGGGTCAGGATCGGAAACCTGGTGCTGCTGGTTGGAGGGGACATCATCACCGAGATCGACGGCCACGAGGTGAACTCTGTGCAGGATATTGACGAGCTGTTCAAAGATCGAAATCCGGGAGACAAAGTCACGGCCACCACCTACCGCGAAGGCCAGCGGCGAAAGATGACCTTGACCCTCGCCGAGAAGCAGAGCCGCCGGGGAATTCTGAGATTTTGATGCCGTGAAAATGCCACGAAGCCACGAAGGCACGAAGTTTGACAATTCGATTAGAAGTGACACTCTGGCAGGAGCACAGAGATTGAATGAGAAGTGTCACTTCGGGCTTAATCATTCCCTTCGTGACTTCGTGGCTTCGTGGCAAAAAAGCGGTGAGTTAAATGCCTGAACTCGACAGTTGTCCTGCCTGCAACGACACCGGGTGGCGGCTCGATGAATCCGGCAATTCTGTGCGCCGCTGCGACTGCGCTGTTGAAAGGGGCAAACTGGCCCGCGTCAAGGCCGCCCGGATTCCCGCCCGCTACGAGCATTGCACGCTGGAGGATTATTATCCGAAGCACCCTTCGCAGGAAGTCGCCAAACTGATTTGCCAGAAATTCGTCGCTGACTTTCATCCCCAGCGCGAAGGTGGAGTTCTGTTCATCGGCTCCTGCGGGGTAGGGAAGACCCACCTGGCAGTGGCAGTGCTCAAGGAATTGATAGAACAGGGAGTGAAAGGACTCTTTTACGACTTTCGCGATCTGCTGCGCGACATTCAGCATTCCTGGGATCCCGTTTCACAAGCCTCAGAGCTTGAGATCCTGCGTCCCGTGCTGGAAGCCGAATTACTGGTGCTGGACGAGCTGGGCGCAAACAAACCCACCGCGTGGGTGCAGGACACGATGACCCACATCATCAATTCCCGATACAACGACAAACGTGTTACGATTTTCACTTCCAATTTCCCGGATAGGTCCCCAGAAACCCGTTCTGAAGATCCTCAAATGCGGCGTGAAGAAACGCTTACCGACCGCGTAGGACAGCGCCTGCGAAGCCGCCTTTACGAAATGTGCAAGGTGATAAAACTTGAAGGCGAAGATTTCCGGATGACGGTGCGCCAGGCCGGCTATCGGTTCTAGCAGCCAAAGGTTTTTTGCTGGAGACCCACACATTTTTTGCCACGAAGACACGAAGGTACGAAGTCTAGCGATTTCCTTAGAAGTGGCAGTATGGGAACCTACGGAGACTGAGCACAAGATTTGCCTGAAGGTGAATTGGCGCTCTTCGTGACTTCGTGGCAAATCTTCGCAGCAGGGGGTTTTCTATTACTGAAGCTCGGCCAAAGCTCGTTCGTGCCATGGGGACGCTGGACCTGACCGCGGCGGGAGTCAACGGAGTAGTGGGAGCCGGCATCTTCCTGATACCCGCCGACGTATCAAGGCTGCTTGGCCCGGCTGGAATCTGGGCATATCTGATCGCCGGCGGGGCCATTGCTCTGATCGTGCTTTGCTTTGCCGAAGCGGCCAGCAGGATCCAGCTAACGGGCGGGCCTTATGTTTATACGCGCCCCGTATTCGGCAGATTCGTCGGGTTTCAGGTTGGATGGATGACATGGCTGGCGCGCATCACCGGACTGGCAGCGCTCAGCAATGGGTTTTCCACTTATCTGGGCTACTTCTGGCCCCCTGCGGGCGGGTCGCAAAAGATGATTGCCATTGTGATTCTCATAGCCTTCGTAACGGTGATGAATGTTGTGGGTGTGCGATATGGAAAAACAGTGGTGAATGCCTTGACTGTTTCAAAGATCCTGCCGCTGTCGCTTTTCATAGTTGTCGGGTTATTTTTTGTCGATTGGCAGCGTTACCAGGGAACCACGCTGAGAAGCGGAGACGCTCTGGGGGAAGCTACGCTGCTGCTGGTTTTTGCTTTGACCGGCTGGGAAATCGTGGCCATTCCGGCCGAAGAAATCAAAGACCCGCAGCGCACGCTGCCTGCAGCGTTGTTATTTACCATCTGCTTTGTTACGGTTTTTTATGTGTTGATCCAGCTTGTTGCCTACGGGATCTTTCCCGGGATCGAGAATTCCCGCACTCCCATTGCTTCGGCCGCCGAAAGGCTATTGGGGAGGGCAGGCGGAGGAGGCATTACGCTGGCTGCGCTGCTCTCAATTACCGGAACGTGCGGTGGTCTGATGCTGGCCGGTCCGCGAATGCTGTATGCGTTCGCCGCAGAAGGAGACATCCCGAAGGTCTTCGGTAAAGTGCATCACAATTTTCGCACGCCTCATGTTTCCATTCTGTTTACCGCCGCTTGTGCGCTGGCTTTTGCTTACGCCGGGAATTTCGCCCAGATGGGAAGGTTGGCCGCCGTGGCGCGGTTGGTCAGCTATGTGGGTGTGTGCGCCGCTTTGCCCTTCCTGAGGCGGCGACCTTCCGAGTCCGGAATTGAGCCTCTGAAACTTCCCGGCGGTTGGGTCCTGCCGATCGCGGCGACCGCCTGCTCGATCTGGCTGATCGCCAGCATGCAACAGCAGCAGCTTGTTCTGGGATTAACGGCGGCGGGTGCGGGAGTTGTCCTGTACCTTGCCGGCCGATCCGCGGGAAAGTTGCCACGAAGCCACGAAGGCCCGCAGAATTCGATTTAGCTCCAGACGGACACTTCTCACTGATCTGGGTCGGGCAGAGTGTCGCGTCAAACAGGACCGTTAGCCCTTCGTGTCTTCGTGGCAAAAAACTGTGACCGGCTGCGAAAAACTCAGTATCAAAACGGAATATCGTCGTCGGTGATGCCGACGTCGGCTGTCGTCTCCGCCACGCTTTGTACGGGCTGGCGAGGGCTCTCCTTGGGAGTCCCTCCTCCCTCCGCCTTGCTGCCGAGCATCACCATATCGCTGACGATAACTTCGGTAATTCTTCGCTTGTTGCCGTCACGATCGTCATACTCGCGAGTCTGGATGCGTCCTTCCAGGTAAACCAGCTTTCCCTTCGTCAGGTACTGGCCGCAGATCTCCGCCAGCTTGTTCCAGACGACGATGTTGTGCCACTCGGTCCGCTGCTGCCGCTCACCGCTTTTGTCCTTCCAGACCTCGTCGGTGGCCACAGAAAAGTTGGCAACCGGTGCTCCCGACGGCGTATAGCGCACCTCAGGGTCTCTCCCCAGCCTTCCCACTAGAATTACTTTGTTGACCGAAGACATATTTTTAACCTCCTCCTGACACACATAACTGGCCAGTTTTGAAATCTGCGAAACTATTTTTTGCGTGCCGTCGGACGGGCAGCCGGTTCTACTCCCATCCGTCTCAGTTCCTGCTCGGCCAGATTGGCCTCCGGGGTGCCGGGAAAATTGGCATAAACATACTGAAGCTGCGTAATCGCGTCTCCGGTTTTCTCTATTGCCAGGAATGCCATTCCCTTTTTGAAATACGCCGTGGGCGTTTTGTTGCCCCTGGGATAGAGCTGGATCAGTTGATCAAATGACTGGATGGCCTGCTCGTACTTCTTTTGATCGAAAAACGACACTCCGATGTAATAAAGGGCGTCATCGGCCAATTCGGAAGCGTTGAATCGCTGCAGGTAATCCCGGAAAGCCTGAATTGCCAGATCATAGTTGCCCAGCAGGTAATCGTTGTAGGCCGCGTTGTACAACTGGTCGGGAGGAACGTTGGGGCCCGCCTGCATCGGGCTGGTGAGTTTTTCCGTCCGCTGCTTGTTTTCTTCGAATTTCTGCGAGAGCGTTCCTATTCGGCTGTTGGTATCGTCAAGCTTAAGCGACAGGCTCTGCACGGCCTGCGACAACTGCTCGGCCATGCCTTTATTGTCCGCCCGGCTGGTCTGAAGTATTTGCGTCAGATTCTGGCTCAGGTTTTGGTTCAAAGTGTCAAGCGAGGACTTCAGCGAAGCTACACGGTCGCTCAACTGCTCGAGCAGCGTTCTCAGGACGGCATCATTTTCCGTAGTACTCTTCTGCAGTTGCTGCAACTGATTGGTGAGCTGCAGCACATCACTCTGCAGGCGAATCAACTCCTCTTTGGTTCCCGCCGTGGCGAGAGCGGTGCACAACCCAAGCGCAAAAAGGAAGGTCCAAAAACGATACATCTTGTCATCTCCTTAGGGTGAAATGCACTCTCCGGTTTTGCGCCCAGGAAGCTTCGTCATGTCCAGAGGCAAACGGCCGCTCCTCGCCATAGGAGACTGTCTCCAGACGCGAAGCGCTGATCCCGAGAGATACCAGGTACTCTTTGACTGCCTGGGCCCGGCGATCGCCCAATGCCAGGTTATATTCCGACGTGCCCCGCTCGTCGCAGTGCCCCTCCAGAATAAAGGAGGCGCTCGAGTTTTTGCGCAGATACTCGGCATCCCTCTGCAGAATCTGCTGCGCCTCGGAGCTGAGCGTGTGCTGGTCGTAATCGAAAAAGACGTCCTTGATCAGGCCCCGGCTGATGATTTCTTCAATGCCGATGTCAGGCGAGGGGGCGGGCTTGACAACCGGTTCGACAGGTTCGGTGACGGTAACGCGGGTACTTGCGGAAGCCGAGCCAAGCCGGTTGGCAGCCGTGGCTGTATATGTCGCCGACTGGCCGGCCCTCAACCTGAGTGAGCCGGAATCCGACACCGTACCCACTCCCTGATCGATGGTCAGCCGCTCGGCATCCGTGGAGCTCCACGTCAAAGTAAAATTCTCTCCCGGGCGGAGCGTGGACGGGTCGGCTTTGATCTGAACGGTGGGCTGGCGCGTGGGGCCCGGGATAACCGCGGCCGGCGTTTCCGAACGGCCGCTGCCGGGCGATGCGGGAGGAACACGCGTCGTTTTCTTGGCGCCGCAGCCGGACAGCCCTGCCAGCAGAGTAAACATCAAAACAGCAACCAACCAGGAACGACCCGCGACATTCAACATTAGTCTCCTCCGAATCCCTTCGTGTTCTTTGTGTCTTTGTGGTGGATCGTATTTTTTCACCACAAAGACACAAAGGGCACAAAAGAAATTCAATTTTCGTCCGGCATCTTAACGAACTGATATCGTCATTGTAAATAACCTGACCATGCCGGGTTGGCGTTCACTCCTTCGCGCGTGATCTGGCGAAGATTTTGACCATCCGCATTCATGATAAACACTTGCGTTCCCCCGGAGCGCGAGGATTCAAATGTGATGTGCCTGCTGTCGGGAGACCAACTCGGGTTCTCATTGAAAGCCCCCGTCGAGGTAAGCTGGAAGATTTGGCCGCTGGCCGCATTGAGCAGGTACAAATCGTAGCTGAATCGCTTGGGGGGTTGCCACGCATATACGATGAAGCGGCCATCCGGAGACCAGTTCGGAGACACCGCGTGTCCACCTTCGCTCACCACCCTGCGAACATTGGAACCATCGGCATCCATCAGATAAATCTGGGGATTTCCGGCACGGTCCGACACGAAGGCAATTTGACGGCCGGTCGGGCTCCAGGTGGGAGAAAAGTCCGCGCCGGGGGAGTGCGTGAGATTGCGCCTGCCGGTTCCGTCGCTGGCTGCAACGAAGATATCCGTGTCTCCGCGATCGCTGCGCGAAGAAAAAGCGATGCGACTCCCGTCCGGCGAAAACACCGGCATGTGATTGAAGCTGCCGGAAGCGGAAACAACGGCGCGCGCGCCGGAAGCGATTTCGTGTGCATAAATGGCGGGCAAACCGGACACAAACGAGGCAAAAACGATGCGCCGACCGTCCGGAGACCATGAAGGACTGACATTGACAGACCCGTTCATTGTCAGCAACTGCATGTTGTAGCCGTCATAATCGGCTACGGCAATCTCTTTGCCGCGGCCGCGCCGGACTTCAAATGCGATTCTGGTGCGAGCCACGCCGCGCGTTTGGCCTGCAGAAAGCTTTTCGGCGATGGCATCGGCCACGCGGTGCGCCGCCTCCCGGATCTGAGCCGAGCGCAGGCGGAACCTCTGAGCGGAAATCTCCTGTCTGGTCTTCACGTCATAAAGATAAGTCTCCAGGACGATTTCATCTCCTGATGCCAGCAGATTGCCGAAGGTGACAAATTCCGCCTGCGCCTCCGGCTTTGAAAAGTCTTCAAATTTGATGTCCTCCGGCCGGCGAATCGCCTCTGGGGAGAAAAACCCAGGACTGGGAAGCTGGAACAGGGCTGAAAATTTCAAATCGGCCCACAGAACCTCATTGAAAGTTTGCAGCGCCGTGCCGGTCTCCGGACCGGACTCGGCTCTTGGCGAATACTTGACCACGGCCAGCGAAGTGCTTGCTTCCGGAACGGGGCGGATTTTGATTCCCTGTTCCTGAAATCCTATCGGCTCGACGACGATTTCAGTGGTCCGCGCCGCATTCCGCCCGAGCAGGGGTAGAAGGGCCAGCGCCAGGGCGGCTGCCGGGAAAAGAAGCGGTCTCATTTAAATCCCCTGTCCCGGCGGGTATTCGAAATAGGAAACAAACCGGACAGCGCGACCCTGAAATTCGGCGGGAGGCCGGGGCAGGGGATTGGAAGAGCGAATCGCCCGCTCTGCGGCCAAATCATAAAATGTCACGCCGCTGCGCTGCTCCACCGATACGTTGTCAATGCGGCCGTCCGGAAGAATGTCAAAACGGATCACGGTTGTCAGGCGCTGGCCTGCAAGCGAAGCAAAATTGGTGCGCAGCCAGTTTTCGCCGATTCTCTTCTCCACCTGTCGCGCATACCAGGAATTCATCAATCCTTCGCTGCCGGATCCCGAACCAATGCGCACTCCCTGGCCTCCCCCAAACCTCCCGCCGGCGCCGGCCGCCGGTCCTGCTCCGCCGGCCCCGGGACCGGTCTCGCGCGGGATCTGGTTGGCTGCGGTCTCCATGGTTTTCTTTTCAGCCACGGGTTTTGAAACCTCGGGAGCGGCAGGCGTTCGGGACGTGGTCTCCGGGCGGGCCTGTTTTTCTGTTCTTGTCTTCGGCGGTTGTTTGGAGGCCTCCTGAAAATCCTCCTTTCGAGGCTCGGCTTCTGCCGCTTTCTGCAGGGCCGGCTCCGGAGCAGGGACGACGGGCGGCTGCGGCGTCAGTGAAGGCTTGAACAGTTCCCCGGATCCTCCATCCAGAGCGCCGGTCAGTGCGACACGCACGGTTTCTCCTCCCTGGCCTCCGCCTGTGCCGCTTGCAAGAAGCAGAACTTCCGGCTTCATCCAGAAGGAAGCGGCCCACACAACCAGAGCCAGCAGCAGGTGCAGCGCGACAGAACCGAGCACGGCGCGATTGAGCGCCGGCGGGTGCACATGGGCTGTGAGGACGCTTGATTTCATGGCTGCTGTGATTTCCAGACCTTGGTCACAACCTGGATGTTTCGATACCCGGAAACGCGCAACTGGTCAAAAACGGAGACCACGGTTTTCCATTTCACGTTGCGGTCGGCGCGTAAGTAGATCGACTTTGACTTGTCGGGCAATTCCCGGGCGAGCAATCCGGGCAATTGATTGTAATTCACCGGATCGGAGCGGAAATAAAGCAGATCGTCGGCGCTGATGGAAATCACGGCGCGGCTGGACGGATCGACTTCGGCCACCGTCCGCGTCTCGGGCAGATTGACATCGATTCCTGTCTGAAGAATGGGGGCGGTGACCATGAAGATAATCAGCAGCACCAGCACCACATCGACCAGCGGTGTTACGTTGATTTCCGAAAGGGAAGTGGCGACCCTGCCCGACGACGTTTTAAGGGCCATGTTAATCCGAAGGACCTACAGAAAAGGTGCGCTCCACCAGATTTAGAACCTCCATCACAAAATCATCCAGCTCGGCTGCGAATACCTTCAGGCGCTGCAGCAACTGGTTATAACCGATCACGGCCGGGATGGCGGCAAACAGCCCGGCGGCCGTGGTGATCAGCGCCTCACTGATTCCGGGCGCAACGGCCTGTATGGTCGTACTGGTGCTGCTTCCCAGTCCCTCAAACGCGTCGATGATTCCCACCACCGTTCCGAAAAGTCCGATAAATGGAGTGACCGCGCCGGTCGTAGCCAGCCAGCTCAAAGAGTTTTCCAGTGCGGTCATTTCCGCCACCGCCGACTTTTGAAGCGCTCGCTGGACGGACAGAATGCTGCGGATGCGAGGCCGCCCCGCGATCGACTGGGTGGGTGCCTGTTCGATGGACTGGGCGGCGCGAATCTGGGCCTGCAGCTCCTCATAGCCGCCGCGGAAAACTCCAGCCAGCGGAGAAAAAGGATAGCGGTCCAGGAAGTTATAAACATCGCCCAGGCGCTGGCTTTTTCTGAAGAAGGTGTAAAACTTCTGGCTTTGCCGGCTCACTTTCCTGAAGGTGAGCCATTTGTTCAGCATGATTCCCCAACTCAGAATGGAAAACCCGAGCAGGATGAGCAAAACAATCTTGGCGATAATCCCGGAGTGAAGCATCAGGTACCACAGACCCCCGCTGCCGGCCTGCAAGCTCAGAAAAATCGGCAATAAGCCTCCTTGTCGTGGCTCGTCACAAAGATAGGGAATTCAAATGCGGATTTGGGAATGCGGAATGCGGAATTAATGATCTGTCGGCAAGCAGTTTTGTGGCTGCATTCTGTATTCCGCATTCCGCATTCCCCATTCCGCATTCTGCGAGAGAAATCTCGATGGTCTGTCCCATCGCCATACTTCGAAGCCTCGGCCTGCTCTGCACTAATCTGATTGTGCACGTTCGTTCACCGTGGCGCAAGAGCGATGACATTGTTAAACTTCCTGAAATGCTTAGATCGCTTCGCATTCAAAACCTTGCCCTAATAGATGACTTAACGCTGGAATTTGGCGAAGGTTTAAATCTTTTAACCGGAGAGACCGGATCGGGCAAGTCAATCATCGTGGATTCGCTCGGCTTTATCCTGGGCCGACGCGGCAGCACCGAAATCATCCGGTCCGGGGCCGAAGCGGCCCGTGTCGAGGCTGAAATGGACGCTCCCGCGCTCCTCTGCCGGCGACTTCTAGAGTCTGGGATCGAGGTCGAGCCGGCGCAGATCGGATCGAATTCGAAATCCGCCGCGACGGTTGAATCCTCCCTGGTGATCTTCCGGCGGGAAATCACAACCAGCGGCAAAAGCCGCGCCTGGATCAACCAATCGCCCGTGACGATCGGCTTTCTGCAGGAACTCGCGCCGTTGCTGGCCGACATTCATGGACAGCAGGATCAGCAACTGCTGCAGATGACGGGCCTGCATGTCGACCTGCTGGACCAGTTCGGCGGCCACGGCAAGGATTGTGCAGAAGTCAGAGCAGCCTTTGCCGGAATGAAGGAGCTGGAGGAAAAACTACGCTCGGTCACCCTTGCGGAAGCGGAACGCCTGCAGCGGCTCGATTTCCTTCAGTTCCAGATCAGGGAAATCGAAGAACTGCGGCTCGAACCGGGTGAAGAAGAACAGCTTTTGAGGGAGAAGAATCTGCTCACGCACGGCGAAGAGCTGCTGCGATTGAGCGGCGAGATTTTCGAGTGGTTGTACAACACCGACGACAGCGCGCTCTCGCTGCTGGCACGCTCCATCAAGAACCTGCAGCGACTGGCTTCCATCGATCCGAAGCTGGCGCCTCTTGAATCTGCCGCCGGGAATGCCCGCTATTCTTTGGAGGATCTGGCCTATCAGATGCGCGATTACTCCCAGGCCATCGATTTTGATCCCTCCCGTCTTCAGCAGATCGAATTGCGGCTGGAAAGGATCGATCGCTTGAAGAAAAAATACGGGAACTCAATAGCCGAGATCCTGGATTTGCTGGCGGGCGCGCGCGTCGAATCCGGCCAGTTGGCGAACTGGGAAGCGAGCCGGGAAAAATTGAAGGCCGAACATGGCCGGGCGCAGAACGAATTCGAGCGGCGGGCCGAGCAGCTCTCGCAGAAACGCAAGAAAGCTGCCGCCAGGCTGCAGAAAGAACTGGAACATGACTTAAAGTCTCTGGCCATGGAGCGAGCTCGATTTCTAGTCGATCTGCGGCGCGCAGAGGCTTCCTCAAAAGGGTATGACCGCGTGGAATTCTTGATCTCCGCAAATACCGGCGAGCAGCCCCGCCCGCTTGCACGCATCGCATCGGGAGGGGAATTGTCCAGGCTGATGCTGGGCCTGAAGAGCCTGCTGCATGGTTCCGGCACCGAGGTGCTCGTCTTCGACGAAGTAGATGCGGGAATCGGAGGCCGCGTGGCCGAAACCGTGGGAGAAAAACTGAAGAGGCTGGCGGCCCGGCATCAAGTCTTCTGCATCACGCACCTGCCTCAGATCGCCGCATTCGGTGATGTGCACTACTGTGTTGAGAAGGAGGTTGTAAAGGGGCGAACGGTTGTGACCGCCACGCGATTGAATGCCGAAGGAAAGCTTCAGGAAGTGGCGCGCATGCTGGCGGGCTCCCAGGTAGGGAAGTCGGCCCTCGATCACGCCCGCAGTCTCATTTCACGCTCCTCGCCCCGCCTTGTGAATTAACCGTTAGCTGGCGTAAGATGCAGACAGGGCTGAAAGCCCCAGCGCCGCTTCGCGGCGCCATGTAGAGACGCGACATGTCGCGTCAGAGCTTCGACGCGGCATGCCGCGTCTCTGCGCCTGAATTAGAGCTCGCGATTTCGCGACACTTGGGAAAAGATGAAGACCTTCTACATCGAGACGCACGGATGCCAGATGAATGTCCATGACTCGGAGAAGGTCGCCGGATTGCTGGCCAGCCGCGGTCTCAGGAAAGCTGAATCTGCCGAATCGGCGGATGTATTCTTAATCAACACCTGCAGCATCCGCGACAAAGCGGAACAGAAGGTTTACAGCCGGCTGGGAGAATTCCGTCCTATCAAGCAGCAACGACCCGGATTTGTGATCGGTGTGATGGGCTGCGTTGCGCAACAGGAGGGAACCGACTTTATCCGCAAGGCTCCTTTTGTCGACATGGTGGTGGGAACGCACCGTTACCACGAGATTCCCCACATCCTGGAACAGATCATTTCGGACCGCGTGCCTGTGGTGCGCACCGAGCCGATGGATGATCCCAAACCGGTCGAGATTGACGCGGCTCTCAGGGAGAACGGCTTCCGCGCGAACGTGACAATTATGGAAGGCTGCAACAAGTTTTGCACCTTCTGTGTGGTGCCTTACACTCGAGGACCTGAGCGTTATCGGCCCAGCCAGAACATTTTGGATGAAATCTACCGGCTGGCTGATGCGGGTTTTGTGGAAGTTCTTCTCCTCGGGCAGAACGTCAACAGTTACAAAGACCCGTCACCCCGGCAGTGGAGCTTTGCCGAGCTGCTCAAGGCGGTAGGGAAAGTTCCCGGAATCCGGCGCGTTCGTTTTACAACGAACCATCCCGCAGATTTTAGTTCCGACATCATGACGGCGCTTGAAGAAACCCCGACTTTGTGCAACTGGATCCACCTGCCCGTGCAGTCGGGCTCGGATCGGGTGCTTCGGCGCATGAAGCGATTATATAATGTTGACAAATACTTAAAGATAATCGATTCATTGAAAGCTTTAACCAGGCAGATAGCGCTTTCCACTGACGTCATCGTGGGTTTTCCGGGTGAGACCGACCAGGATTTTGAAGAAACGCTGGAGCTTGTGGATCGTGTTCAGTACGACTCAATTTTTTCCTTCAAATACTCGCCCAGACCTAACACTCCTGCGCTGAAGCTGGACGCTCGTGAAGGAGTGCCCGAACCGGCAAAGGAATCCCGCCTGGCGAAACTGCAGTCGATGCAACAACGCATTCAGATGCACCATCACAGTCATATGGTGGGTTCCGCGGAAGAAATCCTGGTTGAGGGAACAGCGCGCGACGGACGAAAGCGATTTGGTCGCACCACAGCCAACAAGATCGTCAATTTTGAGTCGGAGGCCGCATCCGCAGGCCAATTCATTAAGGTGCGAATTACCGGCTGCGGAGCAAACAGCCTGCAGGGGCAGCCGATCTGAGGAGTCTTATGGACAAGGAATTCAAGATCAAGGGTTTAATGATGGATCCTCTTACGAATTCTCCGATTGTGATTCTTCAGAACGTGGAGAATGGGACGCTGCTGCCCATCTGGGTGGGAATCTTCGAAGCAAACGCCATCGCGCTGCAGATTGAGCGGGTGGACACGCCCAGGCCGATGACCCATGATCTGCTCAAGAATGTGCTGATGCAGCTCAACGCGGAAGTTGAGAAAATTGTGGTGACCGAGCTGAAAGATAACACCTTTTACGCCCTCATCCATTTGCGTCTGAATGGGGAATCGGTCACGGTCGATTCCCGTCCCAGCGACGCAATCGCCCTGGCCTTACGCACGGATTCTCCTATTTATGTCTCGGAAACTGTGATCGCTAATTCGAAAAACCTTGCCTTGACCAAAGAAAAGCTCGATCCCGAGGATGTTCGCAAGTGGCTGGAGAACCTCAATCCGGAGGATCTAGGCTACAAGATGTAAACCATTCCTCGGGAGCGGAGAGACGGCCTGAGGGTCGTCTCAGCTAGCCAGTACACCGCAGAGAGACGACCCTCAGGCCGTCTCTCCTTGACTTTTGGTTGCGGCTTCGCCGCCCTAAGCCTTTGTGGGCAATTTGTGGGGGGTGGGCTCAAAGTTCGTAGAATTGAACCCACACCCCAAATCGGATTGCTGCTGCAAGAGCAACAAAGCGAGTATCGCAGAACCCACGAGGGTTGACGATGATATCTCAGTTAACAAAAGATCAAGTTCTTCGTCAAGCTCAGCAGCGAAAGATTTTTTCAGAAAACAACCGCATTATCGCAAAACTTGACATAATATTACTTATCAGACGTTCATTTTGGCCGTTTTCGGGCGACCGAGCGGGTCTGCCTGGCAAGTGCCTTGCGGGAGGCAGCGCTGTGTCCTTCGCGTTTTAGTGCCCGAGATGTGGCGCGCGACCGTCTGGGTGACGGCTTGCGCCTGGTTTTTCCGGCGCGGTAGTCGCGCATGGCTTGGCTCTGGCAACAGCCAAGGGAATTACTTAAGAAGTGCCACTTCTGGCTGAATCCTGTCCCTTCGCGTGTTCGTGTCTTCGTGGCAAAAAAACGAGATCACGGCTCCGCATGCTGCCGCTCGGCCTTTTCCAGCAAGTCGTGCACCTGCTCGTCGGTAGTTTGTGAAAAATCCGTGTACCAGTAACCGACCGCCACAAACGGTTCAGGCGTGCGGGCGCAAATGATTTCATCGACGTCCCTCTTGAATTCCTGGCAAGTCGACGCCGACGCGACCGGAACGGCGACGACCAGTTGGGCGGGATTCTGGCGACGCAACGCGAGCGCCGCGGCGCGCATAGTAGATCCGGTTGCCAGGCCGTCATCGACCAGAATGACGGTCTTGCCCGCCACGGAAAGGCGAGCCTTGTTGCCGCGATAGGCGCGTTCCCGACGTTGCAGCTCCTGCTGTTCGCGCTCGGCAACAGCGTCGATGACGTCCGGGGGAATCCTGAGATACTGAACAACGTCGTTGTTCACCACACGGACGCCGCCTGATGCGATGGCGCCCATGGCCAGCTCTTCGTGCCCGGGTACACCCAGTTTTCGCACCAGAAAAACGTCCAGAGGCACATCAAGCTCGCGCGCCACTTCGAATGCTACCGGCACGCCGCCCCTGGGCAGGGCCAGGACAATGACGCCGGGTTGAAATCGGTAGCGCCGAAGTTTCTCTGCCAAAAATCGTCCGGCTTCTGTTCGATCCTTGAACAGCATAGATTCGACCTCGATTCTAAAAACCCCCCGATTTGACTTTAGCTCCAGTACCGCAAAAATCAACTTTGTGAATCGATGTCCGACCCTGTAACTCTTTCCCACGAAAGCACTAAGACACGAAGGGCATGATTGAGACTGAAAGTGGTACTTCTTAATTAAGCTCCTTTTAGCTGTTGCCGGAGTGTTACCTCGGCCAGCGTGTTAGCTCTACTAGAGCGTTACTTCTAGTTGAGGGTTTAAGAACTTCGTGTCTTCGTGCCTTCGTGGTTTCCCCTTCCAAGGCGTTGAAAAAATTACAGAAATACGATAAGAACACCCCATGGCCACGTTGAATCAAGTAAAGGTTTCCCGGGAAGAAAATCTGACTACGACCCCTGAGCTTCTCCAGCGTCAAGTAGAGGAGATCGTCCAAGCGACGCCGGTCACTGACATGCACACCCACTTATTTGCCCCGCAATTTGGGGTCCTCAACCTGTGGGGCATCGACAATCTGCTCAATTATCATTATCTGATCGCCGAGCTCTTTCGCTCTTTCGACATCAGCGCGGAAACCTACTGGCAGCTCGGCAGAGCCGAGCAGGCCGACCTGATCTGGGAGACCCTTTTCGTCAGGAACACGCCGCTCTCCGAGGCCACACGCGGAGTGGTGGCAGTCCTCTCCACGCTCGGTCTGGATCCGCGCGCGAAAAATCTTCAGCAGGCGCGCGGTTTTTTCAAGAGCCAGAATCTCGATAACTATCTGGATCAGGTGCTGCGACTCTCCAATGTGAGCGACATTGTGATGACAAACGATCCCTTTGACGAGTCTGAAGTCAAACTGTGGGATCAGGGCCTGTCCGTCGACCCGCGTTTTCACGCCGCGCTTCGCCTCGACCCGATCCTGAATGACTGGACCGCCGCGGCGCCCCAGTTGGGGGCTCGGGGATACAAGGTCCGCGACAGCATCGACGCGGAAACGTCAAGTGAGCTGCGGCGTTTTCTGGATGAATGGATTGCGCGGATGGGGCCGCTGTATCTGGCCGTTTCCCTGCCTGACAGCTTTGCTTATCCCGACAACTCGGCGCGAACCTGGGTACTGCGCGACGTGGTGCTGCCTGCGTGCGTGCAGCATGATCTGCCCCTTTCTCTGATGATAGGGGTGCGACGAAACGTGAATCGCGCTCTGCGGTCCGCCGGCGACGGATTGGGCAGGGCCGACATGACTGCGGTGCATAATATCTGTTCCGAGAATCCGAAGAATCGTTTTTTGATCACCATGCTTTCCCGCGAGAATCAGCATGAACTATGCGTGGCGGCCCGCAAATTCAGTAACCTCCTACCTTTTGGCTGCTGGTGGTTTCTCAATAATCCGTCCATTGTCCACGAGATCTGCAGCGAGCGCATTGAGTTGCTGGGCACCCGATTTGTCGCCCAGCATTCCGATGCCCGCATCCTGGACCAGTTGATCTACAAGTGGAAGCACGCGCGCCGTTCTATTGCCGGAGCGCTGGTTGCCGCCTACAGCGAACTGCTGGAGGACGGACGGCCCGTGACCCGGGAAGAGATTAAGCGAGACGCCCGGCAGATGCTTTCGGGGAATTTTCGTGAGTGGGTGGGTTTGCCCCAGGGGAATTAACACGTGGAAATTCACCACAGGGACACTGTGTCCCCTGTGTCCCTGTGGTGAAAAATTCGCATCTTCCAGAAGAGCTAACATGAAAACGTGGGGTTGGTTGATTCTAATTCTGGGGGCGGCTTGCATCGTGGCTGGGATTCTCGCGAAACGAGTCTTCGATTATCGCGCATATCTGCCGCTCTTCCACGTCGTGGGAGGAATACTGCTGGTTGCCGGCGCTATGATGATTCTGAGCCGGCAGGGCGACCGGTCAAAGTAGACATGTCGGAAATAAGCTCGATCCTGACCAGAGTTCTTGCAGGCGACCGCCTGGAGCCGAGCGATGCCGTGGCTCTGCTGAACAGCGATGCCGTCGAGGAGATCGGCGCCGCGGCCGATCAGATGCGCCGGCGGTGGCATCCGGACGATGTTGTTTCCTTCATCATCGACCGCAATGTCAACTACACCAATGTCTGTGTGGCGCGATGCACCTTTTGTAATTTTTATCGGAAGCTGGGCGACGAGGAATCTTATCTGCTCGACAAGGAAGTAATCTTCAAGAAGATCGACGAGACCATCGCGCTCGGCGGCACCGGGATCCTGATGCAGGGCGGGATGCATCCCCATCTCAAGATCGATTACTACGAGGATCTCCTCCGGTCAATTCGCGAGCGCTACTCGATCCAGTTGCACTGTTTTTCGCCGCCTGAAATCGTTGTTCTCTCCCGGCTGTCGCATCTGACGTTCAAGGAGGCGCTGCAGAGGCTAAAAGCCGCAGGGCTCACTTCCCTGCCGGGCGGCGGCGCGGAGATACTGGTGGAGCGGATGCGCCGGGAAATCAGTCCCGGGAAATGCACGGCGGAAGAGTGGCTGAAAGTGATGCGGGACGCGCATTCCCTGCGAATCAAAACAACCGCCACCATGATGGTCGGAGGCGGTGAAACGGTCGAAGAGAGAGTGGAACATTTGCGCCGACTGCGCGAACTGCAGGACGAGACCGGCGGATTTGTCTCGTTTATCCCCTGGAACGTGCAGTTGGAGGAGACCGAAATGGGAGCGGTCATCAAGGAGAGCTTCCAACCGGTAGAATATCTAAAGCTTCTGGCCGTGTCGCGGCTCTTCCTTGACAATTTCCGTAACCTGCAGGTTTCCTGGCTGACGCAAGGATTGGAATGGGGGAAGATCGGCCTGCGCTATGGCGCAAACGACATTGGCAGCGTGATGATTGAAGAAAACGTGATCAGCGCAGCCGGAGCACGCCATCAAGCGAACCGCGAAAAACTGATCGAAGTGATCCGCAGCGCCGGATTCACCCCCGCTCAGCGGGACGCCACCTATTCTCAGTTTCGAAAAATTGCCTGAAGCTTGCGCCGCTTCTGCCCATGTCGGAGCCGGGTGCGTAACGGTGTGGTGCCCAGATCGGAACGGATGGAGAAGGGTACATTATGTTCACCGCATCCGACAATATTTTGTGACTAGTCGGCATTTTTTTGACGCTCCGCTGTATAGCTAAAGTTCTCGAACCTTCTTCGCTGAATTAGAGACACCCACTCCCACCCTCGGATTTACGGCCTCCGTGATGGAATTCTTAGCTCATAACAAGCATGTTGGATGTCGGGCATGGATCTTGCGTAACGACATCACAGTTTACAAACAAACACATTAATTTCCCTTAAAGAGGCTGAGTGTGCCAAGCCTTCTGGCAGGTGCAGGAGTACTGCCGTTTGACGCCTGTTAGTCGCTTCCTGGTCAGTTGAGTTCGCGGCAATCGCACGGGGATGTAAAGACGGGAAAATCGATGCTGAATGCGTGCTGGTGTGCGCTCAAGTCACAGCGAACCGTGAAGAACGTTAAAGATCCAGCGGTCAAACCAGCGCTCAACACATTCAGACTATTTCGGCCTGCGTAGAGGGGAGACACCCAATGAGCGAGAGAATTGGGTTTACGCCGGGGCCGTGGCGGGTGTGCATTGACGAGCGGCACAAAAGACTCGCATTTGCAGGAATAGAGACACTGGAAGGTCACTGGATCGCGGTGGTTTCTCTAGTCGAGGCAACACAGGAACACCAACAGTACGCCAATGCACGCCTGATCGCGGCAGCACCGGAAATGTTTGAGGCGCTGCGGGAAGCACTCACGGCTTTGGAGGAAGCTGACGACAAATGCAGCGACGATTACGGCGAACGGCCTTATGGCGTGTTGACTTCAAGGATAGCCAAAGTGCTGGCAGTAATCGAGGCGAGGGAATAATGTGGCTGAGCAGCTGAAGCAAGGCCCGCACGCATCATTTTATCGAGTGTCACGCCAGGATACTGCTTGTCGTCCTCATCTGAATCTGATCATTTCTTCTCCTCCTTGACGATCTTGCCCTCCGCCGTCACCTCCACCTCCAGCGTCTTCTTTTTGGTTGTCGCGAGCAGAACTTCGTAGTACGCCAGCCTCTCATGCTTCTTTTCTACCTTGATGATCTCTTCGACGATCTTGTAAGTCGCTCTGGGATACTTGTCCTCCAGTACTTTGGCTGCTGCCCTGGGTAAGTCCCGGGCAGTGATCTCTTTTTCGATTAAGAGAACCTGGCCTTCCGGGGTCAGGGTGACGTCGATATTCTGCCCGCCATGCTTGATGGTCACTTCATAGACAAGCTTTCCCTCCTCGGTCTCCTTGCTTGCGCCGGTTGCGTGGGCGTCCTTGAACCGCACCTTGACAGCCTCCATGACCGGTTTGGGAACCTTGGCCAACCCCACCTTTTCTTCTTTGGCCTGAACCACTACCGCCAGGATCACAAACAGCGCTCCTATCGTGGCGCCGACTCGAGTAACCGATCTTCGCATGACGTCCTCCTTAGCCTTTGAGAAAAATTTGAACCGCCAAGAGCACCAAGAACGCTTAGCGGGTCGGAAATTTCCAGCCGGCGAGCAATGCAAGTTCGCGCCACTTCCAATGACAATCGACGTCATCGAAGCCGATTTCTCATAACCATCGCAACTGTGTCTCCACATCCAGCAGCTTGTTGGATGGATCCTCCTCGTCTGCGGTCGCTTCAAGTGCCGCCAGAAAACGTTCGTGGAGGTGCTGTGTGGGCGAGGCTACGTGCTCAAGGTTGCAGAAGACACCACCAGGTTGCAGCGCCGCCCAAACCTCTTCATAGAGTTCGCGCTTCCTTCCATCCGGGAGGTGATGAATCGCAAAGCTGGATACGATGGCATCGAAGGATCCGGGTTCAGGCAACGGTAGTTCTAAATCATGAACGACGATCTAGACTGCAAACGTTACCGCTGAGGAGCCATCGGATTAATTGCGCCGCGGTGACATGTGGAGCAATTGATCGCGCGCTCCTGGGGCTTCGTTTCCAGATTCTGCATCTTCCCGAGTTGCTCATTGATCATCCTATGCATGCCGGCCATCTCACGCGCGGCGCGCTTAGGCCGCTTTTCGTCACTCGAAAAGTCTTGTTCGACGTGACAATGAGTGCAGCTCACGCCAAGCGCACGGCTGTAGCCGCCGTTCATGATACGAAGCAGTCGTCCTGCCGGCACACTCTTAAACAACTCGAATTGTATGTTTTTGAAAACGCGCACGGCTGGCTCATTCTCCCGGCCTGCAATTTGTTCCGTGAACTGCTGCACAAAACGATTGTTGATCTCCTGGGTGGGTGATAGCTGGGCCGGCGTGGTCGCATTTGGTTGGGGCACCGTGGCCGGAGGTTGCTGCGCCAAGGCAGCCGTAAATATCTGGTAACAAGCTGCAGTTCCGCATGCCGCCATTGCCAGCGTTAACAGGCCCTGAAGCAATCTCATGAAATCGTCCTTTCTTGTCAAGTAAATCGAAGTTAACCCCGCTACGTCCTGGATTCGAAGGGTTTGGTTTGAAACCTGGAGTCTCCTGGAGAACATTATCGGGGCGAGCCGGGAAAGGAGCAAGCCTGAGAGTAGTGGGCTTTTGTGCCGCTATCAAGAAAGGACTCCACCACAGAGGCACAGCCCGGCCGTAGGCCGCCACCAAACGCGTCATTGGTCATTGGTCATTAGTCATTCGTCATTGGTCATTCGTTAAAGAATCTCGCTAAAAAACAAGAAATCGCCAAGAGGTTACAGAGTGTTACAGAGCGGAAATCACATCAAAAGAAAAAGACAAATTCCTTATAGAGCCGCGCAGCGGCGGCCAGAATTTGTAGCCCGGGTTAACCGGGCGGCCAGCCCGGCCTCAATTGCGCTAGCCCCGGAAGGGGCGACAGACCGTGGTCACACCCTCTGTCGCCCCTGCGGGGCTGGTGTTTTAATAATGAGCCAACCCCGGCCTCCGCTTCGCTCCGGCCGGGGCTACAATTCTCCCGCCGCTGCGCGGCTCTATAAGGAAAAAGTTTTTCTTCGCGAGTCAATTCTCGCAGTTAGTGGTACAGGCTTTTTCCCAGACTGATGCTGGGAAAAAGAGGTGCGCCTGCCTGGAGGTTGGTTCTTGGTGATCTTTGTGGCTTTGTGGTGAAATTCTCCGGATGTCTTCTCCGAAACAGTTGCCTTCGACTGCCGGCGCGCGGCCCGGGTACGAGGTGGCCGTTGCGGCGGGTGCGCTGGCCGTGATGGCGGCGCTTTTTTTGGCGCTGGCGCTCCTGACCAGCAGAGTTCTGCTTCCAACCGATCTGCTCCTTTCTTACTCTCCCTGGAGCGGCGCGCGAAAAGTAGTGTCCCACAATGCAAATCTGTCCGACATGGTGCAGCAGTCTTATCCTTACCTCTGGTTTTTTCGAGACCAGGTCCGCAGCGGGTGCTTCCCTCTCTGGAATCCGTATGCTCTGGGAGGCACACCATTTCTTGCCAACAACGTTTCTGCCGTGCTTTTTCCTGTCAGTTGGTTGGTGCTGGTGGTTCCGCCCGCGATGTTCTTCGAATGGAGCGCATTTTTGAAAATTCTTTTGGCGGGCCTGGGGACGTATCTCTTCGCCAGGGATGCACTGGGCGTTCGGCCGCTTTCGGGCTGGTGCGCCGCAGTCGCATACTGCCTTGGCGGATATAACGTCTATTTCCTCGGCTTCCCAAACAGCTACGTCAGTATGCTCATTCCCTGGGTCTGGTGGATTTCCGAAAGGGCTTTCTTTGGCGGCGATGTGCGGCGGCGTTGGGTTTACTCCGTGCTGGCGGCGCTGCTGCTGGCTGCAGGACACATCGAAAGCGCCGTGGGCGTTCTGCTGTTCCTGGGCATCTATACGGCCATACGGGTGGTGAGCGCGGGCCCGCGATACATGCACGGACCGCCGGTGACGATTCGAACGTCGTTGGTCCCGTACCTGTTGCATACAGCGTGGGGCGCGCTGCTTGCATCGGCCGTTTGGGTGCCGTTTGCCTCTTACTTGCGCGAGAGCTCAACCTGGGCCGAACGAACACAATCGGTCAACCCCTTTCACATTTCGTGGAAAAGTCTGCCCGCCCTGGTAATCCCCTACTTTCACGGCTCTCCCGTTTACCATCCCGAACATGCGAACGTTGCCCAGATGGAGCAATTCATTTTCATCGGCGTGGTGCCGCTGTTGCTCGCCTGCTACGGTCTGGCGGCTTCCAACGACCGGGTTCCCGCGCTCGGTTTTTGCCTGCTGCTGAGTTTTCTTATTCCCTTCGGGGTCTGGCCGGTCTTTGACTGGTTTACGTCACTTCCCGTGCTCAGGCAGGGAAACCACATGCATGTGATCCAGCTTTTTCAATTCTTCCTGATTGCCTTCTCCGCTCTGGGGCTGGAAAGGTGGAGCGAATCTCAGCGGCGACTGCGTATCCTGCCTCAATTATTCATCCTGGTAATGGCGGGATTGCTCCTGTGGCAATGGTACCTGTACAAGAACTTCAGCTTTCTCAAATTCAATTCGCGCGTTCCCTGGTACGCGCTGGCATCGCTGGCCGCTTTGTTCATCTTCGCGTCGACGCAACTGCGTCCCGCCTGGACTCCGCAGGTCCTGGCAATCCTGCTGCCCGTGTTCGGATTCCTGTTCGGGTTTTACTTTAATCCCGCCAAAAGCGCTGAGTATTTGCGCCGGCCGGCGCTGTTATCGACGGTTCCAGGAGAAGCACGCATTGCCGGAATCGGCGTGGGCACACTCCTTCCGGAAATGGCCGTCACCTACCGCCTGCGTGATTTACGCGGCTATGAACCTGTCGTGCTGTCGCGAACCCAGGCCTTCTTTAACAAACTGACGGGAAGGGTCGCGGATCCGCAGCACACAATCTTCCAAACGGACAGCGTGACGCTGCAAGCATTGAGAAACTGCGGAGTCGAATATCTGGTCTCGCCCGTTCCCATTCCCGGCGCAAAGCTCGCCGGCGGCGTCGAGTACGCAGGATTTCTATACCAGCTCTCGGACAAGACCGGGCATAGCGCGTTCGTTGCCAAAATAAAGCAAGTGGGCCCCCCCAAAGCCCTGCAGTCGCTGCTATCCGGAGACGCGGCCGATGCCCTGCTGCTGGAAGCCCCCACTGACAGTCCGTCAGACCCTCTGGCCAGCGGCAGCGCCGAGCTTTTGGGACACACTGCCAACGAAATTAAGTTCAAGGTGAACGCCGCCGGTTCCGGCTTCCTGCTGGTGCGGGAATGCTACGCCGATGGATGGTCGGCCTGGGTCAACGGAAAGCGGTCACCGCTGATGCATGCGAATTATCTTTTTATGGCCGTGCCCGTGGCTGCGGGAGATTCCACGGTGCAGTTGCGGTACCGTCCCTGGAGCTGGATTGCAGGTCTCTGCCTGACGGGAGTCTCGATGCTGGTTGTGGCAGGCGGGATTTTATTTCGGGGCTGGAAGAAGCCTCCCCGCCGGCGCGCGCCCGCAACGGAGGAATGATGAATCGCGATGGCGTTCGGTCCACTAAATAAGAATCGTCTCCTTTCTGTGCTGTTCGCGCACGCGATCCTGATACTCAACACCCCGGTTATAACCGAAACGAAATGCCTCATCGCGCCACAGATCGGGATATCGGCGACGCAGATGCTCCTCATTCTCCTCGTAGGACTGCCCGCGATTGGGCAGACTGAGCGCTGCTTCAAACCCGCGCCGGTACTTCATCTCATCGGCAGTAAAATCACGCCCGTGAGCATGGTAGTGTTCGCTCTCGACATCGCGCAGGCCCACCCACCAGCTCTCGCGCGCAGCGTCCAGGCTTTCGGCTCCTTCAGTTAACAGGATTCCAGTCGCCTGCTCGTGCTGTTTGTCATCCTCGACAAACGTAATTACGATGCTCCGGCCACGGCGCAGAGCATCTTCGTAGATAAACATTTCATCGACAGGCATTCCCTGGGCCAGCGACTCTTCCATAGCGGCTCCTGCCGCCGCCCCTCCGGCGGCTCCCACGGCAGCGCCGAGAAGCGCTGCAGCAACCGTTCCGATGGCGACAACCGGCCCTACTCCGGGGAGAAACAGGCTGGCAGTAGCCGCTCCCAATGCGCCTCCGACCACGGCACCTACGGCTTTTCCCATACCGGGCTGTTCGCCTTCGACGATTGGCACCCGTTGCAGGTCGTTTTCATTGCCGGGTGTCAGGAGGTTAATGTTGCGCTCGAGAATGCCAAGAGATTTCAGCCGTTCGGCTGCACGTTCCGCATTCACTCGCGATCTGAAAATGCCAACGATACTTTGCATAGCTTCCTCCGATAAGGCTCCTGAGTTCAGGATAGCATCGGTTCAGTTCCCTGACAGGTGGCGCTATTGCGTTCCCTGCCACCCTGTCTTTGTTTTGCGCCGGTCGCTTTGGGCGGAGCCTGGAGCAGGAGTGCCCTTTTGACGTCCCACGTCGCCGGCACCCGGCCGGACTCCCTGTCGCCCCCTCACCGCCCGCTTGTCAAAACGCTCGCCATGTTTTCCCGCCGGGTTGCCCTGCCGGTCCAGATCGGACATGTCTTTACGAACGCCGCGTTTTGGTGACTTCTTCAATGTCGTTGCTACGGCGCCGGATCGGACCGAACTTCTGGCGGCAAGCTGCGAGAGATTTCCAGCCGGCGAACCCGCGACCGCATCGATGCGACCTCCAACTTTGTTTACGCCGGCGGTCTTCTTTCCCTGGGTGCCGAGGCGATCGACATCACCTCGCCTCGGTCCTTCCCTGCGAGCCCGCTGTCGCCCGAAGATTTGGGTCTCCGTTTGCTGGTAACCACCTCGGCCAAGTCCGGCTCCGGAGGCCATGGATTTCATTCCTGCTTTATCTGCACGAGCCATAATTTTTCCTTCAATAGTCCATCAAACTCGAAGGGGATGAGTTTCCGCTTATTCTCCCTGGCGATTTCTCGGTTCAACTTTGGGTACAAATTCGTCCAGGGCGCCTTCAACTGCACACTGACGTGACTCTCTTGCTGTTTAGAAATCCCCTGATTTGACTGTAGCGCCGCTCCACGAAAAATCAACCCTAGTAGCCCGATCTATTGCGACGGGGGATGTCACCACAAAGGCACAAAGAACACGAAGGAAGACGACCGAACGGCAGAGTCCGCTCATCTGGCTCCTTTGTGGTGAAATCCCCCATCTCTGTTGAACGCGCCTGTCCCGATCTGGTATAGTCGAGTTTTTTCAGTTCCGACGAAAGGTTTAACATGCACGGTTCCGAACTGCAGCACTACCGGGAAGCACTCTTGGAGAAGAAGGCAGAGATACTCCGCCAGGAAAACGCTCCTCTGGGCGCGGGTCATTTCAGCGCCGGAGATTTCGGTGACCAGTCCAATGAAAATCACGACGCATACGTAGGACTGCGACTCCGCCAGACCGACGGTAAACTGCTGCGGGCCATCGATGACGCGATCCACCGCATCGAGCGCCAAACCTATGGCATTTGTGAGATGTGCGGCGAAGAGATTCCGGCGGCCCGGCTGAAGGCAGTGCCCTGGACTCGCCTCTGCGTGGCCTGCAAAGAAGCTAAAGAATAGACTTCTATTATCCCTTGATTCTGTCCTGTTTTTGGGCTGGTGGTGCGACGGTTCTGCGGCCGAACGCCCGATCAAACTGTTCCTTGGACTTCCGTATGATCTCGGCCGCGTCCTCAATATTGGTGACGACCTGAACAAGCTGGAAATCCTCTCTGTCTACCAACCGCTGTTGCAGCATGGTCGATTTCATCCACTCGATCAGCCCGTTCCACATCTGGCCAACAAAAACCAGGGGGCGATTCGAGATCTGTTTAACTTGCAGCAACTGCCAGATCATAAACGACTCGAGGGCCGTGCCGATTCCCCCGGGAAATACGACGTAGGCATTGGAAAGCCGAACGAAGTGGTGAAGCCGTGAAAAAAAAGTCCGGTGAGCGGTAACCTTGTCGACATAAGGATTGGGCGATTGCTCCATTGGAAGGTCTATGGTCAGTCCGAAGGAGCGCGTCTTTCCGTCAAGACTGCACTCCTTGGATCCTTCGTTGGCCGCCTCCATCAAACCAGGTCCGCCGCCTGTGACGATGTCGCAACCCATGCGTGCCAGCAGGCAGGCCAGCTTGCGCACTTCGCTATACAGCACATCACCGTTTGATATGCGGGCACTGCCAAAGACGGTTACCCGATAAAAACGGGAGTGCGCCGGATGCATTGCTTCCACGTCGCTGATGGTGCTCCAAAGCGTGTAAATGAGCTTGTCGATGATCTTGCTTAATTCCCGGCCTGCCGGCGGATTTCCGGGCCGGGGCGAGGAGGGTTTAGAGTCTTTCATAAACCTCTTTGTTTCATGTGATTGATGGTAAGTTCCTGCCCGCCTGCAAGGCTTTGGATGGGCCACGATATATTGTGAACCCAAAAGCGCTTAAACCCATCTGATTAAGGTGGATAAGACAGGCACCTTTAGGGTAACATAGCTGTTACCGGAGGCATTTGAGAATGAAGTTTATCAGATTTGCATTAATAATTATTTTGAGCGGCTGGACAGTCCTGGCGCAAGACCGTCGTGAGTCCAGCCCGCGAGCAGAGAGCAGCGACGCCCGCGGCAGCCGCGATATGGGTGAAAGCCGTGTGGCTACGATCAACACGCCGGCAGCTCCCGCTCCGTCGACTGGCAGCAACAACAATTCAAACAACAATTACGGTGGGTCCAGCAACTACAATCCGTACAACGGCTACTACGGCGACTACTACCGCTGGCAGGAGTTCATGACGTTTCTGCGCATGCGCGGATATTGGGATCTGGACTGGGCGGGACGTTATCAGCGGCGCGAACCTTTGTTGACCGATCAGGCAGTGCAGATTGGCCTGCATGAGCCTTTGCTCAACGCCGGCTCTCTGCTGGCGACTGCCGTCGAGCTGCGTGACCTTGTCAATCGTATGGACCAGGATTCCTCAGTTCGAGCCAGCGTACAGGAAAAAGTGACCTACATATCGCGCCTGATAAAGGACATTCGAAAGGATCCGATGTTGTCCTACATCGACCTGAGGCAGTCCGATGATGAGACCCGCATTGCTTCAAATCAGGATCTTAAGTCGCTGGCCGAGCAGTTGGTGAGTTCGGCTCTGGCGCTGCACGCGGACCTTGATCGGATGGTGAGAGAGAATCCGAAGGTTGTGCGCGTGAGCGAGTTGAGCTCCCGATCTTACCGCGCGGTTTCCAAGGAAATTGAAAACCTGGCCAAGGAAATCGGCAAGCGGGCAAAGAAAAGCTAACGCAAAACGGAACCGCCAAGAACGCAAAGAGCGCGAAGACCTCGATATCGTTCATTCGATAGAAGCAGGCGAGTCGTTCACGCTTTCCTTGCTTTAGATACTTTGCGGTCTTAGCGTTCTTGGCGGCTCGGTTTTGCGTTCTTGGCGGTTCCCGTTTTTTACCCTTCCAGCAGAATACGGAAAGGCTGCTCCATTGCGCCCGCGATCCAGCGCAGAAATCTGGCAGCATCCGCTCCGTCTATTACTCGATGATCGTAAGAAAGCGCCAGCGGCAGCAGCGTGCGAGGCTCGAAGTTGCCGTTGACATAAACCGGCTCGACTGCTCCACGGGCAATGCCCAGGATTGCCACTTCCGGGTGGTTCACGATCGGGGTGAAATTGGTCCCGCCGATCCCGCCCAGATTGGTAATGGTAAAAGTGCCGCCCTGCATTTCATCCAGGCCCAATTTCTTGTTGCGCGCGCGCTCGGCGATCTGGGTAAGTTCGGCAGACAAAGTGATCAGGTTCTTCTTATCGACGTCGCGAATGACGGGCACAAGCAGGCCCCGATCTGTGTCGACGGCGACTCCCACGTGAATGTACTTTTTGTAAATAATCTGCGCGGCGGCGTCATCCAGGCTGGCATTGAACTGAGGAAAGGCCTTCAACGCCGCCGCTACGACCTTAAGCGCGATTGCCGTCATGGTAAGCTTGCCGCCGGCAGCTTCCACTTTTTGCGCGAACCGCTCCTTCAGCTTTTCCAACTCGGAAACATCCGCTTTGTCAAACTGAGTCACGTGCGGAATCGCGTTCCACGACAGGCTCACATGTTCTGCGGTTTTGCGACGAATGTTGCTCATGGGCTGTCGCTCAACTTCTCCCCATCGTGAAAAATCCGGCAGTTGGATCGTCGCCGGGCCGGCGCCGGCTGCGCCCTCCCGTCTCTGGGAGCGACGGGCGTGTTCCTTGACGTCTTCGATCGAAATGCGGCCACCCTCAGCCGTTCCCTGGACTTGGGCGATATCCACGCCGATCTCGCGCGCCAGACGTCGAACCTTGGGAGAAGCCGGCACTGGGCTTGTCACGGCGGGAAGAAAGTCAACCACCGATGCGCCTCTCTGCTCGACCTTTGCTTCCCGTGTCTCCGAAGCGGCGGCGCTCTTTGAGACCGCAGGCTTTGGTGACTCAATCCGGCCCTTGTCTGCCTGGGGAGAATCAGCCGTTTCCTGTTGCCCGCGCACAGCCGCAGGAGTCTCCTGTCCTGCCGGAGTCTTGGCCGGTTTTTCTGCTTGAGTCGGTTCCCGGCCGGAAGGCGTGGCCGCCTGCCTGGGCTCTTGTTTGCGTTCCTGCTTTGGCTGCTCTGAAGCCGGCGCGTCATCGACAGTCAGTATTTTTTGCCCGACTTTTATCTTCTCGCCTTCCTTGACATGAATTTCTTTGATCTTGCCACCAAAAGCGGCTGGAACTTCAATCGTGGCTTTGTCTGTTTCCAGTTCCAGAACCGGCTGTTCCTTTTCAATCACGTCGCCGGCCGCAACCAGAACCTTGATTACATCGCCTGATTCGACATTTTCGCCCAGCTCAGGGAGGGTTAATTCCTTGGACATATTCGATTGCAGTATGAAAGTTCAGCCAGGTTTCAACATCATGAAATCATCGGATCCAGCTTCTCCGGGTCGATGTTCAAGTCGCGAATTGCCCGCTTTACCAGCGCAAAATCAATTTTGCCCTCGCGCGCCAGGGCGGTGAGTGTTGCCAGCGTGACAAACCTGGCATCGACCTCGAAGAAATTGCGCAGGGCGGCGCGGCTTTCACTGCGACCGAATCCGTCGGTTCCCAGCGAAACCAGGGATCTGGGGATCCAGCGAGCAATGGAGTCGGGCAAAGCCTTCACATAGTCGGAAGCTGCCACAAACACCCCTGGGGCCTCAGCCAGGCAGCGCGTAACGTAGGGAACCTTCCGGGGCTGATCCGGATTCAGCATGTTCCAGCGCTCCGCTTCGAGCGCATCCCGGTGCAGCTCCTTGTAGCTGGTAACGCTCCAGACGTCGGCGGCAATACCGTACTTTTCCGCCAGCATTTCCTGGGCCTTGATCACTTCGTTCAAAATCGCCCCGCTGCCAAAGAGCTGCGCCTGCAATCCGGCGCCCTTTAGCTCGGCTGATTTGAAGCGATACATTCCGGCCAGGATACCCTCGGCGGCACCTTCGGGCATGGATGGCATTGCGTAATTCTCATTGGCTACCGTGAGATAGTAGAAAATGCTTTCCTGCTGCTCATACATGCGGCGAATGCCTTCGCGAATGATCACCGCCAGCTCGTAGGCAAAGGCAGGGTCGTAGGCCAGCAGATTGGGGAGCGGATAAGCCAGCAGGTGGCTGTTGCCGTCCTGATGCTGCAGGCCTTCGCCGGCCAGAGTGGTACGACCGGCCGTGCCGCCCAGCAGGAATCCGCGGCAGCGCATATCACCCGCCGCCCAGATGAGATCTCCAATTCGCTGGAAGCCAAACATCGAGTAAAAGATGAAGAACGGAATCGTATTTACGCCGTGCGTTGCGTACGCAGTGCCGGCGGCGATGAAAGAAGACATGGAGCCGGCTTCGGTGATTCCCTCTTCCAGAATCTGCCCGTCCTTGGCCTCTTTGTAATAAATCAGGCTGTCCGAATCGACCGGCTCGTAGAGCTGGCCCACGTGAGAGTAAATGCCGCATTGGCGAAACAATGCTTCCATTCCAAACGTGCGCGCCTCGTCGGGCACGATCGGCACCACCAGCCGGCCAATGTCCTTGTCGCGAAGCAGTTTGGAAAGAATCCGCACGAACACCATGGTAGTGGAAGCTTCTCTTCCCTGTGTTCCTTTGTAGAACTCCTCAAATAGCGACTCTGGCGGCGCAGTCAACGGCGGGCAGTTGACTCTTCGCTCGGGTACATAGCCGCCCAGCTTGAGCCTGCACTCATGCAGGTATTTCATTTCAGGGCTGTCATCGGGGGGTCTGTAGAATGGCGCTTCGGCGACTTCCTGGTCCGAGATGGGAATTGCGAATCGGGTCCGGAACTCCCGCAACTCATCTTCATTGAGTTTTTTCTGCTGATGGGTAATGTTGCGGCCTTCGCCGGCCTCGCCCAATCCGTAGCCTTTGATGGTCTTTGCCAGTATTACACTGGGCGAGCCGGTATGATCCACTGCGGCCTTGTAGGCGGCATAAACTTTTTGGGGATCGTGGCCGCCGCGGCGCGCTTTGCGCAGTTGTTCGTCGGTGAACGGTTCGACCATTTGCAGCAGGCGCGGATCGACGCCAAAGAAGTGTTCTCGAAAGTATTTCCCCGACTCCACCGAATACTTCTGGTACTGGCCGTCGACCACCTCGTTCATGCGCTTGACCAGTATCCCCTCTTTATCATTCTCCAGCAGCGGATCCCATTCGCCGCCCCAGATGACTTTGATGACGTTCCATCCGGCGCCCCGGAAGATTGCTTCCAGCTCCTGGATGATCTTGCCGTTCCCTCTGACCGGCCCGTCGAGGCGCTGCAGATTACAGTTGATCACAAAAACCAGGTTATCCAGACGCTCGCGCGATGCCAGCGTGATGGCTCCCAGAGATTCCGGCTCATCCGTTTCGCCGTCTCCCAAAAAAGCCCACACCTTGGCTCCTTCGCTTTTCTTCAATCCACGGTCTTCCAGATAACGGTTAAAGCGCGCCTGATAGATCGCCATGATAGGGGCAAGCCCCATCGACACGGTGGGAAATTCCCAAAAATCAGGCATCAACCACGGGTGCGGATAAGACGAAAGCCCTCCCCCGCTCCTGAGCTCTCGGCGGAAATTCTCGAGCTGTTCAACGGAAATCCGTGCTTCCAGAAAAGCGCGGGCGTAAATCCCGGGCGTGGCATGTCCCTGAAAGTAAATCTGATCACCGATATGATCCTCTCCCCGGGCACGGAAAAAGTGATTGAAGGCGACTTCGTAAAGCGTGGCAGCCGAGGCGTAGGTTGAAATATGACCCCCAATGCCCGGCTCATCGCGGTTGGCGCGCACTACCATGGCCATGGCATTCCATCGGACCAGGCTGCGAATGCGGCGTTCGATCTCGCGATTTCCCGGAAACGAAGCCTGCTGATCGGGCGGAATCGTATTGATGTAGGGAGTATTTGCGGAAAACGGCAGTCGAACCCCGGCCTGGAAAGCCCGCGTTTCGAGATCCTGCAGAAGCCTCTGCACTCGTTCCGGCCCGCCGCTTTTGAGCACATAATCGAGCGAATCAAGCCATTCGCGCAACTCGGCGCGTTCCAGCTCAGCGGACTGCTGTTCCCTGCCAGAGGCTGACTCTTCTGCCCTTTTTACTTCCTGTTCGTTCTTTACGGCGTCCTTCATTTAAGAAGTTTATCTCCGTTGAATAATTTTTCTAAACCTGAAAAAGTACAGAATGCCACGAATCAACCGGAAAACAAAGTATTGTCCGTTGTCCGTGGTTATGGCACGCAAAGCACGGAGCCACGTCCCGCAAGGGCGTGGCGGAGACCATCTCAGTCGGCACACGAGCTGACTTACACTGCCCCCGCCACGCCCTTGCGGGACGTGGCTCCGTGCTTCGCGTGCAAAACGATGACGCGTTTGGTTTCGGCTCTGCCGCGCTGTGTAACCTGTGGTGAAGTCCCTCATGTTTCCTGAATTTTGCTGAAAAAACAGCGCCAACGTTGTATAAAGACGGGTTTTGCAATCCAGAGGAAGGAAGGACGGCGACAATGCCAAAATTTTTGCCAGTGCAGCCTGACGCAGCAGGGGAACGCGTGCGCCAAGTTTATTCCGATTATGAAGATACGTTTGGCGGTCCACCGGATAATCTGGCGAAGACACTGGCCCCCAGTTCGGCCATTCTGGATGGTTACTACAGCATGTTCAGGGCCGTAATGGGCGACAATTCGCTGGATGACAAAACGCGCGAGCTGGTTATTCTTAAGGTCGCAAAGCTGAACGAGTGCGATTACTGCCGGAACAGCCATCTCCCGCTGGCTAAAAAAGCAGGAGTGAGCGATGAAATGATCGCCGCTCTGGAGGACCACGAAAAGAGCGAGCTTTTCACGTTCGTTGAAAAGGAAGCGCTTTCCTGGGTGGAGGGCGTGACCCGCAATCCCGCTTCCATTGACGAAGAGCTGTTCAAGCAGTTAAAGAATCACCTGACGCAGCAGCAGATAATCGAACTGACCACGATTGCCGGCTTTTACAACATGGTCACGCGCCTGGCACAGGCACTCGATGTGGAAGCGGAAGGCCAAAAGAAAACCGCCGGCCACTGATAAAAACGGAACCGCCAAGAACGCCAAGAGCGCCAAGACCTGAAATGGCTCTTCTCAACCTGCGTCCTGCATATGATTTCAAAGTATCCGTGAGAGCACCCATAGACCGAGGAGTCGCCAGGGCGATCTTTACGCTCTTTGCGTTCTTGGCGCTCTTGGCGGTTCAGTCTTTTCTCTTCTGAGAGCCTGTGCGCGCTATCGATCGTTGTGTTTACAAGGAACTGACCGGCCCGCTTTTCATCTCGCTTTCGGTCCTCACCTTCCTCGTCTTTACGCATCAGATGGGTAACCGCTTTGCCGAGATGTTGATACGCAAAAGCGCAGATCCAAGGATGATTCTTCAGCTTTGCCTTGCTCTCCTGCCGAGCATTCTGATTTTTACCGTCCCGCTGGCATTCCTGATCGCGACCTTGATCGCCTTCAGCCGGCTTTCCTCCGATAGCGAGATAATCGCCATGCGATCCTGCGGGGTGAGCACCCTGCGGTTGCTCCATCCTGTTTTGAAAACGGGTTTTCTGGTATTCATTGCGGCGGCGGCAATGACACTCTCACTGCTGCCGACGGGCAATCGCCGCCTGCTGGAGCTGCGCGAGCAGATCGGGATCCGCCCCGTGATCAGCGAAATCAAACCGCGTGTCTTTAACGAAGATATCTCCAACATGGTGCTATATGTGGAAGACATTCAGTACCAGCAGGGGGTATGGAACGGTGTCTTTGTGGTGGACAACACCGCACCCAACGAGCAGAGGATCATTCTGGCCAAACACGGCAAGATTGTGCACCAGCCGGAAACCGGTTCCTTTCAACTGCATTTCGAGGACGGCACAATTTACAAGACGGAAAACCAGGACCTGCGCAAGGACAATCTTTCCAGGTTTGGGACCCTGGAAGTGTCCGTGCGCCTGACTGAATCGGCTTCTGCCCA
The DNA here is from genome assembly GCA_036507075.1 of Acidobacteriota bacterium. Taxonomy (GTDB): domain Bacteria; phylum Acidobacteriota; class UBA6911; order JACQSX01; family JACQSX01; genus DASXQR01. The sequence continues at coordinate 1,578 of DASXQR010000208.1, read as the reverse complement.
CATTCGGCCTCTGAAGGCCGACGAAAGAACCACCTTGAGCCTGATCAGGGATCCGGGCAGGAACGAAAAGGAACGCCTGCGGAGCATGGTGGAATTGCACCGCCGCATGGCTCTTCCGCTGGCAACGTTCGCTTTTGCGATGCTGGGAGTCGCGCTTGGTATCAATACCAGGCGGGGTGGCAGGGCTTACGGCTTCATCATCGGCATCCTGATCGCATTCAGTTATTTCATTATTTTTGTTTCTCTGGCCGATCTGGCTAAAAACGGAAGCGTTCCGGTCTGGATCGGGGTGTGGGGAAGTAATATTCTGATTTATTGCGCAGCAATCTGGGCGATCCGCCGCGTGGAACGGGAATCGCGCCTCATCAAGTCCATTATGGACAACCCGGTGGTGCTGAAGATCGCGGAATTCCCGGGCCGCCTGGCCCGGATGCTGCAAAGCCGAAACGCGCGCCGTTCTGAGCCGCGAAACGGCGCCATCTTGCGACTGCGGTTGAGTTTCCTGAAGATTGTCGATATGTTCCTGATTCGTGAATTCTTCAGGTATTTTTCCATCACGCTGATGATCTGTGTGGGACTGTTTGTGCTCTTTACGTTGATCGAACTGATGTCGGACATTGTCCGAACCCAGCCGGGGCCGGCGATTGTGCTCGACTATTTCTGGTACCTGCTGCCGCACATTCTGACCCTGGTGGTTCCGATGTCGGTACTGATCGGCAGCCTGGTCAGCTTCGGCCTGATGGACCGCACCAATCAGATCACCGCCCTGAAGGCGTCCGGGATCAGCGTTTACCGCCTTGCCGTGCCGATGCTGCTGAGCGCCGCCATGCTCAGCTCATTTCTGTTCGTGCTGCAGGACTACGTTTTGCCTTTCGCCAATCAGAAGCAGGACAATCTGCGGCACATTATCAAGGGCCAGCCGGTTCAAACCTTTTATCATCCGGAGCGACAGTGGATCTTCGGGCAGAAGAACCGTCTTTATAACTACGTGCATTACGATGCATCGCGCCGTGAATTCGCGCAAATCTCTCTCTACGAACTTGATATTTCGGAGAACAAGTACTACCGCCGCACGTATGCCGACCGCGCCGCCTGGGACACGCAAAGGAAGGGATGGGTTTTTTACAACGGATTTGTCAGAAACTTCAACGACCCTGCTCGAGGGCTGGTACAGTTCGAGCAGCAGTTCCTGCAGCTTCCCGAGGGACCATCCTACTTTGCCAAAGAAGTGAAGGAGTCGGCCAAAATGACCTATCTGGAACTGAAGAACCACATCCGGGAGCTGCAGCAGGCCGGTTTCGATGTGGAAGAGCTGCGGGTAGAGCTCTACAAGAAAATCTCCTTCCCGGTGGTCAGCATCATCATGGCTATGATCGGCATTCCGTTTGCTTTTTCAATGGGTCGTCGCGGGACACTGCAGGGCCTGGCAGTCAGCATTCTGATCGGAATGATCTACTGGGGAGCTTTTGGTGTGTTCGAGGTCATGGGCGGCAGCGGCCTGCTGGCTCCCCTGCTGGCCGCCTGGGCCCCCAATCTGCTGTTTGGAATCGGGGGCTTGTATCTGTTGTTTACGATTTC
>DASXQR010000207.1:0-6681 GCA_036507075.1 Acidobacteriota bacterium | reverse complement strand
GTACAGATCCCAGATTTGACGATTGATCATTTCGAGAATCGTGTGTACTGCTTCCACTTCCTCGGTGTCTTGTGCTTCCGTCAGGATCATGAGCGAGTAGACACCGCGAACCGCCAGCAACAAGCGATCGGATTGCGATTTGGTAATCATTGAAATCTCTCCACTCGGTAAGGGGTTGTGTGGACACAAGGCGAAAAGGGGAGAGCACCCCAAGACGGCGGGCACTTCTCCCCCTGGACCGGACTGTTGGCCTCTCAGTCAACCATGTCGTCACACATCCGGTAGAAGCTATCGACAACCGGCCGCAGCAGGTAATACAGGTAATCGTAGTCCGCCGTTTGCGCGGTGATGTCCAGGAAAGATTCCAGCGCGAAAACCTTCCCCATGAGATCAATGAACTTGTCATGCGGGAAGCAGTGCGCCTCGCCCATTCTCAGGTTCCCTATGCGGTCCTGGAATGTCTTTTCATCGGCCGGCTCGGGGACGGCAGGTCTGGCGGTCTGTTGACTGGGGAGTACTGCTTTCTTGGACTTACTGCGAGGTGATACTTTAAGTTTAGCCATCGTTTCCTCCTATTAGGAAATGCTGGTTAGGGTCTGCCGGCTGTTCTCGCAGCCTGCAGGCCCGCTTTCCAGCGGGTTTAAGTTTTTTGCCGACGCGCTCGCTCCCTGCTGCCCTTCAAGTATTCAAGGTACAGCCGCTCTGTCAGTTCACTCAGGCTTGTACCTTCCTGGAATGAACGGATTTTCATGCGGCGCGCAATCTTCACATCGAGCGTGAGATTCAAGGGCTTTCTAATTCGCTTCAGCATTGCCGCATAGTGTACGCACACACGCACACAGCAGTCAAGTTTTATTATTTAAGCCTGAAACCGAACTGAAAATGGTTTCTATAAGTCGTCGCCTGATGTCGGAGGGTTCTGCAATCCTTCGAATCGCGCGGAGAGCGTAATCAACCGTATGAGAGTCACCCACAAACCCATTCACGTAAGGAGCTGCCGCAAGCTGAGTAAGATCGCCAATGACGCTGGAATCTAGTCGATGATTTCGGTTTCGGAACCATTCGAGCCGAGTGTGAAACATCAGCCAGAAAGCTGGTGCCCATTCTGGGTGCCCTTGAAGCTGTTCGGTCATGCGCCGCCGCGGGTCGTCAGTACAAAGCCGGTCAACCGACCGCACGCGGGATCTTGTCAGATTGCTGATCGCTTCATCCCTAAACCGTGCCTTTGGAGTTGCTTTCAAAACTAATTCCCGGTCCAGTTGCCCCCGCTCCCCGATACGTCTCTCTTCCTGCTTGTGTTGGGTAATCAATTTCTTATGAACTGCGTGTTTTTCAAGGAAGAGCTGAACAATTTCACCGATTGAACGGCCATTGAGCCACATGTAAAAATCCAAATCATCGATACCTTGCAAGGTATCCCGGTAATCAGGGACAAAAGGCGTTGCTTGCATTGCACGATTCTTTTCGAACGCGGCAAGGGCACAGTCAAGTTCTCGCTCGACAAGGTCCCACGCATCACGAAACCAGACATATGGCAGCTTCGCCAAAAACGTACCAATGTCCAAAGCTTTTTTGACGTCCTGCTGCTGCACAATTTCGGCAACTAGCGTGCTCGAGAAGACAAAACGATTTTGTGGATGAGCGGCAATCGAACAAAGCAAATCGCAATCCGCGGGAGGCAGTAGGTCTAGATACCACTTCTTTAAATGAGAATAATCGATGTGAAAGTATTTCATGAACAAACATCTTACGCCTCCAGTTGTTGAGATGCCGTCGAGCAGCGTTTTTAAGCGGCGTAGAGCGCCTTCCGCTTCCGAAAAGCACTCGCCAGCAGCGGAACCTTCGGATCCACGAAATCGACCACCAGGGCGCGCGCCTTCCCCGGCGCCGGCCTGGCCACTCTGCCGATTGCCTGAAGCGTCCGCGGGCCTCCGGAGAAGGGCGAGGCAAGAAACAGCAGGTCCCATCCAGGGACATCGACACCCTCGCCCAGCAGATGAACAGTCGCGATCGTAAGCCGTGCCCCTGCCTTGACATCCCTCATGCCCCGCTTCCGCTCCGCTGCGGAAAGATCGCCGGTCAGCAGGACCGGAGCCAGATCTCCGAGCTGGCTGACGAGCAGGCGCGCGTGTTCGATCCGATCCCTTAGAAGAAGAGCGCGGTTGTCCGGACCAAGATACTCGCGCACCTTGGACGCCACGAGGCTGTTACGGTTCGGGTCCGCTGCCAGGGCCCCGATCAATTCCTGCCATTGATCCGGACTGCACTGGTAGCGGAACTCGGTTTTGACCACTTCACACTCCGGCCAGACAATGCCGGCACAGATCCAGCTCGAAAGTGCCATCGTTATTCGGCGTCCAGTCAGGCGGTGGATTCGCTGGCTGCAATTCCAGACGCGACCAGGTTCAGGCGGAAAAGACTTCGTGATGGGAAGAATGCGCCGGGAGGGATTTCGCGAAGGCAAACGTCGCATGTCTGGGTGCCGGATTTCTGCATTGAAAGCCAACCTTTTCTCCCAAACTACGTTGATCCATCTCCTGGTTTGGGAGGAATGTCGCGAAGGTAGCTCAGGGGGCGGTCTATCACGCAGTAAACAGTCCCCTCAAGCTTTGTCTGTTGGATTTGGTGAGTCGAACTGCCGCTGCAGACAATTATTTTGTGGATCTTCCTGAATTGAGCGGTAACTTTTTCGCCTCTGATGGCTTCTCCTTTGCCGATTAAAACCTTACTAGCCTTTTTCTTCAGGTCTTTTTGCTTCATATTTGTTCAACACCCCAATCACTCCCTCGTTCTCCAACTCGTTGCACAATTCCACGACAAGCTCCAGATCCAATTCAAGTTCTTCAGATACGTCACTATAGAAGAGCGTTCTATTTGAATTCTTGAACAGAGTGACAATTTCTTCTTTCGCCTTCTCACGTGGAATCGGACGCAACGCGACAGTTCGCTGGCTGCGCCCGGCAATGTGTTCAACGAGAGTCTTCATCTCACTCAGCAGCGCCTTATTAAATTCACGCGCGTCTCTGTTTTGTCTGTCATAATCGTCTAGAAACGAGTCGAACTTTCTGGAAAGGTCGCCGACGGACCGGATCGCTTCACGCATTTCTCCGAATCCCTGGACGACCTCGGTGAGGCCTTGACCCTTGTAACCCATGATTGACTCGATTTCGAGAGCCGAAAAAGTTGAGCGATTCTGATACTCGCCCGTATAACCTTTGCTCGCAGGAGTTCCCAACTGGTGGAGTTCCAAGGACAAGAAACTATCGCCATAATTCAATGCAAGTGAACCTGGTGTCAAATTAAAAAGCGTCACATATAGCTTTCCTTCAAATCCTGGATCAATCTGAGGACCCACGGAAGCATAAATACCACGGCGTGACAGACCAGACTTGAGACCAAACCGGCCAGCGAGATGAAGCGGTATTTTCAGATCTTCCAACGTCGAAATAATCGCCGGGGCGAATGGCGCGACCACCACAAATCCTTCCTTTTGCAAGTCTAGTTTTGGATCTCCATTTTTTGGATATGTGGCAGCATCTTTTCCCACTTTCAGGTCGTAGCTCGCCGGCTGAAGCATTTCCTTGTCGTACGGAGAAATGGTGAGTTTTCCGGATTCGATCTCTTCGCGAATCTGGACATCCGACAGAATCATCGTTACCTCCCTCTATTGATGAAGCCTTTACTGACTGTGCCGGTACTGGGGGCCACCAGTCAATCTTTATTGGTATTCCCAATAATTGAGTGATCACAGGGAATACCACTCTGGTTGAAGTTGAAAGTGCGGACTAGCCCGTCGAACTACCTCTGAGAATCACTTTTCATCCCACGGCTTGTCGACCTTGCCATGGAGAAGCCCGTACTCCCCCATGACTGCCACCACTCGATCGATCAGGTCAAGCGTATTTTTTGCGCTCTCCGGATGGAGTTCGTCGGTTCCATAGATAAGGGCGGCGACCTCCAGATTGGCCAGCGCCAAGCCTAACTGGTCCTGTTCATCATGTTCGAGACATGCAGATTCATTCATCATGAGAGCGATTACATGGACGACTTCGCGAAAATCTTCCTTTGTTAGCAACGCAGCAGGATGAGACATTGTTCCCCGAATAACTTTCCCGAGACTCGGGCGGAGGACTGTTAGCTTTGAAGAGAGACGAAGCCGTAGACTTCGTGCTTGGCTCTTTCGCCGCCGAGCCTCACGACGTATTGGCAAGAGCGCAACGAGGACAGCCGAGAGCGTTGCCAAAGCCGCTACGGCGCGCCAATTGATGAACGATTGGGCGTCGATCGTCTCCTCAGACGTTAACTGTGCCCGGGACGCCGGTTTCACCACTGATGAACTGCCTTTACCCCACCATGGTCCAGAGATTATGACGACCGTGAGATAGGCAATGGCGAACAAAACAATTAGAAACGCAAGTGAGGATGTGACTCTGAAGCGCGCTAAGCGCGGCATTCGCAGCCGCATTCTTCCGACTACAACGGCGTGGCCTTCCGCAAAAGCCTCGCCATCCTCTGCGACAAGTTTCCAATTCACTGGCTCCGCCATCTTAGCTTGAGTCATCCGGAGTGCGTAGTAAGCCCGAGCACGCATAAGGGATGTTAGCCATGGGGCGCACAAAATAAGGCCGAGAGTGGAGGTAATAAAGCCGCCCGATCGCCATTCGATTAGAACGGAGGGGTTCAGTGATTGAAGCATGAAGCCCACTAAGACTGTGTGTGCCAAGAGAAACGCGCCAAATGTCTGCCAATAGATATCTCCTTCATGGGATAAAAGTTGGATTGCTACTTGGTATCGGGCCCAGCGATCATTGTCTTGGTTGTCCATTCCGCTAATCATTCCGAGCGCGCGTATTCTGAAATTCCCACTTTACCTCGTTCCTCGCCGGGCCCAATATCGCTTCGGCAGCCGCAATCAATTTTCGTTTCCCTTCTTCGACGGTTTCGGCGCGGCCGGTGATTCGTGATTCCTTGCCAGCTTCCAAGGCCTGGACTGTCAGTGAAACGAATCCATTTTCCTGCCTCATGGTCAGTCGCCAGCACTTGCCGTTAGCGATATAGTCGGCACGGTATGAGCCATCGGGTTTAGGCATCACCGCTTTTTCGCAGGGCGTCTACTTCTTGGCACGCGTTCCTTCTCCGGTCGTCGCTCGGCCGCCACCGCCAATGCCGGCTTTCTTTACACACTTCCTCGGATTGTTCATCGTTACCTCCCGGTGTTCGACGATTCAAAGTTAATTCTGAATCGCCGTCACAACCCCGTTCTCGAAATAAACGTATGACCCGATGCCATAAACCCACTGTTCGTGGCGGCTATAGCGCGTGACAGTCGTGTTGATGTCGGATGGCTCGCCCCAACTGGCTTTCACGTGTTCCTTGCTCATGCCTATCCGCACGCTGCCCTTCAAAATATCCTGCCGGGCTCGGGCAGAGAGCGTGTGCGTATGAACATAAGTGATACGCCTGATATCGCCCTCTTCGATTGATGGAGTTAAAACCGAGGCCCTGACCCAACCTTCCGAGTATCGTCTGTTTCGATCGCCCCACCTCACAAACCTGAACTGGTTGGATTCGCTCGCCTGGGCGAACAGCGGATCGCCGAGCTTCACCGTCTTCAGCACTTGGGAAGACATGTCTGGGGATTTTCGAATCTCGGCGGTCCATGCCTTCACAAAAACTGGCGATTTTTCTATCTCTACTATTTTCTGCAATTCCTTTAGATGGCGCTCTGCGGTCAGGTGGGCGGTTTCTCGCCTCTTGTCTTCCGCCGCCTCGGTGGCTTCCCGTTGGAGTTTGTCAGCGGCGTGAGCAGCGGCGTCAGCAGCGGTCTTTTCCCGCAATTTCTTTTCAGATTCCGCGGCAGCTAGGCTTTCCGTTCACGCCATGCGAGCAGCATGGTATCGCTAATGACGTTTCCGACGTAAACAGATGTCAAAAAGCCTGTCCTGTCTGGCGGCACCAAGACGCGATAATAGGTTCCATCAAATCCGGTAATAAGCATCTCTTCGTCACGCTTTACTGTGGCGATCACTTCGAAGGGATCGCCTGGAGTCCCATAAATACCCGTGTCGCGGTCCACAATCGCATAGTGCTTTACGAGATTGGCAGGGTGGATCTTGCGAATCGATTTAAAACGGGAGGTCTTCAGAGTCTCGTCAACGTGCGCCTCATCCATGAAAGCGGTGACACACGTGCCAGAAATATATCCGGCCCTGCCTGGAGCAAATTCCACCAGGTATGCATTCCCGAACCTCGCCATGAACTGAACGAAGAACCCTTTCTCGACCCTTCCCACTATCGAGCTTTCGATTGCCGGCCTTTCCCTAACGTCGCAGTCGGCGCCAACCTGAACAAAAAATATCGCCGGTTTGGCTGACTGCGCTGAAAGAGGGATGCTGGAAAAAAGAGTGGCGAGAAAAAATAAAACGGCGCGCACGGTTCCACCTCCCTTGGGCGGGTTCACTGCTGGCCTAAATCACTGTAGCGGTACTTCACCAAACCAGCTATCTCGTCGTCAACTTTTTTTGTAATAGCCAAACCTCAAAATTGGCAGTCCGGCAAGTTATTGAATTGACAGGAACTAGCCGGAAGAACTGGCCAAACAACTTTATTTATGCAGTCATTGTGACGGATTTGTCGATCAATTCTTTTAAGGTCTTCCTTGCTCGATTTCGATGCGATGGC
>DASXQR010000206.1:0-8774 GCA_036507075.1 Acidobacteriota bacterium | reverse complement strand
CGAAATAAACGCCGGTCTGACAGACACCCCCATAACCCAGCAAGACGAGGAGGCCAAATGAACACTTATTCACAGATGCGCGACTACGATTCCCACCCAGCAGATCACCGCGGTTGTCCTCGTGGCTGCGAGAGCTATGATGAACCCGCGAACCCGCAACGATTGAGCGAATTGCCGCCCAGTGAAGCTTATGAGGTATCCCTTCGCAGCTTCAAGACGCTACTCGACTGTACCTACTCTGCTCTATTCGGGTACCGTCGAAGCCGGCCTTGGTGCTCGGATGAAATTGAATCTCCTCCCGATGAGGGAGGAGGTTTCGTACGCGAAGACGAGGATCCCTTCGTTCCCTCCGACCAGTCCGACCTTGAAAAGGACGATCGTGTCGACAACTCTCAAGACGCCCGCTACCACCGTCCTGACGCGTGGGGCAAGGACCGGTATGTCTCGGGAAGCCTGGTCGTCACTCAGGACGAACTCGGTCTTCAGGTCGAAGACACTCGGGACGGGAAGACGTATCGAGTGCAATTGATCCGAGGAAGGTATGTCGGGCCATGCGACTGCCGCCTGACTAAAAGGAAATCGAAGTCATTTCAATGTCCACATCAGGCAGCAGCCCGGGCTCTGATTTTTAATCGCTGGTGGTTCGGCAAACCAGCCACACGGCAGTGGCGCGGCAGGCGATAGTTAAAACGAGGCCCGTTCCACGAGGGAGCCGAAATGATTGACATCCAACTGGCGGCATGTCATCTCCTCAGCATAGATCGTGTATTGGAAGCGATAAATAATATTTAGCTCCAGGGCACGCGGTCAAAAACCGGATTCCACTCGCGATGTACTTGTCCCTCGTAGAAAGGCTACAGCGTCCCTTTCAACCTGGACACTGGCATGTCACGATCACACCGATTAAGACAAACGGCATCAGGTACCTTCGAGCGCGTCTCACGAGCTGCCGGAGTTAGTCGTTATTTGCCGGGAACGATAATAATTTTGCCGTCGCCGCCTTTCCCACCAGTGGCTCCATCAGCATTATCACCTCCCGCTCCTCCTCCACCGCCGGCCCCCGCGCCAGCCCTACCGCCCGGGTTAGGATACGCAGCACCTCGTTGAGCATTTCCTCCCACGCCTCCATCACCGAGCGAACCGCCGCCACCACCACCTGGTCCTCCAAAATCCAAATACGGACCGCCACCTTTCCCTCCGTGGCCAAAGTTGGTCGTGTCAATGCCGTCCTCGCCTTTCTTGCCACTCTCTCCAGCAGCACCAGCTCCCCCTGAACCGCCGTTTCCCGTCGCCTTTCCCCCAGCGCCCCCAGCTCCACCGTTATTCGAGACAGCTCCGTGACCTCCTTCTCCGCCATTGGGGGCTCCGGGGAACTTAATTTCTCCGTGACGGCCCTTAACCGAGGAAGCGGTTCCAGGTTTTCCTGGAGTCCCCGCAGAATGACTCGAAACCCCGCCGGTTCCGCCCGTACCGATAGTGATGGTAAGAACCTCACCAGGATCCACTTCCAAGTTCCCTGTATCTTGCTGAGCACCTGCACCACCACCACCGCCGCCGCCCGAGATCTTGTGAAACCCGACAGCCCCGCTGCCGCCACCCGCCCCGCCGCCACACCCAGTTATAGTTATACCCTTTACGCCCTTGGGCACCGTCCACAGGCCGGAGGCAGTAATTGTTACGCCTTTCGGTTTTGGCGACTCTTTCGGTTTTGCCAGAATAGATACAACGAATACAATAAGAAGCACCACATTCAGAACCATTGGCCGTCTCACAAAGTCCCTCCTGATCTTTTCTCTCAAATATTGCACTGGGTAACCGCCAGGATTGATCGGTTCTTTAATGTATCTGTTGCGCCGAATTTGTGACAGTGGTGAGGCTCTTTTTTCTTCTTCGGTATCGCACACGGACTTGAATTACAAGACATGCCGCCTCCCCCTTTGGGTTATTTCCGACTGGGTAGGGAAGGGTCGCTGTGGGTATTCGGAATCGGAATTCTATCTAGTTTAAGGCGAAAGTCGCACTGCCGACGACAACACTACCGATCTTGATATCGACCTGGTAACTCCCTGGTCCTAATGACCCTGTCGCCAGGTTGTACATGTACTGGCAGTTGTTGATCCGAAAATTGGAGCCAGTATCGGAGCTTAGGAGGTACTCGCTCTCATTGACAACGTCTGGCGCATCGCCACTGGTTCGACTGAGCGACAGAAGAGCTGGAGGCAGATTACATGTGTTGGTGCCGCCGAAAATAAGGCTGAAGATCAGCGGGACTACACCGCGCTTAGCGTTGAAGATGCTCGACCCGTCGGCTTTAACGGGTGGCTGCACCGTAGCCCGAAACAACGTTTCAAAAATTGCAAAAGAAGAGAGTGAGTCAGTGCTGCCACAGATAATCTTGTTTGGCGTATCAGGTGTGCCAGGAAGTGTCACCCAATGGTTTGTGATTTTGTCGAAGTGATAGAGCTTCAGATTTGATTCGTTGCCGAAATGGATGTCGCTGTAATCGATGCACAGATTGATTGGGCCGGAATAAATGGCTGTTGTAGATAAATCATAATAGGTAGGTGGAGCGCCCAGCTTAAAATCTGCTGACGGCGGCGGTGGTCCGTTCGAGCTTGTTGTCAGGGTCGTCGTACCTGCAGCAGAGACGGAACTGAAGGTCAGAATCGCCACGCCCGGCTCGACAGTCACGTCGGTACCCACAGGCGTAGGAACTGTGGGAGGCCCAGTAACTCGATAACGCGCAAGAGCGAAGTCATTTTGGTCAGTTCCTGCCAACACGATCTTCCGATCAGCCTGAAGAACCATAGCGGACAGGTCGTCAGTTCCGCCCGCGAAATCAGTGGTGACTTTGCCGTTATTGCCAAAGGTGAAATCAAGCGAGCCGTCGGTGTTGTAACGAGCGATCGCAAAGTCGCCATTAGCGGAACCGGCCAACAGAATCCTTCCCTGCGCGTCAAGGGCAGAGGCATACGCGATGTCCATGGTCCCCCAGTTAGTGATCACTTTACCACCAATCCCGTAACCTGGATCTAGCGTGCCGTCGCTGTTATAACGTACAAGAGCAAAATCGAAATCATTAGTGTGCCCGGGTACGATGAGAGCCGATCCTGCAGCAACAATCTTGCCATCGGCCTGAATTGTCACGGCACGTGCAAAGTTCGCATACGGAGTGAGTTCAGTAGTTACTTTGCCGCCGCTTCCGAAGCTGGAATCCAGCGTTCCGTCGCTGTTATAGCGCGCTAAGCCAAAATTAGTTGATCCGGAGTTATTCCGATATGCGATACCACTCACGACGATTCTGCCGTCGGATTGGATGGCGAGTGCGTATGCTTCGTCCGTAAGGCCAAAAAAATCGGTAGTCACTTTCCCTGCGCTGCCGAAAGTGAAATCAAGTGTGCCGTCGCTCTCATAGCGTGCCAATCCGAAATCTTGCCTGGCAGTACCAGCGACTACAATCCTTCCGTCGGACTGAATGACCATAGCTGCCAAGACATCAGTGCTGCCATCCCCCCCAAACCCTGTCGTCACTTTGCCACTACTGCCGAAAGAGGGGTCGATGGTCCCATCAATGTTATAACGTATCAGGGCAAAGTCACTGCTGCTGCCGCTCCCTGGAGTACCATTGAGAACAGAAATCGTGCCCCCCAGGACAATTTTTCCGTTAGTCTGAATGGCTACGGCAGCAGCAAGCATAGGATCGCCAATAACTTTACCAGCGTTGCCGAAGGTCGAATCGAGATCACCATTACTGTTGTAACGGACCAAAGCCAAGTGCTGAGCGCTATCACTGTAACCGGCCGCAACAATTTTTCCGTCAGGTTGGATCGCGAGAGCAAAAGCATGGTCAACGCCACTGATATTTGTTGTTACTTTACCTCCAACGCCGAAGGCGAAGTCCAAGCGTCCGTCCGCGGCGTAGGTCTCCGTGAGCATGAGGCAAAACGTGACATGAGCCACGAGAAAGAAGCTCAGCAAGAAGCCCCTTTCTCCGGGCAGAGAAGATCTGCTTCTGTGAACGATGGTGGTGGGTGCTTTCATATGAGATACCTCGACGGAAAAGTTCACTTCTAAATTTTCTCTGAAGGTTGATACACACGATCTTCATCCATTCGCGACTGCAAAGCGTTGTCATCAATCACCGGTGGCACAGCGCTCCAGCCTCCGCCGCCGCGCGATATGACGACGAAGATGTTCAGCCAGATCCACACGGGCTTGCTTTTTTGACGGGATTGGCCCGATGATCCCGTGTTCTCTGGTCGGACGATAAAGACCTCTGGCATTCTGCAGGTGGTGTTTTGAAGTACCAATTTCAAATCGGTTCTTTAATGTTCCCGTTGCGCCGAATTTGTGACAGGGCGAAGCTCTTTTTCTTTGATTGTGGTAGTTTGGAATCAATTCAGACCTTCCGGGGTCTTCGAACTCTGGTGCACATAGACGAAAAGAGCCTGATCGAGACATACCGTCCACGCGTTCTTTACTTCCTGCTGCGGCGATTGAGGGATCGCAGCCTGGCTGAGGAATTGACGCAGGAGACTTTGATCATTGCCATGCAGGCAGTGCGACAAGATCGCCTTCGAGAAGAGGCAAAGCTGGCGGGCTATGTTTTTGGTATCGCGAAGAACCTGTATTACAAGACGTGCCGCCAGCGTGCTCAGCAGGACAAATTCACCGCTGACTCCGGCGGCGAACCATGCCGTTGGCTGATCGACCCGGAAGCTGCTGTTCTATTGGAAGAACAAAGAAAGCAGGTACGCTGCGCGCTTGATGCAATGCGAGCTGACGACCGCGAAATTCTGCGCCGGGCCCTGGTGGATGCCCAGCCGCTGGAAGAAATCGCCCACGAGCTGGGTGTTCCCTATGCAGCAGTCCGGAAGCGAAAATCGCGCGCGATTGAGCGGCTCAGAAAAGTGTTTCTGGCGATGTCACAAACCACCTTGTGACGGTACTAAAAGTAGGATGACGAAGCGATGAATTGCCGCGACATTGAAACGCAGGAAATGATCGACAAATATCTGAGGGACCGGCTTTCCGAGCGTGAGACGGAGGAGTTCGAGCAGCATTATTTCGGCTGTGCGCGTTGCTTTGCCGAGCTCCAGTGGCGGCACGCCGCGGTCCTTGAATTGAACGTCAACAAAAATAGTCTGAAAGCGTTGCCCAAGAGAGCGCCGCGTGTTTTGGCCAAATGGCGCATTCCTCTTGCGGCTGCGGCGACCATCCTGCTGGCAGCCATAGCGCTCTTCAGGTTTTATCACCCGCAAATGCCAGTTCCATCGGCGCCCGTTCGGAATGCGAGCCCAAACGCCGGCGCTCCGGCAGGAGCTTCAGATCAGAACGCGAAGCTTCAGCAATTGGCCATGATCGAAGAGGCGCCGCCTTACGTTCCTTCGTCCAGTCGCGGAGGAGAAGGAAGCCGGGCGCTAGAGAGGTTCAAACAAGGTATGGAAAAATACGTGAAAGGCAAATACGCAGACGCCATTCCATCTCTGGAGCAGGCGGCCCGGCTGGATCCAAAACATCTGCCGGCCACATTTTATTTGGGAATCTGCTATCTGATGACCGACCAGACGGACTATGCTGTTTCCAAGCTGTCACGTCTCACCCAGTCGGATTCAAATCCTTTCGGCGAAGAAAGTCACTGGTTTCTCGCCAAAGCATATTTAAGAAAACAAGACCTCGCTTCAGCCAAAAGGGAACTGAACTCAGTCATCGCGGCTGGTGGCCTTCACAGGCGGGAAGCAGAACAGGCCGCGGAGGTGCTGAATGAACTTAATGCGGGACGCCATTAGAAGCTTCCCCGTCCCCGGCAGATCGATGATCCGTCATTGTTGCCTCTGCCGAATCTGTGGGGGCTTGTAATTCCATGATGAAACTTCGCTTCATTCTTCCCTTTGTGATGCTTCTCAGCATGCTCCGCCCGCTGCACGCAAGCGCACTCTCATCTTTTCCTCTGCGGCAACGACTTGAAGACGACACTTATGCCAGCGCGGTCAAGCTGTTGCGCAGCGGCGAGCGCGCGGCACTCTTGGACTTGATAGACCGCAGCCCGCTGGCTGCGCGTGCCGCGCTGCTGCGCCTGTTGAAAGAACCAGCCAGTGAATCGGCGAAAACATTCGCGCCGATGTTTTCGGAAGCGTGCGACTCTGAATTCGAAATGCCTTTCGTGGAGTTCTATTCACAAGCACCTCCCGGCCAAAAGCCTGAATTGCTGCAGCGTGCCAGCATCCTGGCCCGAGCCGAATACGTTCTCACCCGAGCCCTTGGGGCACCTGCGGCACGGGCCGAATCCGTAGCAATAATCGAACAGGGCGGCGAATACTTTCGATCAGTCGGTTTTAGGCTGGGGCAAGCGTACTGCCTGAAATTGCTCGAGCCCGCGCTTCGCGCCCCCAATCACCCAAGACACGAAGAATTGACGAAGAAGCTGAAACAGGCGCTCGCGATTTATGAGGAGATCGACAATACCCGCGGCCAGATACATACACTCATTTGTATGGCGCGATATCTCGACAAGGCGCCAAAGACAGAAACTCTGAAGATCGCGTTGGCAAAAGCAGAAATGAATGATGATCTGATCATGCAGATCACCCTGGCGGGTTTCTTCGTTGGAATGCTGAACGACGGGGAACCCATGACGCGCTTGTGGCCTGCTTTGGAAAACCATTCAGGACTGCATCGAATCAAATACCGCTGTCTCACAGAATTGGCATACGACGATTTAAAGTACCTCGACAAGTTTCGCGACCTGTTGGAGGCTGAACAGGATCCCGTCTTGAAGGTCAAAGCACACTCCTATTTGCAACAATACTTTGTGAATTCGGAAACACAGGCTGCTCGCGGAATTGATGAAGCCACTAATCTAATCAATCTGCTTTCAGATTTCCCATATGACGCTTCGGAATTGGAATATCCGGGAGCGGGTGCAGAACCTGCGCTCCCTTTCATGCTGTCGATGCGCTCCCAGGCGCGAAGGGACCAAATCGATTACAACGGCGCGCTGCAAGACTTACTTCAGGCGGTCAGGCTCTGTGATGAAAACGCCGAAGGCTCCGCCAGCGACGTAATCGAAACCTTTAAGGGAGGAGCTCTCCGTGAGGTCGCCGATATTTATCGTCTAAAAGGGGAATATCCGCTGGCGATCGAGACTGGATTGGAAGCCATCAGACTTTTGCAGAAATCTGAACAGTGGCAAACCCTGAGATTTGCCTGCAAGACGGTATCGGACGTCTACTCCGAGCTGGGGAAATTTTCTTCCGCGGAGGATTATCTTCGCCTCGCCGCCGGCGCCCCCAGCCCGTATTACAACTTCTCAAATGTTTTACTGGCGCAATTGCATCTGGCCTTCGGCCGTTATGAGGAAGCTTTGAAAGACCTTGCAAATGCCGAGCCCCGTCCGGGCGGGGTCGACGGCTGGAGAATACAGCGTTGGAGACTTCAGTCGCAAACGTGGCTTCGTCTGGGGGACTATGACCGCGCATTGCAGTACTCCCGCCAGATCGAGAAAGCGCCGCCGATGCTTTGGATTTCGGAGGGCGTAGTAGGAATCACTTTGATCGCCATGAAGCGTTACGCGGAAGCCGAGCAGTACTTCGACGGCAGATTTGCTGAAGCGGTCAGCAAGGGCCGGAAAGCGCAGGAGGCCGATTCACTGAAGAATCTCGGAAAAATTTCTAGAATACTGGGCAGGCCGGCCGAAGGCATCGACCGGCTCAACCGGGCCCTCGAGTTATTCAGGGCACTGGGCGACCGCCGGAATGAAATGGAAGTACTGCTGGAGCTGGCGCAAGTAGCTTTGGGGAGGAGCGATGTTCCCGCGGCCAGGGACCATTATCGCAACGCCCTGCAGATGGCCGATGAGATGCAGGATCCGCAGGGGATCTGGTCGGCGCGCTACGGCTTGGCGCAAGCCGAATTAGCTGCCACGAACGGACACTCAGCGATCGAACATTTGAAAGCCGCCGTTCAAACGGTTGAGTCCGTGACCGGGTTCATAAGAGGAGAGTTCGATAAGTCCAGCTTCCTTGAAAACAAGATCGTAATTTACGACGATCTCATCCGGCTCTTGGGGCCCGTCAATCCCGCAGAGGCTTTCTATTACGCCGAGCGGCGCCGGGCGCGAGCTTACCTGGACGCTGCGCAAAGATTTGGAGTGCTGCCGCCGCTCGATGCAGAGGGCCGGCGTGCTTCGGCTTCCGACTTGGAGTCGAGACTGATCGGCAAGCAGAGGGCGCTGATGGAACAGTATCTAAAGCCTGCCAATCAACGAAGCTATGACCTTATTCTGACCCTGCGCCAGGAGCTGAAGCTACTCCGCGTGGAACATACCAGGTGGCTGGCGTCCCAGCAGCTTCACGTTTCCAATTCACGTCAAATACACCTCCTACCGCTCACGGCCGGCGAAGTCCAATCGCAGATTTTGGAAGCCGGCCAGAGCCTGCTGGAATATGTGGTGGCCGATAAAGAGCTGTTTGCCTTCGTAGTGACCCGAAAAACGTGCCGATTCTTCAAGCTGCCGGGAACACGTTCAGAGTTGGCCGGGCGACTTGATCAATTGCGATCGCCGTTTCAGAACTTTCGATCCGGTCGCTTAGACCTGCTGCACCTTAAATTTGATTTGAAAGCAGCACACCAGATTTACAGACAGGTGTTTGCCCCAATTGATCTCACTCTTCGGCGGTCACAAGTCCCGCACCAGGTCATTATCATCGCTGACGATATACTGAACTATCTGCCCTTTGAAGCTCTGCCGCGGACCGCTTTCAACGCGGGTCCCG
>DASXQR010000205.1:0-22215 GCA_036507075.1 Acidobacteriota bacterium | reverse complement strand
ACAGATACGCCAAGCATGCGGCTTCTGTGCTGAACCGAGCCTCCAACTCTGGGAGCGTCCGGGGGTAATCTTCGCGCACGGGCAAAATAACTATATGTTGTGGTAGGTGGAGTCAAGTAAATACCCTTAATGACCAATGACAGATGACCAATGACCAATGACCCCAGCCTGACAGCCTGGGAGCCGATCTTCACTTGCATGTCTGTCGGCAATCGCGATATATGATTCTGTCCCTCCATTTTGTGATCGGAGAGACGGCCTGAGGGCCGTCTCAGGCGGGCTTCACATAGCGGAGAAACGACCGGAGCGCGCCCTCTACTCACAAAGTGTGAGATTCCCTGAGACGGCCCTCAGGCCGTCTCTCCGACTGCGAAGAAGTGCCGAAATAATCACAAGCGACCACCATACGATATGAACGAAGATTTGAAAGGCAAGGATCTCACGCCTGTTTCCGGATCCAGTACCGATGTGGCGCCCCTGGGGCGGGATCGTGGAGTTCCCGCCCACGAACAGAGTGCGGATCAGGACATCGATGTCGCAGACTGGGACCGTGTTGCGTCGCTGCAGGAATTTCGGAGCCTGGTTGCCGCCAAACTGAGGTTCGTCATTCCCGCCACGGTTTTCTTCCTGGTCTATTACTTTACGCTCCCGGTTCTGGTGGGGTATGCGCCGGCCCTGATGAGAACCAGAATCGGCGTGGTCAATCTGGCATATCTTTTTGCGCTGTCGCAGTTCTTGATGGCCTGGACGATCGCGGCGCTTTACGCGCGTTCCGCCTCGCGCTGGGACCGCATGGCCCGCGACATCCTGCGAAAGCTGGGCCTGGATCAGAGGGAAAAGTAATATGTCCGCAGCGCTGTTGATGTTTCTGGTGTTTATCGCCATCACCCTCTGCATTACCTATTGGGCGGCACGCCGATCGCGCGGGGCCAGCGCCTTTTTTGCCGCCAACCGGCAGATTACCGGCTGGCAAAACGGGCTGGCCGTGTCGGGTGACTATATGAGCGCCGCCTCTTTTCTGGGGATTGCAGGCATGATTGCGTTCCAGGGTTTCGACGGCTTCATGTATTCGGTTGGATGGCTGGTAGCTTACCTGACCGTGCTGCTGGTAGTGGCCGAGCCGCTGCGCAATTCCGGCAAGTACACCATGGCTGATGTCGTTGCTTACCGGCTCAGGCCGCGTCCCGTTCGAGCCATGGCTTCGTTAAGCACGTTGACGGTGAGCACGTTTTACATGATCGCCCAGATGGTTGGCGCAGGGGCGCTGGTGACGCTGCTGCTAAGAAGCTCGGGAGTGAGTTACCACGCGGCGGTAATCGGTGTGGGATTGTTGATGATCGTCTACGTGGTCTTTGGCGGGATGCTGGCAACCACCTGGGTGCAGATCATTAAGGCGATCCTGCTGATGGCCGGAACGCTGCTGCTGAGCCTGATGGTAGTGACGCATTTCGGCGGCAGTTTCAGCGCGTTCTTCCAGGCGGTGGCAAACGTGACTTATCACAACGTACAGGGAATTGAAGTAAAGCAGGACTTCCTTCAGCCCGGCCTGCGTTTCAAGCCTCCTTATGGCGCTCTCGATCTTATTTCGCTGGGGCTGGCGCTGATCTTCGGGACGGCGGGGCTTCCCCATATATTGGTCCGTTTTTACACCGTCCCGGACGCGCGCACCGCGCGCGCCAGCGTGGTTTGGGCCATGGTGCTGATCGGCTCGTTCTATATCATGACGACCTTTCTTGGGTTCGGCGCCGCCACCATCGTAGGCCGCGACCGTATCTCGGTGAACGGCGGCATCAACATGAGCGCTCCGCTGCTGGCTCAGGCCCTGGGCGGGGACATCTTTTTTGCATTCATCTCGTCGATCGCATTCGCCACCATTCTTGCCGTCGTGGCCGGGCTTACCATCAGCGCGTCGACTTCGTTCGCGCATGATTTCTGGACCAATGTGGTGCATCGAGGGGCGGAGCGGCGCGCCGGTGAGGAAGTCCTGGTGGCGCGCGTGACGGCATTCGTGGTCGGCGGCATCGCCATCCTGATCGCAATCGTTCTCGGGCCGACTGCCAACGTGGCGTTTCTGGTGGGGCTCGCCTTTGCGGTGGCCGCTTCGGCCAACCTGCCGGTCATCGTGTTGTCACTTTTTTGGAAGCGCTTTAACACTGTGGGCGCCGTTATGGGCCTTGGCGCGGGTCTGCTGTCGTCCATTATTTTGATCCTGATCAGCCCGAGCATCATGGGAATTGATCCGGCCGGAACTGCCGGCGCTGCCAGGCATCTGATCCAGAGGGCTCCGGTCTTTCCGCTGGAGAATCCCGGTATTATCAGCATCCCGCTCGGTTTTCTTGCCGCCTTGGCAGGAACGATGCTGTCACGCGAGCCGCAGGCCGAGGCGAAATTTACCGAGCTGCTGGTCCGCGCCAATACCGGCCTGGGGGCCGAAAAGGCGGTCAATAACTGAGGATTCTTCTCAAATGAGAACCCGCAAACTTGGTTTTACCGATCTTGAATTGACCGTCGTGGGATTGGGTGCATGGGCCATCGGAGGCTCCGGTTGGAAGTTTGCCTGGGGGGCCCAGGATGACAATCAGTCCATTGCCGCTATCCGGCGCGCGGTGAAGCTGGGGATTAACTGGATCGATACTGCGGCCGTCTATGGTATCGGTCATTCCGAGAAGGTGGTCGGCCGGGCGCTCAAGGACATCGGAACTGAGGTCCTGGTTGCCACCAAGTGCGGCCGCAGGGAGGATTCACAAGGAGAGCTCTACGGCGACCTTCGTCCGAAGAGTGTTCGTCAGGAATGCGAGGCCAGTCTCAAGCGACTTCAGGTCGAAAGGATTGACCTTTACCAGATTCACTGGCCCATCCCGGATGAACAAATCGAAGATGCCTGGGGAGAGATCAGCAAACTTGTCGGGGAGGGTAAAGTTCGTTACGCAGGCGTTTCAAATTTTTCGGTCGAACAAATGAAGCGGCTCCTTCCCATTCACCCGATTGCGTCAATGCAGCCTCCTTACAGCATGCTGCGTCCCGAAATCGAGTCGGCCTTTGATTTTTGCCGGTTGCAGGGCATTGGCGTGGTGGCTTACAGCCCGATGGAGTGTGGTCTCCTTACGGGTGCCTTCGACCGGCAGCGCATCTCTTCTCTGCCGTCCGACGACTGGCGCCGCAAGAACCCGCGTTTCTGCAACCCGGATGTGACTGCCAACCTGGCATTAGTGGAACAACTGGAGACCATCGCGCGCAAGATCGGAATTACACGGGCCCAATTTGCCATTGCCTGGGTGCTGCGGCGCGACGAAGTGACGGCGGCTATCGTCGGCGCCCGCCGGCCGTCCCAGATTGAAGAAACCGCGCCGGCGGCCGACGTGCTCCTTTCCCGAAAAATCCTGGACGAGGTCGACGAGCTGCTGGCGGCCAGAAAGGAACGGCTCGGGAGAACCGCCTAGATTGACCCGCCTATTGAACCGCCAAGAACGCCAAGAGCGCCAAGGGTATAAGTTTGGTGGCATCTCGTTTGCGCGTGCACTGGTACTCTACTTTGAGTTATTTGCCGGAGTGATCGGATTGGATGCATTAGTGCCTTGGCGTTCTTTGCGTTCTTGGCGGTTCCCTCAAAGACCGAGCCATTCCCTGGCCCAGCCGAATACCTCAACCAGACTCGCGGGTTGCTGCTTTGTCTCGAGCACGAAATCGGGTGGGGAAATGACCAGCATCTCATCCATCCCCTCAACTACAAAAAGGTAGGCCGTGTTGCGCCGGTATTCCGCGTACTTTTCGAATTCCAGCCACAGATAATGGTTGAAAATTTCCAGGTCCACATAGGAACCCAGCGTGTCCATCTGTGTGGGAATGGGCGTGACGTTTTCCTGATCAGAATAGATGAGCAGGCTGCTGAACGGTTTTATCTTGTTTCGAATGCCGAATGAGACAACGGCTAAAGAAGGGCGCGCTCGCCTTGCGGCCTGCACCGTTGCCCATTCGACAAAGGTGTTGTTGATCAATAGTGTCCCGTTGCCATTGAGCAGAGTGGCGCGGACAAATTCAGCCACGACCGGATCGCGCGCGTTTCCTTCCTCGGCAGAGTTCATTTTCAGCTGTTTCAGCTTCTCTCCCAGTTGACGGGGACCGCGTATTTCCTCGGTTTTGACCATCCTGTTTACTTCACCCATGAGCCGCGTCCGGTAGGTCTGCAGGCGCTGATAGCTGAGAGCGACGATCTCCTGCGCCGGGTGTTCTGTCTGTACGATGATTCCTGGGGCGGCGGCAGGTCCGCGCTCCGGCTGCGGGCCTGAGTTTCTGAATGTTGAAGATTGTCTTTGTGAATGTTCGGTCAGAGCGAAAAGAGAGTTGCCTGCCTCAACCAGCCAGACGTCATATGGAGACTTCGGCCTTGCCGCTGCATAGAGCTGCGCGATGGTGGGACGGCCTTCGTGCCGGTTTGCGCCGGTGAGCAGCAGCGCGATGTAATCCTGAATGTCCTTAAGCGCCGAAAGATTGAGCGGAATTGTTTTGCCCATCTTTCTCAATCGAAGCCACATCCGGTCCGGCCCCACGGGAAGCTCTGCAGGAGAAACTACCACCACCAGCCGCGCGTGACCTATCCTGGCAACCTCGGCATCCAGCAGCGGGTCTAATTGGGAAAAAATGGCGGCAATGGCTTGTCGCCATTCCGTGTAGTAAGGCGAACGATTTAGAAAATCGACCTGGTCCAGCGTGAATTGACGCCTGGGCCAGATCTTGTCGGTGACGCCCATTTTGATTTCCACTTCTCGCAGCGGCACAAAGAGCTTTTCCACGGCCGAATTGTCAGATCGGTCAATCAGCGCAGACAATCGTTCGTAATAATTCTTCTCAGCGGGAAAGAGCAATTCCCACTCTCTGATCCTGTCGAAGAAAAAAGTGGAGAACGTGACCGGGATGCGGTCAAAGAGACCTTTATCAATCAAGGCCTGGATACTGGGCGAGACTCTCGGAGTCGATTGCATAACCAGCGGTTCGGGATCAGGCAAAAAAAGCTTCACCGCGAAGACCGCCAAGAACGCCAAGAGATCTTGTGCCGCTAGCTAAGTTACGGTTGCAATCTTCCAACACGGGAGAAGTGCAACCAATGATGCCGAACGATCCGTCGACCCAAATCGGCAATTAGAACCCTTGGCGTTCTTTGCGTTCTTTGCGGTTCAAACTACAGAATCTCCTTAATCGGCCGGCCCGCCATTTCACCCGCTTTCATCCCCAGTAACTCGGCGGCCGTGGCGCACACGTCCACGTGGAAAACCGGCCGTTCGACCTGTCCCGGCGATATTCCCGCTCCCATAGCAAGCAGCCAGACATTTCGACAGGACGCGTCTCCGCTGCGATGGTTGAGAAAACCATTTGCGGCATTGAAATCGCCGTCCCGGCCGATTTCCGGTAAAACCAGGAGCGTCGTCCTGCCGCGGTATTTGGCGTTGGTCTGGATTTCTTCCCAAAGCAGGCCGACAAGCCGGTCCGTTCGCGTGATCGCCTGCAGGTAAAGCGAGTAAGAGCCCCAATGAGCAACATCCATGTCCCAGAAATTTACCAGGATCAGACGAGGGCTGAACTCCCGCATTACCTCGCGGGTGATGAAAAAGGTGAGCTCATCGCCCGAGCTGGGAGTCTCGGGGCCATTGATATATTCAATTAACCCGCGAGTCAGCATCTCCCGCACCTCGCGGTCCAGTTGGCGTCCCGCTTTGAAAATAGTCCAGCCCACTCCTTCATATCCCTCATTCAGGATGCTCTCCAGTTGCCGCAGAACGTTCTCCCGGCTGGCGACACCGTGCTCGGGTTTCTTCTTAATCACGTTGCTTACCGCTTCCAGCAGCAGTTGTTTCGGCAAAACCACGTTGGCGCCGTACGGCATTCCCCAATCCCGATCCGATCCCGCGCCCATCGTGGAAAAACTCTTGTTGGTGGCGATCACCCAGGCATCCATCGGGCTCGCCTTTGATTGCTTGCGATAATACTCAAAAACAGTAGGAGTGGCGGGCGCTTCAAATCCGAAGTCATCGACTCGCTGCCAGTTGCCGGTGACGATGCTGGCTGTGGAATTGAAATGCGAGAGCACGCCGCTGTTGGTGCAGCGCGAAAAGAAAAGGCCCTGCGGTTGCAGCTTCGCAAGGTACGGGATGTTTTTCAAGCCTTCCGACGCGAAGGTTTCCGAATAGCGCACCCCGCCGCCAAACGTGACGATGATGAGCTTGCGATCGGATTTAGCGGGTTGCTCAATAGCTCCCCACCCGGGCTGGATGCGATTGGCGATTGTCAACCCGGCCAATTGCAGGAATCGACGGCGGTCAAACGGGAACATGGGCCTCTCGAATTCGGAATGCGGAATTCGGAATACGGAATTTGGAATACCCGTAGTCAGTGATCTGTTGTCCGTAGTCAGCGGTCAGTTGTCAGTCGTCGGTTATCCGTTGTTCCATCTTAATGTCTGGTGTTTCAAGTTCGAACGTCGATGAGAACTGAACCATTAACCACTAAAACACTGACCACTGAGCACCACTGACAACTGACCATGGACCACGGACAACGGAAATTCCGCATTCCGCATTCCCTATTCCCTCAATACTCGGTAATCTCCCCCGCTTTAATTTTCGCGCGTGCCTTGGGCCCGAGATCGAGTGGATGATCGTAGCTCGCCTGGATGTTTCCGTGGGGCGAGTAATACGGTCCGAGGTCGCATGCCATGCTCCCTTTGCCTTCTTCGACGAATTCGATCGAAGTGATCAGCTTTGCGGACTTATACCCGTACTTGGACGGCGCAATCAGCCGCAGCGGTGCTCCGTGCCGGTCAGGCAGCGGCTTGGCTGCCATGTCGAGAACCAGCATCACGCGCGGCGACAGCATCTCTTCAATGGACAGGTATTCATACCACTTGTCGGCGCAGTCAATGCGGATGGCTTTGGCTTGTTTCAATGGGCGTACTGTCTCCATCAGCTCCCCGAAGCGAAAGCCTCCCCAGGTTGTGCGCGACGACCAGCACTGCACGCACTTCAGGCGCGAGCTCTGAGCTTCCTGCGGATAGCGTCGGAGCTGCTCGACTGTCAGTGACTGCTTCTTTTCAACAAGGCCGCCAACCTGCAAGCGGTAAGTTCGAGCATCGATGGGAGGTGTTGGGGTATACCACATTATCCGGAAGCCATACTCGTCGGGCTGATCGGTGGGAACCAGAAGTTTGGTCGTGCCCTGACCGTTCAGGCGGGGAGCCGAGACTCCCAGCACAGCCGCCGCGCCGGCGATGAATTCGCGACGGTTAACATTCCGCTCTGTTAATATGCGCCTCATTTCACCACCAGTTCCAGCCGTTTCACACCGGCTGCATGTTTCTCCACGGCGGCCTTCTCCTCGGCAGCCAACTTTTCGTGCAACTGGCGCTCGGCCAGCGCCCTGTCCGGCTTGCCCAGACGATCATATACGCGAGACAGCCTGTAATGCACCCCTGGATTGCGTGGGTTCAATTGGGCGCTCCGTTCCAGTTCAAATGCCGCACCGGTAAGGTCCCTTTTTCGTTCCAGCAACAGCCCGAGCTCAAAATGAGACTCCCAATATCGTTCATTCAGCGCGATTGATTTCCTCAGCAAAGCCTCCGCCTGAGTGGCATTTTCCTCGTTCTCGCCGATCAACCCGATTTGCGCCACAAGCCCTCTGGCATGCAAAAAGGACCCGAGAAAGTTGCCTGGATTTGTCTCCGCAAACCGGGCGAATTTTTGAGTGATCTCCAGCAATCGATCCCGACCGTGCTCGATGATCCTGGCCAGGAAGACATAAGGCTGCTCAATTTCGGGAGCCAGAGCTGTGGTGCGCAGGAATGCATCCACAGCCTCGGGAAAACGTCGCTGGCCGTAATAGGCAACGCCCAGCGCCAGCTCCAATTGAGCGCTCCGGTCGAAACGTTTCTTTGCCGCCTGCAGAATCTGGATGGCGACGTCGAAGTTCTGATGCGTCAAAAGTGCATGGGCCAGGTCGAAATAGTACGATTCTTCATCCGGGCTGAGGCGTATTGCCTGCTGCAACTCGAGAATTGTCTTGTCGAACTGGCCGTCGGCTTCGTACGCCTTTCCAAGCAGATTGCGCAAATCAGCGCGCTCGGCGCTCGCCAGGGCTCTGGTGGCCAGTTCAATTGCTCTCTTCGGCTGCCCGGCATTCAGATAAAATGCGGTGGCGCGCGGTACCGCCTCCTGATCTGCGGGAATTCGCAGCGCGTAGCGGCTTTCAAACTCAGCCGCTCTGGCCCAGTCTCCTGTCTGCGAGTAAAAGATCGCCAGCCCGTGCAGAATCACCTGATTGTCGTGCGCGGCCAGTTCGGCCTTGTTGGCGGCGTTTCGCGCCGGTTTCTGACGGTTGGATTTCAGGTAGGTCTGGGCCAATGCAAGCCACACGTGAGGCGATCCCGGCTTGAGCTGCGAAGCTTTCTGGAGACTGGCGGCAGCCGTGGGCAGATCGCTGCTGTCCAGAGCTATCAAACCGAGACGGTAATGCGCTTCGAAATTTCCCGGATGCGAGCTGGCAATTCGACCCAGCATCCGCTGGGCGGCTGCCTTCTGCCCAGACATGAGCAACTGCATAGCCTGGTCGATGCTGTCGTTTGGGGTGTTTTGCGCGAAAACAGGAAAGATGAGAAGGCAGAAAAAACTCAGAATTCGCAATGACTTTGTACTACTCACACTGCATTTCTCTAGCTGAAGGGGCAATTTCCTGGACCGCATAGCGGTCAAAGAGTATAGCCGGGGGCAAAGCGCGCTTTTTGCGCTGACGCCCCCGGACCGCGTCCGCCCTCACAATCTCGCCCTGAAAGGGCTGAAGCGAAGCTCGCAAACAACAGACGAATGGTGAGAAGCTATGGAACCCTTACAGGGTTCATGTCTTTTGAACATCGCACGGGGGCGGCGCGCACAAAACGCGCTTGCCCCCGGCTATACTCTTTGTGCCCTCCAGGCACCTGAATCGATTAATGACCGATGACGCGTTTGGTTGCGGCTCCCCCTCTGTGCCTATGTGGTGAATTCCTCAATCTCTAAAACTCATACCGCAGCGCAAACTGAATATGCCGCTCCGTGCCGGGAAGCGTTCCAGTGATACGTCCAAAATCACTGGCGCCCTGAGTGGCACTGATCGAGCCGGCTCTGAACTGCGGGGTGTTGAGCAAATTGAAAAACTCGCTTCGGAACTGAATCTTTGACCGCTCGCTAATGGCAAAATCCTTGAAGAGCGAAAAATCCACATTCCGGTACGGCGGGCCGTAATTGCTGAAGTTTCCAAGATTGCCGTACGTTCCCGGCGCTGGATCTTTAACAGCCGTAATGTCAAACCACAGGTCCGGCGTGCGCCCTCCGGGAGGCGCAGCATTCGGGTCCTTGCCTGATACCACATCCGGCCGCACGGTGCCGCCACAGCCGCAGCTCGCATTGCGTGTTCCGAGGTTGAAGGCGTTACCGCTCTGCAGCGTAATGATCGCATTGGCCTGCCAATCGCCAAGGATTGCATTGACGGGTCCGGTCAAGTTCGAACCAAACTTTCTTCCGCGGCCGAACGGCAAATCGTAAATAGTGCTGTAAACGAAGCGATGCTTGAGGTGGAAATTGGCGTGTGCGTATTCATTGTCCCAGTTGGTTACATCGCGTGTCCCCGGTCCGCCCGCGAGAGTAGTTCCGACATTGGTCAGCGCATGCGACCAGGTGTAGGCGGCCAGGAACTGCAAACCACCCGAGAACTGCCTCTCGAGCTTGGTCGCCAGTCCATGGTAGTTCGAGAAACCGTTGGAATTAGTGGTGACTGTACCGCCGATGAAGGGAATACGCCGTCGCGGGGCCACCGGAGCTGAGGGGTTAGGATCGTTCCGCGGCTGATTGGGATCGTTTAAATTGACCAGGTGCAAACCCTTGGATCCAACGTACGCCACCTCCAGCGAAGTGCGGTAACCGAATTCCCGTTGAATTGCCAGGTTCCACTTGTGCACCAGCGGATTTCGGAAGTTAGGGACGACAGTGCGGAATGTAAGCGTTGCGGGCAAGTTGAAAACATCGAGTGGAAATCCATCTGAAAAGCGTTTCAAGTTCGGCACCAATGAGAATGCGTCGGGAGATATCAGTTGCATTTCAAGATTAAATGGAACGCTCTCGCCTCGATTCGGATTTCCTCCTTGATTCTCTTCGCCACCGTAGAAGATGCCGTAGCCGCCACGGAACACCATTTTGTCCCTGAATTTCCAGGCAAGACCGAGCCGCGGTGAAATATTGGTCTTGTCCCAGGGGATCAGGTACTTGCTGGCCTGGCCACGCTCCACTTTGATCTGGGGGAACGCGGTTGCAAAATTGCCTGGAAGCGGAAGGTCCTTATCCTTGCCTTCGGGAATCACGATCGCGAGGCGGTCCTGATCGAAGTTTGACTGGCGCCCGAACTTCTCGCCGATCGGCGAGAACAACTCATAGCGCACGCCGATATTGAGAGTCAGGTTAGGGTTGACTTTCCAGTCATCCTGGGCGTACCAGGCATACGCCACTTTTTCCGATGAAATGAAGTTCGCCGAAGTGATACGGCTGTTGCCCGGATATCCAAGGAGCCAGCCCGCGATGCCGTCCCCTGTCGTCCCCGGGAATTGCGGATGCTGCGTCCGATTCCTCTGGAAGCGCAGCGTGCCGCGCGGTGATGGCACCTGGAAAAACGGAAAGCCGATGGGTCGATATTCAAAACCAAATTTGAGCGCATGCGCTTGCTTGACGACCGAGACATTCTCGATGAAGTCGTAAACATTGGAATACTCCAGCGTCGGCAGCCACTCCCCTCCTCCGGCTTCACTGTAACCTTCAGGTTGGATGTTGGGCAAACCGCCGTTCAGTGGGCCGAATGTCTGCAGCCCGCCGATTCCAAATTCCTTTTGCAGGTCCTTCGTGGCATTCGCCTGCGTTCTCTGCGTAACTAGGCGTGAATAGGCAAGACGTGTTTCAGTCACGAATGTGGGACTGAAAATCCGCGTCCAGCTCAACATCACATTACGGCCCTTGTTTCCTTCCGTCTCACCGGCAAAACCGGCCGAGTCCAGTGGTCCCGGGAAGGGCGGTTGCTGGAACTTGTCTTCATTTGACCAGCTCAAACTTCCAAAGAGGCTGTCCTTCTCTGAAAGCTTATGATCAATCCGGACGTCCCACTGATTCACATTCGCTCTTCCTGACGTCACTACCAGGAAGTTATTCCCCGGAATGCGATCGTTCAAGTTCTGGTTTGGGTTGGGATAAAGGTCAATCAACTTCTTGGCAGCGGCGTCCCAGCGGTTCGAAGGAATAATATTGCCGGGGAATGGATCGCGTACCAGTTGGCCGTTTGGCGCCGTGCGTGTCGTAAGGATGTCATAGATAGCGCCTTCCAAAACCGGCCGGCCGAGAGCATCTGTGCCAACGACCCTACTTGTCAAAAGACTGGAAAAGTCTCCATTTTTGAAGGCCGAGCGCGGAACAGTGCGAATTAAGGTGTTTCCGATTCCAGGGACGGCGCCGCCGGTGGACCGAATGCGTGTCCCCTGATAATCAAAGAAAAAGAAGGTGTGATCCTTTACAATCGGTCCTCCGATCGTTCCGCCAAATTGATTCTGTTTGAAAGGCCCTCGATTTTTTCCCGCCTTGTTGGATTCCCACTGGTTCGCATTCAACTTATCGTTCTGGAGAAACTCAAATAAAGACCCGTGAAATCCGTTGGTTCCCGTCTTCAGCGTCACGTTGACCACGCCGCCTGCCCCACGGCCGTACTCCGCGTTGTAGCCGTTGGTCAGAATCTTCATTTCGCCGATGGCCTCAATCGAAGGACCAATGACGTACGCGGTCTGGTTGATGAAGTCAATCACGTTGACATTATTGTCGACGCCGTTCAGAAGGAAGTTGTTCTGGCCGTTGGAACGCACTCCATTGGCGGAGAACCCTCCGCCCGCTTCATCGCGCGCGCCCGGCTCGGGTGGAAGAACAGCCGGCAGCGTGCGCGCCAGAAATGTGAATTTACGCTGGCCGGAAAGAGGGAGTTGCGACACCTGCGCCGTTTGTAAAGTTCCTCCCAGCTCGGTGCTTTCCGTCTGTAGCGCGGGAGGAGCCGCGGTGATTTCGATCATTTCACTGACCTGTCCCACTTCCAGGGTGATGTCGACCGCAACGCGGTCTCCGGGACTGAGCCTGACATTCTTCTGCACCGCTTTCTTGAAGCCCGACATCTCCACTTCGATTGTGTAATCGCCGGGTTTAAGCAGCGGCCGGATGTAGTTTCCGGCATCGTCGGTGAGAACGGTGACGGCTGCGCGTGTGTTTTCCTCGGTGATGGTCACAGTAGCGCCGGGAATCAAGGCGCCGCTCTGGTCTTTGACCACACCCAATATCGTTCCCATGTCACGCTGTGCCAGCAATGGCGTTGTAATAAGAAGAAAAAAACCTATGGCGGTGAGTGCCCGGAAGGCTGCCCTTGACATACTTTCCTCCCCCAGGAAGAAACTGACCAAGTTTAACGGAAAGAGACTTTAGAACATGATGAATGTAGATGCAGATATCTTATGGGTCAAGCGGAAAACTGATTCAGGTTTTTGGATTTAGATGGGAGTTCTTGGATGCAGGAAGGTAGGGTCGATTCATCCACCGCAGAGTCGCAAAAAACGCAAAGTTTACACAGAGATAGCAAACTTGCGGTAACTCAGAGCACTCTGCGGCTTTGCGGTGACGGCGGTTGAATCGCTGGCGATAGCAGCTTCATTCAAACCCAGGGTTATAATCCGACGGATGCTGTTCAGTTACCGAATCGCTCTGCTTTTATTTCTCGCCTTTTTCTTCACAGCTTACTCTGAGCCAGTCAGACCCGAGGACACGTCGAATTCAAAGATTCAGTACGTCGACGTTGCCGCGCAGTGGGGCTTTGTCCGGCCTAATACCTACGGCGGCCGGGACCACAAGACCTTCATTCTGGAGACTACCGGCAACGGCGCGGCCATCTTCGATTTGGATGGCGACGGATGGAACGACGTACTGATTACGAATGGAACGACGCTGGATGCCGATGCGAATACATCCAGCCTGTCTCACCTTTACAGGAACAACGGCGCCGGCCGCTTCGTGGAAGTCGCCGAGCAGGCGGGAATGTTGAAGGCGGGATGGGCACAGGGAGTGTGTGTTGGCGACTATGACAACGACGGCCGGCCCGATCTGTTTGTCGCCTATTACGGTCATAACGTGCTCTATCGAAACGAAGGGGCCGGTAAACTTCGCGATGTCACCGCTCAGGCGAAACTTCCCACGGGGGGCACCCGCTGGGGAGCGGGCTGCAGTTTCGTAGATTATGATCGCGACGGATGGCTCGATCTTTTTGTGTCGAACTACGTCGATCTGGACCTGAAAAGGACGCCAAAGCCCGGGGAGAATCCAAACTGCTCCTGGAAAGGCTTGCCCGTGATGTGCGGGCCGCGGGGCCTGCCACCAGGCAAGAACGTTCTCTACCACAACAATCAGGACGGCACGTTTACGGACGTTTCCAGGGAGGCCGGCATTTTGAAGCCGGGCGGGCGATACGGATTGGGCGTGATTGTTTCAGACTTCGACAACGACGGCTGGCCCGACATCTACGTCGCCTGCGATCAGACACCCAGCCTGCTGTATCGCAACCGCGGTGACGGTACTTTTGAAGAGCGGGGAGCTGCGGCAGGAGTGGCGTACAATTTTGACGGCCGCGTGCAGGCGGGAATGGGCGTTGCCGCCGGAGACTACGATGGCAACGGCTTCTTCGACGTGGTGAAAACGAACTTTTCGGGTGAGCCATCTTCGCTTTACAAAAATGAAGACGGTAGATTCTTCACGGATGTCTCCAGAGAAGCCGGCCTGTCGGTGAACCAACTCCTCGGCTGGGGCGTCGTTTTTGTGGACGCGGATGAAGACGGCTGGAAGGATATTCTTATGGCCAACGGCCATGTGTATCCGGAAGTTGAAAAGGCCGCCGTTGGGGATCGCTATCTCCAAAAGACACTGCTTTACCGCAACCTGGGGAATGGCAGATTTGCAGACGTAACACCGCAATCCGGAAGGGCTTTGCTGCAGTTGCGGGCCGCTCGTGGCATGGCTGCCGGCGATCTGGATGGGGATGGCCATCCCGAAATTGTCATCGTCAACATGAACGACAGGCCCGCGGTGCTGAAGAATGAGGGAGCGCACCAGAACGCGATTATGGTGGGCGTGATTGGAACAAAATCAAATCGAAGCGGCATTGGGGCGCGCCTTACCGTCGAAGCCGGCGGAATGCGGCAGATGGATGAAGTCCGCAGCGGGGGCAGTTTTTTTTCACACAATGACATGAGATTGTATTTCGGATTGGCACACGCCGAAGTTGTGGACCGGCTGCAGATCCGATGGCCCAGCGGCAGGATTCAGGAATGGAGAGAGCTGCCGGTGAATCGCAGGTTCGTTTTCAGCGAAGGGTCGCAGGAAGTCCGGAGTGAAGGGCTCAGCCGCCAGGGAATCAGCCGCTGATTTACGGACAACACTACCTAACTGCGTAAATTCGCGTATGAATTTTTCACCACAAAGACACAAAGAACACAAAGCGGGACGAGGGACTGGCAGAGTCCGGTCACCTCAGATTACTCTGTCACTGTTCACCTTGAGACCTGACCGGACTCTGCCAGCCCCTCGTCTGACTTTGTGTTCTTTATGTCTTTGTGGTGAAAGAATTCTTACTCGGATTCTTGGAATTTGGAAATGAATCGTCGGAAATTTCTGGGTGCTACTATTTTAGGCGCGTCGCTGCTTGGCATGAAACCGCAGTACGCGGCCGGGGCGCCCGTTTTCCAGCGCATCCCCTTTCCGGTTCGCTTCCGCAAACCCAGTCCTTACGAGTCCCTGATTCCCTATGTAGAAGCTGGCAGCGATGAATTTGGCGCCGAAAAGCAGGCGGCGGAAATCACCGGGCATCTCAGGCAACTTCCCAGGCTCGGTACAGTTCCGACCGCGCCCGGCTTCAAGGGAATCTCACCGCATGCGAGCCGCTACGACAATCTGGCCGGCGGAGTCCGAAAGGCAGTCTATGACTTGACAGACAGGCGATTTGATGCGGGACTGTCCCGCTGGCTGGCCGAGCTGGGGCAAGTTCGCAGCGCGCGATTCTTTGTTACGGAGATCAAATCTGATTCTTCGCGCGCCGACGCAACGGTGCGCTTCGAAGTTTCAAGCCAAAGGAAGGGTGAACTTCAGTATCGGGTGGGGTATTGGAAGCAGACCTGGCTTGGCGGCCGATTAGCCGACTTCGAACCGTTGCAGGAAACACTGGTGACATCTCCCGGCCCGCTTTTCGCGGACGTGACAGCGCAGGCGATGGGCGGGCTGGATTCGTTCCATAATCAGCTCCGGCGCGGTATTCCGTACTGGCGCGCTCGTTTGGATTCGGCGAGCGGCATCGATGTCTACGGCAACAACGGCATAGCCGTGGGCGATATTGACGATGACGGCCGGGATGAAATTTACATCTGCCAGCCGGGCGGGCTGCCCAACCTTATGTACAAGGTGGGAGAGCACGGTCGCATCATCGATATCACCGAGCGCACCGGCCTGGGAATTCTGGACGATACCTCCTGCGCCCTCTTCCTCGATCTTCGAAACAGCGGCCGTCAGGATTTAGTGGTGCTGTGCGCCCACAGTCCGCTGCTCTTTCTCAATCAAGGCGACGGGACGTTCCAACACCGGCCCGACGCCTTCCAGTTTGCCCGTGCTCCGCAGGGAACATTTACCGGCATGAGCGCGGCAGATTTTGACCGCGATGGCCGCGTCGATCTTTATCTTTGCAGCTACGTTTATTTTCAAAGCGAGGACCAGTATCACTATCCGGTGCCCTATCACGATGCGCGCAACGGTCCCCCGAATTTTCTGTTTCGAAATGAGTTGGACCCTGCGGGAGGCGGCGTCTTTAGAGACGTTACCGGCAGCGTCGGCCTGGATCAGAACAATGACCGCTACAGCTTTGCGCCCGCCTGGAGCGATTACGATGGAGACGGCTGGCCCGATCTTTACGTGGCCAACGATTTTGGACGCAATAATCTTTATAAAAATGAAAAGGGCCGCTTCCGTGATGTGGCTGCAGCGGGCGGTGTCGAAGATATCGGTCCCGGAATGAGCGCTGCCTGGTTCGACTACGACAATGACGGCACGCTTGATCTTTACGTGAGCAATATGTGGAGTGCCGCGGGGCAGCGTGTCGTACGCCAAAAGGAATTCAAACCCGGCGCCGACGCGGCGCTGAAAGCGGCATATATCCGCCATTCGAAGGGTAACTCACTCTATCGCAATCGGGGCGACGGTACATTTGAAGAAGCCGGAGCGCGCGAAGGCCTGGAAATGGGACGCTGGGCCTGGTGTGCCGATGCGCTGGACTTTGACAACGACGGCTCCTGTGAAGTTTATGTCACGTGCGGAATGATCACACATCCATCGGAAAACGATTTAGAGAGTTTTTTCTGGCGCCAGGTCGTGTCACGTACGCCCGTTACCGCCGCGCCGTCGACAGCATATGAAAACGGCTGGAACGCGCTCAACCAGCTCATACGCGGGGATTACAGTTGGAACGGCCGCGAGACAAATGTCTATTACCGCCGGAGCGGCGGCCGATATTTTGATTTGTCGGGAATCTCGGGCCTCGATGTGGCTGAAGACAGCCGGGCCTTCGCCGCCACGGATTTTGACGGCGACGGCAATCTCGATCTGTTTTTGAAGAGCCGGCTTGGTCCCCAGGTGCGTGTCTTTCGGAATCAGTGTGGTACGAGCCGCAACTCCCTTGCGCTAAAGCTGGTAGGAACCAAATCAAATCGAGACGGGATCGGAGCGCGCGTGGAAGTGGAGACCACGACTGATGGGAAAAACAGTTCCGCCGGGGACGACGTGGACACTGTTACGGGTTCCGTGTTGCGGGTTTCGAGTTCCGGGTCCCGAGTCGGCGGACAAAACGAGGTCTCTGTAATAGCGGGTTCGGCGCCGCCGCGGCGTATGCGCCGGATAATCAAGTCGGTGCAGGCAGGGTCCGGCTATCTTTCGCAACATACAAAAGTGCTCTACTTTGGATTGAGGCAACAGACCGCCGCTTCCCGAGTGCTCGTTCAATGGCCATCGGGCTTGAAGCAGGAATTCCGCAATTTGGCAGCCGGTTTCCGGCATGAAATCAAGGAAGGCGTGAACCAGGTCAAGAGCACGCCGTTCGCGAAACGCGCGGCGGCCAGGGATTCTGCCGCGCTCACAACCGTGCCGGACGGGGTGCTGGGGGAAAATGCACCCGATCTGTTTCCAACCTGGCTGATGGAACCGGTTCCGCTGCCGGAAAAGCGGAGCGGTCCCGCTTTTTTGCTGCTCACGGCACAGGAGAGCCCTGCTGCTTCGGCCGGGCTCCCGTTTCAAATCGTCAATCTCAAGAAGGAGGGTCCTGACGTAGCGGCGTGGTACGCGCTGCTTCGACGTTACCTGTTCGACTGGCGGACCGGCCTGACATTGCCGCTGCTATTGCTGATCGACGAGCGCAGCCGCGCGCATAAGATTTACCCGAACCTGCCCGATATTTCGGTTCTGCGTGAGGATCTGAATATTTTGACGCGCCCGCAATCAGACGCGGAGCGACAGGGCAGATCGCTTCCATTCGCAGGCCGATACTACCGCCGTCCGCACCGCAAGTACTTCCAGTTGGGGGCGGCGTTCTTTTCGGCGGGCTATCCGGAACAGGCCTTGCAGTATCTGGATGAAGTCTTGCGCCAGGATCCGTCGAATTTCAAAGCACTGCTGGCGGTTGGGCAGATTCATCTGGAAGCGGGACGCCCGGAGGAAGCCCGCCATCACCTGAATCGGGCGCTGAGGTTGAACGGGAATTCTCCCGAGGTTTGGAACAATCTTGGCGGCGTGGAAATGGCGGCTGAGAATTATCGGGCGGCGCTTGAGAATTACCAGAAAGCCCTGAAACTGAATCCCGATCTCGCCTACGCTCTGGTCAACGCCGGCCAGGCTCTTACAAAGTTAGGCGACTGGAACGCGGCGGAAAAAATGTTTCGTCGCGCGCTGCAGGTTGATTCCGGAGATCCCGACGCAGCCAACCAACTCGGACTGTTGGTGGCTCGCCAGAATCGATTTGACGAAGCACGAAGTCTGTTCCAACAGGCAATTGCGTCTAAAAGGGACCATGCGGGCGCCATCAATAATCTGGCCGTGCTGTACTCGCAGGAGGGGCGGTTAGACGATGCTGTGGCAGCGCTGCAGTACGGCATCCGCGTGGCGCCGGACGCCGAAAACGCGTATCTCAATTTGGCTCGCCTCTATATTAGAATGGGAAATCGCGAACGGGCCCGAGCTGTTCTGCACGACCTGTTGTTAAGAAAGCCGAACAGCCCCGTGGCCCTCAAGGCGCTGGAAGAAATGGGTGATCGATGATCAGTTTGTTCGTGGTTCGGTCTCCGCGATCGATGGTCCGGTATCTGCTGCCGGCGGCTGTTCTTGCTCTACTACTGATACCCTCCCTGGCAGGCGGAGAGGGAAACTCCGCCTCCGGCGTTGGTTTTCCAATCCCTGGTGAGGTAAAAAACCAGCGACCGGTTTCCGTTTCGCCCGGCGAAGCGGCCGCTGCCCGGATTGAGGGTGAGCGGCAAACTCAAAGGCGTGATCTGCAGTCCGAAACCGAATCGGCAATTGTTAGGCTGCTCCGGGCGGTGGCGGAGTCCGGCCGGGTTCTTGAGGCGGCGACGCCTGTGGCGGATCGTGTTTTGCCGCCGGGTCAAATTGCTCCGGGGATTCCACCCTTGATCAGCTTCCGTTATTTTGACGGCCGGCAGCGTCATCGATTCGGAGGCCTGGATCTGGTCCTTGACGATGCCAGTCATTAGTTACGAGTTTGCGGGTTGCGAGTTTGCGGGTTTGGGGATTGGGGGTTTTGCGGGTTACGAGTTTGCGGGTTACGAGTTTGCGGGTTGCGAGTTTGCGGGTTACGAGTTTGCGGGTTACGAGTTTACGGGTTACGGGTTGCGAGTAACGAGGTTGGTTTCGAGTGTTGACAGGGACAAGCGAATGAAGTGTGACTCTGAGCCAAAAACTCCCGCCCTCGAAACTCGTAACGCGCAACTCGCAACCTGGCAACTGGCAACCCGCCAACTCGCAACCCGTCAACTCGCAACCCGTCAACTCGCAACCCGCCAACTCGCCAACTCGCAAACTCGCTACTCGTTTTTATGCTTTGTTGCTGTGTTGCTGCTCCATTCCGGCCTGGTTGCAGGACAGAGTCCTGTTGAGGACGCCACAGCCGCAATCAAGCGCGGCGACTATGCTGCGGCCGAAAGAGCTCTCGCCAGGGATCCGGAATTATCGTTGCTCAAAGGCATCCTTCAATTTCACCGTGGCCAGTATGGCGCGGCGCAGTCGACGCTGGAAGGAGTTCTGGAGAAAGGGGACGATCCGAACGCGCGCACTTTTCTCGCTTTGTCGCGCGCCGCCACCGGTAAATGCGAGATTGCGAGCAGGGATCTGGAGGCCCAGCTCAATGAAAACTCGAACTCCGACCTGCGGCGCCTGGCTGGAATCGCGCTAGTCCAGTGTCATCTATCTCATAATCGAGTGACTGAAGCCTTCTCTCTTATCGGGCGCCTGGGTGCGCTCTATCCCGCAGATGCGGACGTGCTGTATCTGAAGGCACGCCTTCATATGAAGGCGTGGAATGAAGCCGTCTTTCAGATGTTCCAGAAAACCCCCGCTTCATTTCGAGTCAACCAGCTTTCGGCGGAAATCTTCGAAATTCAGGGGAGGTACGGCGAAGCAGCGTCCGAGTATCGCAAAGCAATCGAAAAGAATCCTGCCGGCTTGAACCTGCATTACCGCCTGGGGCGCGCGCTTCTGTTGCAGTCTCATGCGCCCGAAGCGCTCGCGGAAGCAGCCAATCAGTTCGAAATAGAGCTGGCACTCAAC
Organism: Acidobacteriota bacterium; assembly: GCA_036507075.1. Taxonomy (GTDB): domain Bacteria; phylum Acidobacteriota; class UBA6911; order JACQSX01; family JACQSX01; genus DASXQR01. Next base: position 2,269 of record DASXQR010000205.1, on the reverse strand, counting down.
CCCAGTGATGCGGTTGCGGAGTATCAAATAGGCCAGATTCTGATTGCTCAGCAAAAGCCCGCCGAGGCAGCGACCCGCTTCGAACGCACACTGGCGCTCAGTCCCGAATTCACCGAAGCCCTGGTTGCGCTCGGTAAGCTCAGATTGGACTCAAAACTGTACAGCGATGCAATTCAACTGCTGGAGCGCGCCGTCCGGCTGGCGCCAAAAAGCGAAGCTGCGCATTACAACCTGATGATTGCCTACCGCAATGCAGGTGACAGTGACAAAGCGCTTCGAGAAAAAAATGAGCTGGAAAAGCTGCAGCGCCCGCCTGAAGGCGAGTTCACTGATTTTTTGAAAAAACTCGGTGAACGGCCTCCCCAACAATAAACTGAAGCCGGATGAAGATATTATCTGCCGGCGCGAAACTGCTGTTTCCTATTTGTGGCGCCTTGGCGCCTTGGTGGTTATTCGGCAGTGTTTTCCCGCTGCTACAGCACTCCGAGTTTCGCAATGTTGCCGCCGATGCGGGTCTCACAAGTTCCTTCCCCAACGGCGGCATTGGATCGAAGAAATACATCATTGAAACCACCGGAAGCGGCGCGGCATTTATTGACTTCGACAACGACGGCTTCCTTGACGTCTTTGTGGTTTCCGGTGTGGAGCCCGATTTTTCTGCCGGCAGAGGCGTTGCAGGGCGAAATGACGCCGCCACAAATCGTCTTTACCACAACGATGGAAGAGGACATTTTGAAGATGTAACGGTGAGAGCCGGGCTGGCGCGGAGCGGCTGGGGCCAGGGAGTGTGTGCGGGCGATTATGACAATGACGGCTTCGTGGACTTATTCGTCACGTACTGGGGAACCAACGTTCTCTATCGAAATGTCAACGGCCGACATTTTCGGGATGTGACCGCAACAGCGCGATTGAAGCAGGACGGCGCCCGCTACGGTACCGGCTCCGCATTTCTGGATTACGACGGCGACGGGCATCTGGACTTGTTTGTCGCAAATTACCTGAAGTTTGATCTCGGCTCCGCGCCTAAGCCGGGAGAGAACCCGTACTGCTGGTACCGCAATCTCCCCGTTAATTGCGGTCCCCGAGGGTTTCCGTTTGATCGGAATGTTCTTTATCACAATAACAGAGATGGAACTTTTACCGAGGTCTCTGAATCTTCCGGTGTATCACAGCCGGGACAGAACTATTCGCTCGGCGTTTTGGCAGGCGATTTCAACAACGACGACCGGCCGGACATTTACGTCGCATGCGATCGAACCCCTTCGATTCTTTACATCAATCAGGGCGGCGGAAGATTCAGGGACGAGGCACTTCTTCGCGGCGCGAGTCTGGATGAAAATGGGAAGGCGCTGTCCGGGATGGGCGCGGCCGCAGGAGACTACGATGGAAATGGATGGCTTGATATTTTTCGCAGTAATTTTTCCGACGAGCGGGAGACGCTGTATCGCAATCGCGGCGATGGCAATTTCGACGACGTAACCGCGCCTGCCGGAATGGCCCACAACACCCGTTTTGTCGGTTGGGGCTGCGGGTTTTTCGACTTCGACAACGATGGTTGGAAGGATTTGTTGCTGGTCAGCGGGCATGTTTATCCGGAAGTGGATCGCTTGAACATTGACGTTCGCTCCCGGGATCGGTTGATCCTTTATCGCAATCTGGGTGAAGGGAAATTTTCAGATGTTTCGGAAACGGCAGGCCCCGGGCTGCAGGAGCGTCATTCTTCCCGGGGCGCCGCCTTTGGCGATATAGACAATGACGGTAGTCTGGAAGTGCTGGTGAACCATCAAAACGAACCACCCGGATTGCTCCGGCGCTCGGGCGGCCCCCGCAACAACTGGGTAATCCTCAAGCTGGCAGGCGTTCGTTCGAATCGCAGCGCCATCGGGGCGCGCGTCCGGCTTACCGCGAATGGCCGTTCGCAGATCGACGAAGTGCGCAGTGGCGGCAGCTACCTTTCACAAAACGATTTGAGGCTGCATTTCGGCGTGGGGACGGCGGCCCGCATCGATTTGGTTGAGATCCAATGGCCCAGTGGCATCCGCCAGCAGTTGCGGAACCTGCCCGTGAATCAAGTGCTGGTGCTGCGCGAACGGAAAGATTGAACGTTGTCCGTTGTCAGTGGTCAGTTGTCCGTTGTCACTACTGTCCGGTTAAGGTTTTACGAAAATCTCTTAAGCTATTAACTAACATGAGTTTCGGTCCAAAAATGTTTGTTATCGATTTGAAATTCATCTCTCGATCGATCCATCCTCCAGCCGAAACGGAGGCT
>DASXQR010000204.1:0-16748 GCA_036507075.1 Acidobacteriota bacterium | reverse complement strand
TTCACCTTTCGCCAAAGCGCCCTGGCACAGACGACGAAATCCATAGGGTGGAAACAAAGATTGGAAGGTGCTTCACATTCTTCTCCTCTTCGCAGCGATTCTCATTCAGGCACTCGTATTCGTCTGCTTCCTGCCGCGCGTTTCCTGCTTGCCAGTTTCTTTTTTCTGCTGGTTATCCGATTCGCCTGTTCGACACCGTATCTCTCCTGGTGGTACCGAGCGCTTGCAATAGCGCAGTTGCTAATCACTCTTGTCGATTTCAGGGTCGGACTTCTATTCTTCGCCGCCAACCTTCCGCTGCACGTCACAGCGCCACAGGACTCCGGTGTACCCTTTTTCTCAATTGCAGAAACATTAGTGTTTGGTTTGCTATCCATCGGTTTTCTCAAGAAGCGCGGTCTTTCAAGTCTTGAGACGCCAGTTCTTTTCTCCCTTTTGTGGCTGGCCTGGCTGGGCGTTTCGGGTATCGCTCTGATGCTGTGGTTGGGAAAGCATTCAAGTTTACGCCTGGTGCTGGCAGGTCTGCATGAATCCGCACTCTCTATTTGGCACTTTCCGGGAACGGTATACGCATCGGTGCCTGACGCCATTCTTCTGGCCACCGGGATTGGCTTGATGTGGATTGTGGCGCAGGCCGAACGCAAGACTCTCGTTTGGCTTTTCATGGTCCTGGTCTTGTCCGCCTCTCTTCGATTTTCTTACGAATTCATGGGAGGCTTTACGGAGCCTTTTTTTCAAGCAAACTTCCCCGACCGGAATTCATTCGCTACATTCGCTGCGGCTGCCGGGCTGGTCGGTGTGGGCGTGGCAGGCCAATTCAGACGGCTGTTATTGAGTTATTCAGCCGTGGCGGCTGGTTTATTGTTGATATTCGCTGCCCTCAGCTCGCTCTCTCTTTCCGGAATGGTCGCGGTGGCTGTTGCAGCATTGTGGCTCGTTTTACCGGCGCTCAAGCGGATAAAAAACGTGTTGCAATGGCCCTTCTGGCGGGCAAACTACGGGAAGATGGTTGTGGCGCTTTTGACGCTGTATTTTTTCTTCCGCAGCGTCGGCCTGCTCTTCCCCGAAAGAGATGCCATTTATTTTGCCAGGCAGGTTCATGATCGAGTTACGACATTTACGCCCTCGGCCTTTGTTCGATACTTCGAGCTAGGTCGTTTTACCGTCTGGAAGGTCGCCGGCCTGGCGATGCTGAATGAGCCCCTGAGTGGGATCGGGCCCGCTAATCTTTACTATCAGTACCCATGGTGGCGAACAAAGCTGGGGCTGCCGCCCCAACCGGGGTATGACCCACCTGCAGCTCACGCGCACAATTATTTTCTTCAAGTCGGCGCGGAGTTGGGTCTTGTCGGATGCGCCCTGTGTCTCGCGTTCTTTGTATCGCTCTTTGCCGCTGCATGGCGGACACAGAAGCTTGAAGACCCCGGGACCCGGTGGCTTGGACGTTGCCTGACAGCCAGTCTGTTGATCTTCATTGTTACCTCGCTAACCGGTCATCCGCTGCTCGTTCCTGAAGTCGCGCTGCTTTTCTGGCTGATAGCGGGAACAATTCTGGCTCTGGCTCCAAAGCCCTCCAACCGGCCGGTTCCAATACCGCGGCGCGCCAAATACCTGATGGGTGTTCTGGGGCTTCTGCTGACAGTGGGCGCGCTGGCTACGGGAATGTCACGCCAGATGGATAACTGGTCGGAAGGTTTTTTCGGCGTTGATTCCGCCGAAGGATATCCGTTGCGGTGGACTCGACGGGCTGCGGTCGAACAGGTGCCGGCTCAGGGGACCCGGCTATCGCTGTCGATACGGGCAACGAACCCGGACATCTTCCGAGTGCCGCTTAAAGTTTACGTCAAGGTGAACGGGCAGGAAAAAGAAGCTCTTCTCACCGCGCCCGAATGGCATGAACTGCAATTCGCTGTTCTGAAACCCAAAGCAGACATCTCGATTGTTTCCAGCCGCACCTGGAATCCCAAGATTGAATTTGGGTCCGGAGACTGGCGAGATTTAGGTGTTCAAGTGCGCGATTACCGGTGGCAGAAATGATGGAAAAGAGTTTCAGCGCGATTTGCCTGGCTTCGTTGTTTCTCTATGTAAAGCTTTTTTGGAGAGATTAGCGCCGTGAATTGGCGCGGACCAACGCAAGGTTAACCTCGATCATTCATCCTACTCCGGCGGCGGATGCGCCGCTGCTTCAGGACTTTCGACTCTCGCTGACCATCGTTTTTAAGCCCTCGCCTGGTAGCCCGCCGAAGAAATAATACGGTCGCACGCATGACTGAATCTTGTCAGCAGTGTCCTGCACAACTTCCATCGGCAAGGAGACGCCCCAGTGGGGCGTCTCTACTATGGCGGCGCGGCAGCGTTTAGGCGGCGCGACGGTTCCTCTGGTACGGCTTCTTGGTCCTGACTCGCATGTCGTCGTCTTTTTTTTATGTAAACCTTTTTCCGGATTGGTTGTCATCTGATTGGGCGAAGCCCAGGCCTTCTGATCGGTCGATTCAAGTTCTGTTGAGTGATCAGGATAAGGCCGGCAGACCTTTGGGGGGAATGCGGCCGGAGTGGCACTGACTTTAACAGACGGTTCAAATTAATCTGGTATTTAGATGAAAGCTAAAAGGGGCCTGACGTTTTCCCTTTTTGTTCTGTTTGGAATAGCACTTGCGGGTCCGGCTGAAACTTCCCGCTTCCCCGACCCGAAGACTGCCGGCCTCCCCAATGTGCTGATTGTTGTTTTGGACGCGGCAAGGGCGGACCACATTGGATTCTTTGGATATCCCCGCCCCACCACTCCTGAAATCGACCAGATCTGCAGGCAGAGCGAGGTCTTCACCGCGGCACTTGCCGTAGCGCCTTACACGGTGGCCTCGACGGCTTCGCTGTTCACCGGCCTCTACCCGGATGTCCATCAAGTCCTGGGCCTCGGAAACCGATTATCTCGTGAGGCTCCCACCATGGCTGAAAGTTTCCGAAAGGCCGGTTACCGTACTCTCCTTACTGGGAATAATCCCTTTCTTGAGCCCGCGTTCGGACTGGATCGAGGATTTGATTCGTGTCTGAACAATGTCGATTACGGCACCGACCGAGCTTCAGCCGTCACAGAACAATTTGCTCAGCAACTCAACGAAACTGCGGAGCCGTTTTTTGGATACATCCACTATCTGCGCCCGCATGAGCCCTATGATGCCCCAGAGGATGTACGCGCCATCTTTGGCCGCTCCGGAAAATCATGGGCGCATGATCTGGTTGCTATCGATCAGGGCACGATAAAGTTGACGCCCGAATTCAGGTCGGAAATAGAGGCCGATTACGACGCTGGACTCCGTACTGTGGATCTCGAAGTAGGCAAGGTAATTCGCCTATTGCGGACCAAGGGTGTGCTGGATCGCACCATCGTGGTGATTCTGGCGGACCATGGTGAAGCTTTCGGCGAGCATGGAAAGATGAGCCACAACAGCACCGTTTACGATGAAATGCTGCGTGTGCCGTTAATTTTTCACTACCCCGCGAGGTTGAAACCCAAGAGAAGCGATAGATTAGCTCAGACGGTAGACGTATTTCCGACGCTTGCCGAACTCGCGCACGTATCACTCCCGGAATTCGTTCAAGGGCAGTCGCTGTTTGGAAAACCACGCCCTTATGCGTTTGGCCAGACAGGGGAAACTTACTGTGTGAGGGATGCCGACACAAAAATGATTCGAGATCTGAGAGGAGAAGATGTCGAATTTTTTGACCTGCATAAAGATCCTCTCGAGAAAAAGGGGATTGCTCGGAACCGCGTGTCTGGAAAAAACGCCGCCAGGCTCGCGGCGCTCGAGTCGGTCTTTACCCGCTGGTTTGGCTATTGCCTCGCTCACAGCAAAGGCAACAGGAATCCTGCGAATCTAAATCCGGAACTGGTAGCCCGCCTCAAATCCCTCGGTTATCTGCGGTAAGTCTGATTAGTCATTGGTCATCAGTCATCGGTTTCTCAGTCTCTTAGTCCACCCAAAATACTTAGACGACTAAACGACTGAGCGACTAAACGACTGAGCGACTGAAAGACTGAGCGACTGGGAGACTGACAGACTGACAGACTGACAGACTGAGAGACTGAAAGACTGAAAGACTGAAAGACTGAAAGACTGAAAGACTGAAAGACTGAAAGACTGAAAGACTGAGAGACTGAAAGACTGAAAGACTGAAAGACCGATGACGAGCGACGACCGACTGATGACGAGCAACGGGCGTGTTATACTCGCAAACCATGGACTTGTCGCTGGATCGAAGGTTAGCCTGGGCGCGGATTGCCAAACAGTGGGGTCTGATTGGGCAACTGGTCGCCCGCGAAGTGCGCTCGCGCTACGTGGGATCGGCCATGGGCCTGTTCTGGTCGGTGATCCATCCGGTGATCACTCTGGCCGTCTACACGTACGTGTTTTCTTATATTTTGAAGGTTCGCTTCAACGAAGGGGGCGGAACAGCGAACTTTGCCATTTTCCTTTTCTGCGGAATGCTGCCGTGGCTCTCATTTCAGGAAACGGTGCAGCGATGCACCACTTCGATTACAGAAAATGCCTCGCTGGTCAAGAATCTGCGTTTTCCAGCCAAGTCGATTCAGTTTTCAATCGCCTTTGCGTCCCTATTTACACAGTTTATCGGATTGGGCATTCTGACGGCGGCCATCGTTGTCTTGTGGGGCCGGTTTCCCTACCTGCTTCCGCTGATCGTTCCCATGGCGTTCTTTGCCATGCTGTTCAGCCTGGGGCTGGGATTTGTCTTCTGTACTTTCCATGTCTTCTTCAGGGACACGGCTCAGCTAGTGAGCGTGCTGCTGATGCTGTGGCTTTACCTGACGCCGATCTTTTATCCTAGCCATATCATTCCCCCGCAGTTACAGTTTGTTCTTTACGTCAATCCACTCGCCTATGCGGCAAATATTTACCGCCATATCCTGTTGAATAATGGCGTGCCCGAGCTGCACGGCTTCGCAATCTTCGTGTTTCTGTCCACGCTCGCCTTCGTTCTCGGCTACCGTGTTTACACCCGGTTTTATGGAAGATTCATTGACGAACTCTGACCGCAGCGAGCGCGAAGAGCCAAAGAAGGCGCCGCCGGACACTAGTATCCTGGTGGAACGGCTGGTCAAGATTTTTCGAATCTACAGGCGTCCCGGAGACCGTATCCGGGAGCTGCTGCACGCCGGAAGACGAAAGTACCGCGTCGATTTTTGGGCGCTTCGTAATCTCTCGTTTCAGGTGATCCGAGGCTCCACGATTGGGGTGGTGGGACAGAATGGATCGGGAAAAAGCACGCTGCTGAAGATACTCTGCCGGCTGATGCTTCCCAGTAGCGGGAAGGTCGAGATTTCAGGCCGCGTCAGCTCCCTGATCGAGCTCGGAACCGGATTCCATCCGGAATTTACGGGCCGCTCGAATGTCTACTTGAACGCTTCGCTGATGGGCTTTACGCGCGAGGAGATTGATGACCGTTTTGGCAGGATTGTAGAGTTCTCGGGATTGAAGGATTTCATCGATCGGCCCCTTAAGACCTATTCTTCAGGGATGTGGGTGCGCCTGGCCTTCGCCACGGCCGTGTGCGTCGATCCGGAGATCCTGCTTGTCGATGAGGCGCTGGCTGTCGGAGACGCGCTGTTCCAGCAGAAATGCATCCGCCGGTTGATTGAGTTTCAGAAGCAGGGAGCGACCATTCTTTTTGTTTCCCACGACATGTCCTCGGTTCGCACCCTGTGCGGCCGCGCCCTGCTGCTGGACCAGGGCGAGCTGCTGGCTGACGGCCCGCCGGCAAAGATTACCGAGGACTATATCGCGCTGCTGGCGCAAAAATCGTCCGGCGATCAGCTCAAATTCCGGTCCGGCGAGTTTGAGCGCGAACAGGACGCGGCCAGACAACACCGGCGCTATGGCAGTTTCACGTCGGAGATCAAGCTGGTCGAGTTGCTCAATTCGAATGGGCAGAAGGCTCGGGCGATCGTCTCCGGCGACCAGGGAACCATAAGACTGCAGGTTTTGTTCCATGAGACGATGGAAAATCCCACCATCGGGATCCTGCTGAGAGACAGGCTGGGGAACGATGTGTTTGGCACCAACACCTACTATCATAGGTGCAGGATCAGAGTCGAACCGGAGGAGCTGCTGGTGGTCGACTTCGGGATGCAGATGAACCTTGGGCCCGGCGATTACTTTCTTACGGTGGCTGTCCATTCTGATCGCGATCATTTTGAGGATTGCCGGGACTGGATTGACAATGTGCTCGATTTCCGGGTGCTGCCGACGACGCCGGAATTCATCGGCCTGGCGCGTCTGGAGCCGAAAGTCACGATTCAAACCGTAAGCTCGGAAAAAATACGCGTTTCCCGGGGACGGTGAGCCACGAATTGAGCCACGAATTTCACGAATTTCGCGAATTGACCCATCGGAGTGGGTGTCAAGTTTTGTCCCTTCCGACGACCGGCGCTTTTCTACTCTCTTGCATGCCTTCGAAATTCGTGAAATTCGTGAAATTCGTGGCTCCATTCGTGGCTAGTCAAGCCTGAACTCCAATCCTGAAGTGATCGTCGCGTACCACTTTGGCGAGTCTTGCCCCAGGCGCTCGAACTCGTCGCGGGTGTACGGAAACAGGTCGATTCCGACGGGAAAGGAATGTTTGGGTAGATACCTGCTGATGCGATCTCTCGGCTGGTCGGCGGCCGACGAAAGAATCAGGCACAGGTCCACGTCGCTGCCGGGACGGGGCAGACCATTTATCCAGGAACCAAACCAAATGACCCGTTCAACTTCAGGGCAGGATGCCCTCAGCTCTGCTGCGTAAGCCTCGACGGCTTTTCTGACAGCCTCCCGATCAATCGATTTGATGACGACAGAAGTTGACGATCTCCTTTGCATACGCAATAGCACTTTCGGCTTCCTGCCTGGTGTAAAAGTCAGTCGGCGCCCCCGATTCGAAACCGTTTGGATAACGGCTCGGAATGTAGTGCTTATCCAGCACTTTGGCCAGGTCCAAAAGATTGTCGGGAGGTCGGATTGAAGCCGGGAGGTTTCCCACCAGCACCGTTACGGTGTGACCCCAGGCATCCATCCCCTTTTTCTGGTAGACTGCCTTAAGAGCTTTTTCGGCCGACTGCTGCGCCGCAAAACAGCTCCATTCAAAGTCCCCTGTCTGCAGTGCATTCTGAGCGTGTCTCAGATCCGCTTCAGCCTGTCGAAACCAATCCAGATATCGGTTGCCCATGCCACAAGATTATATGGCCAATGGCTACCACGATATCTTCAATTTGCCACAAAGTCACAAAGGCAAGCAAATCCTCGGTCTCTGCCACACCCTCACGAGCAACGCCGCATGTTATACTCCCTAACCTGATGAAACTATTCGATCATCAGGATCGCCAGGTGAATGTTCCGGACTTGATGCAGCGGCTGTCTGCGAGTGTTCGGGGAGTAGATACCGGCTCGTCTTCAGACGACCCCTATAGAGTGGCGCTGCCGGAATGGCTTTATCATCCTCCCGCCGGCATCAAGCTGGACGTTCCGCCATTGCCCACCGTCTCCAAACGAACTCGCTTTCGCGCGCTCAAGCTGGTTGTCGACCGCCTGATCCGGTTCTACACGGCGGACCAGAATCGATTCAATGTAGAAGTCAAGCAGGCGATACAGCAAATGCAGGAGCGCCAGGCGATGCTGTTGGAAGCGCAGAAGGCTCAAATCAACCCGGCGCTGGCCAGCCTTCATGTGAGGCTTGAGAACACCATATGGAGTCTGGCCGAAAGCATCGAGAATGCTCGGGTTGAGTTCTTAAACAAGCTTGGCTTCAAAACTGAGGTCGAAGCCGCAATTCAAAACCTTGCCAGAAGCATCGAGAATGTGCGCATTGAATTTACAGCACAGTTAAGTCACTTCCAGCCGGCCCGTACCTTGGAGCGACTGGCAGTACTGGAGCGGGATGTTCGCCGGCTGGCTGATCTGGCGAAACCTGTGACAGAAACGCCGGGCACAGTCGACCGGAAAGCGAAAGAGATCCCAGTGAAGTCGATCCCCGCGCCTTCTGTCAAGAACTTGGTTGACGACGGCGGGTTCGATTATTTTCAGTTTGAGCTCCGCTTTCGCGGCTCGGAATTGGAAATCAAGCAGCGTCAAAAACAATACGCGCGTTACTTTGAAGGCAAGACGAAGGTCCTGGATCTTGCCTGCGGCCGTGGAGAGTTTCTCGAGATCCTGCGGGAAATGGGCCAGGCGGGAACGGGAGTCGACTGGAGCCGCGACAATGTGCTGCTGGCTCGGTCGAAGGGCTTGAATGTGGTGCACGGCGAAGCGCTCGAACACCTGCGCTCGGTCGAAAATGAGTCGCTGGACGGGGTTTTCACCGCCCAGTTTGTGGAGCACCTGACGACGGATCAGTTCCTCGATCTTAACCGTCTCGTTTTCGCGAAGCTGAAGTCCGGAGGTGTATTCATTGCGGAGACGATCAATCCTGCAACGCTGGCAGTCCATGCCAACGCGCTCTACATGGATCTGACCCATCAGCGGCCGATCCACCCGGCAACATTCCAGTTCTTGCTCGAATCGCTGCATTATCAAAAGGTAGATTTGTTATTTTCTTCTCCAATCGAAGATCACCAACGGCTCAGGCGCCTGCCGGGAAGCGACCCGGCGGTGGTTGAATTCAATCATTCGGTGGACTTCCTCAACGAGCTTTTATACGGAGCTCGGGACTACGCAGTTATAGCGGTTAAATGAGTCGTCCGGTCGCCATCATTATTCTCACCTGGAACGGCCTGTCTTATACAAAGAAGTGCCTGGAGTCGCTGAAAAAACATACCTCAGACGTCGATTATCAGTTGCTCTTGATCGATAACGGAAGCAGCGACGGTACTGTTCCCTATCTGAGGTCTGTGCCCGGTGCTGAGGTAATCGAAAACCAGAGCAATCTGGGATTTGTGGCGGCCAACAATCTCGGGATTGAGAAGTCATCGCCTCGCGACGTGATTCTTCTGAATAATGACATCGAGGTCACAGAAGCGAACTGGTTACAGAAGCTTCAGGCTACCGCCTACAGCGCGCCGGACATCGGAATTGTCGGTTGCCGCCTGCGCCGGCCCTCAGGAGTTTTGCAGCATGCGGGCACCTACATGCCGCTGGATACGCTTTGGGGGCAGCAGCGGGGAGGAAACCAGATAGACATCAATCAGTATGCGCGCACTCAAGAGGTGCAGGGCGTTGTATTTGCCTGCGCCTATATCAAGCGGGAGCTGATCGACAAAATTGGAGGCCTGGACTCGGATTACTTCGCCTATTTTGAGGACTCCGACTACTGCCTGAAGGCCCGGCAGGTCGGTTACCGAACGGTTTGCTGCGGCGCTGCCACGCTGGTCCACCACGAAAACATCTCCACGACCGAAAACAAAGTCGAGTTCAAACCCCTGTTTGAAAGGTCGCAGAAGACTTTTGCCCGGAAATGGAAGCAGTGTCTGGAGGAGAGGTATCGGCATCGCCTCGGCTGGCATTCGATCATCAATTTTCCGACCGGATATGCCGTCTCTTCCCGGTCTCTTGCCCTGGCGCTTGACGAATTGGGAGTATGGGTGGCTTACAAATACATTTATGGGCCGGGATCTGTTTTCCCATTGGTCGAGCCGGAATATTCCGATGAGTATATGATCAACGTCATCCGGCAGCGCGCCATTGATTCCCGCTGGCCTCAGGTCGCCTATGCGCAGGGAGACGTCTTCGATCAGAACTTCGGAAGCTACAAAATTGGTTTCACCATGCTTGAGACGGACCGGATCCCGGAGGAATGGGCGCGGCACGCAAACCAGATGGACGAGGTCTGGGTGCCTTCGATGTTCAACCGGGAAACATTTATTGCCAGCGGGGTCACCAGGCCGATTCATGTGATCCCTCTGGGGGTGGATGAAAATTACTTCAACCCCGAAATTACTTCCTACAAACCGCCTGGACCGTTCGTGTTTCTTTCCATTTTCGAGTGGGGAGAAAGAAAGGCGCCCGATGTTTTGCTCAAGTCCTTTAATGATGAATTTCGCGCCGGCGAAGACGTGGTTCTGTTCTGCAAGATCATCAACCGGGACAGCAGCATCGATGTCTCACAGGAGATCCGCCGGCTGGGACTGGCCGATGCCGGGGGAAAAATCATTTTCAGCCTGAATGCGGTAATCCCGGCTTATCAGATGGGCGCCCTTTACCGGTCGGCGGACGCGTTTGTGCTGCCCACGCGAGGCGAGGGTTTTGGAATGCCGATGATTGAGGCGATGGCCTGCGGCCTGCCCGTGATCGCGACCAATTGGAGTTCTCATACCGACTTCATGACAGACGAGAACTCCTATCTGATCGATGTAGAGAAGCTGATCCCCGCAGTCGCCAAGTGCCCCTACTACACCGGCTTTCAGTGGGCGCACCCGAGCTACGAGCATCTGCGTCATCTGATGAGACAAGTATTTGAAAATCAAGACGAAGCCCGCGCCCGGGGCAGCCGCGCCTCCCAGGACATCCTGCAAAACTGGACCTGGCGCCACTCCGCCCAGAAGATCGTGCACGAATTAACACGAATTTTGAACACGAATTAGACGAATTACACGAATTTCACGAATTTATTTCTTAAGATTCCAAAAAATTCGTGAAATTCGTGTAATTCGTCTAATTCGTGTTCAAAATTCGTGTAATTCGTGGCCAACCTTTCCCCTCCAAAAGCATCCTAATCAAAAGCAAAATTTTTACGGCAGGACAGTCGTCCGTCCGTTCCCAGGATTGAGGAAGCTTTATCTGCATGAAAAAAAATGTCTTATTGCTGATCGCACTATGGGTGTTCTTCGGCCCGTCAACTTGGGCCAGTACTTTCAAACTCCTGAGTCAAGACGAGCTGGTCGCCTCGGCCGATGCCATCGTCGGCGGCCGGATTGCAGCGCTGGAAAGTATCCGGGAAGGCGAAAGCCCGGTTCAAACTCTGATTTCCCTCGAAGTAAAATACGATTTTTCCAATCAAATTACCCCGGGAACCGTCATCTATCTCAAGCAATTGGGAGGGAAGTTTCAGGATGTTGTTACCTGGGAATTTGGCGCTCCCGAATTCGAAGTGGGCGAAGAAGTGATAGCTTTTCTGAACCTGAGGCCCGACGGTCTCTTTGAAGTGTCCCACCTCTATCAGGGCAAGTTCCGCATCCTGCCATCGGGCGATCTGAAGCGCTCTACTCCGGAATCAGCCGAGGTCGTGGAGCGCGATGTCGAGGAATTCAAGACTTTCGATGATGTTGAGCGAGTCGTAAACCGCAAGGGTCTGCGCCCGCTGCGCCCCTTCGCCAGGCATGTGAAGCCTATTGTGTCCGAGCCTCTTTCACGTTTTTCATTTTCCGCTCTGAGCAGCACGGACACCACGACCGCGGCCGCCACAGCCACGCTGCCACGCTGGAACCAGTTCGATTCCGGCGTGCCGGTCAATTTTTACGTGAACCTGAACGCGGCGCCGCTGAATTCTTCCAGCACCGTCAATGTAGTCAATACGGTCGTCAATGCCTGGAATTCTGTCCCCGGCACCAGGATCATCCTGAAGAACGGCGGAACAACGACGGCAAGTGGATACAATTTCAACGACGGAGTCAACGCGATTACCTTCAATGACCCGCAGCAGATAATCCCGGATCCTGTCGGAGGCGGAGGAACGCTGGCCATAACGTACGTCACTTTCTCGACCACTTCGACGATAGTGGTGAATGGTGTTACCTACAGTAAGCTGCTGCAGGCCGACATTGTTTTCAACAACGGCTGGAATTCATTTTTCTCCGTGACCAGCAATTTGTCCGAAGTAATGGCGCACGAAATGGGCCACGGTCTGGGGCTGGCGCATTCTTCTGATGTGTCGCAGCCGGCGGGAAGCTATTTGCAGGACGCGCTGATGTACTACCTGGCGCACGCGGATGGCCGGGGCGCCTCGATTCGCGCTTATGACATAGCGGCGGTGCAGGCGGTATATCCAGGACCGACAAATCCGGGCGGAATAACCAACGAGCGGCTGGTCGCGCAGTTCTATCGAGATTTTCTGGGCCGCGAAGGCACAGCCAATGAAATCCAGACCTGGGCCAACGCCATCTCTGCCGCCACGCTCACGCGCGCTCAGGTGGGCCTGCAATTCTTCCAATCGGCCGAGTTTCAGCAGAGCTACGGCGCCGTTGCGCGCGACTATCTCGGTTTGTTTGGCCGAAGGCCGGACTACGCTGGTCTGGTTGCCTGGAGAGATTACCTGGTAGCCCAGGGACGCACGGAGGCTGCGCGGCAGGCGATTGTGGACGCCTTCATTCAGTCTCCTGAATTTGCCATTCGTTTCGGCACCAACTTGACAGCCGAGCAGTTCGTCACTCTGCTCTATCAGAACATTTTGGGCCGAACCCCTTCGCAGAGCGAATTGCAGAGCTGGGCAAACGTGATCAAATCGGGCCAGGCGACCCGCGGCCAGGTGGCGCGTCAATTTGTTGAATCGCAGGAATTCATCAATCGCAGCTACTTTGACGTTTTTGTAATTCTGGAGTACGTGGGATTCCTGCGCCGTGTCCCCGAGGACTCCGGATTCTGGGCATGGCGCAACGCGCTCGCGTCGGGATCTCTGACGGAAACCGACCTGATTCAGGGCTTCCTCGACTCCACCGAATACAAAAACAGGTTGGCTGCCGCACCATAAAATGAGCATGCGGAAGCTGAACCGCGAAGTCGGGAAGGCGCGAATTCAATCAGATTACTTGCACCACAAGGTGGTTATTAAGATTCGTGAAATTCGCGTAATTCGTGCAATTCGTGGCCGCAATTTGCACCACACGAGCGAGACCCCGTTTCTGTTTGATAATCGAGCGGGAACGGGAGCCTGTAGTGAGACTTATGGATCGAACCGTTGAGGTCCCCGGCTGCAAAATACTGGCCCCGATCCGCCGTGATGGAAAGCCGCCGGCCGCGATCCGTGTCAGTTGTATCCCCAGCACTCGGTTATCGGGTGTGTTCAAGGTTGTAGCGGGACTCCATGGTTCGGCCCAAAGCTTTACCACCACCACACCGAGTTCTCCCTCCTTCGATCTGCGGATATCGTCTTTGCCGAGGGGAATCTTGAGCGGGTGAACCTTATCCGGTTCAAGCTGGAATGAAAGCATATGGCCTGAATCTGTTTTGAGCGAAAACTTTTGATCGCGACCCATCTGGCGGCTCCAGGACCGGACATCCAACTCGACCGGACCGCCAGTGACGCTCATCAGGATCATGGTCACTTCCTGACCGCCGGGTATCCAGCCGTCCGCCCACACTGCGTCCAGGCCCACCGATGGAGCGATTGGATGCATGCGGAACCAGGTAATCACACCTTCTTCACGGTACCAGGGCAGCTTGCGCGCAACTCTGTAGGGGAGGAAGAGTTTAGTATCAATGTTGAGCGTCGCCGAGTTACCAATGGGATTGACTACCAGACCGGTCCCTGCCAGAACGACGAAACACCAGGCAGTAATCGCTCTCCAATTCTGGAAAGAAACGCTCCGGGGAAGAAACAGGAACAGCGGAAAGACATACGAACCATATCGCAAACCGATTTGGTGAGAATACCAGATAGACGATGACCCTGTTGCCAGAAGCACCAGTGCCGCGGTGCTCGAAACCGCGAGCGTGAATCGATTCTTTGGACTCTCGAGCAGCGCCGGGACCACGGCTGGGTAAAACCAGATCAGCCCGGCTGCCGGATCAAACAGGGAACGCATCCAACGCCCAAAGCTGATATTGGAAGGTCCGACCCATTGCGTCGCCAGCATCGGGTGAATGATGCCAAAATGAATCCAGTTCACGAGATACTGCGGCGCCGCAAGGAGCAAACAGACCGCTGTCGCCAGTATTACTCGTTTCCAGTTCCGGTTCTTTCCGATTTCCAAAAGGACAAACGGAGCAAGCAGGGCGCCAAGTGTGGGTTGCGCTCCTGCCGCCAGTCCCAGCATCGCGCCCGCCACTATCAATCTTCCGCGGATCCAGAAGAAAATGAAAAATCCCATCAACGCCATATAAAAAACTTCCGGATGCATCCAGATAATGTAGGACCACGATGCTGAAAAGCCGACTGCAAGCAATGACCAACTCCAGGCCGGCGATGTTTCATTGGAGCGGCGCAGATGCCGGTACAGACAAAGCGTCATCAGGCAGAAGAGGAATCCGTTAAACAGATAAAAACCTCGGTAGCGAAAAAGCAGGTAGAAAGGGACCGCAGCAAGCGAATAATAAAACGAATGCCACATCCCTAGGTATTTCTTTCCGTCCTTGCCTGTCGGGGTCTCCAGACCGGCCGGGGTGTCCAATGTAGGTGGCTTGAGCTTCAGGTGCCTGGCGAGGTCGCCGCCGGAATATTCAAGGTCGTGGTCGTACCACAAACTTTCAGTGGTAAGGATGTAGTCAGAGGAATCTCCGAGTCTCCACAGCGGGCTGACCAGGCAGAGCGCAAGGACGGCGGCACAGAGCAGGAGAAAAGGAAGATACTCGGATCGAATGCCCGTAAAAAGGTCTGGCAAGGCGTTCACTAACAACCTGGCGCGGGCCATCAGGCTGATTTACCTCTGTGGCGCTCCAAAATGGATCGCAGGATACTCCGGCCGGCGCGTTTCTTCATGACCATTACTGTGAAATCGCTGCGAAGTACTCCATGCCGGCCAAGGATTTCCTCGAACTTTCCCAGCAGTCGGATAACCGCCACGTCTTTTTCATCGGCTTCGTCAAAATTATGGACGATATGTTCAAGCAGCAAATGCAGAATCGCGCCTCCATAATCCCGGCGGTCGATGATCCGAAACCGCCGTTCAATTTCCCTCACGATCAAGTCGGATCGAATCGCTTCCGATGGATCCGCGGCCTCCCAATATTCCAGGGGCATTTTCCTGTACTCCCTCTTAATGCCTCCCCCTGCAAAATCTTTCCGCCAGCGCTCCGGCAATGCCGCAAGCAGCTCCTTGACCAGGTTGAGCTGAAGATCGGAGAATTGAAATTGGCGCGGGCCGATGTATTCATTTATGATGAAAAACCCGCCTGGTTTGAGCGTGCGTTCAATCTGAATCAGGGTGTGCCGCAATTCCCGAATGTGATGCAAAGACATCGCCATCAGGACGACATCAAAAGTTTCCGGCGCGAGTTGCAGAGAGTTTAGATCGGCCACTTCGAACTCGATATTCCGTATTCCCTGAGACGCGGCATCTTTCCGCGCTTGTTCCAACGCTGCTTCGGAAACATCCAGGCCCAGCAGAGACCGAAAGGAACCGAGCTTGGAAGCGAAAATTTCCAGTCCGGCAGAGCCACATCCCAGACTGAGCCAGCGGCCATCCTTTGGTATGTGCAATCTTTCCATCACTCCGGCGAGCCAGTTGGTGTGAGGCGAACCCGTCTGCCGGGGTTGCACATATGCCTCGAGAACAATTTTTGAATCCAACCATCCTTGAATAGGATTTTCGGCCCGGTCGGCGGCCGTTTTACCCCAAAAATCTCCAACACGTTTGAGCGAATCGTTTGTCTGATCTTTCATCGGCGAATTCGTACAAGAATAAGTTGAATTCGACCGCAGAAAAAGGAATATTGTGCGGGAAATTCACACACTGAAGGCGATCCGTTCTTTGCCCATGACCGGCTTGCGGGAAAATGCTCACAAATAAGAGTCTCCTGGGTCGAAAAGTATCAAAACTTCTGCCTATCGCAGCGCTGCTCCTGGTTGCAATTACTATCCAGATTCTGGTTCTTCGCGCGGGCCGCATCCATTGGACTTCCGACCAGGCGGTGGTAGCCATCATGGCGCGCGACATCGTCCAGCGCGGGGCGCATCCGGTTTTTTATTACGGATCTGCTTACGCCGGATCTCTGGAACCGCACTGGGTTGCATTTTGCTTCGCATTATTCGGCGTCAGCATCACAACCTACCACCTGGCGATGATAGCGCTTCTGGTTGTGCTGCTATGCATCGTTTATGGGACGACACGCACAGCCTTTAGCCGGCCGGTTGCTCTTTTGGCGGTCGGTTACCTGGCTCTACCTCCCTATTTCTTTTTGTACAAAGGCCTGACGTCGGACGGCGCATACGATGCAGTTGCGATCCTGGGGGCATTCCTTCTATACGCGGCACTGCGGCTGGAAGCGTCGATACGGCAGTCCGGGAAAGTTCGTCTGTGGGTTACGGTCCTGGGCCTCGCCGCCGGGATGGGCTGGTGGGTAGATCCGTTGATTGTCTACTTTTATCTGGCCGTATTGGCCTGGTTTGTGGTTGTCAGACCTTCGGTATTCCTGCAGCTCTCCTTTTACCCTTTTTTTATCGGCGCCTTTCTGATGGGTGGCTTTCCCTGGTGGGTTAATAATATTCGTTTTTCGTGGCATAGTCTCACTGCCCCGGAACTGGCGGCGGCGCCGCAGGGCCAGATCATTAACCAGTTTGCAGGCTTCTGGAAACTAGGACTGCCGATCATTCTGGCTTCCAGGCCGGTATTCAATCGCGTCGACACTTACGGGGGTGAGTCGATCGTTTCCGCTGTGCTCTACCTGGTTCCCACCTTTCTGCTCTTGTTTTATGTTCTAAAGCACAGAAAACTTCTTCGGTCCAAACCGGTTGGCGAAATTCCGGCGCAAGCTCGCACGCTTCTTCTCCTGCTGTTACCTCTTCTTATTGTGCCTTGTCTGGTTGCTGTCAACAATCGTTCTGACCTTTCAGAACCTCGCTATCTGTTTGCGCTCTATGCGTTTTACCCGATAGCCTTCGGCTTTTCTATT
>DASXQR010000203.1:0-11579 GCA_036507075.1 Acidobacteriota bacterium | reverse complement strand
CAGCTTGCGCTCCTTTGCCATGTAACTGGCGCCCTGTGCTGCCAGCTCTGCAAACTCTTTGAGCAGCATTTGAAGTCCAGCGGCGTCTCCGCCTCTGGCGACCCATGCGGGAGCTTCCATTTGGATGAGCTGAAGCTTCTCAGTGGCGCGTCGTTTCGCAGCTTCTTCCGGATGAATTACCATCACTCCAGACGGCACCGGTTCGTATTTCAACCCAAGCAGGTCCATTGCCTCATTCAGCTTGTTCTCCGCTTCCTGCGGCTGCACCGGGCTGTCCTGTTGATCGAACCAAACCATGTGGACGGTGTCGCCGGAAGCTGCCAGAGAAGGCGCCCAGGAATTTGCCGCCTGATCGGTCAGACGCGCCACCGGTGCCCAGCTTAGACCCCCATCTGTCGAGCGCCGGAAATACTCCTCTTCGTTTCCATCGCGCGTATCCACCCATGCCACGTAGACATTCCAACCGGAAGCCGTGACAGTCGGCACCCACGAGTCAAACGGAAGCTCGGAAATCCGGGTTTCTTCTCCCCAGGTCGTCCCGCCGTCATAAGACGCACGGAAGTAAATCTCAGCCTGATCCCCGTCCCGGTGATCGCCCCAGACAACATACACGTTGGAGTGCGCAGCCGCGATGGAAGCGTGGGCCGAGCCTCTTGGATTTCCAATCGACAGGCGATTTTCCTGCTCCCAGGACGTCCCGCCGTCGAGCGACCGCTTGAAATAGATGTCCAGATTCCGGTTCCGCATGTCGTGCCAGACAACGTAGACAGAAGATCCGGATACCGCGATGGCCGGGTGTTCCTTTGGCGCCGGATCGCTCGACAGCCGGGTGTCCGGTCCCCAGCTTGCGCCGTCGTCATCGGAGCGTTTGTAGTAAATCTGCGAGGCGCCATCGCGATCGTCGTGCCACACGACGTGAATTCTATTGCCCTCATCGGCGGCAACACTCCAGGCAAAGTTGAAGCTGAGTTGTGAAGCCCCTGGATCGGAGGTCAGGCGACGATCCGGTTCCCAGCATCTAGACGGCGCTGAAGCGGCGCTCGGCGCGCCAATCAAGATCAACAGGACACAGAACAGAAAGAATCGAGCAGGTATGGACATATTTCACTCCCGTTTCCCGGCAGCCTTGTTCCGCAGCTCCTGCAGCCGGCTCTGTTGCTCGGCGGTGAGCTTGTTCTTCAGGCGAATCATCAAGGTCAACTGCGTCCGCTTGATGTCTCTTTCCACGCCCAGGACCTTCTCCAATTGCGCTGTTGCCTGTTGCTCGTCGATCCTGGCCAGCTTCATCATCGCGACGAGCTTCTCCATTTCGTCCTGAACCTTCCACTGCAACTCGGTAAAGTGCAGTTGGGCCTGGCGCAGCTCGGCCTTGAAAAAATTCTTTTGCTCGTCTGACAGGCCGATTGCCTGCTGGTGCTGCATCACAAGTTCGGGCGGAAACAAACTGTCGCGCAGCGGATCGTCGGGCTGCTGCGCCCGAACACGTGGAGCGAACATTGACAGGCATATGATCGGGGTCAAGAGCCACACAGAAATCCGAGCCGCGCGCGTAAGCAAGCGGACTCTACATAGCCACACAGAAATCCGAGCCGCGCGCGTAAGCAAGCGGACTCTCCATGCTGCGACCACCACCAAAGCAGACTGAGATATCATTTGGTCTTTCCTTCCATTGGAGCGCTTTCAAAACGCATCAGCGGCTCGCCGAGCTTGGGAACGCTCTTGAGTAGTTGCCGACCAGGTGTTTGGAGTAACCACTCGGTAGGGGATCTCCAATCTGACAGACTCGCCATTTTTGCCTCTTCTGACCCCCTGGGCCAGGGTCGCTGCAGTAAGAAAACAGATGCGACAACAAGAAGCAGTGCAACCGCTGCCACGGCCGCAAGGCGCCACTTGAGCATTGCCCGGCCGAAGTCCCTGTTCTTCGCGTACGCCGCCGCACATGTCACGGAGAAAGAGGGAGCGGAGCCGGTCTCATCGCGCCTGAGCTCCTGAAAGTGCTCTCGGAGCTGCTGGTCTTGCCATTGGCCGCTCATCAGTGACGGGTCGCCTCCATTCGGTCACGAAGTTGTCTTTTGCCCCGTTCGTAGTGAACCCGGGCGGTGCCCAGGGAGATTCCCAGCACACCTGCTGCTTCGGCTATCGAGAGATCCTGGTAGAACACCAGGTGCAGCACTTCCCGCTGGCGCTGGGGCAAACCAGCGAACGCCTGTCTGAACAGTGATTGAATTTCTGAACGATGCGTCACTTCGGCTGGATCCTCCACCCGTTCCCTTTGCATTCCGGCTCTCCAGTAGCGGACCAAACCCAGGCTCCGGAAGAGGCTGAGTCTGCGCGACTCGCTGGCGGTCCTCCGGATCACTGCAAAAAGCCAGGTCTTGAAAGTCGCCCTGCCATGAAAGACCGCCTTCTTCTCCAGAATCTTCAGATACGCGGTTTGCAAAGTGTTCTCCGCTTCTTTGGCATCATGTCGACAACACGCGAGCGCCCAGCCAAAGCTGGCGCAGTGATGGCGTTCCAATTGTGCCCGCAATTCCGCATCATCCATCCCATCCTCTCGTCTGATCTGAGCGGACATTCTATTAGTGACTCAACAAACCCAACCATATGACAGAAAAAGGGGACAGTCCCCAATTCAAGAAGGGGACAGTCCCCCATTTAATTCAAAAAGGGGACAGTCCCCCATTTAAGGCGCACGACTTTTTGACTTTCGACTTTATTTAAGGACGGCGCCGAGGGCGGGATTTGGGTTGGGCGAACCGGTGTCCGGTGGTTTCCATGGCCGCCGTTTGCGCCGTGAGCGAGCCCTCCACGATGATGCATAAGAACAACACCACAGCTCTCGGAATTGGTACCCTCGCACTGGAACGGTATGAGTTCATGGATGCCCGACAGTATCTCATGTAGCCGCAGCTTGCGCGTGGATCACCAGTGATGATCTGATTGGCACTGTCTTACCGTACTATTCTGCCAAAATGGGGACAGGCCCCCTATTACGTGCCCAAATGGTGCCCAAATAGGGACTGTCCCCTATTAAGGTTCAATGGGGACTGTCCCCTATTAAGGTTCAAATGGGGACTGTCCCCTATTACCCTATTAAGGTTGTCCCCTATTAAGGTTCTCCTGACCTTTGCGGGGAGGGAGGGCGCCCCTCTCGACAAACGTCTTTTGGTTGTGAGCCGTTCTTCTGTTGCACGAGGTTTGTCGCAACTTGCGACCCGCATGTGAGGTGACCAATGCACAGGACAGTCATGATCCTGTACTTCCTAATGCTCTTAAATCCGTCGGTATTACCCAAAACGCAGGAGAAAAATGGAGACAAGGAGAAGACCGGGGGCAGACCCGCATTGCAATTGGGGACTGTCCCCATTTTCGGGGATCCCATTGCAACATTTTCGATCCTTGGTTTCGATCCGGCCATGGGTGAGATAGGTGGAGCGGTGCAGTCGCGGGTCTTTTCTGTGGGAAACGGCGTGCTTTGGGCTGAAGCAGGTGTTGGGGCGGTAGCGACTCAGGCGGTTGTGGATGTCGGGTATGGCCCGGAGGCGTTGGTGTTGCTCAGGAACGGCGGTACTCCGAGGGACATCATTAAGAAGATCTGGGAAGGAGATCCTGATCCGCGACCACAAAACTGGTCCAAACAAGGCCGCCAGTTTGCTGTTCTGAACGCCAAGGGGGAAGCGGCTGCATTTACCGGGCCGAAAGCTACCACGTGGGCAGGCCATAAGATAGGGAAATACTGCACAGCCCAGGGCAATATTCTGGCGGGCGAAGAAGTAGTGAACAAAATGGTAGAGGTCTTCGAGAGTACCGAAGGGCACCTATCCTTTCGTCTCCTGGCTGCAATCGAGGCCGGGCAGGCAGTTGGAGGCGATACTCGCGGCATGCAATCGGCGGCGATGTTGATTGTCAAAAAAGATGGAGGTCCATGGCTGCACAACGACGTGGTTCTGAGATTGCAGGTCGATGATAATCCCGAACCAATCAAAGAGCTGCGACGACTGGTCGAAAAGGCAGCCCAGCAGCGCAGCCGGCCGCGTCGCTAACCGTAGGTCAATTGACCGTACCGGTTACCGCGCGAATATTACCGAAGGGGATGACTCAGAAGATCATGCCATATTGAGTTCTGGTATTGCTGCTGGTATTATTCGCAGTATGAAGGTGCGAAAAATCACTGTGCATGTTCCGGACAATGTTTTGCGGAAAGCACAGCAGTCGACAGGCAGGGGAGTAACGGCCACCGTGAGGCAGGGTCTGGAGCTGGTGGCTGCGGGCCAGGCTTACGAAAAGTTGCGGCGGCTAAGGGGTAAGATAAAATTCTCCATCAAACTTGACGAACTGCGGGCAGACTGAACGTGATTGCCGTCGACACCAGTTCGCTGATTGCATTTCTGGCGGGCCTGCCGGGGAGGGACGTAGAGCTTGTAGACCTGGCGCTTCAAGACAAGCAGGTGATTTTCCCGCCGGTGGTTTTGACGGAAGCCCTGAGTGATCCCAAACTGCCCAAGTCAGTCAGCAAGCTTTTAAAGGCGGTGCCTGTCTTAGAGGTTTCCGAGGGCTATTGGCAGAGATCAGGCGCTCTTCGAGCCAAAGTCATCACGAAGGGCCTCAGAGCGCGTCTGGCGGATGCGTTGATTGCGCAGTCTTGCCTGGATCATGACATCGGCCTGATTACGCGAGATGGCGACTTCAGGCACTTTGCGCGATATGGTGGACTGAAGCTGTTTCCTGCCGGCTAGCGACGTATCACTCCGATGCTGGCCACCGTCGCGCCTTTGGTCATCGAGGGCACGGCGCAAATGTAAAGCACGACGCCTGCCTCCGATGCGCGTGCCTCGTAGACAATCTTTCCTACGTAATCGGTGACGTAGCCGATCTTCATCCCCTGCTCGGCGTAGGTTCCGCGCCGCACCAGTGGATAAAAAATGCCGGTTTGTTCGCTGGCAATCGTGATCGCTTTCTCCACCCAGACGGGATGCTCGATCATCGCGGGCTGTCCTGGCAGAATTTTCAGATAGCGCATCACGCTCAGGCAGCCGTTCACCAGGGCGTCGACGTCTGCAGGCTCCACGGTTCCGGCGTGACCGGCTTCAGCGGTAATAGACGGCTTGCCGCGCGTGGTGGCCGTGTTCTCCAGGTAGCGTGAGGCGTTGGGATCCTTGGGGCGATCGGCGGAGATGATTATGTGATCGAGCCCGAAGGCCAGCACCATCTCGCGTGAGATTGCATCCTGCTTTTCGTTGCCGGACTTGGTCCAATAGCTGTAAGGTCTGAGGCTCTCGTCAAGATCGCCGCCGTGCAAGTCGATCAGATGGTCGCTTTGCTCCACCACCTGTTTGGTGATCAGATAGGATGCCCGTTCAGTCTGCGTGCCGTCGGTTCGTCCCGGGTACATCCGGTTCATGCTCTTGCCGTCCACCGGGTTGACGTGGGGAACCTTCTGCTCAAAGGAAGCAATGTTGACCAGCGGCACCAGGATCACAGCGCCTGACATCTGCGCAGGATCGAGCTGAAGGATGAGCTTTTCTACCGCGATGATCGAGGCGTACTCGGTGCCGTGCGCGCCTGATACGATGGCCAGAACAGGTCCCGGCTTCACACCGTTGACCACGACTACCGGAATGCTGGTGCCGGCATCCGATGCCGCAGGGACCTCGATTCTCCCGCTGGTCTTCTGGCCCGGCGTGGTTGAAACCGTTCCCACAGTCAGGGTTGTCCTCTCTTTGGCAGCGGCGTTTGCCGTAACGGAACTGATAAGCAACGCGGCGACTGCCGCGCCCATGAGTTTTGACATAAAGGCCTCATATAAGAAAGCGACCGGGCCGGCGCGTTTTCAGCGGGCCTGTAGAGACACGATACATCGCGTCTGAGTCGGGCGCGAAAAATCGCGCTCAGCGCCGCGTTGCGGCGCCACGGACGCGACATGTCGCGTCCAACTCAGACGCGGCATGCCGCGTCTCTACGTCAGAAAATGTCGCTTTAAGCGTAACTCTATAGGTACTCAATTTGAAACGAAGAATTGATACTGCCGCCGCGGTCAATCCGACCCCCTTTTCTGATTCAGTTTTTTGGATGAGTTGTGTTTCGGCAGGATTGCCAGTCTTGCACGCACACAGACGGGTTGATATGCTTGTGTCGGACCTCAAGGATGCCGCCGGTATTGGAACGGGTTATTCGCATGACCGGACTTCCGCGCTACAGGAAGTGCTTGTCACCTCATCGAACACGTCAGGGGGATCTATGCATCGCGCGCTCCGTTTGCTTCCTTTCTTATTTGCTCTTCAACTGGCAGCGATTGTTTTGCTTGGTCAGGATTTCCGCGCCACCATCAGCGGGCAGGTAACCGATCCAAGCAACGCCGCTCTGCCAGGCGTCACCGTCAAGGCGGTCAACGTCGGAACGAATGAAACCGTCGAAGCGATCACCAATGATGAGGGCTACTACACGCTTCCTTATCTGACTCCGGGTACGTACAACGTCGAGGCGTCTCTGGCTGGATTTGCCCCGTTGAGACGGGAAGGGATCGTGCTGCGCGTCGCCGACAAGCTGAATCTGCCGCTGAAGCTGAAAATAGGCGAGATCAGCCAGGCGATCACGGTAGTCGGCGAGCAGGAACTGATCGAAACCGGCTCGGCCGACCGCGGCCTGGTCTACGACCCGATCAAGGTCCAGGAGTATCCGCTCAACGGGCGCCAGACCTACATGTTGATGTCACTGACGCCGGGCGTGATCTTCACCCAGGAGCAATTCGGCTCGAGCGGTTTCTCCGGCACGCGTGGCTGGGACGTAAACAGTTCCTACCGGATCAACGGCGCCCGCACAGGACAGAACCTGTTCCTGCTGAATGGCGCCCCCATCAGTAATAACGGCGGCTCCTGGCAGCTTGCGCCTAATGTCGAGGCGGTGCAGGAATTCAAGGTGATGACCAACACCTATGACGCCGGATACGGTCGTTTCGGCGGCGGAGTGGTCAACACAACCATCAAGTCGGGATCCAACAACTGGCACGGCGACATCTTTGAATACTGGCGCAACCGAATTTTCGACGCCAACAGTTTCCAGAACAACACCATTCACGGCCCCAAGGGTTTCCACAACCAGCATCAGTTCGGTGGAGTTGCGGGAGGTCCGATTCGCAAGGACAAGGATTTTATTTTCGGCAGCTTTGAAGGCTGGCAGGAAGTAGTTCCATTCCCGGCTGTCTCGAGCACTGCTCCGGTGCTCCTGCGAGACGGCCAGCATTTCACCGATTTAGGCTATAAGGTTTACGATCCGCTCACAATCCATGTTTGCGGGACGAAACCTGGTGAGACGACTGCGGTATGTCAAGGCCAGACCTACATCCGCGATCAATTCCCGGGCAATGTGATCCCGGCAAATCGCCTCAGCCCGGTCGGCGCCAAGATTCTCTCTTATTATCCTGCCCCGAACGCACCGGGACTGAATAACAACTTTGTCGCCGCAGGAAATCTTGGCCGGTATTACTACCAGCAACCGATGGTGCGGTGGGACCATGTCTTTGGGCCAAACGACAAGCTCAACGCCATGTGGACGTATCAGCAGGGCTTCGAATACCGCGACAGCACGGGCTTCGGCAAACCTGCCGCAAACGGCAATGTGAACAACGAACGGTTCGACATGAATATCATTCTCAGTGAAACGCATGTCATGTCGCCTACCACGGTGCTGGATTTCCGCGCCTCCTTCGGTCGCTTCACGCAAACAACTCCAGGCCCCAGTGATTTGAGCCTTTCCGCCAAAAGCATCGGAATGACCGAAATGATCCACTCGCCCACGTCGGAGTTTGACGTCGTGCCGACCATTAATGACGGCGGCGGGAGCGAGTACACCAGGATTTTTTCGACGGGCAGCGTCTTCACCTGGAATACGTACAATCAGTGGAACTTTACGCCAAGCCTGAGCATGAATCGAGGCAGGCACACACTCCGCAGCGGCTTCGAGATCAACTATGTGGCGCGCGCCGACATTAATCTCGGCGCATCGAACGGCACATTCCAGTTTTCTCCGGGCTGGACGCAACAGCTTCCTGCCCGCAGGCTGAATGCAACCGATGGAAGTACGGCAGCGACTATGTTGCTGGGCACGCCAACCGGCGGGAGTATCGCTTACAACAACACGTTCTATCGCACCCGCCCCTATTACGGGCTTTATGTGCAGGATGATTGGAAGGTCAGCCCGAGCGTGACTTTGAATCTCGGCCTGCGCTATGACGTGCAGGTTCCCTGGCTGGAGCGTTACAATCGCACCAACCGGGGATTTGACCCGAGCGTCAAGAGCCCGCTCAGCGACCAGATTCTGGCCAATTGGGCCAAGCTGAAGGCCGACTATGATAAGGCCAATCCCAACGCCAAGTACAAGTATCCAGCTCCGCCCGCAGCCCTGACTGGCGCCATCCTGTTCCCCGGTGTCGATGGACAACCGCGCCGGATTTACGAAACTGACTGGACCAACTTCGCCCCGCGCGTCGGTATTGCCTGGCGAGTGCGGGGAAATACGGTCATTCGCGCCGGCGGCGGCGTTTACTATCAATCGCCGACGCAGAACAACACCACGTTCGGGTTTTCCCAGAGCACGCCCTATACTACTTCGCTTGATGGCGGCTTGACTCCGTCTGCACGCCTGAACGGTCCCTACTCGCTTGTGAATCCGTTCCCGAATGGGCTTGCCGTGCCGCCCGGATCGAGCGCGGGCGCGCTGACCGGCATCGGAGGCGGAATCAGTTTCGATCCTCCTCATTACCGGATTCCCCGTACTTATCAGTACTCCTTTGGAATCCAGCAACAATTGCCATACGGCATTGTGGGGGAGGTTTCATTCGCCGGCAATTACCAAAACCACATTGACTTCGGCTATGACATGAATCACCAGAGTCTGGCCAATCAGCAGATTGCGATAGCCGATCCGAGTTACTACAACCGCACGCTGCCGAATCCATTTTTCGGCATTCTTCCGGTGACAACCGGCCTCGGCGGCAGCGCCACTACTACAGGTGGCACGCTGCTCAGACCAGACCCGATTTTCTCGGGCTCCATCACGAACAATCTGGTTCAGCAGGGAAAGTACCGTTCTGACGCTCTCCAGGTGAAGGTCGAGAGAAGAACGTTTGGTGAGAGCAGCAAGACGGGCGTCCTGACCTGGGTGCTTTCCTATACGTTCTCAAAGTCCTACGAGCAGAACCATCGCTTGAATGACTGGAACGACAAAGAGCCGCCCATTCGCGAGATTGACTTCCAGGACAAGCCGCAGAATATCGCGTTCAGCGGAGTCTGGGATTTGCCTTTTGGGGCAAACCGAAGATTCGATGTCGGCAACCCGCTGGCGCGGGCGATTGTCAGCAACTGGCGTTTTGACTGGATCTACACCTACCTGTCCGGTTATCCCGTCGGTTGGCCAAATCTTATAAACAACTGTTCAAGCTGGCACGCTGCCAAACAGGATGAGGATCATTGGTTCAACAATGACAAGAGCTGCTATGTGCAGTTCCCCACAAACAGCCTGCGCACGATTCCGGATCGTTTCTCCGACATCCGGCAACCGGCTGTAGGGCCGCAGTTGAACGCGGCGGTGGAAAAGACAATGCATTTCGCCGAGCGTTACCGGGTCCAGTTCCGCCTGGAAGCATTCAACGCGACCAATCATCCGATTCGCGGCAACGTGGACACGGGTTTTACCAGCGCCACATTCGGACGCCTGCCGAAGTCGCAGAACAACTTCCCGCGGTTTCTGCAGATTGCGGGGAAGTTATATTTCTAGAGTGTGGGTTGAGCACTCGATCAAGGATTGCGAGGTTGATAATACTTTCCGCTTTATGAGGTTGATAATACTTTCCGCTTTATATTGTTAAGTTAAGTTCAAATTTCATCTTAGGAGGGTGAAATGGGAAATGTATTCAGGCGATATAAGCTAGCAGTGTTTCTTGCTTGGGCTGTCACGCTGATTGGCCCTGCAGCTCTGGGCCAGACTCCAACGGGTACAATCTCGGGCACCATCACGGATGCCACCAAAGCGGTTTTACCGGGCGCGCAGGTTACCATCACTGAAAAGGCAACCGGCAAAACTATCACGCTGGTTTCCGACGATCAGGGGCGATATTCAGTCTCGCTTCTGCTGCCCGGCTTGTACAGCGTGAAAGTGGAGCAGCCGGGTTTCGCTACAGAGGTGCTCGACAATCTGACTGTTTCGGCGGGACAGGTCGCCAACGGCAGCATACAGTTGCAAGTTGGACGCCCCGAACAAACTGTGGAAGTGGTCGCCAGCCCCGTGCAGGTCGACACCGTGCGTCAGACTGTAGATACAGTCATCACTGCTTCACAGATCAGCCAACTGCCGCTGAATGGCCGTAATTTTTTGGATCTGGCCGCTCTGGCGCCTGGCGTTATTATTCGCGATGGTGAATCGATTGATCCGACCAAGGCTGCTGCTTACCGTACCGTGGGCATGCTGGGGCGTTCGGGAACGGGAACAAGAGTTCAGATCGACGGAATCGATGTAACAGATGAAACGGTCGGCACTACCACGGCGAATATTTCTGCCGAGGCCGTGCAGGAATTCCAGCTGAGCCAGTCGTCTCTGGACCTTTCCACGTCACTGACCTCTTCAGGCGCGGTCAGCATCATCACCAAATCGGGAGGCAATGATATCCATGGAGACGGCTTCTATCAGTTCCGCAATCAAGACATGGGAGCGCGGCTGAATTTCAACAAGAACGTTGAACCATTCAACCGCCACCAGGCGGGTTATTCAGTGGGCGGGCCCTTTATCAAGGAGAAACTTTTTTGGTACTCCAACGGCGAGCGTACTTGGCAGAAATCGGTAAATGTATTGGACGTGCCGGAGTTTCCACAGTTGACCCTCACCACTGGATTCCCAGTCGACATCCGTTTGCTTCACGAGCGCCTGGATTGGAATGTAAGTCCGGCTGTGCGTGTCTTTTATAAGTTTGGCTGGGACGACAATCTCTCGACTGGCGGCAATGGCGCATCTCCCTTCCAAAACGTCGACTGGACGATCGTGCACACGGTCGGCTTGGATTTCACAAAGTCACGCTGGACGAATTCCTATCGCTTTGGATACGTCAACTTCAACAATCGCATTGAGTCACAGGAACTGTCACTCAAATTCCCGCGTACCTCTTTTGGACTGCCCTATTCCCTCGGTGTAGGACCTTTTGGCGCCGGCCCGAATTCCCTGGCGCCGCAGGCAACATACCAGGATAACAAGCAGCATAAGTATGACGGCACCTACGTTTGGGGCTCGCATGTGCTGCGCTACGGCGTTGAGGTCAATCGAATCCTTCTGGGAGGATTTGCCAACTTCGCGGGGCCGCTGTCGATATCCGGAACGTATGACAAGGATACGATTGAACAAGTCAGGCGCCGGGGCGGCAACCTGCAGGATCCACTGGAATTTCCGCTAGAAAATTTTTCCACCGGGCCGAATTCCGGTTTTTTCACAATCAAGCCGGCCCACAATCTGCCATACGGCGGAAAGCTCAATACTCGTTTTGCCTGGTATGCGGGGGACAGTTGGAAGGCCCTGCGGAATCTAACGTTGAACTTCGG
>DASXQR010000202.1:0-24893 GCA_036507075.1 Acidobacteriota bacterium | reverse complement strand
CTACGTCCACGAGCACGAGCACGTCAACGGGCACGACTACGATTACGCCTGACGTCCAACGTATTCAGATTCGGTCGCCGTGGAACGCCGTGTTCCACCATCTCCCATCCTTCTTCCACGTTCAAAACCGATCCGATTGCACGACGCCGGTGAGTCAGAAACTAGCGACACTGAGACCTCGTCCGTCAGAAACGTGAATGTGGACGTTGGCGTGCTCGTGCTCGTGCACGTGGACGGTTTTTGTTGGTCTTTTATGACTAGAATTGTCCCGTGCCGCGAAAATTTGCATTACTAGTAGTACAGAGAGACTTTTAGCTCCCCTGTGTCCTCCGTGCCTTTGTGGTGGATTTTTTCAGGCTCGTAGCCCCTCGGGATGAAATTCGAATGCCCCGGATCTGACTCGATCGAGTTTACCTGCCGCCAGAAAGGTGCATTTCGATCATTTTGGCGATGTTTTCCTTCGAGGTGGCGCCCACGATCTGTTCTTTGATGACGCCATCTTTAAAGAGAAGCAGCGTTGGAATGCCTTTAATGTTGTACCGGGCGGACGTGGCGCTGTTCTCGTCAACGTTCAACTTCGCAATTTTGGCGCGGCCATCGTACTGGTCGGCGATCGCCTCGACGGCAGGAGCCAGCATGCGACAAGGCGCGCACCAGGATGCCCAGAAATCCACCAAGACAGGCTTGTCCGCCTTCAATACTTCCTGTTCAAAGCTGGTGTCCGTTACGTCCAAGACCTTGCCACTCATTTAAGTTCTCCTCTGTTTCAAAAACTCGGCCTCTCTGACGAGCATTACCGTATAAGACAAACATCTCATGCTAGCATAAAAAATCCAAAATGACTCACCCGAAGAAATCACTCGGTCAGAGTTTCCTCAGAAGCCCCGGTACGATAAGCAAGATCATTCAATTTGGTCACGTTCGGCCAGGCGAACCTCTCGTTGAAATTGGCCCGGGCGACGGCGCCCTTACCGCGCGTCTGCTGGAGATCAGCCAGGAATTGATCGCTGTTGAGATTGATCCGGAACTGGCGCGGGGGCCGCTGGCCGTATTGTTCAAGACGCATCCCGCCGCACGCCTGTGGCTGGCCGATGCGCGCACTCTGGAACCTTCGAATTTGCCCGGCGAGCACCCCAGAAAGTTCTTCGGCAATCTGCCCTATAATGTTGCCACCCACCTGATCCAGAAATTCGCCGAACCTGAATGGAAGCCTTTGATCTCGGAGCTGATCTTCATGGTCCAAAGGGAAGTGGCCCACAGGATCTGGGCCGTTCCCGGGTCGAAGGATTATGGTTATCTTTCATGCCTCTGCTCGCTGGCGTTTCGCATTGAAAAGGGTTTTCAGGTTTCCCGGGCCGCTTTCTTCCCCAAACCGAAAGTCGATTCCATGGTGCTGCGACTGACACCCCGCCGGGACCTGCTGCTTGAACGAGAACTTTGGGAACTGACAAAGAGCCTGCTGAGCGCCAGCTTCACACATCGCCGCAAGACCATTCAAAACAACCTCAAGGCCAGCCGCTTTGACCCGTCCCTGCTGTCTGCCGCAGGAATTCCGCCCGGCGCAAGGCCGGAGGAAATACCCGTCGAAAAATACCTGGCTTTGGCAAGGCTGATTGCCAAGTGAATCGTTCGTGCTCAGTTGTCGGAAGGCAGAAGGCGGAAAGCAGGAAGCAGGCAGCAGGAAGCAGGAAGGAGGAAGCAGAGGATAGAGAGTGGTCGTATTGTACGCCATCCGAGCGCGAACGGAGTGAGCGGCCCGCCGACTTGGCCCACCTTTCGCGCTTTCCGGTTCCTTCCGCCTTCCGCCTTCCGCTTTCGGCCTTCCGCCTTCCGCCTTCCGCTTTCCGCCTTCCGCCTTCCGCCTTCCGCTTTCCGCCTTCCGCTTTCCGCTTTCCGCCTTCCGACAACGGACCACGGACAACTGACGTGAACCCGTTTCCTAAATCTCTGGACTCTCGACATTTAGAAGCAGTCACTTTATAATCCCAGTGGCAGATTACATCCGGCGGGAGCACTCGTATCGAATAGATTGCAAGACAACGAACTTCAGATTATTCCGTTTGGCGGCCTGGGCGAGTTCGGCATGAATACCCTGCTGCTCAAATACGGCAGCGAGGGGATCATCGTCGATGCCGGGATCATGTTTCCCGGTGACGATCTGCTGGGCGTTGATTTTGTGGCGCCCGACTTCACCTACCTGTCCCGAATCTCTCTGGCACTGCTCGCCATCGTTCTCACGCACGGACACGAGGACCACATTGGCGGTATCCCCTACCTCTTGCCCCAATATCCGGCGCCCATCTATGGTTCTCGGCTCACGCTCGGCTTGCTTGAAGGAAAGCTGAGGGAACGCGGGCTTCTGGAAAGAGCCGACCTGCACGTCATCAAGTCGCGCGACCGGGTGCAGCTTGGTCCGTTCGGAATTGAATTTATCCATGTAACACACTCCATTCCCGATTCGATGGCGCTGGCCATTGAAACACCGGTAGGCGTGATACTGCACACCGGTGACTTCAAGCTCGACCAGTCGCCCGTGGATAAGATTCTCACCGACTTTTCACGCCTCAATCATTATGGCGAACGAGGCGTGCGCGTCCTGCTTTCCGACAGCACCAACAGCGAGCGTGCCGGGTTCACACCGGCAGAATCTTCGCTCTACCTTGGCCTGGAAAAAGTGTTTCTCCGCGCTAAGAAGAAGATCATTGCCTCATGTTTTTCTTCAAACCTGCACCGCATACAAATCTTGCTCGATCTGGCGCAGAAGTTTGACCGAAAGGTTGCCATAATCGGCAGAAGCATGGGCAACGCCGTAAATGTGGGAATTTCTCTGGGCTTCCTGCGCCCGCCCGAAGACACGATGATCGGTCTTCCCGAAGTCAAATTCCTACCCCCGGAAAGGCTTCTGATTCTTTCGTCAGGAAGCCAGGGCGAACCGATGTCGGCCCTTTCCCGGTTGGCCGTCGACGAATACAAGGGTGTTTACCTGGAACCGGAAGACATGGTCATCCTTTCGACCCGTGTTATTCCCGGCAATGAAAGGCGCATTTCCAACATGGTGAACCACCTCTCCAAGCGGGGCGCCGTCGTGTTGGACGAGCATATGGAACGCGTTCATGTATCCGGTCATGCCAGCCAGGAAGAACTGAAGCTGATGATCAGCATGACGCGACCCCAGTTCTTCGTGCCGATTCATGGAGAGTACCGCCAGCTCAAATTTCACGCCGACATTGCCCTGGGAGTGGGACTGGACGAAAAACGTGTGAAGATTCTCGAAGACGGCGACTGTCTTCGTGTTACACCCAGCGAAATTACACTGGGCGAGAAACTGCCAATCGGGCGGCGGTTTCTGGATGAGGAACTGGCCGAGGAGATCCATGACGTCGTGCTTCGTGACCGGCGCTTCCTTTCAGAGGACGGGTTTGTAGTCGCGATCGTGAAGATAGACCGTGGCACAGGCCAGATCGAAGATCGCGTTGAAATCATCACCCGCGGGTTCCTGCATGAAGAAGAATCAGGGGAGTTCTTTGAAAACACCCGCAATTTGATTCACGAACTGGTTGCCATTACTCCGATCGAAGAAAAGCAGGACGAAAGTTTGTTCAAGGAGATCCTGCGCAAGGCCTTAAAAAAGTATTTCTATAAGCAGAAACAGAAGAGACCGATCATATTACCGGTCATCATGGAGGCTTGAAAGAAGTATGCGTGAAGCGCAAACCTGGAAGAACAGCCGCCTGAACGAAATGCTGGGAATCCTGGCATGGTCCGCCTCGCTTTTGGTTTTCGTTTGCCTGGTCAGCTACGATGCTTACGATCCCTCCGCCAGTGTGACCGCGACTCACGAAAGCTACCAGAATTCGGCCGGCAAGCTGGGGGCAATGTGCGCAGACTTGCTGTTCCAGATTCTTGGATACGCGGCGTTTGTGATTCCGCCGGCATTACTTGTGATCGGCTACAAGAGAATTCGCTCACGCCCGGCAGACGCCCCGTACTCGCGGGCCATCGGCCTGGCCGGGCTGGTGGTGAGTGTCGCCGCCATTCTGGAGCTTTATTCGCCGCGCTGGATCTCGATTGCAAATTTTCCTCCCGGCGGAACCCTGGGTGTCTTTGTGAAGCATCAAATGGTCCGCTACTGGAACGTAACGGGCAGCATCATTCTGTTCTGTACCGCATTAGTCTTGAGCCTGCTTCTGAGCACTTCGGTTTCGCTGGCGGAGTGCCTGGATAAAATTGAAACCATCCGGCTCCCGCGCCTTCCCTTCCCCTCGCTGAGAATCTTCCGACGCAAGGACTACCGGCCAGCCCGTGAGTTTCAAAACAGTCCCGACAATGCGCGGGGTAAACCCAGGGTTGCGGCTGAAATTGCGCCGGAGAGACAGCGGGACGTCGAGAGGTCGGAGAGACCTGTTCCGCCTTCTCCTTCTGTCTACAGCACCCCCGCAATGGAAAGACAAGCAGCCAGGGAAACCCAGGCGAGCCCGGCGAGTGTTCTCTCCGCAGCCGAACTCGTAGCGCCCGTTATCAACGCGCGAGTTGCCGAGCCCGGAAAGCCGGAGCGGGTGTTACGGCCGGAAAAGAAGACCGAGGACTTCCGTCTCCCCAGCGTGGAATTTCTACGGCCTCCTTCCGAACACAATTCCATTGAGGAAGCGGAGTTGCTGGAAAGGGCCGATCAACTGACGCGAAAGTGTCATGAATTTGATGTGTTGGGAGGAGTCGAGCAGATCCATCCCGGGCCGGTGGTTACCACCTATGAATTCAAACCGGAAGCGGGCGTCAAGTACAGCAGGCTGACCAACCTGGTGGATGATTTGTGCCTTGCCATGCGCGCAGAATCGATCCGAATTGACCGCATTCCGGGCAAGCATACCGTGGGAATCGAGGTTCCTAATTTGAAGCGCGAGTCTATCTTTTTGCGCGAAATCATAAGCTCGGACGCCTTTTCGCGATCGAAGTCACTGCTTACTCTCGCTCTGGGGAAACTGATCCATGGCGAGACCTATGTAAGCGATCTAAAAAAGATGCCGCATCTGCTGATAGCGGGAGCGACGGGATCGGGCAAGAGCGTGGCGCTAAATTCGATGGTTTGCTCCATGCTTTACAAGGCAAACCCGCAACAGGTCAAGTTCATCATGATCGATCCCAAGCGCCTGGAGCTGGGCGTGTACGAAGGAATTCCCCACCTGCTCACGCCCATCGTGACGGATCCCAAACGGGCCGCAAACGCGCTTAACTGGGCGGTCACGGAAATGGAAAACCGCTACAAGAAACTGGCCAGCCTGGGCGTGCGGAACATTGATCAATACAACGGAATGGTGGAATCAGGCGCTTTCGAAGCGGATCAGGAAAGCCAGCACGAGTGGATGTCCTACATCGTGGTGATCATCGATGAACTGGCCGACTTGATGATGATTGCAGCCAAGGAAGTTGAGGAATCGATCACGCGGCTGGCCCAGATGGCCCGAGCCGTGGGAATTCACCTGATTCTCGCCACCCAGCGACCCAGCGTCGACGTGATTACAGGGCTGATCAAAGCCAATTTCCCCAGCCGGATATCGTTCCGCGTCTCCTCGAAAATCGACAGCAGGACGATCCTGGATACCAACGGCGCCGAACAACTGCTCGGTCTGGGAGACATGCTGTTCCTGCCGCCCGGAACTTCGCGCCTGATCCGCATCCACGGCGCCTATGTCAGTGAAAAGGAAATTCACAGCATGGTCACGTTTCTCAAGAAACAAGCTGATCCCAGCTATAACGAAGAGATCCTGGATGATCCCGGTATTTTACCTGCCGAAGAGCCACTGGACGACGACTGGGACGACGAGCTGTACCAGGAATCTGCGCGCTTTGTTGTTGAGATCGGCAAGGCCTCAACTTCGGCGCTGCAGCGTCGCTTTCGGATCGGCTATGGCAGGGCGGCCCGGCTGATCGACATGATGGAAAGAGAAGGCATCGTGGGACCCGCCGACGGCAGCAAGCCCCGCGAAGTGCTGAAAAGCCCGGAATACTTCCGCGAAATGGATGAACGGCTGTAACCGCCGGCAAAAGTCTGAAAGTCGAAAATCCCAAGTCGAAAATCGAAGGTCGAAAGTCGAAAGTCTGGAAGTCGGAAGAATATCGGCGTAATTTGCGTAAATCAGCGGCCTGTTTCTATCCGTGTCAATTCGCGAAAATCGGCCGCTGGTTCGTTTGATTGACTTCCCTTACCCTCCCTACCTACAATTATCCTAATGTGTACCGGCCGAACCCAACCGGCGCTTCTAGGAAAGGAGTAGGTATGACCAGGATCAGGGCTGCATCCCTAAGCGGTCTGTGTGTTGGTTCTCTCCTTTTCCTGATCACAACGGTCTTCAGCTCCGAGCTTATAAACAGTCAGAACAAACTTACGGATGGGAAGGTCGCGCAGCGCCCTTCTATATTTCGGTCCAATGTCGATCTGGTGGTGATTCGTGCGGCGGTGACCGACCCGCTCAACCGCTATGTGGTAGGCCTGGAAAGAGAGCATTTCAAAGTCTTCGACAACAAAGTAGAGCAGTCCATCACGCATTTTTCCAATGACAACTCCCCGCTGAGCGTAGGCGTGATCCTGGACATCAGCGGCAGCATGTCTGACAACATGGTGGCTGCCAAGAATTCGATTTTGCGATTTCTGGAGCAGGGCACCCAGCAGGATGAGTATTTCCTTGTGGCCTTCAATGAGCGTGCGGCTCTGGCGCAGGACTTCACGAACAAAGGCGAGAACATCCGCAATCAGATTTCTCTGATGAGGGCCAAAGGACGAACCGCTCTCTACGATGCCATTTACGCCGGATTGCAAAAGCTCACCGAGGCGCACAATGACAAGAAAGCGCTGGTTGTAATCACCGACGGCGAGGACAACAGCAGCCGCTATACGTTTTCCGATGTTAAATCTTTTGCCAAGGAATCCGATGCTCAGATTTACGTCATCGGTGAAAAGGGCGACCAAGGCTATGGACGGTCAATCATCAGCGAAATCGTAAGTCTCACCGGAGGGCGGGCCTTTTTTCCCAACAACCTCAAGTCGCTCGATTATTATTGCGATTTGATCCATACCGAGCTGCGAAATCAGTACGTGCTCGGCTACACTCCAAGCAACGCGACCCATGACGGCAAGTGGCGCAAGGTAAAAGTTCGATTGGAGCCCCCCGAAGGGCTGCCCAAGTTGAGCATTCGCGCCAAAGAAGGCTACTTCGCCCCAAAACGCTAGCCGTCTTCCCAATATCCACCAGGCACCGAACCGCGCACGTAAGCAAGCGGACACTCCAGCGTGATTAGTCATTGGTCATTCGTCATTGGTCATTAATCATAATCATTGGCTTGGTGTCTTGGCGGTTCCAATTTCTTTACCACCGAGGCACCAAGCTCCTGAACTTCATTACTGCATGACCAATGACTGATGACTAATGACCAACGATGACCAATGACTAATGCCAGGTTTCCACTCTTTCACGTCCCGGTGGTAAAGTAGATACGTTAACGGGCTGGAA
This sequence comes from Acidobacteriota bacterium, assembly GCA_036507075.1. GTDB lineage: Bacteria > Acidobacteriota > UBA6911 > JACQSX01 > JACQSX01 > DASXQR01. The sequence continues at coordinate 17,388 of DASXQR010000202.1, read as the reverse complement.
ATTGAGTTTTTGAAATGAAGAAATTCCGATCCAAAGGTTCCGAGTCCGCAAACGACGCGCTGCGCATGCCGGCGCACCTTCGCGCTTTCCCGATTTCGGGGATTTTCGACCGCAGACTCGCGCTGGTTTCGGCGCTGCTGCTGACGCTCTGCTCCCCCCTTGCTTATGCCACGCCGCAGGAGAAGGAGAATCGAAAGAAGCAGGATAAGCCTCAACTGGAAAAATCAGAGTCGGCACAGGCGAGCGAAAAGAGCCAGGATGATAAGAAGAAAGGCGGATTTCGCATCGGCGTCGATGTCAACCAGGTTGTCATTCATGTGACGGCTCATGACAAAAATGGGAGCCTGGTTCCGGGCCTGCAGAAGGAAAACTTTCAGGTGTACGAAGACAAGGTTCTGCAGACGATCACCAATTTCGGTCAGGTCGATCTCCCGGCCACACTCGGCCTGGTTATAGACAAGAGCGGCAGCATGAAGCGAAAGGCGGAACTGGTGACACGGGCGGCCAAGCAATTCGTGGACAAGGCCAACCCGGAAAATGAGTTCTTTCTGATCGAATTCTCCCAGGATGTGGAGTTGGTCGAAGACCTGACCCGGGATTTTGACGACATCCGGGACGCCCTGGACAACATGATCGTGTCTGGCGGAACTTCTCTCTATGACGCGATTTACCTGGGAGTCGAAAAAGCGAGTGAGGGCTCCGAACCGAAGAAAGTCGTGCTCGTATTTACCGACGGCGAAGATCAGGACAGCTATTACAAACTTGACGAGCTGCTGGCAAAGATCCGTGACAGCGACGTGCAGGTTTACATGATCGTTTTCATAGACGAGGACATCGGGCGCGAAGGCGGATTCTTCGGGATCAAGAAATCGGAGAAGGAAAAACTCGAGAAGAAAATGTCTGAAATAGCCGAAGCAACCGGAGGGAAAGTTTATTACCCGAATCGTCTGGAAGACCTTGCCGGCGTCTTCACCAGCATCGCCAATGAGCTGCGCAACCAGTATCGAATTGCCTACGTCTCGGCCAATCTGGTGCGCGACGGCAAGTGGAGGGAAATCCGCGTGCAACTGTCAAATCTCCAACCCAACCAGCAATACCGGATCCGCACCAAAAGAGGCTATTACGCGAAATAGGTGACACTACTGCGCCCGGGTCAGCTGCAGCCATTTCATCAAAATGCGGATTTCGGAATGCGGAATACGGAATAGGAAGAACGATTTGGTCTCATATACGAAAATCTAGTTTGGATATATTCCGCATTCCGCAGTCCACATTCGGTCACCACTAGCCCCGCAAGCGCCTTCTGTAGTATCGTTTCGACACTATGCACTTCGCTAAAAAAGAGCAATCGACGCCGGATCCCACCAGGAACAAGATCTGGCACAACGGTAAACTGATCGATTGGAAGGACGCCACGCTGCACGTCATGTCCCATGTCGTGCACTATGGCTCTTCGGTTTTTGAAGGGATTCGCTGTTACCAATGTGGCGAAGAATCGGTTGTTTTTCGACTGCAGGATCACATACGCCGGCTGATAAATTCAGGCAAGATATACCGGATGGAGATTGAATATTCCGAGGAGCAACTCCAGGATGCGATCCTGGATACCATCCGAGGCAACAGCCTGAGGAGCTGCTATATCCGCCCTATCATTTTCCGAGGTTACGGTCAGTTTGGCGTCAATCCGATCGGGACTCCGCTGGAAGCTTATGTTGTGGTGTGGGAATGGGGGAAATATCTGGGAGCGGAAGCTCTGGAGAAAGGCGTGGACGTGTGCGTCTCGTCGTGGAACAGATTTGCGCCCAACACCATGCCCGCGCTTTCCAAGGCAGGCGGCAATTACTTGAATTCGCAGTTGGTGAAAATGGAGGCGGTTCTGGACGGCTATCAGGAAGGAATCGCGCTCGATTCCCATGGATACATCAGTGAAGGAAGCGGAGAGAACCTGTTTGTGATTCTAAACGGGACATTGCATACTCCTCCGCTGACCGCGTCTGTTCTTGCGGGCATTACCAGGGATTCGGTTTTATCCATTGCACGCGACTTGAACATTCCCGTGGTGGAACGCCCGCTGCCTCGCGAAATCCTGTATATCGCCGACGAACTTTTCTTTACCGGAACGGCGGCGGAAATCACTCCCATCCGGACGGTCGATCACATTCCGGTGGGGCCCGGAAAGCGCGGGCCGATCACCGAAAAGGTGCAAAAGGAGTTTTTCGACTACATCGAAGGCAGAAAGGCCGATCGGCACGGGTGGCTTACGCCTGTGTATTCGGATTCGCGCAAGTCGGCATTACAAAGCTGACAAGAGGCAACCACAATGGTGGAACTTCACGAAATGCTGCGTGCCGCCAAGCAGCGCGGAGCCTCAGATCTGCATTTGAAGGCACTGGCGCCCCCTTTCATTCGCATCGACGGCGAACTGTCTCCACTTGCGGGCGTACCCAAGCTGACCCATATCGATACGCACCGCATCGCAAACGAAATCCTCAATAACATTCAGAAAAAACGGCTCAGGGATCACACGGAAATCGACGTCAGCTACCAGGTCCAGGATCTGGGACGCTTTCGAGTCAATATCTTCCAGCAGCGCGGCGCGATGTCGCTGGTGTTCCGGCTCATCCCTCCGGTGATCCATTCGATAGCCGATCTGAACCTGCCCCCTGTGGTGGAGACCCTGTGCGAAGAGAACCGCGGTTTGATCCTGGTGACTGGAACCACCGGGAGCGGGAAATCGACGGCACTGGCCGCGATGATCAACCGCATGAACGAGTCGAGAGTGCTGCACGTGCTCACTATCGAAGATCCAATCGAATTCTTTCACGCGGACAAGAGAAGCTTTATCAGCCAGAGAGAAATCGGCAAGGACGCTGAAAGTTATGTCACTTCAATCCGGTCGGCCCTGCGCGAGGATCCGGACGTCATTCTGGTGGGTGAAATGCGGGATGTGGAAAGCGTGGAAACCGCCATGCACGCAGCCGAGACGGGCCATCTGGTGCTCAGCACGCTGCACACCACAGACGCCACGGAAACGATAAACCGTATTATCGGCCTTTTTCCGCCGCACCAGCACAGCCAGATTCGGATCCAGCTTGCCGCCATCCTAAGGGCCATCATCTCGCTGCGTCTGATCCGCTCGGTGGCGGGCGGCCGTCTTCCGGCCGCAGAGGTTCTCCTCAATACCGAATTCATCAAGAACTGCATAGTTGAACCGGAGCGGACAAAAGATATTCGCAACGCTCTGGCGGCCGGTTTGACTCAATACGGAATGCAGACATTCGACCAGTCCATCCTGAATTTCTATAACCAGGGCCGAGTCACGCTGGAAGAAGCGCTGGCCTTTGCCAGCAATCCGGAGGAGTTCAAGCTGCGCATCCGCGGCATTGTGTCATCGGCGGAAGCTCTTGAATGATTCGCTGGCGAGAAGTATTCGAAGCCTCGCTCTCAAGCTGCTCGCGCGCCGCGATTACAGCCGCCTGCAGTTAAAGAAGAAACTTCAGGAGAAGATTGAGCAGCGCAGGCACCGCTTTACTGAAGGAGACGCAGCGCGGACGATTCAGTCTGTTCTCAAATCACTGGAAGCTTCAGGACTCATTAACGACTCGCGTTTTGCCGGCAACCTTGCCTGGGGTTCGCGGTGTGATCGTCTTTTCGGAAACGCCAGGATCCGCCGGGATTTAAGGCATTTCGGTATTGATGCTAAGATAACGGATTCCATTCTGTCCGAAATACCGGATGAGAGTGAGGCGCTCGACAAAGCAGTCCGGCATTATGTTCATCGTCGCGGAGAACCCGCCAGCCTGGGCGACCTTCAGCGTGTCTACCGATACGGAGTTCGGCTGGGACACCGACCTTCTGAGGTGAGAAGACGGCTGGAGGTCTATTTCAGAAGGTTAAAAAAGTAGTCACAGGGAAGTGAGCGGAGAGTGGGAGAGTGGGAGAGTGGGAGAGTGGGAGTGGGAGAGTGGGAGGGTGCGAGAGCGGGAATCTTTAGAAGCTCACACCAAGGCGGAAGTCTAGCTTGGTGCCCTGGTGTCTTGGTGGTTCACTTTCAACCACCAAGGCACCAGGGCACCAAAAGCTGGATTTGAATCAATTTATGACAGGCAACGAAATTCGCAGCCAGTTTTTGAAATTCTTTGAGGCTCGCAATCACCGGATTGTGAAGAGCAGCTCACTTGTTCCGGAAAACGATCCCACATTGCTTTTTACCAACGCGGGAATGAACCAGTTCAAGGATGTGTTTCTCGGAATTGAGCATCGTGACTATCTCCGCGCCACCACTTGTCAGAAGTGCATGCGGGTCAGCGGCAAGCATAATGACCTGGAGCAGGTCGGACGAACGTCGCGCCACCACACTTTCTTTGAGATGCTGGGAAATTTCTCCTTCGGTGATTATTTCAAAGAGTCAGCGATCCCTTTCGCCTGGGAGCTTCTGACAAAAGTCTATTCCATCGCTCCCGAGAATCTGATCGTCACGGTCTTTGAAGACGACGATGCTGCGTTTGAAATCTGGAACGCGAAGGTGGGCGTTCCGCAGTCGCGCATCTTCCGATTGGGTGAGGCAGACAATTTCTGGGCGATGGGTGATACCGGTCCTTGCGGACCATGCTCGGAGCTGCACTACGATTTTGGCAGCAGCCCCGTGGGGCACGCGTGCGAGTTCCCGTGTGAATGCGGCCGGTTCGTGGAAATCTGGAACCTGGTATTCATGCAGTTCAATCGCGATCTTTCAGGGGCAATCACTCCCCTGCCGAAGCCATCCATCGACACGGGCGCGGGGCTGGAACGGCTCGCCTGTGTTCTTCAGGGCAAACGGAGCAACTACGACAGTGATCTCTTTCAACCCATTATGCGGGAAGCCGCCCGCCTTACCTCCAGCGAGCCGGGGGAAAGCGAACGGGTCGACACAGCCCTGCGCATTCTGGCAGATCATAGCCGTGCTTCCACCTTTCTTATCGGCGACGGTATTCTTCCGGGAAATGAGGGGCGCGGATATGTGCTTCGAAAAATTATGCGCCGCGCCATCCGATTCGGCAAACAGCTTGGAAGGAATGAGCCGTTTTTGTATGAAATCTGCGCTTTCGTGGCCACTGAAATGAAGCAGGTTTATCCCGAGCTGGGTGAATCGCGTGAATACATCGCGCGCGTAGTGCGAAGCGAAGAAGAAAAGTTTTCGACCACGCTGAATTACGGTTTGAAACTGCTCGAAGAGCTCGCTTCCCGGGCCCGGAAGTCCGGCTCCGGAGAAGTGGATGGGCACGAAATCTTTAAGCTTTACGACACGTATGGATTTCCTTTGGATCTCGCCCGCGAAGTGCTGGGTGAGCGCGGGCTGTCGATCCGGGAGCAGGAATTCCATGAAGATCTGGAACGGCAGCGCGAAAAAGCGCGGCAAAGCTGGAAGGGCGCCGAAAAGCAGGTGAAGCCAATCTACCAGACGCTGGCCAGGCAACATAAGAGCCAGTTCACGGGATACGAATCGCTGCGCCGCGTTGACGGGAAGGTTCTGGCCATTCTCAAGAATGACGAACAGGTGAATGCACTGCAAAAGGGCGACACCGCCGAGTTGCTGCTTGACCGCACCCCGTTTTATGCGGAAGCAGGCGGCCAGGTCGGCGATCAGGGAGTGATTGAAACCGAGCAAGCGCGGCTGTCAGTGACCGACGTTTCAAAGCCGGTCTCGGGACTGATCCTGCACAAGGTGCGCGTTGACATTGGTGGCGTGAGCGTCGGCGAAGCCGTCACCAGCAGCGTGGCGGAGCGGCTGCGACAATCGACGGCGCTCAGCCACACGGCGACGCACCTGCTGCATGCGGCTCTGCGTGAAGTGCTCGGACCTCACATCAAACAGGCAGGCTCGCTGGTAGCTCCGGACCGTCTGCGGTTTGATTTCACCCATTTTGCCCCGGTGACCAGATCGGAGTTGCGGGAAATCGAGCGTCTGGTCAATGAGAAAATCCGAGCCGACATCGAAGTGACAAAGACTGAAATGGATCTGGAGGAAGCTCTCAAGACAGGCGCCATGGCACTCTTTGGTGAAAAGTACACGCAGCGCGTGCGGGTCGTTTCAGTGGGCGACTTCAGCAAGGAACTCTGCGGAGGAACCCATGTTCACCACACGGGCGAAATTGCATTATTCAAAATCACCGGCGAAAGCGGAATCGCCGCGGGCATAAGGCGGATCGAGGCTGTGACCGGCGAGCGCGCGTTCGATCGTTTTCTGGAAACCGAGGAAACGCTCGACACGGTTTCAGAAACCTTCAGAACCGGCCGCAAAGATCTGATTCCAAGCGCAGAAAGGTTGGCGCAGGCGTTAAAAGAGAGCCAGAAGCAGATCGAGCAGCTCAAAATCAAGCTGGCCACATCGGATACCGGAAGCCTGGTGGGACAGGCACAGGAAATCCAGGGCATCCGGGTCATCACCAAGGAGTTCCAAGACCTGGAAGGCAGCCAATTGCGCACCATTGCCGAGCAGTTGAGAGCCAAACTGGGCAGCGGGATTATCGTTTTGGGAAGCCATAATAAAGGCAAAGTCTCGCTTTTAGTTGCAGTTACGCCCAACCTGGTGGATCGGTTCAGCGCCAATACCCTGATCAAGAAGATCGCTCCCATTGTCGGCGGGGGTGGAGGCGGCCGACCAGAAATGGCCGAGGCAGGGGGCAAATCGCCCGATCAGATAGGCAGGGCGCTGCAGGAAAGCCTAAAAGTGATTGAGAACACCGCCATTTCCGGTTAAACTTTTCTACCATTGCCGCATCGATGTTTAGAGGGTTTTAAATCCTCGACAGCGTTCATCGGCTATCCTTGGCCGATGTTTTTCAGGAATTACAGCTTAATGAGAGTAAATTTTGCAGTTAAAGGACTTCTGCTCCTTATAGTACTGCTGGCCGCCACCCAGTCTGTGCCCGCCAGGTCGGTTCACTCGTATCTGGACGAGACCGGCGTGCTGATTTACTTTACGGTCACTCAAAAGCACACTGATATAGATGGAATTCCGGTAGCGGTTATTGATCCCCCCCCGATGCCCGGTGCAAAGCCTGCCGGCGGCGCGACGCCCTATGACGGTTTCATTTCCAAGCACGCCGGTATTCACGGGGTCGATCCGGATCTGGTTCGGGCCGTAATGGCGACCGAGTCCGGTTACAATCCGATCGCGGTATCAAACAAGGGCGCAATCGGACTGATGCAGCTTATCCCCAGCACCGCAAAGAGATTCGGCGTACGGGACATTTTTGATCCCGAGCAAAATGTCGAAGGCGGCGTAAAGTATCTGCGCTTCCTGCTGGACCTGTTCAACAACGATTTGAAACTGACGCTTGGCGCTTATAACGCCGGTGAAAATGTTGTGAAACGTCTGGGAGCCATCCCCAATTACCGGGAAACAACTTCGTACGTGAAACGAATCACGACGCGCTACGGAGACAATTACCGCAATCCCGGCGCTCCCGCAGCCGTTCAACCGATCCAGCAGCAGGTCCCCACACAACGCGTCTATCGAATGGTGGACGCATCAGGCAACATCCTTTTCACCAACCGGCCCACCACCGACTGAGCCAGTCTCGGTCATCCTCAGCCCGTGAGAAAAAACTGAACCGCCGGCAACGCCAAGAATTTTTCTTTCAGTCTGGCAGTTAAGATGTTAATGCACCTCGCACCTGACACTTCTTCAGAACCATAAATTCCTTGCAGTCAGCCGATTGTTCGGCCCAATAATGAGCTTAGCGTTCTTGGCGTTCTTCGCGGTTCAAGCTTTTAGGCCAATGTTATATTTGCGGTTCCCGCATCAGATTGGTTATTCTTCAAGGGAAGGAAAGAAAACCGATGACTGACACGGGAACTGTTTGGCAATGTCCTCAATGTTCGCGCTCGTTTTCCCGCGTGGGACAGATACATGCATGTGAAACTCTACCCCTGGATACTCACTTTCAGGATAGCCAGCCGCAGGTGCGAAAGTTGTTCCGCAATCTTGTAACTCAGATTGAAAGATTCGGTCCCGTGAGCGTGAATCCCGCAAAGGACGGCATTCACCTGCAGCACGCCAGCCCCTTTTGCACCATCAAGCCCAGAAAGCGGCACCTGCTTGTCGAACTGATGGGCGACCGTAATATCACGGATTCGATTATTCTGAAGGTAACCCGGCCCATTCCCGGACGCTTTGTATACACCTTTCACGTCGCGGAGCCGGAAGACCTGAATCAAAAGACGCTTTCCTGGTTCAAACGGGCGTATCAACTCGCTTCCTGAGAAATCTCAGGAAAGGAATCACCACAAAGACACAAAGAGCACAAAGAAACCTTTTGGCCGCCGGTGGTCAGCTCTCCTGGAACCAGCAGATTTGCAAGAGCATGGTCAGAGCTGACCACCGGCGGCTAAAAGGTTCTTCGTGCCCTTTGTGTCTTTGTGGTGATTCCTTCAAGAAAATGTCTGGAACGCGCCGCCAGCCTCTGTTGTCTATCCATGTACCGCCTGCAAAAGCGACGGTGAACACCTTCGGTGGTTTACAATAGAAATGTCATGATGGAACGCCTTTTCCCTGACCCAAGCCGGCCCTGCTGCCGGTACTTGCTGCTGGTCTTGCTTTTCATGACAGGGGGCGCATTATCATCCCGTCAGGAAGCGGCAACCATCGTTTCTATAGCACCTTCCGGCCCCAGGTTCTTTTTGCCCGGGTTCATCAGCGGCGCGGTGATTCACCAGGATTCCGGGCAGGTTTCCAGTCAGACTGGCGTGAATGCCTCCTGGCTCAGAGAGTACGGATTGCTCTCGTTCCAGATACTGGAAAGGCCTGGAAGAGTCGTCGCTGAAGTTTTCGAGATGTTGGATCCGCCCGGCGCCTATGGCCTTTTCACCCAAGTTTCCACGCCGGTAAAGAAACTGGGAGACCTTGGTGATGGTTCAAGTGTCGCTGATGGAGGTCTGACATTCTGGAAAGGAAACTATTTTTTCAGGCTACGGGGCAAGTCATCCGTCGAGCTGGAGCCAATGGCTGCGAAACTGGCCGACCAGGTACCGTACCACGGTCAAATCCCGATCGTGGCTGACCTGCTTCCAACGGCCGGGCTGGATACCGCGACTGTCCAATTCTTTGTTGGAGAGCTGGTGCCCTCCGATGGCAAGCTTTCCGATATTTATTCCAGGCTGGGCTTGGAAAAGAGCGTGCAGGCAGCTATAGGCCGGTACGGCGCGCAGGGCGGGCGACTGATTATTCTCGGGTACCCGACCCAGGCGCTCGCGTTTCAAAGTTTTCAGCGAATCAGGGACTATGTCGAAGACAAGAGCCACCGGATGTACGCAAAGCGCGCCGGTGTCATCCTTGCGTTGACTGAGATGATGCCCGGAGACGAGGCGCGTGCGCTGCTGAACAAAATCCAGTACACGCCGTCGATCAAGTGGATAGTTGACAGGCAAAAAAATCCGCGCCGGGCCGGCGGCGGAGTCAGGTTACTTCTTAACACCGTGGTCAGTTCGCTGGCGCTGAGCGGGATATTTGTCGTCGGAACCGCCGTGCTGGGAGCGGGATTCGGATTAGCGCGCTTCTACCTGCGTCGCTTCAACCCGGACAACTTCCTTGATCGACCCGAGCGCGTGCAGATGATACGGCTCAAACTGGTGGACCGATAACATGAGTTCCGAATGCGGATTTCGGAATGCGGAATGCGGAATTAGGAGCGATTTTAATCTCGGCTAAGAAAGACTCAAGTTGGATATATTCCGCATTCCGCATTCCACATTCCGCATTCCGCATTAGCCCCTCTCCGGCCGGTAAGATGCCTTGCCCGGGATCTGGGTGCGAATGCTTAGCAGAAGTTTGCCGCACGTGATGTAGAGCGTCCGCCAATCCGGCCCGCCAAACGCGCAGTTGGTAATGGTATCTTCGGGCGTTTCCACAAAAGCAGCCAGGTTTCCCGTGGGTGTGATCACGTGAATGCCAGGACGCGTATGGAGAGTCTCGCTGGTCGCGCGCCGCCGATGCAAGCCTGCCGCGATGTACAGATTACCCTCCTGATCGACGGCCATTCCGTCTCCACTGCGGCCAGGGTAAAAGTCATACAACAATCTGCCGTTGGTGGCGGTGCCGTCCGGTTGCAGGTCATAAACTCGGATCCTGCGGGCCCGGTTTTCGCCGGAATCTGCATCAATCAGGTATAACCGTTTGTCATCGGGGGATGTGTCAATGCCGTTGGGCATGTCAATGTCGGGCCAGGCCAGGATTCGGTGGGTCGTGCCGTCGGGATCAATCCGATACACCGCGTTCACGTTGCCTGATTGCGGATCACGATTGGCCAGACGTGAGGTGAAATAAATGCGTCCCCTTTGATCCACCGTCAAATCATTGGGCGCGCCGAGCGGTTTGCCTTGATAGCCGGCGGCTAGAACCTCAAGCTTCCCGGTCCCGACGTTCATTCGGGTGACGCGACCTCCACCCTCGCAAGCCACCAACCTGCCCTCCCTGTCGAACATCAGGCCGTTGGCTTGATTGCTCTTCTCCCTGATGACCGACAACTTCTTCGCATCGGGGTCCCACTTGAGGATCTGCTCGGCGGGAATGTTGGTGAAGAAAACAGCTCCTTTGCGATCCACTGCCGGGCCCTCAAGGAAAGCAAGCTGGTTTTCAACGCGAACCTCTGCCGCTGCAAAGTATTTCTCAGGCGTAAGGTTCCCATAACGGGCGTCCCTCCTCTGAGAACTTCCCGATTGCGCCCCGGAATTGATCACCGAGCGCAAAAAAGAGACCACGCGCGGCAGGGCGGAACGCAAGTCTTCGCCATCCTGCGGCGGCTCGTACACGATGTCAATGAAGCCCTGATAATGCACGCCGTCCATAATGTCCACTACCTTGCGGTAATCGATCGAAGGCTCGGATCCATCCCGCGCCGGGCTGTAAAACTTGGCCCGCACGTAGCGCGCCAGGGACGCAGTCTGGCGAATGCTTTCCATCGGATCAGCGGACTGCAGCTCGGGAGGTGCAGCGCCGCTGGCTCCCCGCGACCCGGCAAATTGCCCGGTGTCGAGTACAAATGTGAGGTTCGCGTGGTTCACGTTCCGCATAAAACGAATCACTTCGTCACCCGTCCTGCAGAGCGCGCCGTGATTGTGGTTCTGCAGGCCGACTGGAATCCCCCATTCTGCAGCGGCTTCGCAGACTTTCCGGAGGCCGCCGGCAGCCCGTTGGAAGGTCGCCGAGCGTTCCGTTTCAGCAACCGGCGAGCCTGCGAAAACCCGCAGCAAAGGAGCACCCAGAAACGCTGCCACGCGCAGAGCTTCCACTGCCTTTTCGAACTCCGGCTGGTGGTCCGCCTTGCCAAAATCCGTTGTGACGGTCAGCAACGCAAGGGAAAGACCATTGTCAAGGAAATGCCGGCGGATTTTTTTCAAGTAATCCGGCTGGGTGCTTTCCAGGTCGCGAACATGGAGACTGGCCCCTTCCAGTTGCAGCTCCCGGCAGATTTCGAGAAACCTGAAGATATCCATCTGCCGCGCCGCCAGCAACCGTGAGTAGTTCAGCGAGTAGTTGCTTAGTTTCATGTTTGTCCGTTGTCAGTTGTCGTTTTCGGGTTTTCGGGTTTACGGGTTACGGGTTTCGGGGTTTCGGGTTACGGGTTTCGGTTATGAATTGTAATGAATTGTGGAATTGAAGAATTCAAAATTTGAAAATTGAGCGCGGCAGCTTCCATTAATTTCTAGTTTTTAAATCTTAAGTTCTAAAACTCGGAACCCGTAACTCGATAACCCACTAACCCGTAACTCGATAACCCGCTAACCCGCAACAATGACTACGGACAACGGACCACTGACCACGGACTAATCGAAAAGTCCCTCCACGTAAGCCTCAGGCGAAAATACCATCAGGTCTTCGATCCCTTCGCCCACGCCAATATAATAAATAGGCAAGCCCAGTTCCCTGGCGATCGCAATCAGAATCCCTCCCTTGGCCGTGCCATCGAGCTTTGTCACAATCAAGCCGGTAACGCCCACCGAACGCGTAAACTCGCGAGCCTGTACCAGACCGTTCTGACCGGTAGTTGCGTCAAGAACCAGCAGAATATCGTGGGGAGCACCTGGGACTTCCCTTCCCGCGACGCGCTTCATCTTTTCCAGCTCCTGCATCAAGTTGCTCTTGGTGTGGAGTCTTCCGGCCGTGTCCACGATGATGACGCTCTTGCGGCGCGCCTTGGAAGCGGCAATAGCGTCGAACAAAACCGCCGATGGGTCCGATCCGGTTTTCTGCTTGACCATTTCCACCTGATTGCGCTCCGCCCAGACGGCGAGTTGTTCTACGGCCGCCGCCCGGAAAGTGTCGGCGGCGCAAATCAAGACCTCTTTGCCCTGCTGCTTGTAAAGCCGGGCCAGCTTACCGATGGTAGTGGTCTTGCCCACGCCGTTTACGCCTATCACCATCACGACGCGAATCGGCACCCCATTCAAGGGTGGCTCCGAATCGACCTTTTTCAGGATCTCGAGCAGTTCAGACTTGATCAGCCGCTTCACTTCGCGAATGTTTCGCAACTGTTTGCTGCTGGCCAGCACTCGAATTTTGTCGATGGTCTTGACCGCCGTGTCGACTCCCACATCGGTGGAAATGAGAATTCTTTCCAGATCGTCGAGCAGGTTTTCGTCGATCTCTTTCTCGCGACCCAGGGCGTCGTCGATCTTATCGACGAAGTCTTTTTTGGTGACCTGAATAGCTTCTTTCAGGCGGCTGAAATAGCCGGGTTGTTCCTTGTAGTTAAAAATACTCATCTTTTGTCAGTTGTCCGTTGTCAATGGTTCGTTGTCAGTTGTCAGTTGTCAGTTGTGTCAGTTGTCAGTTGTTATCACGGACCACTGACAACGAACAACGGACCACGGACAACAGTCTACTGACCGTCTTTCACACGGATCCACTCTACCTCGCCGGAAATAATCTCTCTTTGCTCTCCAGATTCTAACAGAACCACCAGGGCGCCCGAGGGAGCGAGATCGCGCGTTCTTGCTTGCATCTTTTTGCTGTCAATGACGAATTGAACCGGCTGGTTCCTCCAGAATTGACTGCGCGTCTTCCAGTCGGCGATTACCTCCACTCCTGCCGCCGGCCAGTCAAAGAAACTCTGAAAGTACTGGTGCCAGTTCCTCAGAAACTGCTCCAGCAGCGTCGCCCGTTTCACCGCGCGTCCCAGTTCAATGCGCAAGGAAGTGGCGCCAGGCAGAGAGGGGGAGAATTGTTCCTGATTGCAGTTGAGTCCGACGCCGAGCACAACGAACGAACCGTTTTCACCGTTGTCGAGCTCTGTCAGAATTCCGGCAACCTTTTTGTGCCCGAGCAAAACGTCATTGGGCCATTTCAGGTCAAGAGAATCTTTCAGCGAGGCCTCCTGCTGCACCAGCGTATCGTACAGCACCACTGCGGCCGCCAGGGGAATGCGCATGACACTGCGCGGGTGTGCCGGCGAAATCAGCATTGAGAAGCAAAGGCCCTCTGTTCGTTCCGCGTGCCAAACTCTCCCCATCCGGCCGCGTCCTGCAGTCTGGTAATCGGCCCAGACCACCAGGCCGTTTTCCGGGAATTGCCTTCCCCACTCGCGAAGATACTGACTGGTGCTGTCAATTTCAAGGAAATGCAGAATCGAATATGGCAGATCGGGAAGAGAGCAACGTTCCGGCAAGATCAGTTCCGCAATAGGAAGGATATGTCGACCGACTGGCAGGAATGCGTCAAAGCTCCCACCGAAATGTAATCGACGCCTGTTTCAGCATACTCCAGAACATTGTCCAGGGTAATGCCGCCCGAGGCCTCCAACTTGAAACGGCCGGCCGCGATTCGGACAGCCTCGGCGACGTCCGCCGGACTCATATTGTCAAGCATGATCACGTCGACAGGATGATCAACCAACTGTTTCAACTGGTCGAGATTCTCCACTTCAATTTCAACCCGAAGCAGTCCGCGGCTGATGTTCCCCAGCCTTCGAATCACCTGCGGCAGGCCCCCGGCCGCCTGGATATGGTTCTCTTTCACGAGAATCCCGTCGTCAAGGCCGGCGCGATGATTCTGCCCTCCGCCGACGCGCACCGCGTATTTTTCCAGGACGCGCAGGCCAGGAGTCGTCTTTCGGGTGTCCAGAATTCGCGAGGAAGTTCCACGGATCGCCTGCACAAACCGGTTTGTGGTAGTGGCGATTCCAGAAAGACGCTGCAGGAAATTGAGTGATACCCGTTCGGCTGCCAGCAGAGAGCCGGCCGCGCCTTCCGCCTCGGCCAGAATCGTGCCCGGCTGCACGGCTTGACCGTCGGCCATTGACACGGAAACCGAAACGGATGGGTCCTGTATCTGAAAAATGATCGGCAGCAGCGGACCTCCACACCAGATAAATGCCTGCTGTGCGATAAATGCGCCGGCGGCTCGCTTCCCCGGATCAACAAAGGCCGTAGTGGTTACGTCTCCCCGGCCAAGGTCCTCGGCAAGCGCAGCCTCAACAATTTGCCTTACCAGGGGGCTAGCAGGAAGTGAGGCCATGGCTTTAGAGTTCCGAACTTGAGATTGCCGAATTTGGACTGGATGCAAGCGCGAATCATTGTTCGAGCCGACGCAGCTCCACCGTGAACTTCTTCAGCTTTTCAGAAAGCTCGCTTTGTTTTTCACGCGCCCCTTCGACCACTTTGGGCGGAGCTTTCCTGAGGAATTCCTCATTGGAAAGCCTGGCGGAGTGGCGCTCAATTTCCTCCTCCAGTTTCTGAATCTCCTTTTTGAGCCTCTCGGCCTCCGTCTTAACATCGATGGTGCTGTCCAGCAGCAGCGCAAACGGGCCGATCTCGGAAAAACCCTTCAACCTGTTTCCATTTTCGGCAAACGCGTCCACGGTTCGGATTTCGTTTAGACGCGCCAATGCCATAATGGCCGGTCGATACGATTCGAGGCGCTGGCGACTTTCCTTGCCGGCCAGCAGTTCCAGCACCATTTTCCGCGCCGGGTCGAGGTTATTTTCCGAGCGAACGGTGCGAACCGCTGTTACAAAATCTATCAGCTCATTAAGCTCCTCCTCCGCTTTCTGATTTTCAAAAGCCTTATCGGCAGCCGGATACGAGGCGATACAAATGGACTGCCCTTGATGCGGAAGTCTCTGCCACAAATCTTCGGTGATAAAAGGCATCACCGGGTGAAGCGCCCTCAATGAATTGTCCAGCGTATAAACCAGCACTTTGACGGTCTGGTGGTAGTCAGGCCCCTGCTTTTGCGCCAGCACCGGTTTGGTCAGCTCCAGATACCAGTCGCACAACTCATGCCAGAAGAAGTGATACAGTGTGTTGCCGGCTTCATCGAAACGGAATTTTTCGAGATAGGCGTTCACCTGCCGGACGGCGCTGTTGAGCCGGTGCAGAATCCAAAGATTGGCAATGGAGACAGGCGACGCCGCCAGCATGCGCTTGATCTCCTCGCGCGAAACCGCCGGCGTCTGATCGGGCAGATTGATCAGGAGGAAGCGCACCGCGTTCCAGATTTTGTTGGCGAACGCGCGATAGCCGATCATGCGATCCGTGGAAAAGACGATGTCTGTGCCGGCGCCTGACATTACAGCCAACGTGAATCGCACCGCATCGGCGCCATACTGATCGATGATCTCAAGCGGGTCGACGGCGTTGCCCTTGCTCTTGCTCATTTTCTGTTTCTGCTCATTGCGCACCAAGCCATTCAGGAATACCAGCGGGAATGGGACTTCCTTCATGCAGTAGATCCCCATCATGATCATGCGGGCGACCCAGAAGAAAATGATGTCAAACCCGGTCATCATCACGCTGTTTGGATAAAAAACAGCCAGCTCGCTTGTTTGATCCGGCCATCCAAAAGTCGAGAATGGCCACAACCCGGAACTAAACCAGGTATCGAGCACGTCGGGATCCTGCAGCAGATTTTCATTGCCGCACTGCGGGCAGCGGGCAGGGGTATTGCGGGTGACCAGCATCCTGCCGCAGGCTTCACAGTACCAGGCGGGAATGCGATGTCCCCACCATAACTGGCGTGAGATGCACCAGTCATGAATATTGCGCATCCACTCGAAGTACACCTTTTCGTAATTTGCGGGGATGAAGCGAATATGACCGCTCTCCACCGCTTCAATGGCGGGTTGCGCCAGCGGCGCGATCTTTACAAACCACTGGGTGGAAACGAGCGGCTCGATCACCGTGTTGCAGCGTTGGCAGTGAGCAACGCTGAGCGTGTGCGCCTCCTCCCTGACCAGGAATCCCTGAGCTCTCAAATCCTCCAGCACACGGCGGCGCGCCGCTTCCCTGCTCAATCCGGCATACGGCCCGGCGGCGACCGTCATTGTGCCGGTCTCGCCGATAACCTGTACCTGCGGCAACTGATGGCGCAAGCCCGCCTGGTAATCATTTGGGTCGTGGGCCGGAGTAATTTTCACTGCCCCCGTTCCGAATTCTCTCTGCACGAGGGTATCGGCAATGATGGGGATTTTCCGGCTGAGCAGGGGAAGCCGGATGATTTTTCCCACCAGCGGCGCATAGCGTTCATCCTCAGGGTGCACTGCCACCGCCGTATCTCCCAGCATCGTCTCAGGCCGTGTGGTAGCCACTGTGACGCTCTCGCCGGAGCCTTCCAGCGGGTAACGTATGTAGTACAGCTTTCCCTGTTCGGGCTGGTGCTGCGCTTCCAGGTCGGAAACAGCGGTGGTGCATCGAGGGCACCAGTTCACAATGTATTCACCGCGATAGATCAGGCCGTCTTCGTAAAGCCTCACGAATACTTCATTCACGGCCCGTGACATTCGCGGCTCCATGGTGAACGCCACGCGGGTCCAGTCGCAGCTATAGCCCAGTTTGCGGAGCTGGTAGTGAATGGTTTGTTCGGCGCTTTGCTTCCACTCCCAGGTGATCTGCTCGAATTTCTCGCGCCCGATGTCCTTGCGGTGCAGATTCTTCTCGGCGAGTTGCCGTTCGATCACATTCTGAGTGCCAATGCCGGCGTGGTCAGTCCCGGGGAGCCAGAGCGTGTTGAACCCCTGCATTCTCCTCCAGCGAATGATCACGTCTTGCAGGCTGTTGGTCAGAGCATGACCCATATGCAGCGAGCCGGTGATGTTGGGCGGCGGCATCACAATGCAGAAAGGCTCGGCCTCGGAATCCGGGTCCGCTACAAAGAACCTGTTTTCCTCCCAGAATGGATACCAGCGCTGTTCAGCCGCGCGGGCATCGTAGGTCTTTGGAATCTGGTCGGGATCCATATAGAAAGGAATGTTCGCGTCAGAATTCGGGATTTGCCGGATCATTCCAAAAAATCCTCACCGCCAAGACCGCAAAGAGCGCCAAGAGGAGGCGCAAAGGGCGGGGCCGAAACTTGAAGGATGAGGTCGTCACCGGCGGGCTGACCCGGCTCTGATGACTTCATCCTTCAAGTTT
>DASXQR010000201.1:0-37398 GCA_036507075.1 Acidobacteriota bacterium | reverse complement strand
CAAAGATCTTTGACTACGGTATTGCGGGCTTTGCGCCCAAAGTGGTGTTGGCTCCGGGAAAGATCGTGATCCTTTCCGAGGAGCGTCCGGACTCCGTACGCACGGTGTTTCATATACGTACCTTCCTGACCCGCCCGGGCGAATGGCTGGATAACATCCTGGAGAAAAATACGCGGATAGAGACGGTCACCTACCCGGTGGTGACCACAGCCGGCGATACGGCCCTGCTGTTCTGGGTGAGCACTACAGTGGACGGTTTCGATGTGATGAGCTCGGAGCTGAAGGCGGAACAAAAGGAATGGAGCACCCCCAAACCCATCTACCGCTCCCCTGCCCCGCCTGAGGCACTGACCGCGTCGGGACGGGGTAATCTGATAGCTCTGGGCTGGTCTTTGCGCGGCGGACCCAAGAACTCAATTCTCATCCAGATGGTTTCGCGCGATGGCGGCAATACCTGGCGGGCGCCGGGCGTTCTGTATTCGGTTGCAGCCAATGCCGGCCTCATCATGAGCGTCGTTTCCGCTACGGACATTGCCGCCTTCATCGATGTGATGGATGACAAGAGCGAGCGCCTGAGATTCAAGTACAGCGTCAACGCCGGAGAAACATGGGTTCCGGGACGAGAAATCGATGCGGTCGAACTTGGGCCCGGCAAGGCGGCGAAGGAATCCCGCAGGCTCAGTTTCACGACATTCGGCGACAGGTCAGTGGCAGTGGCTTGGGAAGAGTGGCGGGACGTAGAAGTAACACTGGTTTTCAGAACCGCCCCATTGCCCGCTCTGGCAAATGCGCCGGCACGTCCCATTCCGCAGCCGGCCGTGGCCGACCGCTTTTCCTACTACCCCCAGGTCTGGAGCGCCGGCAGGAAACTTCTCTTCACGTACGGCAACAAACGCAAGCTCAAGGTGGTAACGGAGCAAAACGTGTCGGCCAACGATCTTTACCTCGTAGAAGCATCAGCCACCCGTCCTGCCCGCCCAAAAGCCGCCCCCACTCGCAGCAAAAAACCCCAGTGACGATTGGCGCGATTGAGGATTGACGATTGAAGATTAAAAGATTTAGACCTTGGCGCCCCCGGATGGAGCGCTGAGCCCATAGCCGGAGATTGGCGCGTTCTTGGCACCCACCCTCGGTTCGCAGATCCAGTAAAACTTGGCGCCCCGGATGGGGCGCCGAGCCCGTAGCCGGGCGTTGGCGCGTTTTTTGCGCCTACCCCCGGTCGCCAATCCATTAAACAATTGCGCCCCGGATGGGGCGCTGAGAAGAAATTTTCGTGATTTTGGGAACAGGGCAGTTGTGTGTATTGGCACAAGGAGAACATCCAATGGCGACCACATACACAGAACTGCTTTATCACATCGTCTTTTCAACCAAAGAACGTGCGCCTGTCATCGATGCTGAATGGCGCGATCGGCTGCATGAGTATATGGGTGGAATCATCCGCTCGCTGGGAGGTTATTCCGAAGAAATCGGCGGGACGATTGATCATGTGCACCTCCTGAGCAGGCTCAAGCCGACGCATTGTATTGCCGATGTGCTCTGCAAGCTCAAGAAAGGATCTTCGGAATGGGTCCACAATGAACTGGACAAGAGGGAATTCTGGTGGCAGGAAGGGTATGGCGCATTTACGGTGAGTCCCTCGCATATTGGCAGAGTGAAAACGTATATAGCGAATCAGGAGAGGCATCATCAGAAAAGAAGCTTTAAGGAGGAGTATGTTTGGCTGCTGAAGAAAGCAGTGATTGATTACGACGAACGATACCTCTGGTGAGGGCGCACACGCGGTGCAGCATCCCAGCGCCCCGTCCGGGGCGCTAATATTATTTTGGAATCGGACCCTGGGGTAGGCGCAAAAAACGCGCCAACCCCCGGCTACGGGCTCAGCGCCCCATCCGGGGCGGTAATGTTTCGTGGATTTGCCAACCAGGATGGGAGGCAAAAAACGTGCCCACACCGGCGACAGGCTCAGCGCCCATTCCCGGGGCGCGTCTTTTATTTCGACGACTTGCCTGACTGCGATTGCTCGTCGGCACGCATGAAGTAAACTGCGTCGGCGATCTTCAACTGCAGGACGTCTTTCCCAAGAGCCAGAGTGTACTTTCCCTTCTCCAACTTTGGGAAGAAGAGGATCTTCTCCTTTATTTCCTCCTGAGGATTCAGTGAAATCTCGGTCAGTTCCTTGTCGGTGTATCTTCGATTCTCATTCCGGAGCACATCTCTGAGATCCATGCCGGCAATCCGGATGTAATCCTTCGAGCGCAGGTAAGTGCCGTTCACAATCAGCTTGAGCGCTTCTTTGCCTTCGACGTGTTCGATGACCTTGCCCGTGGAATCCTTCAACTCGAACTGCGCGGGTCTGAGCTTGATGATCTGGCCGGATTTGTTTTTTCCATTCAGCACCAGATAGGCCACCGAGTCATTGTTGGGAAGTCCTTCGATTTGATTGGTCAGCTCGAGCATCAACCCCTGCGCGGTGCTGAGGGTCAGCGATTCAGGTTTAGTCACGCGGATGCGCGCGGCGACAAATGAAGGGGAAAAGGTGAGAGTTACTGCTATTAAAATTGCCAGCGTTAAAGATTTTTTCATGCTTTGGGAACTCCTTTTTTTCGCCAAGCACCTCCTCCAAAAGGCAACGGCCCCGGAAACCTCCAGGGCCGCTTCTTCGAGGCTCTATATCTTACTATTATTTAACCGCGGGCACCAGCGACAGGCCGTTGATTGCCCCTTTGCCGTTGTTATGGAACAGCAAGCCGGTGGCTAACAGATTAATCGTCGCGGTAGGATTGGCTCCCTCAATCAACAGATAGCCGCCAAAAATCTCTCCTTGATGACTGATGCCGAGCTTACTGAGCTCGGGGCCTGCCACGATGCCTCCGGTGGGAATAGTGAATGTGCCCTGCACCGACTTATTCTTGAACGTGGTCGCGGTATCCCGCACCACAAGCATTCCACTGACCTTCAGAGAAGCGGCGGCGGATCCCACGTTGGAGATGACAAATGAACTCTGCCAGTCTCCGCCCTGAGCAATATGCGAATAGATTGCCTTATCCAATGTCTGATCCGCTCCGATCATCGGCCAGAGCGTGTCGGCGCCCGTAGCCACATTGCGCAGCAGGACCGTTCCGCCAAATCCCGATCCAGCCACCCCGCTGGTGTTCGTCAACCTGACCGCGGTGAAAGGAATCAGCACGTTTCCGAATAACTCTGTCAGAGTGGTTTCGTTGATTCCCGGCTTCAGAGTCCAGGATTTTTCTTTGAGAGTG
The DNA here is from genome assembly GCA_036507075.1 of Acidobacteriota bacterium. Classification (GTDB taxonomy): domain Bacteria; phylum Acidobacteriota; class UBA6911; order JACQSX01; family JACQSX01; genus DASXQR01. Next base: position 34,135 of record DASXQR010000201.1, on the reverse strand, counting down.
GCCGGCAGATCTGCGTTCAGCAGTTGCACTTTGATGGCACGATCTGTGGTATCTCCGTTGATAACCGACAGGACGGTCTCCCATTCGTTGTCGCGAAAAGCCACGGGGGCAACCAATGTGGACGCGAAATCCTCCCTGCGGAAACCGGGAATGGCAAACATCTCCCGATTATCTCCGTACAGGCCGAGAACCTGCAGCGGCTTATTCGATGTGAGGGCCACGTACCCCTGCAGATCGTTGAGCTGGCGCAGTCCGAAAAAATCGATCAGTTCAATGGTCTTGCTTCCACCGGGCTTGAGAGTGACTTTCTGGCCCTTGAGCGTGAAGTTTCCGGCCCGCGGAAAATACTCCGCCTGCACTTCGGCATTATCCGTGGAGGCATTCTGGAAACTCAGGACGCCAAAACTCTCGCGCGGCGGTTTGAACAGGTAGGGGAGAACCCAGTCACTTCCGGTCTTGGAGTTGAGGTCAAAGGCATCCATGCGCGGCGTATTTCCATCGATCACCATGCCAAGGCCGACCAGTCTGGAAAGGGCATTCACTTTTACCGTCTGGCTGTCGGTAAGCGCCTCCTCGGGGATCACCTTCTCGAGCGCCTTGGTCAGCGGCACGCCGCCCGGACCCAACTCTACCGATTTGTAGAAGTCGCTCAGGGCGCTGCCCTCCGAATCCAGGCTGCGGATTGAAATCAACTCCTTCTTGCCCGGCTCACCGGCGGGATTCATGACGGCGATGTAATTGATGAAATCGGGCGCCTGGATACCGTAGTAATCGCTGACCTCGGATGCCGTCTTGGTGCGGTTGGTGAGCAACCCGCGAATCTGCGGCAGGTTCAGCGCGCGAATCGTGATAGCTTTTACATTGATCTCCAGCGATTGGTTGCTTGCAATCTTGTCCTTATCTTCCACGATCAGCGCGATTGTAATTTTCTTGCTGGCGGCCTCAACCGGCACTCGGAAGGTCAGCTTCCCTTTGCCGTCCTCGGTAAAGACAACGTCCCTGTTGTCGTACTTAACCGACCACTTGTAAACAAGCGGGGCCTTCCCGGTAGTTCCGGAAGCATCCAGGGTAACGAAGCTGTCCGGTTCCACATTGTCTGGAAGCGGCGTGGCCAGGCTGATTGCCGGGCCGGTGGGCGGAGGAAGCTGAGGCGTTGTCACATTCAGCGTCACTGTGTAATAGTTGCCATAAGAGCCACTATTTGTCGCGACAGTGAATCGGTACGTATAGCTTCCCGCCGCAGCCTCAGTCACATCTACCGCGCACTCTCGCTCCTCGCTGAGCAGTACACCTTGGATCAGGTCTGTCGTCAGAGCCGGCGCTTGTGGAACGCTATTTACAACGCGCTCCCATTTGACCTCCAATGTTGTAGTCGGAGGCTGCGGACATGGCACAATTGTGGGATTACAAACCGGACCATAAGCATCGCTGGCAAAAGCGGACAGCCTAAAGGGAGTATTCACCAGGATCGGTCCCGGAGGCAACAGAACACGGGCCTGTGCCGGGCCTTTCCCAGTAGGAGGGGTTCCAAACTGTGTTCCGCCTGAAACCGACCCCGGCGGTGCAGCAGCCTCCTTAATTACGGTGACAGTCTTTTCAAAAATGTTCGATTTGACGTTGTTTTCCATGGTCGCCTGGACCCGGAAGGTAAGGGTGCCGGCGTTATATCCATCCTTCAGGCCGGGCGCCAAAAAGCTCACCACTTTTGCATTTGCCGGAGGATTGCCTTGTTGAATCGCTGGCCCGGTCAGTGCGGGGCCGGTCGTGGTTTGCTGCCAACTGTAGGAAACGGCGTCCAGGTTGGCTGTGAGCGTGAAAGTTTTGTTGGCCAGAACCGTCTCGGGCGAAGTGACCAGTAAGTTAGTGGCCGGCGGCGTGGTGATCGCCTTTCGCTCCACCTGGGCCAAGTCAAAGGCTTCGATGATGTCCAGGAGCTGCTGAGCAATCGTATAACCACCAAGTCCCCTCTTCTCATTGTCCAGATAGACAAATTTAGCACCCAGGGACCCGTTCCCCGCATTGGGCGAGATGTAAACAGGCATCGCGAAGCCTTCAAAGATCCCAACTGGCGCACCCGATCCCGTCGCGGTGCAGTTCACGAACTCTTTGGCAGCTTCGGCAGAGATGGACACTTCAACGATGGTCGCATTCTTATTGTCAAGCTGATAGCCAACAGTACCCGACACGGATCCGAAACCGAGCGTCACCCGGTCGTCCTTAAAGATGATCGTGTCACCCGGTTCAAACACCGTCTTGCCGTCAGTCCGAATCCAGGAATTTCCGGTCTTTGGATAATAATATTCACCCAGGATAACCCGGCGTGCGCCAAAGGTGTAAGGCGTGGCCCAAAGTACCATCAGGAAAAGCACACAACTCGCTGAGCGTCGGGACATTATCGAACCTCCGTCTAAAGCCTGTTTCAACTTGGTTGATTGGCTGTAACTCTACAGCCGGTTGGTAAATACAGCCACGGCCACCGCAATTGACCTACAGATGCTCCAGGTGCAAAAAAGTGGCGTGCTGCAGTTAAAATGCTCCTTAACGATTAAGAAAACTCACCCCCGGTTGGAAGCGGGGTACTCACCTCATTGAAACACCCTCTTAAGCTCACCCTCAACGAAAGGCAACAAGTTCATCTGTCTCGAAAGCCATGACAAATCAACTATCTATCGTGCAAAAGACTTGAACCCACTACCTGAAACTACCTGGAGTTTTGCAAGAAACTGCACGACACGACGACAGGCTTCAACGAATAAAACAGGTATGGCTTCAATGACACTGCTATATCCACGGCAGTTTCAGATTTCCATAATTTCTGCCGTTCAAATTCGTCGGATTATACTTTAGTACCTGATCACGCTCAACACTTTTTTACCGATTTTTGTATGAAAAAACGATTGAATCTAAAGAAAATACGGGAGAGTGACGCATGTCACAAGGGGGAGCGGGGGAGGGGGGATTGAGGGACTGAGGGACGGAGAGACTGAGGGACGGAGAGACGGAGAGTTTCTCGCTCAATCTCTACCACCTCTATCTCTCCATCTCACTATCGCTCCGTCCCTCCATCCCTCCATCCCTCAGTCCCTCAATCCCTCAGTCCCCAATTCCCGGCTGCAAACGTTATAATTGCCCTTAATGGAGACCGCCCAGAGCTCGCGCAATCGCACCAGCCAGCTTCGCAGCCTTTATGACAAAGGCTATTTTCACGGCGTAAACAGCGGCTACCCGGAAGAAGGTTACGCCGCCAACCACCCGGACTGGGCAGAATGGCTCAAAAGGATCCAGAACATTTTAGGTTCAGCCGGCCCGTCACAAGCCCGGTGGCTTGATTTGGGTTGTGCCTACGGCTACCTGGTCGAAGAAGCGCGGGCAGCCGGTTTTCATGTCATGGGTTGTGACATCAGCCGCTACGCACTTTCTCAACGGCCGGGCATCCGCGGCTATCTGACCGAAGCCGATGCCTTCGATCTTCCCTTCCGTTCCGAATCGCTGGATCTGGTCACGGCATTTGACCTTCTCGAACATCTGGAAAATCCACGCCGGACCGCGGCAGAGTTGAAGCGCTGCCTGAAACCCGATGCGGTGTTGATAGCCGCCACACCGGATCCCTGCCGCTTTTTGCGCCGGGAACCGACCCACGTTCACGAGAGACCACCCGCCCACTGGATCGAGTTGTTCAAGGAAATCGGTTTTCACTGTAACTTCGGATTTGAAGGCGAAGATTTTAATTTCGTGCTGGCCGCTTCGAAAGCTAAGGAGAAGGTTGCGGGGTTTCACAAGCAATTGCTGGCGGGCGCAAAGGAACCTTTTTCGGTGAGCGACACGTCAGCCGCGCCTGTTGCCTTCAGAGTCAGGACGGGCTTTCACGAGACTAAAGACGGCTGGATGCTGGGCGAAAAGAATGAAATCTACGTTTACAATCCTTCAGTCCGGCCAGTCTCGATCTCGATTGATTGCAGCGCGGGCACAACGGGCCACAATGGAGCGTTTCTGCTGGTCGCAGACGGGCGCGTCGCCGGCCGCGTCGAGTTCTTCTCGCATCAAAACGAAATATCCATCCAACTTGCGCCTCTCCTCTTTGCAAACGGCGGCCACTCGATACGGTTTGATTTGGCTGAAGGCAAAGATGCAGGTCAGGTGATCATTCGCTCGCTTTCATTTGATGCCCGGCAGAGTTCGAGAGACGAGCTGATTTCGCGGCTCCCGTTCGATTTGTTCGAACGCTATCAAGCCTCGGCTTTGATGTGCCGGGGAATATCTCCTGCTCCCCAATCAATCCTCGACTATGGCGGGTATATCGGCGACCGCGGAGGGCATTGGGCCTCAGCGGCCGATTTTGGAGTTCCCGCGGTATTCACGGACGTGCGGGCCGCGGATTCGGCATTCTTTGTGCCGTCCGATGAGCTCTCCAACAAGTCCTTTGATCTGGTCCTTTGCCTGGACGTGCTTGAGCACATTCCCGGCGCGGAGCGTACAGGCTTTTTAGAAAAACTCGATTCGATGAGCAAGGCCTGCATTCTGATCGGAGGCCCATTCTCCAGTACTGACGTAGTGGATGCCGAAAGCCAGGTCCGCACAACGCTGGAGCAGTCGGGCGCGGACAGCCATGGATTTCTGAACGAGCATCAGGAAAAGATGCTTCCCGAACGCGAGCTTCTGCTCGAGTGGGCAGCGGCAAAGGGTTACCGGCTTGTCGAGTACCAGGGAATGTGCGTGGAAATGTGGGCCGTCTTGCAGGAAACTTCGCTCCTGCTTGCCCATTTCCAGCAGCACGCAGCGCTGGAGCGGCTGAACCGCGCCGTGAATATGGAAACTCTCTGGTCGAGCGAAGGCCGCCCGTACCGTCTCTTCTTTCTGATTTCCAAAAGAGAAATGCTCAATACACCCGTGCTACCCCGTTCCGGCAGAGGTTTGCCCTCAGAACTGCTGGCGTTTCTGAAGGGCAAGCCCGAGATTCTCAGCGCAGACACCGTTCGCCGCAGGATGGCCTCAGCGGTGCTGCTGAATGAAAAGCAAAAGCATATCCAATTACTTCAGAATCAGGTTGAGCTACTTCAGAATCACGTTGAGCAGTTGCAACAGAAGGCCGAAATGGTCGATCAGCTACAACAGAGAATCCTGGCCGTCGAACAAGAATTGCAGATGGAACGTCAGACTCCGATCGCGCGCATCTTCTGGAAGAGACTGAAAAAGAGACTTAATACAAATGATTAGTGTTGTAATAGTGAATTACAACGGAGCGGATCATCTGCCCGTGTGCCTTCAGTCTCTGCGCCGTCAAACGTTGAAGCCGCTTGAAATCCTGCTGGTCGACAACGCCTCCACGGACAGCAGTCGGCAGATTCTTTTGAACTTCCCGGAAGTCGAGGTAATTCAAAACTCGAGCAACGAGGGGTTTTCCAAAGCAGTCAACCGCGCCGCGGAGCTGGCGCGCGCCGGTGTGCTGGGCGTCTTGAATACCGACGTCGAATTGGATCGGCGCTTTCTCGAGGAAGGACTGCGAACGCTGGAGAAGACCGGCGCGGCGGCCGTGGCCGCCAAGATTCTCTTTTACGACAGGCGCGCGGTGATCAACGGTGTCGGCGGCGGCATGAATTATCTCGGCTATGGATGGGACCGGGGTCTCAACGAGATCGATCACGGACAATATGACGAGACTGAGGAAGTTTTCTTTGCCAGCGGAGGAGCCTGTTTTCTGAAGCGCGACCTGTTTTTGAAGCTCGGCTGCTTTGACGATTATTTTTTTATGTATCACGAAGACGTCGACTACTGCTGGCGCGCCCGATTACACGGTCATCAAATTGTGACCGCGCCGCGTGCGGTCGCTTACCACAAGTATGGCGCCATCACGCGTCGCGAGCTGGGATGGAGCCGCAGGGAGATTCTGGGCGAGCGACACAATTTGCGGTCCCTGCTTAAGAATTACGAAATGAGCAACGCAATTCGGGCATGGATTCGAATAGCGCTGATTCCTCTTCCGTTTCGCCGTAAATTAGCGCAAATCCAGAATTTTTTTGTGAATCTGGCCTGGCTGCCGGACACTCTTGCGCGCCGCCGGCAGATTCAAAAATCGCGGCGCATTTCCGACCAGCAGGTCAGACAATTCATATGGCAGTCAAACGCGCTGCCAGTGCGGCCTGCCGTGGAGGATCAGGGCAGTCCTGCATCGGCTGAATTAGGATGACATCGGTTTCCGTACTGATTCCAAACCTGAACGGCATTCATCACCTGGATGACTGCCTCTCTTCCCTCCAGCAGCAGAGCCACCCGGCGGACGAAGTTATCGTGTTTGACAACGCTTCCAGCGACGACTCCGCCCGGTTCATTTCCCAAAGATATTCGTCTGTCCGGCTGATCGCATCGGAAAAGAATCTGGGGTTTGCCGGAGCTCTGAACAGGGCGGCGGAAGCGGCGTGCGGCGAGTGGCTGGCGTTTCTGAATAACGACATGCGGGCTTCTTCCGACTGGATCGCAGCCGCCATGAAATCGGCGCGCGAGCACGCCTGCGTGGCCAGCCGCATTCTGAGCTGGTCGGGAGACAAAGTCGATTTCGACGGAGCTTCTCTCCAGTATCTCGGATTTGGCGATCAGGTCGGGATCGGTGAAACGAGCAGCCGACGCTCGCCTGCCGGACCGATCCTGTTTGCCTGCGGCGGGGCAATGCTGGTGCGCAAAGAAGTCTTCCTGGAATCGGGCGCCTTTGATGAAGACTACTTTGCCATCTACGAAGATGTCGACTTCGGATGGCGCCTCTGGCTCCAGGGACATGATGTGTTTTTCGAACCCGAGTCGTTTGTCTACCACAAGGGCCACGCCACTCTGGATACGCGCCGCGAGGAAAAGAAGCGCTATTTGATGCATCGCAATGCCTTATTCACGATCATCAAAAACTATGAGCGCGAGCGCTTTGAAAAGATCGTTCCGGTTGCTTTCTTTCAGGCCGTCCGCCGGGCGGTTCGATTCGCAAACATTGACAAGACCAGCTTTTATTTCTGGAAGGACTCCGAGCCGCCGCAGGACCCCGGGGCATTCTGGATGTGGAAGGACGCCATCAATCATCTGGTTGCGCTTGACGACGTGATAGAAAACTGGCCCGGCCTGATGCAAAAGCGCGCAGCCGTGCAGGCCAGGCGCAGGAGAAGCGACGATGAGATCGTTGCCCTGTTTCGAGATCCGTTTCGCCGCATCTTCAAAGACACCGCTTACGAAGCACAGGAAGCAGAACTGCTGGAGCTCCAGGGCATACCGCAGCTTTTTCCATCCCAGGCGCCTTTTGCTCTCACCGATGACTTCAGGCGCAACCTGCATGAGGAGATTCGGAATCTCCGCCGCGAACTTTCCTATTTGAAAAGCGCGCGGGGAGCCGTCCCACCGGAAGTGAAGGCGAACCCGGTCAGAAAATTCGTAAAGCGCATCAAGAAACTGGGAAGCAGATAATGTGGTCTTTTGTGATCCCGACTTTCAATCGGGCGGAGATTTTGCGCCGATGCCTGAATGCCCTTGAGGTTCAGACTTCCAGTTCCGAATTCGAAGTCATCGTGGTGGACGACGGATCAACCGACCAAACGTCTGATTTGCTCAATTCATGGCACAGCAATAGATTTGAACTCCGTCACTTTCGCCAGGAGAACAAAAAGCCCGCGGCGGCGCGCAATCTCGGGGTTTCCTATTCCAGAGGACATCGGATTCTTTTTCTTGGCGATGACATCATCGCCTCTCCCGAGTTTCTCGAGCAGCACGTGGAGGCGCACCGGCGCCACCCGGACATAACGGCCGTTCTGGGTTACACGGTCTGGTCTTCAGAATTGCGGATAACGCGCTTCATGAAGTACCTGGGCGAAGAGGGGTGGCAGTTTGGTTACTCCCTGATTGAAGATCCGGAAAATGTTCCTTTCAACTTCTTTTACACGTCAAATATTTCGTTGCAGCGCTCTTTGTTCGACGCCATAGGGCCGTTTGACGAGTCATTCGGCACTGCCGGGTGGGAAGATACTGAGTATGGTTACCGGTTGAAGCAGGGGGGAGGAAAAATCGTTTTCCAACGGACGGCTTTGGCCGAGCACCTGCACCCGACCTCCTTTGAGTCTTTCTGCGAGCGCCAGTTTCGCGTCGGCCAGTATGCTCCCTACTTCTACAGGAAACACCCCGAGCTGCGGGAGTTTCTGGGAGCAGACATTGTTTTCCCTTCCGCTTCGAGGCGGCTGCTGTTGAATCTTCTTACCAAGGTTTGTTCCCTGGAAGAGCGGTTTCCATCTCTTGACTTCTCCCGCTATTATCCCGATCTTATGACCTATCATTACATGCGTGGTCTGATTGCCGCATCCGGTCAGTTCACGCAAACCTGATGAGAGTCTCGGTAATCATCCCTAACTGGAACGGAGAGGCGCTCTTGCCGGTCTGTCTTCGGTCATTAAGGGCCCAGACTGTTCCGGCAGACCAGGTGATCGTGGCAGACAATGGGTCTACGGATGGATCGCTCACGGTGGCGGAATCGGAGTACCCCGGCCTGATGCTGCTGAAGCTGGGGAAAAATTTCGGTTTTGGGTACGCCGTGAACCGCGGCATCCAGGCGTGCAGTGCCGCCGATCTGATTTTGCTGCTTAACAACGATACACAGGTCGTCAAAACCTGGATTGAAGTGATCCGCGATTTCTTCCTGGCCCATCCCGAAGCATTGTTTTGCGCATGCAAAATGTTGAATTTCTTTGATCACGAAATTATCGATGGCGCCGGAGATTGTCTCACTCGTGGAGGAATTCCCTATAAAATCGGATCCGCGGAAAAGGATGCAGCCGCGTACTCGGTGCATCGCACCGTTTTCGGCGCCAGCGGCGGAGCTTCGGCTTACCGCGCCGAGTTTTTTCAGAAGGTTGGACTCTTCGATGAGAGGTTTTTCATGTACCTGGAAGACGTCGACTTGAGTCTGCGCGCCCAACTGATCGGAATTCCCTGCCATTTTCTCCCTGCGGCTGTTGTCTACCACATGGAGGCTCAGTCGGATCCCGGCCGCACCGGCAGTAGTCCCAATCCGCACACCACTGCGCGCACCATCTGGATTACCCGCAATCGCGTTTTGCTGCTGGCAAAGAATTATCCGGCTTTCCTGCTGCTGCGCTACTTTCCCAGAATCGCGGGAGGCTTCGTGAAAAGTTTCGCGTTCCATTTAATCAAGACCGGGCAGGTGGGCGCCTTTATGAAGGGCGTTTACCTGGGATTGCGGGAAATCCGGTCGGTGCTTCCGGACCGAAAAGCGATACAAAGCTCGGCGAAAATCTCGGCTCGACGCCTGCAGCATTTATTGGAACAGTGCTGAATCAAAATCTCGCTGCCATCATTGTGAATCGAAATGGCGGTGAGCTGGTTTTGAGTTGCCTTGATTCGCTGGTTCGAGGCTCGGTTGTGCCGGGCCTGATTTACCTGATTGACAACGCATCGGAAGATGGCTCAGCCGAAACCGCCGCCCGGCGATTCCCGCAAGTAACTCTACTGCGCCATCAGGCGAACCTCGGATATGCCGCCGCTTTGAACCGGGGCCTGCAAAAAGCCTGCGAGAAACAACCGGGCCTGGTGCTGCTGATGAACAATGACGTGATCGTGGAACACGATGCGGTGGGCCGGCTGGTGGAGCGCTGGCATGCGAATGCGGGCCTGCTGGGCCCAAAAGTCCTGCTGCTGGACGACCCAAACAAGCTGGACGCAGCCTGGGGAAAGATCCGCTTTCACCATGTAGTCTGCACGATGATCGGGGAGGGGGATCTGGATTCGGAAACCTACTCGCATGCCCGCCGCGTTGATGCGCTTCTGGGGTGCATGCTTCTCACGCATTGCTCGGTTCTGAAACAGGTGGGCATGCTGGACACCGATTACTTTATGTACATGGAAGAAATCGATCTGGCTTACCGGATAGGAAAAACGGGAAAAGAAATCCTCTTTGTGCCCGAAGCACGCGCCCGTCACGCCGGCGGGCACGCCTGGAAGAACCAGGATCGCGGTCGCCTCAAAACGCATTATGTGCGCCGCAACGCGATTGTCTTTTTGCGAAAGCATGGCACGCCTCTGCGATGGTGCAAGTTCTCTTTATTCGCCTGCGCCAGCCTGCTGTCCTGCCTTCTAAGTTTTCGATGGAACGACCTGAAAGTTCGATGGAACGGCTACCGGGAAGGCTTCAAAGTCCGGCTTACATGAAATCAATTTCGGTGGTAATTCCCTCCTACAAGTCTTGGGCGTTCATCGGCAAATGCCTGGAGGCCCTGGACCGGGAACTTTCCCGGGATCAGGATGAAGTGATTGTGGTGGACAGCTCCGGGCAGGCGGCGCCGGATGAGTTGCGGCGGAAATTCGCGAGGGTGCAATGGGAGCTGCGTCCACAACGTTTATATCCGGGCGCGGCGAGAAATATCGGCTTCCAAAAGTCGCGCCACGACTGGATCGCCTTCGTGGATTCCGATGTTGTGGTTCAAGAGGGCTGGCGGCTGGCCATTGAGCAATTCCCTGGGCACCTGGCGGCCGGAGGCGGTCCTGTGGATCCGGGAAATCCGGAAACCAGATGGGGCTCGGCCCGATATTGGATCGAATTCGGCCAGTTCCACGCAGCCAACCTGCCTCATGCGGCGTGGAACATTCCCTCGTGCAATATGCTTTGGAAGCGGAGTGAATTCGAAAACACCGGAGGATTTCCTGAAGACTGTCGCTCTGCCGACGACCTGTTGTTTAACTATCGCAATATGAAACTGCGCGGCCGCTGCTACACCCTGGCGCCTCAAATGAGAGTCACTCATCCTGCCTCAGGCGACAGGGTCGCCGCCCGGCTGCACCTGCGGCAGGTCGGATACTGGTCCGGGCGCGCCCGCCGGCAAGGCGTAAAGCCGGCTATTCCCGCATCCATGGTGATGTTGCCACTGCTCTTCTTGTACCGATATGCGCGCGTGTGCAGACGTTACATTCGCGGCTCAAGATCAGGCAATGAGCAAAGTTTGTTGTGGCTGATTGCGAAAGGGACACTCTGGTGGTGCCTGGGGTTTTTTGAAGGAATGCGGTCGGCCGAATCTGCGTCGATGCCCGAGCCGCGGGAGTAATGAGCGCTTCAGTCACCCAGCCTCAGGCCGCTTGTAGCGGCCTTTGGAGTTTCTACATTTTCGGGAGTGGAGAGACGGCCTGAGGGCCGTCTCAAGGCCGCTTCCAGCGGCCTTTCCCGAAGGGTTCCAGCCCCGGCCTTCCCAGGCCGGGGTACAAAGCACCAGCGCAACCCACACCAATACCCGAGGCCGTTTTAACGGCCTTTTTCTTTCTGTCCGCCGGCCTTCAGACCCGCCGTCTCCTCCTCCGGATCCTGGATGCATTCCAGCCTGCTGATCAACGTGCCTCGCGCATGATGTTCCTTTTGCTTTCGGATGTAGTCACAAACAAATTCCAAATCTTTCCTGCCAAAGCTTACCGCTCCGTAGCCTTCCTGCCACTTGAGTCTGGCGCGTCGACCCGTCTGGTGATTGATGTAATGCGAACTGGCGCCCTTTAGATCACCGATCCAGGTGCTGATTGTGATTGTGGGAGGAAGGTCATTACGGTCTTATAAGATGGCGCGGCATGCCACCGGCATCAGTGCTCGGCGCGATACTTGCGGATGGCGTCCTGCATTTGTTTACGCAACGCTGCCGCAGGAGCGTTAAGCGTGACGGGAATCTCCAGCCGATGGATCTGCTTGTCGGGCAGAATGCCTTCGACCAGGATGCTCTTCTTTTCCAAACGCTCAGGCATCTGCTTGAGTGTGATCACCAATGGGAAATACTCTCCTGCCGGTATCTCGCCGCTGCGATTCTTAATATCAAACCACTCATCATCCCAGCCCGCGATTCTGAATTCCACCATGCCGGTCGAATTGTTTTGGAGGCGCACGCTCTTCTGAATCTCGGCGTCCTGGCCGAAAACCACGATAGGCTTGTACGCCAGCACCGCTTTGGGCTCAGCCGGCATGGCGGCCATTCCCCTGCGAAACGCCTCCAGCGCGGAAGTATCAACGACGAAATACCACTTGCCGGTAATTTTTTTCCAGTTGGTTGTGACCGAGCGGGAGATCGGTTGAGGGAACATTTCAAGTATCAGTTCCACGGTTACCTCAACCTCGGCGGTGTCGGATCCGGTAACCAGGACGCGATCGATCTTATAGCGGCTGTAATGAAGCCCCCGGCCGCTCAGAAACAAATCGCGCGTCTTGGGCTCGACCAGTTCGGCGGCTAGAATGCGCTTTCCTTCCATCTGAAGCGCGTAGAACCGGGAAGCTCTCGCCTTCAATGCCATCTCATCACCCGTGGCCGGAAAAAGGAGCCCGGCGCCGAAGATGAGCACTGCTGCGGCGCTAGATATGAATTTCATCGGCAATAAAAAAAGGGGGCGCACAAGCACCCCCCTGTCTCAAAAACGAAACCGCGGAAAGCTCTAATTCTCTCCCTTGGTGTTCACAGTGGGAGTGGTGGCCGTCCTGTCAAACTGCGCCGGCACATAGCCGATATTGAATCCGGCGCCGGTAAAATCAATCACGTTGGCAACTCCGGTACCGACATCGAAGCTGTGCGTGATAACGCCATATCCGATGAAGTCACCCGTAAAGCGTCCTGCCAGAACAGAACTGATAAAGAAAGCGGCTGTGTTTACCAGACCCCTGTGGGTTCCAACCGTTACCAGATTGAAGGCAGTGGCATCCAACGCGTCAGAATGAGCTGTCACTACGGTTCCATCTCTGTTAACCAGGTTGATTTGGAACGTCCCGGGCGTCGGAGCAGTAGCAAAACTGGCGCTCGTACCGGTACCCGTGCCGGCTCGGGCACTCACAAGAGCCATCGCCGTGTCGAAGGCGCTGCCGACTTTCCCTATGAAGTGATACAGCAGAGATTTGCTGAGCGTAGTGTTGATCGTCCCCTGGTACACCACTTCGCCCAAATTCTGCGCGGAGGCGTTGACGCTCATCATCACAATAGCGACCGCCAGCACAAACAAAACCATCCTGAGATTTTTCATGTCGTTTTGACTCCTTTGAAATTGTGGAACGCAGAAAAAGAAGGACCTACCTGATAACAAACCGCAAACGGAGTGCAATCACCTCCTTGTCTTCTCTTTTTTGGCTCTTAGTTTTGCTTTTTCAATAATTTATAATGATCGCCGTGTAATCATAGATAGAAAAAAAACCGCCTGTCAAGACCAAAGTGGCTAAACGGTCGATGAAAAGATGCAAAAGGGGCAAAAAAGTCGCTTAAAAACGGATCCAGCAACGCCGCTGTCCCTTCTGCTCGAGATCGCCCAGCGCTAGGAATGGGAAAGGTCTGAGGTTATCGAGGACTCCGACCAGATAAAAGTCCCGATCTTCAAAGGCGCCGATGAAATTCACATCGATTCCGAATTCGGCAAACTCCACCAGCCGCATCCAGACTGGTCGACCATCCGTAAAGTTCAACTTGGCGTCCTGTCGACGGGTAGGCGTCAGGTTTTCAGCGTGCATCGTTACGGCGATATTGGTGTCCAGAACGACCAGCTCACCGAAACTCAGCGTCTGATTGACCGCGAGAATTCCAACCTGTTCTCCCAGGCGTGTCGAATACAGTCCGCCCGCGGGGAATGCCAGCGGAATACGCTTTTGGAATGTAAAGGCGCTGTTCCTGGAAAGGAAAATGTACAGAAATCCCTGGTTCGAGGAGTCATACGCGAGAATGTGAGTTGCGACGACCAGGTCCTTGGCGCCATCGCCGTCGATATCAACGGCAGCCGCGCCATCCATCTCACCCTCACCGCCGGAAAACGTAAAGCCGTCTTTGAAGGCAAACTTACCTGAAGCGATCCCCGCGTAAATGTCAACCAGTCCGTAGCGCCGGTCCATGATGAGCATGTCGGGAAAATCCTGGGAGGAAGGCTGGCTGAACACGAAGCTTTGCACCGGGCCCAAATCGAGACCCGAGTCAAAGCGTATCGGCGTCGCGCTGCCATCCACCGCAAACGAGTGCCCTTCCGTTTTGTTCGCGTTCAAGATTTGAAGCTGGTGGCTTCCAAAATCGCCTATCAGCACGGTTTGATTTTTCACCGCAGCCGGCATTTCCACTCCGGTGCGAACGGTGGGAGCGGTTTCCTGGCCGCTGCTCGCGGGCGGCGGCGTTGGAGACTTCACCATCGCCGTATCTTCTTTCTGCGGGGCGGGCGGCTGCGCCGGAGGCGGAGCGTTGGCTGCATGAGCCCCAAAATTGTCCCGGATCGCGGCTACAAATGGATTCGTCTCGGGGTTCTCATCAGAAACGAGGCTTTCGATTCCGTTTTGTGCGGTTGAATTCGGATGGGGGGCGAGCCCGAAAACAGCAAGCTCCAGTCGCCGAGAGGCTTCACGATCACCCGCCTGCGCCCGTGCCCAATCGTCATCATTTTCGCCGCGCGGGACAACGGTGCGGGCCGCCGGCTTCTTCACGTTCTCTGCAGGTTCCAGCCGCACCGGCGAGTGCGACGAATCCAAAACATAACTTGACTCCTGCCGAATCGGAGGCTGCTTCCAAACACCGGCCGTTCCTGGTGCGGCGCCAGCTATCGCTCTCATCAAGGGCGCCGTCTTTTTTTCAATGGCAACGGAAGAACTGATGCTGGAAGATCTCGATTCCAGAAACCCATATACCGGCCCTGAAGAAAAAGTCATCTTCAAAGACTTCAGAGACTTTGTCGCCGGCGCGGAGGATCGGGTTCTCAAAATCAGAATCGGCAGTGCAGCCGCCAGCGCAATACACGCCAGTGTTGTGCCAATCCTGATTTGAAGCTTATTCCGGAGCATAGGGTAGGCCGGTGTGCTGAAGGCCGTTACATCTTCAGAGGCACACAGCGCCCTCGATTTTATAGCTTAGTTACGTCGACCAGTAAAGCGAATTCACTGAAAACGGCCTGTTTGCTGAGCCAGATTCGACAGATTCTAGCGCCCGGGGATGCGCGGAAATGTGATCTGGATTGCTTTTATGACTGCAACTTTTTGGGGTCACCGGCATCTTTTTGCTTTGTCTTTCCGGTCAACTCGGTGTTCAAGGACCTGTGACGTGTCGTATCCTAAGTCCATGCCCGAAAAAGAGCCGGAAAGAGACGACCTTATAAGGCTCGTCGAGAGGGCCCAGAGCAGAGATCGTGAGGGGTTTCATTCCCTCTATAATCTCTACAGCAAGCCTATTTTTAACTTTATTCTCCGGCTGATCGGGAGTGCCGAAGACGCGGAAGACCTTACTCAGGAGACGTTCCTGAAGGCCTACCACGAACTGGCAAGACTCCGTGATCCGGGCCAGTTCAAATTCTGGCTTTACCGGATTGCACGAAATGAGGTTTATCAGCGGCTGCGAAGGTTAAAGCGGAAGTCTGAGGTTTCCATTGATGATGAGGGTATTGGCTACTATAATTTTTTGCCAAACGAACGCCAGGGCCTCAATCCTGAAGACAGCCTGCTTAACCAGGAGCTGGAGCAGCACATCCAGCTTGCCCTGAATACAATGCCGGTGAAGCTGAGGGACGTATTTGTTCTCGCGGTGGTGCAGAAGTTCAGTTACGAAGAAGTCACCCGGATTGTGGGGAGATCGATTCTGTCGGTAAAGACAGATATTTACAGGGCGCGCCTGATCGCCAAGGATGTTCTCGGAAAGTACCTGGAGAAGGTAGATGAAGTGCCAAGACGCCGAAAAGGAAATTCTTAGCCGGGTCGGAGAACCTGTTCCGTCCCTGGAGCTGAAAGCTCACTTGCAGCAGTGTGCCCGCTGCGCGGATTTGATGGTGAATTGCGTCGAGATCGATTCCATCTTTCACAGCGCTTCCGTGATCGAGCCCAGTCCGTTTCTGTGGACCAGAATTGAAAGCCGCCTGGAGGATCAATCTGCTCGGAAGGGCTGGCTTTCCTGGCTTCCCGCGCCGGCATCCATCGCGCTCGCTTTTCTACTGCTGTTTTCTGCCTTCCTGGCGCGTTTTGAGCCGGCAATCGATGTTGACACAATGCTGGCGAACCGAGGTTACACTCCCAAAATCGCAGATTCAAACCCGTTTCTAATGGCGCAGGCGGGAGTGAACCAGACGAGAGTGAACAACGAATCGAATCCTTTTCTGGATGCCATGCTGCCCAGCGCTGAGAATCCTTTTTCGAATCCGCGGGTACGGTAAGGGGAAAAGTTATGCGTTTACTGCGATGTTTGATTTTGACCTTCATCTTGCTGCTGGCGCCGGCCTCGTTGATGGTCCAGGCCCAACAGCAGCAGGATAAGGATAAGAACGACGACAACGGGACTGCTCGGATAGTGGTGATGAGCAGGTTGCGCGCCGCGGCGGTTCAGCATGAAGTCATCGCCCTGGCAATCAAAGAAAACAAGTTCCAGAATGTGTTGCCGGAGCTGAAGAAGATATTCGATCTGGAGTTGCCGACCGACTACGAGATCTATGAGGTAAGAGAAGTCTATGGCGTGATCCAGAAGCTCTCGGAAAAACGGCAGTTCCCTGTCGCTCAAGGCGCCGTCGACCTGGCTCTCAAGTATCTGAAGCAGGATGACTCAAAGCTCGCGCTCTATCTGATGAAAGCCGGATTGCATCGGGATGCCGGCCAACTGCGCGAGGCCGGCGAAGCCTACGAGCAGGCCCGGAAATTCCAACTTCAGATGGAGAGCAGACCCGACCGGGAAAACAAACAGTAGGCGAGCCTGGAATATTCAAAAAACTTAACCGCCAAGAGCGCTAAGGGTAGCGCAAAAGGGCGGGGCTGAAACTTCGGTATCAGGTCTACAAATTTGACTTCCCAACTCAAATTGTAAGCCTGATACCGAAATTTCAGCCCCGCCCTTTTGCGCTACTTTTGGCGTTCTTAGCGCTCTTCGCGGTTAAATTTTTTTTTGAATATTCCAGGCTAATGCGCCAAGGTTTTTGCCTGCGCAAGCCTTCCCAGCCTCTCCACTGCCCGCTGCAGTGTCTCGTCTTTCTTGCAAAAGCAGAACCGGATAAAGCTGCGGCCGTCTTCCGGGTTGAAGAAAAAACTGCTGCCGGGAACCGCGGCCACGCCGATCTGCTCTATCAAAAAGCGCACAAACTCCACGTCGTTGCGAAATCCGAAATTGCTGATGTCCGACATCATGTAATAAGCACCCCTGGGCAGGACGCTCTTCAAACCCGCGCCCTCCAGCGCTGAATGAAGAAAATCGCGCCGCATCTGATATTCCCGCGCCAGACGCTCATAGTATTCCCGTGGCATCTGCAGGCCCGTTACTGCCGCCTCCTGCAAAGGCGCCGCCGCGCCTACAGTCAGAAAATCATGCACTTTTCGAATGGCCGCCGTGAGCCGTTCGGAAGCAACGGCATAGCCGACACGCCAGCCAGTGAGGCTGTAAGTTTTTGAAATGCTGTTAAGAGTAATGGTGCGGTCGCGCATTCCGGGAAGCTGGGCGATCATTATATGGCTCTCGCCGTCGTAAAGGATGTGCTCGTAGATTTCGTCGGTGATAGCCAGCGTGTCCCACTTCTGGCAAAGCGTCGCGATGAATTCAAGCTCGTCTCGGCTGAATACCTTGCCGGTGGGATTATTCGGGGTGTTGATGATGATGGCCCGCGTCTTGTTGCTGAACGCGCGGGCCAGTTGGTCGCGATCAAACGACCAGTCCGGATAGCGCAGCGTTACAAATCTTGGCACAGCCCCGGAAAGAATCACATCGGGACCGTAATTCTCGTAGAACGGCTCGAAGATAACCACTTCATCGCCTGGATCGATCACGGCCAGACAGGCCGAGATCATCGCTTCGGTCGATCCACAGCAAACCGTTATCTCCTTTTCCGGATCCAGAGGAAAGCCCCGGGACTGCTGGTATTTCTCGGCAATGGCATTCCTGAGCCTCTTTGCGCCCCAGGTAATCGCATACTGGTTGACGTCTTCACGAATGGCGCGACATGCTTCGTCCTTGATCACCGAGGGGGCGGGAAAATCGGGAAAACCCTGGGCCAGATTGATGGCGCCATGCTTGTTGGCAAGGCGGGTCATCTCACGGATCACTGATTCCGTGAACCGACCTGCTTTTTGAGAAACGTGAGAACGCATCACGCGCGCGCAGCTTGCGGCCCGGGATAATCGCGTCCCAGAGATTCCATATCTCCTTCGGCGAGAAGCTTGACCAGTTCTTCGTGGAAATAATCCTGCCGGCGGGTCACTCCCACCGGAACACGGCGGTTGTACATTTCGCGGCTTCGCTCAATATCCTGTTTCAACCGGGCGTAGATGTCGCGGTTTCTTCGCCCCTGAACGACAGCCTGCTCGTTGTAAAGCTTGAGCTCGGAAACCAGCAATCGTGCGAACCTGCGTGCGTCGGCATGCTGGCGTTCTTCGTCAGAACTTAGCTGAGGCCCAGGCACTTTTTGCGCCGCCGGAGCAGCCGCCGCGGGCGAGGTCGCCGCTGGCGCCTGCGGAACCGGCGCAAATACAGGTGGAGGCGGCTGGGGCGCCGGAGCCGTCCTTTCCTGCACCGGCGCGGCAGGTTCGGGATAAGGCTGGGGCACGGGTGCATATGGGGTTCCCGGCATCGGGCTTGCAGTCGCAGCCGGGGCCGGAGGAATGGCGGTTTCAGCCGCGCGCGGCGGTTCGGCCGCCGCAGCCGCGGGTCTCTCTTCCGTGGCTGGACGGCCCCATTCGCGCTGGCGGCGTCCCAGGATGTCACGGGAGAAGTCGATGCTGTCCTCACTTGGCGCGGAAGGCGCAGCCGGGGTTCGGGCCGGGGAGACTGCCGGTTGCGGTGGAGCCGGAGTTGCAATCGGTTGCGGCTTTCGAGCTTCGGGCTGGGAAACGGCCTCGGCCGGCAATTCGGTGTGGTGCAAAGCACGGATCGCCAGTCGCGCTCCCTGGCAAAGCACTTCCAGCGCCGGCACGTTTAAGGTTTTGGACTGAGGCGTGTCGGCGTAGAAGACGGCGGGAACGGCATCGCCAAACAGCAGCGGAACGGCTGCGCAGTAATGCGCATCGCCACCCAGAACCTGATGAATCTCGCCGTGTCCTGAAAAGCGAGCGCTCTCTTCCGCCACCACAGACCGGCTTTCCGCAGCCTTTTGATAGATCGTTTGCGCGTCGGATGCAAAACTAGTGGCGGTATCAAGTTTGCCTTGCGCAAAGCGGACCCACCGATCTCCCCTGCGCACCAGCACAAGCACGCGCGGCGCTATTCGATTTCCAAAGCTGGCCAAAGCCTCCAGAACAGATTCCTCGTCGGCGGCCGCCCCGAAGCTCTGCAGAGCCCGGGCCAGGTCCGAGAAAACCGCTTCTCCGTTCGCCGAAGGCACTGCACCGCCCGAGGCACTCTGCAGAAAAGGCTCCTTGGCAATATGTTCCAGCCGCTGGTCCAGCTTTCCCTGCAGATCTTCCAGCCTTGCTTTCACCTGCAGCAAATCCTGTCGAAGATCCTGGAAGTAATTTTGGACAAACTCGTCCAGTTGCCGATACCCTGAATCCTGCGCCATCAGAGATTTTTCCCCTTTCGGTTGCAGCCATCTTATTGCAATCGCTTAAAACCGGCAAGTTTCCAATCCCAAAAAACCGAACCGCCAAGGGCGCCAAGCACGCCAAGATCTGAATGAATCTCGGGAACGGCGGCCACATGGAGATCTTAATGTCGCTATCCACCAGTGTGACAGCCGAAGGATGCGTAATGCTTAGCGTGCTTGGCGTTCTTTGCGGTTCAGTAATGTGACCAGACAGCAAATCAAGATGAATGTTTGGGTGGGAAACGTGGTGAAGGCTGCTGCCTTAATCCCGAATTGAGGAATTGCCAGGAGATTGATGGCGACATTCAGGGTCAAAGCGGCCAGGGTGATGCGGGTGTATACGCGGTGCCGTCCGATGGCGATCAGATAATTCGTAAGTACGTGGTTGACAAACACCACCGGCAGGATGGCGTAGAAAATTTTTACAATGTCGACGGACGCTCCGAATTCCTTCCCGTAAGCCAGCTTGATGATCAGCCTGCCGTAGAAGAAAATTGCCGCCGTCAATACAGGGGCGAAAATGCCCACGTCGATCAGGGCCCGCTTCAGGTAGCGCCCGCCGTTTTCGGCCGCGAATCGCGGGTAAAGGACAGCCACAATTACGGCCGGAATCATCTGGACTGCATCAAAGGCGCGATAGGCGGCATCATACAGACCCACCTCTACGGGGGTGCGAAAAAAGCGGATGATGAACAGGTCGGATCGAAAATAAAGAAAAGTTCCAATCAGGCCCGTCCCGATCAGGACATATTGCCGTGCCCAGCGCCGGATCTCTTTCCAGTCGAATGCCAGGCTCGGCACTACGAACCAGCGAGTCGTCAAGAAAAGCGCCGCCAGTACCCCCAGCAATGTGACTCCCGCATACACCAGCGCGAACACAATCAAGCCTTTCCCCATTAACAGCGTGACCGCGCCGGCCGCGGTACGACACACTCTGACCATCATCAGCAGTGTCGTCTCGGTGATAATCGCGTTGTACCCGCGAAGCACCGCCGTGAAGAACTCGACCAGACCGAAGAAAATCCCGCCCGTTCCCATGATGGCAATGGTGAGGGCTTCTTCTTTGCTGGCAAATATCAGCGGAACGACAATCCACAAAAGCAAAGCAGCCGCGACGCCGGCCGCCAGTTTTAGCGCCAGCAGTCCCCCCACCAGGCGCTGTCGCCCCGTCGAGTCAGCGGCGATTTCGCGCGTGACAAACAGATGCATTCCAAAGTCGGGGATGATGGCGATGTACAGGGCTACACCACCGGCCAGCGCGTAGATGCCCAGGGCACGTGGTCCCAATTGTCGGGCCACAATGATCACGATAATAAAAGAGATCAGCCTGCCGGTGGTCTCACCCAGAAACTTGTAAATGATGGAACCGCGAATGCCCTGCATGTGGAGCCTTGATCACGAATTTCACGAATTTCACGAATTTCACGAATCTTTATTAATTTTACTAATAAATAATTTCGTGAAATTCGTGAAATTCGTCAAATTCGTGATCAAAGCTCAATTAATGAGGAAGGAAAGATCGAGCGCCGGACGCTGCTTTATCCGTGACCAGAACACCACATAATTGTCCAGAAGATTGTCGTGTCCGGCAGATCGGAATTCTCCCTGGGGGGTCTTGTACTGAAAAGTGATCAGGCGAAACCCGCCTGACCCGTACAGGCCGCCGGTTCTTTCATACCTGCTTTTGCCGGCGAACTTACCCAGCACCTGACCTGACTTATCGTAAACGGTTTCTCCCTCCAGTGAACCTTCCGGCACAAACTTCAACACGCTGTTGGTAAGTGGAAAAAAGTCGTTTTCGCCGATGTCAAACAGATCGGAGAAAAGAATACCGTTCGAAGAAAGCAGCTTACGCACTTCGTACTTTTCCGAAAACATGTCGCCCAGAGATCCGGCAGGAGCTTTCGCCTTCATTTTGTCAGGCAGCCCTTCGGTTTTCGGAGCGAGCTGCAGGTTCAACAGTTGATCGATCTGATCCCAGCGCGCAACCTTGTTCTTGCTCTTGATCTTTGCCGGAAATCCGGGACCGAGCAGCAACTCTCGAAGCAGAGTCGTGTTCGACTGGCCGGCGGCTGGACTGCCAAGCAGCAGGCAAAAGATCCAAATTGAAAAAATCTTTCTCATAAACAATTCAGTCTCTCAGTCCTTCAGTCTCTCAGTCCTTCAGTCTCTCAGCCCTCAGTCCCTCAGTCCCTCAATCTCTCAGTCCCTCAAGCTCTCAGTAGCCTCGACCTTCCAGGCCCGTTCTCGAAATGTGAGCATAAAAATGAGGGCGCAAAGCGTGGTCAGTACCAGCGGCACCAAAAAAACTTTGCTGTAGTTGACCACTGTGCCGCCCGCCGCGGATGCAGTAGAAAAGTAATCGCTGATATAACCGGCAAAAAGACTGCCGAAGTAAAGTCCGGCTCCGAGGGTGACAAAGGTTATCAACCCCTGCGCGGAAGCGCGAATATCGCGCGGCGCGACTTTGTCGACGTAAATCTGCGACGCGGTAAAAAAGCACACGTAGCACAAACCATGCAGGGTGAGGGCCGCAACCACCAGCCGCCACGGCTGCCCCCATGCAAAAACGGCGTAGCGGACCGGCCACGCAAGAATTCCTACCAGCATAGTCTTGCGGATCCCCCAGCGAGTCAGCATCCATGGCAGCGCCAGCATGGTTCCGATTTCAGCCGCCTGCGCGATTGTTAACACTGCTGGAATCCTTGCCGAACGGATACCGATGGTTGCCAGGAACGGCCCGGTCAGGACGTAATAAAACATCAATTCCGTAGCCACTACGAATGAGACTGCAATAAAGATCGCAAACTGCGGATCCTTTAACATTCTGAATGCCGTGATGAAGGCCCACGGATTGACTCCCGACCTGGCGGGAGGCGTGGACGGAAGCGCCAGCGAGAATACTGCCAGGACAACAGAAAGCACGGCGGCAAGCCACAGAGAGTCGGCTCCTCCCAGCGTTTCCAGCAAACCGGGAGCGGCCTGCCGCAATCCTGAAAGCGTCAATCCGACCACGATCCATCCAATCGTCCCCCACACTCGGACCACTCCGAAATCCTTTTCGGCTTCCGGCATGTGATGAAAGCAGATGGAATTTGTCAGCGCCAGAGTCGGACCATACAAAATCGACCAAGCGAGCATCGTGGGCCAGAGGTGCTCGTATTGCGTCATGCGCGCCATTGCAAAGAGAAGCGCTCCCCCCGCCAGATGAAGCACCGCCAGGAGTTTCCCGCTGTCAAAATACCGGTCCGCCAGCTGCCCGATTATGAAGGGCGCAACCATGCACCCGACCGGAAGCAGGCTGTAAATCAGGCCGATCTGCGTGCCGCTGAAGCCTTTGGCACCCAGGTAAACCGAAAGCACGCCAAACCAGGCACCCCAGATCGAGTACTCTAGAAACATCATCAGGCTCAAAAGCAACCGGTTTTTTGTTTTCATGTCGACTGTCTCGCTGGCAGTTGTCTGGTAATTGCGTATGAATCTTTCACCACAGAGGCACAGCCCGGCCGAGCCGCAACCAAACGCGTCATCGGTCATTAGTCATTGGTCATTAGTTAAAGAATCTTGCTAAAAAAACAAGAAATCGCCAACAGGTCACACACCGCAGCAGAGCCGCAACCAGGAAGCAGAGGCTGACCAATGTGAGCCCGCTTTCAGCGGGCTTTTTGCTTTCGGTTAGCCCCGGCTTTCAAGCCGGGGTAGCCGACGTTCCTAATTTCCTCAGGCCGCTTCAGCGGCCTTTTCTCGTTGGCTTTAGCCCTGGGGCTGAAGCGTTCACCCCGGCTTGAAAGCCGGGGCTAACCGAAAAGCAAAAGTCCGCTGAAGCGGAGTATCCCCGATTGCAGAGACATCCATAGGTTTTGGAAGACTTTGCCAAAAAAACAAGAAGTTGCTATCGTGTTACACAGAGCATCATAGCGGTGAAAAATTTCTTACTCAGTTGCAACTAATTGCCCTTCCGCCCATTTGATCCCAGCTCTGACCAGTAGCGCTTCAGTGTTTCCATCACGATTTCATGCTCCACTCGATCTATGTCACCGTCGACCCGCTTGACCACAAATCTCGCGTACGGCTGGTAACGGGTGAGGTAGAGCTGGCTCTTGTACCTGAAATCTTCATCCGCAGCTGGATCTACCCGGCCCGGCCTTTCCACTTCGTCCGGATTTGCAACCAGAAGGTAGTGGAGATCCGGCTCCGGAAAAAGAAAATGAAAGAACTTCTCGAATGGATTCATGCATGCACAGGCCGGATCCTGTTCGTAGCGGCTGGCCACATCCGAA
This sequence comes from Acidobacteriota bacterium, assembly GCA_036507075.1. Taxonomy (GTDB): domain Bacteria; phylum Acidobacteriota; class UBA6911; order JACQSX01; family JACQSX01; genus DASXQR01. The sequence continues at coordinate 10,364 of DASXQR010000201.1, read as the reverse complement.
AAGGTGTCAAAGGTATATCGATCGCAGATGACGACCTTGCCTAAAAGAAGCGGAAGTCTTACTTTGAAGATTGAGAACTGAACCAGGTCGATACCGACGAGGAGATACCAAAGTTGTTTCTTGACTTGAAAACGAAATCCTTTTCGCTGATTCGGGGGATGTCGCTGCGGGAATGAGCTCCTGGTGCCGGCCGCTTTCCGAATCAGCCGCACTACTATCTCTGAAAAGGCCGAACTGCCGCCGCACAGCCACTGGTAGCGCGCCTGGATTCCCTGCTTTTGAAAGGCAAACTCCAGCCTGTGGGCCACGCGGGTCTTTCCTGCTCCGTCAATTCCACTGAGGCAAATCAGCATAGGCCTCTGAGTGGGGAACGGCAACGCCGAGGCATCGGGAACCGGCAGAGTAGTGATTTGCGCAGCTTTACTGCTCATCAAGATATATTTTATTACTTGAGCATGAATTTTCACGAATTTCACGAATTTCACGAAACTAAAATTAAAAGATTCGTGAAATTCGTGAAAATTCGTGCTCAACACTGAGAATTCGTGCTCAATCTAACCCATGACCAGATTCTGGGATTCAAATTATCTAAGAGCCATACTTTTCATCGGTGTATTCGCGCTCTCGGGCGTCGCCTACCGGCAGGTACGGACGTTTGATTTTCTCGTTTACGATGACAATGTTTACGTCACGGAAAATCGGCAGGTACAGCAAGGCTTGTCCCGAGAGGGACTCATTTGGGCCATAACTACGAACTATGGAGCCAACTGGCATCCGCTGACCTGGCTGTCTCACATGCTCGATGTGGAATGGTTCGGGCTCCGGCCGGGACCTCATCATTTGACCAACGTTGTTATTCACCTTGCCAGTGCCGCGCTCCTGATGCTGGCGCTGCGACAAATGACGGGCAATTTTTATTGCAGTCTGTTTGTGGCGGCTCTATTTGCCCTGCACCCCGCGCATGCCGAATCAGTAGCCTGGGTTTCCGAGAGGAAGGACGTCCTCAGTGCTCTCTTCTTTATGCTCACTCTGCTGAGCTACGCATTCTACGTGCGCGCGCCTTCCGCGTTCCGTTACGTTTTGGTGCTGATCTCAACTACGCTAGGCTTGACGGCAAAGCCGATGCTGGTCACGCTTCCTCTTGTGCTCCTGCTTCTTGACTTCTGGCCGCTGAAGCGATGGCAGCAGGCAGAAGCGGCTCCAGCCGGAAAACCAACCCGACGAGCGCCCGCTCGAAAACCCTCCCGCCGCGGGACCTGGCAAAGGAGACTTCTGCTGATTACCGAGAAGGGTCCTCTTTTCTTGCTGGTGATTGGTTCTTCGGTCATTACTTTTATCGCGCAGCGGCAGGGAGGAGCCGTAGCGCCTCTTCGCATGTTTCCGATAAGCATTCGCCTTGAGAACGCTGTGGTGAGCTACGTGCGCTACGTAATCAAGATGTTCTGGCCGGTCAACCTGGCGCCGTTTTACCCGCATCCGGGAAATTCTCTCCCGCTTTGGCAGTTTGTCGGATCGCTTTTAATACTGCTGCTTGTCAGCGCGGCGGTGCTCTTTAAGGCACGGGCTTTTCCATACCTGGCGGTGGGATGGTTCTGGTTCCTCGGAACCCTCGTGCCGGTAATTGGAATTGTGCAGGTCGGCGAACAAGCCATGGCGGACCGCTATAGCTACATTCCCTTCATCGGGCTCTTTATTGCGTTGACCTGGTCGATTGCGGAATCGATTCCCGACGGGGTCCTTTATGAAGCCGTCGTGGCGTCGCTTGCTATCGTCGCTGTTGCTCTCCTTGCCTGGCTTTGTTGGATACAGGCCGGATACTGGAAGAACAGCATTACCTTATTTGAACATGCTCTTGACGTCACGCGGAACAATCATCTGGCGGAGAACAATCTTGGCTATGCGCTGACAAAGATCGGAAGATGGGACGAGGCTGTGGTGCACTATCGCAAATCGCTGCAAATCAGTCCCGATTACGTGCATGCCCACAATAACCTGGGAGCGGCGTTGGCGTACCAGGGAAAAACCGACGAAGCGATGTTCCATTACCGCGAGGCGCTTCGCCTTCGCCCCGACCAACCGGAAGCCCAGATCAACGTCGGGATCGAAATGGCACAGCAAGGCAGCAGCCGGGAAGCACTGCATCGTCTTTCCGAAGCGATTCGCTTCAAGCCGGACGATCCCAGGGCGCACTACAACATGGGCCTGGTGCTGGCGCAACAGGGAAGGTGGGAAGAAGCGGTCAACAGCTACCAGAATGCGCTGCGCTACAGGCCGGAATATCCGGAAGTGCATATGAATCTTGGAGTGGCTCTCGCGCAGTTGGGAAAAACGTCGCAAGCCTTGATCCATTATCGGCAGGCTCTCGGGCAAAAACCTGATTACACGGACGCACATGTCAATCTTGGAATCGAATTGGCGACGCAGAACCGGCTTAACGAAGCAGTGTCGCACTTTTCAGAGGCTGTGCGATTGAACCCCGATTCCGCCGAGGGGCATTTTAATCTTGGAAAAGCCTGGCTGCTCCTGAATCGAAAACATGACGCGATAAAGGAACTGGAAATACTTCGAAAATTGCACTCCCCCCTGGCCGGCCAGCTTGAAAACATGCTCGCCAGAAACTGACTGGGCAGGCCGCTTCCAGCGGCCTGAAATTTGAAATTGGTTCTACCAATCTTAAATCTTTAGTGACTGGAAAACGGACGTTTGGGTACGAACGTCCTGACCCGGCAGACAATTCTTGACAGCCCGGACACTGTTACTATAAGTTCAGGCTCCAAAATCATTGGTGTATCCAAAAAAACAGATTGGTATGTCGAAACGATCAGATTGGTATGACCAATAGACAGGCTTCACGTTTTGGTTTGGTGCGCCCGTCGATCAGTAGAAGGACGACAGATGATGTCGTCTTTCAAGTGTCCGAACTGATCAAACTCAATCAACTCAAGCCTGGTGACCGCCTTCCTCCCGAGCGCGAGCTCGCAAAAGAAATGGGCGTCAGCCGCCAGGCCCTGCGCAGGGGACTGCAGTCTCTGGTTTCCATGGGCGTGCTCAAATCCCGGCAGGGATCCGGAACATTCATCGCCGGGGGTCCGCCCTCCCTCGACAGCGAACCGCTGCAGTTGCTGGCCGCGTTGCACGGCTTCACTTTCGACCATTTGTTTGAGGCCCGAAGCGTGCTGGAAGTGAGCACTGCCGGCCTTGCGGCAGAGCGCGCCACTGGCGCACAGTTAGCGGCAATTGCCGAAGAGGTAGCCGAGATGTATGCTACCGTCGACGACCCGCAACAGTACCTGATCCACGATATTCGATTTCATCGGGCCGTGGCCGCCGCCTCCGGAAACCCGACCCTGTCGACGCTGGTCGAGATGGTTTCCGGCGTGATGTATGAAAGACGGCGACAGACGATTGAACGGGCCCAGGACTTTACCGAGTCGCTGGAGCTTCACCGCCGGATCTATCGCGCCATACGCGACCGCCAGCCAAAAGAGGCCCGCGCCGCCATGGCCGATCACATTGCCCGCGCCCAAAAGGCATTCGCCCTGGAAGAAGCCGAGCAGGAAACCGTAATTGGGACGGCGCGCACTGATCACGAAAATCCTTAAACGATTGATGTACGAGCCCGCCCAAACAGCAGGCGGGCTTGCGAGTTACCGATAACACTATGACGTATGCATCAAAGGAGAATCTTATGTCCGCTTCTTTTCTTCCAGCTAAGCAGTTAGTCGTCTTCGTTATCGCTCTGGCGTTTGGCGCGCCTTTGATGGCGCAAACGGTGAGTGGCACAATCTCGGGCACCGTTGTTGACCCTGCGGGCCAGGTAATTCCAGGTTCGACCGTCAATCTGATCAACGAGGCAACCGGGGACACCCGCGGCACTCTGACAAACGACGACGGCTCGTTTGTTTTCGCCGCTGTGCAGCCGGGCAGTTATACGGTCAAGGTGGAGCAGGTGGGATTTGCCATCTTCGAGCGCAAAGGAAATAAGCTGACGGCCAACGAGCACTTGGCGGTGGGAAATCTCGCGCTGAAAATCGGCGAGATGAGCGAGACCATTACAACCACCGCCGAGGGAACGCCCGTACAGACCGACAGCACCGAACATTCGGCGCTGGTGACATCTAAACAGCTCGAGCTGGTCTCGATCCGTGGACGCGATGTAACCGAGTTGCTGCGCGTGCTGCCGGGCGTCACTTACCGAGAGCAGGGAGAATCGGCCGGAAACAGCTTCGGCAGCAGTTCTCCAAATATCCAGGGTGGCCGCGACACCTGGAACACGTTCAATGTCGACGGGCTGAGGGGAAATGATCTGGGAAGCCCTCGCATCTTCAGCAGCACCATCAATTTCGATGCCATCGGCGAAGTCAAGGTGCTGCTCAACAGCTACCAGGCTGAATACGCGGGAAACTCGGGCGCGGCGGTCAACATCGTCAGCAAGTCGGGAACCAGTGACTATCATGGAAGCGCTTATATGTATAAGCGCCACGAGAATCTCAATGCGAACAACTTCTTCAGCAACGCCAATAAGATCAATCGGCCGCGCTATCGTTTCAACACGTACGGCGGGACTTTCGGAGGACCGGTCCGGCTTCCGAACAACAAGCTTAAAGACAAGCTCTTTTTCTTCTACTCGCTGGAACTGGCGCAGAACCAGAACCCGCAGGCGCTGCGTCAGGTAACCGTCCCCACGGAATTGGAGCGACGCGGCGATTTTTCACAGTCGCTTGACGTAAACGGCGCACTGATACGAGTCAAAGATCCGCTCATTTCGGCGCCCTGCAACGCCACCAACCAGGCCGGCTGCTTCCCCGGCAACGTAATTCCCGCCAACCGCCTCAACGCGAACGGTCAGGCGATCCTGAAAGTTTTCCCGCTTCCGAACGCGCTCGATCGCGCGCTTACCCGGGGCGCCTTTAACTACCAATTCCAGGAAAGCATCAAGATCCCAAAACACCAAAACCTTCTGCGCGTGGACTACAGGGTGTCAGAAAAAGACACCGTTTATGTCCGGGCGTCGGCCTGGTACGCCGATAATCAGGGCATCGCTGTCCCGGCGGGAACGGCCAATTGGGGTTTGTCCGGCCTGCACTACACGTTCACGGACGATGGCATCCTGGGAAACTGGACCCGCATCATCAGCAACACCATCGTCAATGAGGCTTCCGTGGGAGTGCGCCACAGCGTGGAAGACGGCCCGCCGCTTTCCGATGCCGAGCTGAACAAGATGAAGCGGTCGACTTATGGTTTCACGCTGGGCCAGTTCCATTCGGAGCTCAACCCGCTGGGGGTTATTCCTCGCGCATCGTTTGGCTCGGTTCCGGCCGGTTCTGCATCGATCACGTACGACGGCCGTTATCCTCTCAGAGGCGCTGACACAGTCATCAGCTCTGGCGATACGATTTCGATCATCCACGGGGCGCATACGTACAAAGGAGGTTTTTACTTCGAGCGTGCGCGAAACTACGAAGGCGCCACCGCGACCTTCGCAGGCGAGTTCGACTTCAGCCGCGACACCAGCAACGCATTAGACACGGGCCACGGGTACTCGAATGCAATACTGGGTCTCTTTCGCCAGTACACTGAGTCCACTTCGCGTCCCAGCGGTGAAGGGCGCCAGAGCCTTGCGGAGTGGTTCGCACAGGATTCCTGGAAGATCAATCGGCGTCTTCGCCTCGAATACGGCGCCCGCTTTGCCTGGTATCAGCAGTGGTACCACAATATCGGCAGCAAAGCCGCGGCGTTCGCATTCGAGCGATACAGCCCTTCCAAAGCGCCGCTCTTGTTCAAGCCGGCCACTGTCGGCGGCGTGCGGGTTGCACAGAACCCGGTAACGGGAGCCACTTTCCCAGCCGTGTTGATTGGCGCGATCGTGCCAGGCACCGGAGATCCGTACAACGGCATGGTGGTGGGAACAGACAAGAGCTATCCGCGAGGGTTCAGAGAAACGCCCGGAGTGCTGATTCAGCCAAGGTTCGGATTTGCCTATGATCTTCGCGGCAACGGAAAGACCGCAATCCGCGCGAGTGTGGGCGTCTTTCACAACTCGCGTACGACGGCAAACACCGTCTGGAATGTCATGCGCAATCCGCCCATCCAGGACAACCCGCGAATTTTCTACGGTTCAATGGATTCGCTGCTTGCTTCATCGGGCGTGCTGTTTCCCAGCAATGTGCAGGGGTTCGAAAAAGACGGCAAGACGCCGAAAACCTACAACTACACACTCGGCATACAGCACGATGTTGGATTCGACACCGTGCTGGATGTTGCCTATGTTGGATCGCTCAGCCGCCACCTGCAGCAGACCGTAAACCTGAATACTCTGCCTTACGGCGCCAGATTCGATGCCAGGAACGCCGACCCGACGCAGCCGACCCGCGCGCTGCCGGACGATTTTCTCCGGCCGCTTCCAGGTCACGGCAGCATCACTTATTACGAAAACGCAGGTACGGCCAATTACAACGCGCTGCAAGTCGCGGCCAATCGCCGCTTTGTTTCCAACCTGCAGTTCGGCATCGCTTACACATGGTCCAAGACCATGGATTATGGGGACGGCGACACCGAGGGATTGGCGCGCTACCGCCCGCGCCGCGTTTGGAATTACGGGAGAGCCGGATTCGATCAGACCCAGGTGATGGTCATCAACTACACGTACGACCTGCCGAATGTGAGCAACCTCTGGAGCAACGGCTTTATCCGATATGCGCTCGACGACTGGCAGGTATCAGGGATCACCGCATTTGCCAGCGGCCAGCCGCGAGGAGTCGGATTTACGACGACCGATAACGCCGACATCACGGGCGGCGGTGACGGCTCGCGGGTCATAATTTCCGGAAACCCGAATCTGGACAGCGGCGACCGCGGCCTGCTCCGCTGGTTCAACACGTCAGCCATAAAGCGTCCCCCGCAAGGCAATCCTGGCAATGCGCCCAAGGATGTGTTCCGCGGGCCCGGTTTCCACAACTGGGATTTCTCGCTGTTCAAAAACATCCCGTTGGCGGAAAGAACGCGGCTGCAGCTCCGCTGGGAGTTGTACAACGCGTTTAACCACACGCAGTTCGATGGCGTAGATGCGACGGCGCGCTTTGATCCGGCCGGCAACCAGATCAATACCCGTTTCGGCCAGGTAACCAGCGCCCGCAACCCGCGCCAGATGCAGTTTTCGGCGCGCTTGACGTTCTGAGGCGTTGCGACTGCAGGGTGTCAGCTTCGCCGAGCATCGATACATCAGCGTTGTCCGCGTAAATCGGCGGCTAGTTCCAGCGCCAGTCCAAGCACAATGGTGATTGGCGAAGCTTAAGATTCCTTGTAAGACCTTACGCTCCGGCCATACCTGTACGGATTATTGAATCGAAAAAACAGGCCGACCAGATGTCTGCTGAAAGAATTGGCGCTGCTCCTATGGGAAAGGGCGTAAAATTGAGGATGAAATGGCAAGAAGATCCGGTAACGGCAACAATAATTTGCAAGAAGCAATGGCGTTGCTTATCCAGAATCAGGCGCAGTTCCTTTCCCATCTGACAGAAACCCACAAGCGGCAAAACGAGACCGATGCGCGGCTGGCAAGGATGGAAGGCGACCTGGAACAAATTAAAGCCATTCTCCTGCGTCACGATCAAGTGCTGGCCGATCTGCCCGAAGTGATCCGGCAGAAGGTCGGATTCAAGAATCGGTAAAAAATAGCCCCGTTCTCCGGAACGGGGTTCTTCTGCATAAGGGTTCTTCTACATAAGGCGATCAGTTTTTTCCAAAGCGCAGTCAACGAAGACCCTGCTTATGCTCCGGCTTACGTCGGATTGGCTGACTGTTACAATGTTCTCGGCTCGGTCCATATAGGCGCGCTGTCGCCAACAGGGGAGAATAGTGGGAGAATAGTGGAGGGAGAATAGTGGGAGAATAGTGTGCCTCTCACCATCGTGAGCGAAGGGAGAATAGGGAGGGGAGAATAGTGTGCCTCTCACCATCGAGCTCATTTTATTCCTCATAAACGCAAGTTTAGCAACAGATCTGTTACCTTTACGACCGACCCTACAGCAGGTTTTCTAGATTTTTCTTCGCGTTTTTGCCGACTGCCCAGTTCTGTTATTCGTGCAAGCCGTTAGAAGTCGTCAAAAAGCTCAGTCTGCTCTCCCATGCTACCGTGTACGCCTGCGCGGTCTGCCCCGGACCATCGACTCCGATTTTCTGATGGAAAAGCTGATCGGCTGCTTTGCACGCCATCAGCGCAACCTCTATGACGCACCAGAGTTTGTGCTCTTCGGCGTGGCTCGTTTTGGCCGCAATCTTGACCTGCTGGTCAAAACAGAAAGCAAGGACCGGCTGCTCGAACGATTGGCAAAGCTTAAGATTCCTTGTAAGACCCTACGCTGTCGTCCTTTTGATCCCGCCGGGGCACACGGGCATGGTTTTGCCGCCTGGCTGGTCGCTCACTATGGTCTGGATGGCAGCGACCCAGGTAGAAGGCGTGTCCGAGTGGGGCAGCGCCGGCCCGTGGGTAACAACTATACCTACCACGTTTGGAACCGAACCGCCCACCGCCGCCTGCTTTTCGGGCCCGTAGAAAAGGATATGATCCTGGAGACGATCCTCTCAATCTGCCGGCAGAAGCGCGTGCAACTGCATGCCTTTGTCATCATGGGAAACCACTTCCACCTGGTTGTTACCACGCAAAATGATGTCTCCATCAGCAATTTGATGCAAAAGATCGACTGGCAGATTACCACCGAGTTCAACCGCATGCATCAGACCACCGGTGCTCTGTGGCAGGGACCCTTCAAACACACCGTCTGGGAACCGACGGCAGCCAACCTGGTGTTTCTGATCAACTACGTTCAGGCTAATCCCTTGCGAGCAGGCCTGGAAACCGAAGCCGGTCAGTACCGCTGGTCCAGCTACGGGCATTATGCCGGCTCGGCCAGACGCAAGGGCCTGGTCGTGCCGCTTGCCATTCGGCGCCAACATGGTAAGGGCGGCAAGCGTGAGGCATGGTACCGCGAGCAATTCCAGCAGCAGTACCGCTGCGGCAAGCTGCAGGCGGATGCGCGAATGAAACAGACAGGCTTTGTCGGATCAAAGAAGTTTCTCAAGCGGATTAAACAAGAGCTGGCAGGCCCAAAGCGCCTGCCCGCCTTTATCAAGGACATGCTCAAGTTGAAAAGCCAAGGCGCCGTTTGGGGATTAAAGACGCTTCTTCACCTGCTGTGCAAGCCGATGGTGGACGACTCGCTCAAGGCGCACAACTGTTGGAAGAATCTTGCCGACAGAATCGGCCCGCTTGTGCCAGTGCCGGAACCGTCCGGCTGAGACGCGGTTTTTCTTTCCTTCACAAACTGCACACCACAACTGTACCCGATTCGATCACAAGCAGTCCGAATGGGGCGTGGTCGCTCTCTGCCTTCTCCGCCTGCAAAAAACTGTGTTCTTTTCACCTACGACCAAAAGCATAAGATCCAGGACCACTTCGCCGCCGGCCGGCGGACAATGTACCGTCCTGCTAAGAATTCGAACCCCTCCGTCACCTCAAAAGTCCCTGCTATATTGTGGTCAACCCCAAAAAGATCGGCAAAAATGCCGCTTCAAAAAGAACACGAGAGTTACACAAGCTCCCGCCACTCTTGGATTTTCGATTCTTGATGGTGAGAGGCATTCAATTCACTTTCTTCAATTCACTTTCTTCAATTCACTTGTTGTTCAATTCACTTGCTTGGTCCCGGCGCGAGTCGCCTGAGCCAGATCAGCGTCCCGAACGACCGACAGACCTTCCGCGCTGGAGAGGTCAAACCGGAGCTGGCGATTCTGCAGCGTCAGCGTAAAGGGCGATGCGGCAGTCTGCGGGTAGCTAATTGTTCCATTTAATTTTGCGTTGACCGCCTGCGTGACCGCCGGCCCGTACCGGGCTGTCACAGAACTATAGACGGAATCGAAGCTCGGCTGAGACTGGCCTCGGGCAACAGGGCACACAAGGGTGGCGAGGAGAAAGGAGAACAAGACGCGACGCATACAAACCTCCTGACTTTGCAGGATGCTTATTTAATGCTCCGCTTGCGATGCATCCGGGAAGGATAATAAAAATGTAGGCTGGAAAATTATGCTGTCAAGAGTGGCTCAGAAGTGGCGGGAGTATTTGTAATAACCATTAGGGTTTGCGGCTGATCATAAAAATTTCTGCCGCTTGCCACGAGTGTCGCGCCTTCGGCGCTCGCTGCTGTAAACACATTCCCCGGCCTGACGGCCGGGTCTATTTCCTTTTGGCCCTTCGGGCCTGGTGCCACGAAGTTAGTGCCGGCCGCTGCAGTTTGGAAGAATTTAGGATCGTAGAGACGCGATACATCGCTTCTGAGGAAGGCGCGATAAATCGCGCCCGCCATTTT
>DASXQR010000200.1:0-23463 GCA_036507075.1 Acidobacteriota bacterium | reverse complement strand
GACGGCCCGCTGGGCCGTCTCCTGCAACCAGCTGACAAAAGTTTTCTGCAGGAGACGGCCCAGCGGGCCGTCTCTACAAATGTCCACGCCCAAGGCACAATGTCAACACCAAGGGCACAAGCCCAGGCTTGTGCCCTTTTTTGTTTTTCTGCTGTAAAGTAGAATTCTTGAATCATTCCAAACGAGGTTTCACATGCGTAAGCCTTCTATTTTTTGGTCGCTGCTTTTCTTCCTAATCTCCTTTGTTTGTCTCTTCAGCCAAACCCAGAAACAGCTTCCCGTTTTCAGAATCACGGCGGAGCGGGTGACCGTCGATTTTGTCGCCGTCGACAAACAGGGGCGCTTTGTCAGCGACCTCAAGCAGCAAGAAATTGACGTTTACGAAGACGATAAGAAACAAGCGATCGATTTCTTCCTGCAGCCATCGGCGTCCGGCCAGCGAGCCGCGGACAGCGGCGATCTAGTCAGGCCCGGCGAGGTCGGTGCTGCGCCTGGAACCGCCAAAGCCAGCGAGGAGCAACCGGCAACCGCAATCGTAATCGACAGTCGCGCCATTGATTCGAACAATTTCGTCCACGCAAGCAACGCGATAAGGAATTTCATCGAGCATAACCTTGCGGCCGGACACGCTGTGATGATCGCCGAAGTAAGTCGCGGCTTAAATACGCTCTCCCCAATGACCAGAGACAAAAATACGCTGCTGGCCGCGGTGAACAAGCTCCGTCCGCAGTCAGTTTTCAATCCGCTGGATGAGCGCAATATTCTGAGCGAGGCGTATTTTGATGACTTGTCATTGCAGGTTCGCTATGTGCGCGAAGCTCTGACTTTGCTTTGTTATGCCCTTTCGGGGCGACCGGGACGAAAGCACGTAGTTTTTTTCACGGAAGGCTACCCGATGGATCCGCTCGCCGAAGCCACCTCTCAGCGCCAGCGTCTGGCCGCCGGACAGCAGTCGGCGGAAGTGCGACAGGCTCTTGCCCGGGAAGAGGGAAGATTTAAGAATCCAAACGTGCTCGGCGCTGTTCGTGAAGTCGTCACGCTGGCAAACAAATTTGGAGTGAGCTTCTACACCATCGATGCGAGAGGCCTGGTGGCGGTCGCAGGTGTCGGTCAGGCGTCGCGCAGTGGAAATGTGGACGTCGGCGTTACCAGTGGACTGTTATTTGACGAAGGCGCAGTTATTGCCTCCTTTACAGAAATGGACATCAGAAACATTGATAGTGCGCGGAACACATTAATCGCTCTGGCAGCCGGCACAAATGGCATGGCTTTTTACAACACCAACAATCTGGGCGTGGTGTTGCAGTATTCGACGGCCGAACAGCAGAATTATTATCTGGCCGGTTATGTTCCCAGTGCCAAGCGCAAAGCCGGCGAGTTTCACCGTCTCAACGTCCGCACCAGCCGGCCGGGCCTCTACATTCGCTCCCGCAAGGGATACCTTGACCTGCCGGAAGAAACGGTCCGCAATGCAAAGTTGAACACCGCTTTCAGCCGCCCCGAACTGTTCTCGCAGCTTTCTCCCCTGGTGCAGATTGAACCAGCCAGAGGCAAGACCCGGGTAGTGGCGGGTGTGCCGGGGGCCCAGATCCGTTTTCGACCTGCTTCAGACAAATTCCAGGGTGAGATTCTATTTCGGGGAATGGTGTATGACTCAGCGGGAAAGCCGGTATCCAAGGACGTTTTGATCTCAAAGGGATTCAACCTGGCACTGACGCGCGAGCAGATGGCGCAATTGGCGAATCAGCCCCTGCTGATGCAAGACGAGCTGGCCCTTCAATCAGGACAGTACAAGCTGGTGATGGTGGTGGAAGACAGGCTCAGTGGTTCGCTGGGCGCAGCAGTGCAAGAGTTCAAGGTGCCTTAGAGGGGGTCATCGGTCATCCGTCATCGGTCAATACTCATCACTCGGCTGGTTGCCCGTAACGGCCAGATCGGTTTTGTCCGATGGCAGCGAAAGTTTCTGCCAAGACGGTCGACCCCATTTCACCGCGGAGTCGCAAAGAATGCAGAGTCTGCGCAGAGATAGGGACCTCGGCGGAACTCGGCGCCCTTTGCGGCTCTGCGGTGAATGCAATTTTGAGTTCACTCAGGATCAATCATCCCTACCGTAACCAATGACCGATGACGGATGACGGATGACCGCCTACTGACCGCCGTCTGAGATACTCAAGGCCGTTCTTTGAATTGCGAATTCCTTGGTGGCCGGATCCAGCATTTGAATCTGCAGTATGTACTGGCCCGACTCAAAGCCGGTCAGCGGAATCACCGTTCCATACTCCAGAAAGTTTGTCTCGGATTTCTGCAGCGCGCGAGGCGGAAGCCTTTTGACGATTTGGCCGTTCTGTATAAAGTTGGCGCTGAGAGAAATCTCGCTCCCGGGACGTGCAGTCCAGACCTGCAGGTAAATGAACAGGTTTTCGCCCGAATGGAAGCTTCCGGACGGATTGGGAATCAGGCGCGTGCCGTTGAAAATCACGGTGTTTGGTTTGAAATCGGGGCCAATGTTCAAATCGGGGCCTGCCAAATCGGAAAGCGCATCAACTTCGATCCGATTGGTCACCATCACAGAACCAAGTCTCAGTTTGGGCGCATCGCCCGCCGACAGGCGCACCGGGACGTCGCGGTAGCCTGATCTTCGAGCTTTTACTTCACGGATCACCACCCGCAGCGTGTAATCGCCCGAAGGCGCGGAAAACACGTTCAGGTATTTAAGCCGATCGCTATCGCTTCGCTCGGGGCGAGAACCGTCGACCTCGACCGAGTCGAGAAACTCATCGAAGATCTTCCCGCCGCCGGCCAGCAGCGCCGCATAAAGATCTATCTTTTCGTCCTTCAGCCCCTTGAGCGGGATCTCGACGGTCAGCGGGATCAGCCAGTCGCGGCCCTTCTGGAAAAAAGACTGATGCGAAACATAGAAATCTTTCAATTCAAAACTGACTTTGCTGCTCACCGACTGGCGAAGTTCGGACCGTGACTGTTCCCGCCGTTCGATTTCTTTCCGCTGCTCTTCCAGAATTTCTCCGGGTGAGCGAAACAGATCGTCCATATAATGGGCAACCTCGCCGCCGCCCGCGTTCGGTATGTCGGCACCTCTGGCATTCATCAGCGCTGGAGGGCCGGCCACGATCAATTGATATCGCACATCGGCTTCCATCCAGTTCTGATCCGCAGCCGGACCAAACAGTGCCGCAAGCTGGTCAGCTTTTTCCTGCGCTGTCTTAGATTCGCCCATTACAAAGTTCTGCCGCGTCAGACCGGACGAGGGTTGGAAAACCAACCGAATCTCTCCCTTGTAATACCGCGCGGAATTGTTCTTGTGATAACTCCAAACTATGGTGTTGGGCGTGCGATGGGTCGACGGAACTCTCTGATTCAGGCTGATGGTGGAAAGGGAGCGGAAGAATTGCTCGCGATCCGGAGGACCATGCAGTATGTAAACCCGTCCCCGGTCGCTCTTCCAGCCCGGGATTCCTTCCTGGAACATCCTGGTGGCGTACAAAAGGCGCCGGTAGTGCTCTTCCTTGTATTCGTTTCGCGGTGTTGAAGGAGTTGGATCGCGGCGGCGCCAAAACTCCTCGATGAACGCTTCGCGTGTCGAGTCATCCTTCAGTTGGCGAAACTTTTCGCGTTCGGCATTGGATATGATCCAGACAACTTCCTCTTCGAGCCACTTCTTATAGTTTGTCTTCGCATTCAAATCGCACGGCAGGACGGCGCAAAAAATCGCGAGCAACACAACCATCAATGTTCGCTGGCTTGGTGCCTTTGTGGTTGAAAAAAATGAACCACCAAGGCACCAAGCCAGCCTTTCACAAGTGGGTGCCGGCAAAGTCAGCTGGCCAGTATCCGGTCGCTGCCGGCGACTAATAGACGGTAAATGTTGTTTGGCGTGTGACATTGCGATTCAGGATTCGGTCGAAAACCTCCAGCTCCAGGGAATACTCGCCGGGATAAAACGTCCGAAGCGGTATGGTCAGCCCGTAAGCCGTGCTCATTTCTGCACGCCCCTTATCTTGAGTCTCGGTTACGTAACTCAAGAACTTGTCAGGAACAGCGGCCAGCAGCTCCCCGCCTTTCCAAAACCTGCATTTTACCTGCAGGTCGGGCTGACGACCGTTCAGACCCGGATTGTAAACCTCGAAAAATGCGGTCAGGTTTTCACGGCGGCGAAAACGGGGGGCAGCAGCAGGGACAAGCACAAAGTCTTTCAGATGCAATGGCGCGGCACCGCCCACGAATTTAGGGAGAGAATCATCGACGGAGACTTCGTGTGCAAATTGCTCGCGCGGCACCGCTTTCTGAAACAGCAGGACATCGCTCATCGCAAGCTCGCTGCCGGAATAATCGGGCAGGTTCATGTCCTGAGAAAACTGCGCCGCGGCAGGCTTGTCTCTCGCACTGGCGTAGACGAATAACTTGTATCGGCCGGCGTGCGCGAGCAACCGGGTCTGGAAAAGGAATGCGGCAGCCGCCTGGCCGGCATCCTTCGATGCGATCTTGATCGAGTCTACAAAGCTGGCAACCGTTCTTCCATCTGGACGCGACAACTCGACAAGCAGGTCGACCGTATCTCCCGCTTGCTCCGGCCCGAAACTTATTGTCAGCGGAATCAATGTCCCGCCCTGATCCGACCGCACCGAGCCGCAGTACACATTGAGCGAGAGCTTCTGAAAGAAGATACGCGACTTGATACGCTCCTTGAGCTGTCGCGAAAGCGCCAGCTTCTGCTCGAGGATTTCCCCGGGCGGTTTTTCCAGATCCTGAAGACCCAACTGGAAATCCATCACGCTCAGGGAAGGCAGCTTAAAAGGATGGAACGCGCTGTCATAAAGCGCGTCTACATCCGGAAACTTGTACTCTCCTGCATAGAGAATACGGTAAGGGCCGCCGATACGCTGTCCGCGCAGGAAATTCATGATTTCGTAGTCACGCTGCACCCGCTGGCCGACCAGAGAGGCGGGACCTATATGTCTCAGCACCTGGTTGAGCTGGTAGAGCTGTGAAGCATCCAGCCGCGAAAATATCACCTCAAAATACCCGGTGAAGTTCTGCGCTCCGCCGAGCCGGTGATATACCCAGATCTCCGTTTCCGGAGTCGTAAATGAGAGGCGATATCTCTTCCGTCTGTCGGGGTTGGAATCTCCGGTGATTACGGAAGTCGGGTTTTCGATGTCAATGTAGAGGGGATTTCCGCCGAAAGCAAAAGAGATGCTGTCGGGCGGGCCATGGATGATGTAGACGCGGCCGCGCTCTGTTCGCCAGCCATCTACGGCGTCATCGAATTTTTCATTCGCGTAACGGATCCGGTCATAATGCTCGCGCCGGTATTCGTTTTCCTCGGTGGCCGAATCCGGGTCGCGCGCCTGCCAGAATCTTTCTATGAAGTTTTCGCGCTCCGTGTCCGTCGCCAATGCGAGAAAACCTTTTCGCTCCCGCCCGGAAATGATGTAGACGACCTCCTCGTTGAGCCAGCGTCTGTACTTGTCCGCCAGCACCGGCCTGTCACCCGAAAACAGATCTGCCGAGACTGCCAGGGAAAGAACCAGGGCGGAAAGGATAGCTTTCTTACGCATAGCGGTGGACGGCCTGTTTGATTGCCTTCATTATACTCGCAATACGCGGTATACGCTCCGGCCAATCGCATGCTTCGGCCATGGTCTCCAGCCTTGTAGAGACGGCCCAGCGGGCCGTCTCCTGCAGGATGCCGCCGGGTGCAGGAGACGGCCCAGCGGGCCGTCTCTACTATCCGAACTCGATTTCTAGAGCTGAGCGACGCGGTATAATTCCAAAATGCGAGTAAGATTAATCGTCCTGGCACTGGCGTGTGCGATGGCGCTGGCTGGCACGAGACGGTTGCGCACGACCGGCGCCCAAGGCCGTCTCGCCGCCAAGAGCTCCAATGTTATCCTGATCACCATCGACACTCTGCGCGCCGATTATGTGGGCGCCTATGGCAGCAGCCGGGTGCAGACGCCTGCCCTGGATTCGCTGGCAAACGATGGCGTGCTGTTTTCCCAGGCCTATTGCCAGGTGCCGCTGACGCCGCCCTCGCATGCGTCCATTCTGACGGGACTTTACCCGGCAACACATGGCGTGCGCGACTTCAGTTCGGGCGGCCTTCGACCCGGTTCTACCACGCTGGCGACAATGCTTCGCAGCCGCGGCTACAAGACAGCCGCATTTATTTCCGCACTGGTTCTGGAAACGCGCTGGGGACTGAATCAGGGGTTCGACTTGTACTATGACCATTTCAACCTGGACGAGATGCACGGGGTCAGCCCGGGCAATGTCCAGCGCCGCGCCGCTGAAACGATGGCGCAGGTGCTGAAATGGTTAAAGGCACGGCCCGCTGGGCCGTTCCTGCTCTGGGTTCATCTTTATGATCCGCACCACGACTACGATCCGCCGGAGCCGTTCCGCAGCCGTTATGCCTCCAATCTGTACGCCGGAGAGGTAGCCTACGCCGATTCGGAAATATCCAGACTTCTGAACGCCCTGAAACAATCGGGGGACTACGAAAATTCGCTGATCGTCGCCACCAGCGATCACGGTGAGTCCCTCGGCGAGCACCGCGAACACGAACACGGCTTTTTTGTTTACGAACCGACCGTGCGCATTCCCTTGATTTTCAAGCTTCCGGCAAGCTATCAGGCCGGGAAAAAGAAGCCGGCCCTGATCGCTCAGACCGTCGACATTGTACCCACGATCCTGCAGGTGCTGGGAATTCCGCAGCAGCCTTCGTGGAAAATTGAAGGAAGAGGCCTGCTGAGCGCCATGCTGGGAAAGCCCGCGGCCGCCGGATCAGCGTATGCAGAAACCTTATACCCTCGCAGCACGTTCGGCTGGAGTGAGCTTCAGATGTTGCGCGAGGGAAAGTTCAAATTCATTCTGGCGCCGGAAGCAGAGCTCTACGATTTATCCCAGGATCCCGGCGAAACGAGGAACCTGTACTCGTCAAACCAATCAATTTCCAATCAGATGAGAGACAGGATCCGCACGCTTTCGGCCAATTTCACTGCCACGCCTGCCGGAAGCGTCGCCGATGATCCGGAACGCGTGGAGCGACTGGCCGCGCTCGGTTACGTCGCCGTGAGCCAGCCGGTGGCCCTCCCCAGGGGCAAAGCTCTTGAAGATCCCAAGAAAACCATTGAGATTTACAACACCATTCTGAAAGGCCTGCAGGCGGCGGAGGTAAAAGATATCAAGGCCTCCAACAGCATCTTGAGCCGGGTGGCCGCTGCGCATCCGGAGCTGTTCATCGTGCACTATTCGATCGGAATGAACGAACTGCGTTTGGGAAATCCCACCGGGGCGCTGGCGGCTTTTGACAAGGCAAGAAATCTAAATCCTGATTTCGGTCTGATCGACGTGAACGCGGCGCGCGCCCTTGCCTTGCTGGGCAATAATGACGAGGCGGTCGAACTGCTGCGAAAGGTCGTGAAGAAAAATCCGTCGCATATTTCAGCATTGCACCAGCTCGGGCTGGTGCTGACGCGCGCGCAGCGCTACGGCGAGGCGGCGCAGGCTTACCGTGAAATACTCAAGCAGCGTCCCGACGACCGCCAGGCGCGCAAGCTTCTCGGGATCGCGCTGGTGGAGGATCGTAATTATGCCGAAGGTCTGAAGCTGCTGGAAGAGGCAAACAGCGCCGGCGTTGACGATGCAATGACACAGAATTTTCTGGGCATTGCGCTGGCCAACACCGGTCGCCTGACCGATGCCCTCATCGCGTATCGGAAGGCGCTGCAGATAAAACCCGATTACGACCAGGCGCGACTAAATCTTTCCTTTGCGTTGCTGCGCTCAGGCAACCGCCCTGAGGCGCTAAAAGAATTTGACGAGCTCTGCCGGACCAATCCGAGAATGTGCAAAAGATACGAGTCGCAGTTCCGGTAAGTGACCGACGCCCGCAGCGGCACAACCAGTAGAGACTGTCTCAAAAACCTTCGTACTAAGCCGAGGCTGTGCGCGGCGCGCGAAAAAAAACGCCCCGATTTCTCGGGGCGTTTTCCGTTACGGCAAGTTCTCGGAAATCTTAGAAGAGAACCTTCAGCGCCAGTTGGATCTGCCGGGCGTCAAACGTCAACTTTGGACGCCCGAATTGAGGATCGTTAATCTGCGGTATGGGCTGGTAAAAGTTCACCCGGTTGAACAGATTAAAAAACTCAAACCGCAACTGGAGTTTCGCTTCCTCGTGCGCCCTGCTCAACGCGAAGCTCTTAAACAGCGAGAAATCCACGTTGGCAGAACCAGGCCCCTCATACGTATTTCTGCCCAGGGTCCCGTTGGTCCCGTTGACCGGCCTTCCGAAAAATGCCAGTTTCTGAGCAGTTGTCGGATTTGCTGTCCCGGTCCCGGCGATGTTGAACGGACCTGCTTTCGGATTCACCCAATCCTGCCGGTCGGGCGCAGAGAATGAGTTTCCAATCGACGGCGCATTGGGACGGTCGTTATTGACGCCATCGGCGTTGAAATCACATCCGGTCACCCCGCCGCCAAAGCTCAAAGAGCAGAACGGAGTAAACGGCTGCCCCGACTGAAAGGCGGCATTCCCGTTGATCTGCCAGCCGCCGACCACCTGGCGCGCAAACCAGTTCGAGGATCCCTTAAAGAACGGCATATCCCAGATGTAGTTGAAGCTCAATCGATGCCGGGCATCGAAAACGGAGCGTCCATAGTCGAGCCTCTGATTGGAAACATCGGTGGAATACCCTTCCTGGGCGCCGTTCGAGGTGGTCGCCCCGCTGTGCCAGGTGGATCGGATATCGAGCGACTTGGCCCATGTGTAATTGCCTCCCAGCGCGAACCCTCCCGAATACCTTCTGTTTATCGTCACCTGCAGCGCGTTGTAGTTGGTATTTACTGAATTCTCCCAGAAGCGCATCGTTCCATAATTCGGATTGATCCGGTTGAGAGCCCGATCGCCTGCGAAACGGCCATCGGCCGGCGAAGGCGCACCTATACGATCGCCCTTGAACCGGTTGAAGTTCTCCGCGCGAATCAGCTTGCGTCCGAGCGTCCCCACGTAGTTGGCTTCGAAGGTGAGGTTGCGGAAGAGCTCCCTTTGTAATCCGACAAAGAAACTTTGCACATAAGGGTCCTTCATCTTGGGATTGGGTATCCCGGTCAGGAACGTGGTGTTGTTGTTAGTTCCGTCATAAGCGATGATGTTACCGTCAAACAGCCGCCCTCCAGGATTGGTGTTCGGACCGCTGGCCCGCACCGGCTCTCCTGTCTGCGGACCGTACAGGATATTCTCCCGGGGACGTCCACACACGTCACAAATCAGGTTGAACGAGTAGTAGGGCGGGTTCCAGCGCGAGTTCGCCAACGGGTTGTAGACTCCCGCCTGGTAGGCCACACCGTAGCCGAGCCGGAACGAAGTCTTACCATCGCCCGTTATATCCCAGGCAAGTCCCACCCGGGGAGCAATGTTGTTCCAGTCATTAGCGGAAAGTTTATCGGCAGTGGCAAAATCACCCTTTGCCACACCCAGGAATAGGTTGCCTCCACCGGGCGACAAATCGAACCTTGTTGCCCGGTTGTGCACTTCCTTCAAACGGGAATAATAGTCCCAGCGCACGCCCAGATTGAGCGTCAGTCGCGGGGTGACTTTGAAATCATCATTAAAGAACAAGCCGATCTCCGAGTTTCTCCAACCGCGGAAGTTGCTTGCCAACTCCGCCCGGCGAGTTCCATCGACGATATGCGGATCCACACCGCCAACCTGGTAATAGGGATCATCCAGAGCCAGATAAATCAGGTCGTAGAAGTAATAGCTCGGACGACCGACGTTGAATTCGCTGTTCTCCTGATTGCGGCGAAACTCGGCTCCCATCTTGATCCCATGGCGCCCGCGAGTGACGCTCAAAATGTCCGCGTAGGTGAACACATTTTCATGGAACCGTTGCGGATAACCGTTATAGGCGCCGAACGTTGAGGTGCCCGAACCGGTTTCTGTAATAAGAGGAACACCGGGCGTGCCGGCCAGGATGTCATTCACATTTCGATTCAAGCCGGCGCGAGCTTCGTTCAACACTCTGGGCGAGAAGGTGTGCGTGTAGCCGAGAGACAGTTGGTAGCCCTTCACAGTCTGCGGTGAGTTGAAAGCCGGACGCGCGTCGACAAAGAATCCATTCGCTTTGTCGAAGAAAAATGCACCAAAAAGCTTGTCACTCTGTCCGAACTCGTGGTCAATACGCGCACTCCACTGGTTGCCGTCCACAGAGTCAGGCGTAAAAAAACTCGTCTCGCCGGTCATCGGAGCGGTTGCCGACAACGTTCCGGGAGCAGTCCCGAATGATGATCGGAGAAACGCATCGACATTAGCCTGGCTTGGGGTGTTGATGTACCCACGGTCGACCAGATAGGCGCCAACAGACATCAGTACCTCGCTGTCCTTGAACGCCCGGCCGGGATAGTTCTTGTAAAGGAAAGCCGCCACCGAGTTGGGAGCGGCCCGCTGGACGTAACTGCCCCAGGCGGAGCTCTCAAAAACCTCCAGGCTGCTCTGCCCGGTTCTTATCTTGTCCCCTTCGAATGATCCGAAGAAGAATGTCTGGTTCTTGCGGATGGGACCGCCCACCGTAAATCCGTATTGATTCCGCTTGAACTCGGGTTTTTCCTTGTCGAAGAACTCTCGCGCGTCCAGATTGTCATTGCGATGGAACCAGTAAACCGAGCCGTCCAGTTTGTTTGTTCCGTTCTTGCTGACTACTGTCACAATGGATCCGGACGAATCCCCGTACTCGGCAGAGAAATTCAACGTTTCAATTCGGAACTCCTGTACGGAATCCACGCTCGGGGTGAGATTGGTGCCACCGCTCAAGCCCTTATTGCTGACGCCATTCAACCAGAAACCGTTGAAATTGGCGCGCCCGCCGTTCACATTAACGCCCTCGCCCGGTTCCGTCACCGTAGAAGTGGTATTGATAACGCCCGGAGCGGTTTGCATCAGTTGATAGATATTGCGGCCGTTGAGCGGAAGGTCTTTGATTTGTTGCTCGGATACGAGAGACGAAACCCGCCCCTGCTCCACATCGACCGCAGCGGCCGCGCCCGTGACCGTTACGGATTGGGTCACGTCACCCACTTCCAGCTTCAGTTCCACGTGCGCAGTTTGACCAACCGACAAGGCCAACTCTTCGCTCAGGGCGGTCTTAAAACCGGTTAGAGTCGCCTTTACCGTGTACTTGCCCGGAATCAGGTTGGTCACGCGAAACAAACCGTCATCTCCGGTGACCGTGGTTCGAGACACGCCGGTTGCGACGTTTGTGACGCTGACTTCGGCACCCGGAATCACCGCGCCACTCGGGTCTTTGATCGTCCCGATAATCGTGCTGTTGCCCTGAGCCCATATGCCTGGAATCGACATGGCGGCCACGAGCAGAGACAGCGAAAGAACTTTCAAAAATGTCCTCAAATTGCGCATCGACTTCCTCCTTATGAACTAAAAACCCTCGATTAGGAGCATCAACCGAATTAGCTTAGCAAGTTCTGTTCCATTACTTTTGCAGCAAAAAAATGTAATTGCGATGGGGATTTACGAATGTGTGACCCGGGCGCGAGTTGTAAAAAAATCCAATTTCTCAGAGAGTGTCCAAAAGATTGAATCAACTGCTTAACGCTTGAGTATGTTAGGGTTCAAACGCCGTGCTATGGCAAACTGTTCCTCAGCCTCGGTTTGCATGCCAGCCCTCTGAAAAACTACACCCAGATTCACATGAAGTAAAGGGTTTTGAGGCGCAAATTCTATGGCGCGCTTCAGGGTGGTGATCGCCTTCTCTTGCTGGCCGGCGATCGAATACGCTACTCCCAGGTTCCCAAGAGCGTTGACAGAACCCGGCGCCGACTCCAGAGCCTTCTCGAATTGCCGGATGGCATCCTGAATGCGACCGGCGTTCTTGTAAAGCACTCCCAGGTTTGTGCGCGCCCGGTAATGAGCAGGGTCCAACTGCACAGTACGCTCGAATCCCAGGATTGCTTCCTCCGTGCGCTTCAGCTTCAGGTAAGTTTGAGCAAGGTCGAAGGTCGCCAGCGCCTCGTCGCCGCCCAATTGAATCGCCTTTTTAAATTCTTCGAGCGCATCACTGTACCTGGCAGTGTGGAACAATGCTTGACCGAGTTTGTAATGAACGAGCTTCAGCCCCGGCTCCCGCCTGAGAACCTCGCGGTAGCGGGGTATCACGTTTTCGTAATCCCCGCGGGACCCAGCCTCAAACAGATCCGTCAGCTCGTTGTAAACAGCGATCCGATCCTTCGGGTCGGCCAGCGTGGCGAAGTCCTCGCTGGTAGTTTTTCCCATCGAGACGGATACGTAGCCGAGCGAACGGAGCTTCTCCAATGTCGCCGGATCGAGACGTGACTGCGCGTTATTGAAGGCCGCTGTCGAGCGTTTTATCAACGCCTGCAGGCTTGCGCTCAGTCTCTGGGCCATGGCCTGGTTTTCCGGCGCAATATTTTTATGCTCGTCGAAATCGCTTGTCAGGTTGTACAGTTCCGGCTTTGGCGCGAGGATGAACTTGTAAGGTCCACTGATCAGGGCGCGCAATTCACTCCATCCGAACTGCAACCTTGGATAATAACACTCGGCATATAACTCACTCCGGCTGTCGGAGGACTTTCCCATTACCGCGGCAAGCCGGCCGCTGCCCTGAATCCTGGACAGTGGAGCCCGATCCGCTGACAGGTATTGCAGCACAGTAGGAAAGAGATCAACGGTGGAAACGTTCTCTTTGACCGTTTTGCCCGCGTTCTGCCCGCCGGGGAATCTCAAAATCCAGGGCACGTGCAGTGTTGCATCGTAGATAAAAAAACCGTGTTTTGATTCCCCGTGCTCACCCAGACTCTCGCCGTGGTCTCCGATAACTGAGATCAGAGTATTGTCGTACTCCCCTTTATTTTTTAACCACCCGATCACTGAGCCAACGGCTGTATCGGCAAATTCAATTTCCCCGTCGTACGGACGGCCAGGGTGATGGCCGGCATAAGGCTCGGGAGGCGTATAGGGGTCATGAGGATCGTAAAGGTGCATCCATAGAAAAAAAGGCTCGGACCCTTTTGACTCCAGCCATCGAACGGCTTCCTTGACGACCAGGTCCGCGGTTCGCTGGATATATCCCGGGCTGACATTTTCAAAACGGCTCAAGTCAAAGTGGTCGTAGTAAGAATCGAAACCCTGATTCAGGCCAAATTTTGAATCCAAAACAAAAGCGCCCACGACAGCCCCTGTGGCGTAGCCAGACTCCTTCAGAACTTCTGCCAGCGTGGTCTGTTCGGCAGGCAACACAAAGCCCGAGTTATCGCGAACTCCATGAAAGGAGGGATATACGCCGGTCATAATGCTGGCGTGCGCCGGCAGCGTCAGGGGCACAGCCGTGAAGGCCCGCTCGAAGCGAACCCCTTCTTTAGCAAGTTGATCGATCACGGGCGTCCGCGCCTTCGCGTACCCGTAACATCCGAGGTGATCCGCGCGAAGCGTGTCGATGGTTATTAAGAGGAAATTGGCCCGCTGCGCCGCGCTGACTTGAGAGCCGCGGGCGTAAGAGACTGTCCCAAAATCTTTGTAGAGACGGCCCGCTGGGCCGTCTCCTGCAGCGTGTCTGCTTGCTGATTGCAGAGGATGCGGCGGCGCGGCCGTCTCCAGCACGACATTCATCGAGGAGGAGACGCCCCAGCGGGGCGTCTCTACAAATGTCGCCGGTTTTGAGACACTCTCCGAAGCAAGCGGCGCGGAATGTAATACCGCTCGACCGCCGCTCAGAAGCAGTGCCAACAGGCCGGTAACGAGCACAGCGCCCGTAAAGACAGTGCCTAAAACTTGAAATGCCGCGCTCCTTTTGCGCGGCATTTCAAAACTGCGGAATCCTGATCTTGGGATCAATTTCTGCCGCTTTCTTAAACGACTCACGTGCTTCGGCTTTCATGCCCTTGGCCAGATACGCCTGGCCCGTGTAGAAATGGGCGATACTGGAATTGGGAGCAAGCGCGGCAGCGGTACGGGCTTGTGCCAGGGCCTGATCGTAGCGCCCCAGTTTGTAGTACGCCAGGCTGAGATTCAATTGGGCGTGCACAAAGTTGGGCGCGTATTCCAGCGCCTTCTGGTAACTGGCGACCGCCTTGTCCAACTGGCCAAGATTCATGTAATAAGAACCGAGGTTATTGTGACCTTCCGCAAAAGAAGGTCGGACCTCGAGCGCCTTGAGCTCTTCGGCTGCCGCCTCCTGAAATTTCCCCTGCTTTCCCAACACAGTTGCCAGCAAGTGGCGCGCCCCCATGTGTTTTGGCTCGGTGCTTAAGACCTCACGCACGGTTTTATCGGCTTTGTCGTCAAGGCCCGCCTGCGAATAGGCCCGCGCCAGGCTGAAACGCGCCACGTTGGAAGAAGGGTTGAATTTCAGAGTCTCATTGAACTGCTCGATCGCCTTTAAGTACTGGCTCATGGAGAAGTACTCCGACCCGAGCAGAAAATGCACCACCGGCATGGTTGGTTCCTCTTCGGCTACCTTGTTGAAGGCGGAAATCGCCAGATCCGACCGGCCGCGGCGCGACAGCGTGATGGCACGGTTCAACTGGTTATAAATCGCAACCTTGTCCTTAGGGTCGGCAAGCCCGGCGGCGCCGGCGATTGATCCGGCAGAAAAGCCGACGTACCCGAGAGATTTCAGCCGCTCCATCGTTTCCGGGTCGACCGATTCAGCGTCGCTCGCGCCCGGGCGCGGATCCCGCAGCCCGTATTTGCGCTGCAGCGCGCGCAATTCCTCGCGCATGCGGTCGGCCAGCGCCTTGTTTTCCTTGTAGATATTTCGAAGCTCGCCCGGGTCCTTTTTCAAGTCGTAAAACTCAGGCACGGGAGCATCGATGAACTTGCTGTCAGCCGTGGAATAACTGAACAGCGGGCTCCAGCCGAAATGCACGCGCGGATAGTGTGTTTCGGCATAAGCCGGAAGACTCGGATTCCCCCGCTTGCCGGTTAACACCGCAAGCCGACCTTCGCCCTGCATTCCAGCCGGAACCTTTTCCCCAAGGATTTGAAGCAGCGTGGGCGCAATGTCCACACTTCGCATCTGCCCGGCCGAACGGCTGTTCCGGGGAGCACCGCTGTAGCTTTGAGGAAACTTCAAGATGAGCGGCACCCGAAGCGATGCCTCATAAATAAAGAATCCATGATGCGCCTCTTTGTGCTCGCCCAGACTTTCGCCATGATCAGCCGTGAAAACCACCAGCGAGTCTTCAAAGAGCCGCCGCTGGCGGAGTGTTTTGAAAAAGTTGTCCAGCGAAGCATCCACGTAGGCGATCTCGCCATCATAGGGTCGCTCCCGGAACTCAGTTGAAAACGGCGCGGGCGGCACGTACGGATCATGCGGGTCATAAAGATGTACCCAGAGAAAAAATTTACGGCTCTGGTTCTTGTCCAGCCACTGCAGAGCTTTGAAAATCACTTCTGCTGCAGGCCGCTCCAGGCGGTCAAAATCGATCTGTCTCAGGCCTTGCGACGGAAACTGATCGTCGTAAACATCAAAACCGCGGTTTAGCCCCCATGCGGATGAAAGTACCGATGAGCCCACAAATGCGGCGGTAGCATATCCCCTCTGCTTGAACCATTCGGCCAGCGTAGGCACACCGTTGCGCAACCGCCCCACCACGTCCTGCACGCCGTGATAGAAGGGATAAGTGCCCGTCAGAATGGTCGCGTGCGAGGGAAGCGTGATCGGCGTCTGCACGATCACGTTTTCCACCAGGACTCCTTCTCGAGCAAGCGACGTAATGGCCGGCGTCTTTCCATTTGCGTAACCGTAAACCTCCAGGTGGTCCGACCGCAGCGTGTCCACTGTAATCAGCACCACGTTCTGGGCGCCAAGAGGGGCTGAGGCAAACAACAGCAGGGCGACAGCCGGGAGGAAAAAATGGAACCGCCAAGAACGCCAAGAGCGCGAACGACTTTGTTTCAACTCAGTGGCAGGGAGCTGCCCGGCATCGCGGCTTTGCCTAATTTTAATCCCTTTAAAACAGTGACTTAGGTGAGAGACATTAATCTTCTTTGCGTTCTTCGCGGCCTTGGCGGTACAGGTTTTAGGGTGAGACGAAATCACGATACAGCCACAATCTCAAAATTGACTTCACTGCTGGTGCTGCGGCCCGTTTTTGGATCGCTCACCTTGACCGTGAGCTTATAGGAGCCCTTCTCAAGGCTGTCCAGTTTAAGCTTTCGAACCAATACCAGGCGATCGGTCGAGAAATACTCGATGGAGTTGCCCGCAAAATCAGCGACCTGGGATACAACCTTTCCCTTCTCCACAATGCTGAATTCGATGTTAACAGCAGGTTGAGAAGTTTCCGTGTTCATCGCCGGATTGTAGACCTGCAGATACACGCCCATTTCGTCGGCAGGCTTGAATCGCTGTGTCACGCTCGGAACCACGCGCACATCGCCAATAACGAACGTCTGTGGGACATCTGGAAAGCTCCGAAGCGGCTCGACCATTTTTGCCAAAACAATCGGTCCGGCCACCATTTTGTCTTTGTCCAAACCGGGAACATAAATGCTGCGGGTCTCAATTCCGATGTTCCCGCTGTTGAGATCCTTGACGACCAGATCCAGCTTGTAGCGTCCCGGTTTTATGGAAATGCTTTTCTGGTAAAGCGACTTCTGCCTTTGACCGAGTTCAAACTGCGTGTCCGGATACTCGGAAGCAATTCGGTCTTCAAACTCAGTAACCAGCGCGCCAGTCAGGGAGGTGACGCGGCCATACAGTCCCACGCGGGCCTTCCGGAAACCTGCCATCGGTTTATAGCTGAGCGACGCGTTGCTAATTTCCACGGTGATCGGCACCAGGGCAGCGTCCGCGCTCAGCCACAGATAATGCAGGACCGAAGAAAAGGGCAGGGTTGTGTAACTGATCCGCGTGTCGACGAGTTCCTGCAGGTCCTTCTGTTTAATCTCGGGCGGACGCTGCAAAGCGTAATAGCGCAGCATGCTTTCAAATGGGGTGTCCTTGGAGCGCATCCCTGACTTGGCCTGATACGACGGGTCATTCAGATTTCCCGGGTGAAGTCCAGGACGGTAAACCTTCTTCAAGTAACCCAGTCGTTCCGCGGTCGTCAGTCCTTCGTCGGGCACGTTGAGCAGCAGGTCTTTCTCCCAACTGTTTGCCGCCATCTTGTATTCGCCCGTCCAGGACCGATCGACAAATTCAATTTCCACATCCTGGCCTACTCCCGGGATGGAGCGATATCTCCAGACCTCGAACGGATACGTCGCCGTGTGCCCGCCTCCTTCGTACTGCTTGCGCACATAAGTGCCGCCTCCGCTGTGGCGTTCGATTTCGGCTGGCTCGCCAAACATGATGTAAATCCGGCCGCGGTCGCTCTTCCAACCTGGCATTCCGCTGCCAAAGGTCGCGTTGGCGTATGCAATGCGACGGTAGTGCTCTTCTTTGAACTCATTGATGGACGTGCGCGGGTCTGCATTTCTGCGAAACCAGAACTGCTCGATGAAGTTGTCCTTCTCATCAGTGGTAGAAAGCTTCTCAAAGACCGCCCTCTCTTCATCGGTGATTATGTAAACCACGTCCTGGTTGAGCCACTTATCGTAGTACCGGGCCAGTTCCTGCTCCTTGTTCTTTCTCTCCTGCGCCAGGACAACGGCGCCGGCGAAGAGAATCAAGACGGCCGCACCGATCTTGAACACATCGCGTCTCATAGATTGCGCTCCAACTTGATTATGCCAAAGGATAGCGGCTTTCGTCGACCCCGCTGCGACCGGCGCATTATTCACCAAGGTCAGAACCGCGGGGTTCTGAAGCACGCGAGGCATGTGATGGGCGGTGCAAACTTGTGAACAACCCGCCAACTCGGAACTCGACAACCCGCCAACTCGGAACTCGACAACCCGCCCCACAGCGGCGTGTTGACACCCTTCGCCTAGTTCTCTAGAATTCGCGGGCTAGGGAGAGATGAATGTCCAGAGAAAACGGTAAGGTAAAGTGGTTCAACAATTCCAAGGGCTACGGTTTTATTGAGCGTGAGCAGGGTGGCGACGTCTTTGTCCACCACACATCGATCCAGTCGACCGGATTTCGTTCTCTCGAGGAAGGCGACGCGGTGGAATTCGATGTGGTCGAGGGACCAAAGGGACTGCAGGCGGCAAACGTCACTAAAAAGGAGTGAGAGTTACGAATTGAGAAATTGAAAATTGAAATTGAAAATCACAGGGACGGCCTGACGTTGCCGTGCCCTTCGCCGATTGAGTTGGCGGCAACTATTCGGGCGGCGATGCCAGGCGGCCCCTACGCTTCAATTTTTCAATTTTATTGAATTGTCTCCTCCGTGAAAGTGGAGGCTGGAACAGGCGAGGCATGGTGGTGCACCAGCTTCCACTCGTCGCCCACTTTCATGTAGATGTTGGTGGATTGGGCCAGAGAAGCCTGCGTTTCTTCGCCCGATCCGGAATTGATCTCTTCAGTACAGGTCAGCCAGGCCACCAGCCCGCAGATCTGAAGCGTGATCTGGTGAAGCCGGATCGTCAGATTCTCGGTGTTGGCGAAAATCGCTTCCCAGCTCTGCCGGACCTGATCCCAGCCGCTGATCGCCTGCCATCCGGGATGAACGCAGTAAACCCATTCTTTGTGCAACCATACCGCTTCCATCGCTTCTATATCCAGAGATTGCAGCGCCTGGTAAAAAGCCTCGTTGACAGCCAGCACCAGATCTTCCGGCGGCTGGATCGGCCCTCTGTTTTCCGCCATGTAAGAATTTTAGCTGGACACCGATCTTGTTTGAAAAAATAATCTGAGAACCCGATGGAAGATAAACGGTATTTCACCCTTCAGGAGGCAACTGAGACGCTCAAAGAGGTCCGTAACTGGATAGCTCATCTGACCGACATCAAGAAGTCGATCGACGATAAAGCCTCGGAAGTTGAAATGCTCAAGGAGAAGGGGGTGGACAACGCCGGCAGCCCCATCGGCACGCTCTACGTGGAAGAGCTCATCGATCTGCAAAACACGCTCAATCGCATTCAGGAACGCGGCGTGATCGTCAAAGACTTGAACCGGGGCCTGGTGGACTTTCCGCACATGAGGGAAGGCCGCGAGGTCTATCTGTGCTGGGAGCTGGGAGAGGACGCCATCGAGTTCTGGCACGAAGTCGAAGACGGTTACGCCGGGCGGCAAAAAATTTAGCGCGCGATCACTCCGCGTTTATTTCGAGCACCACCTTGCCGAATTGCTTCCCTGCTTCCAGATACTCATGGGCGGCGCGGGCATCTTCGAGGGCAAACACCCGATCCACGACTGGCTTCAGTTTTCCATTCTTGAAGAATTCAAACACTTTCAGCAGCTCGATTTTTGGTCCCATGTAGGAACCGAGGATGGATATTTGCCGGCTGAAGATGTATCGCAGATCAGTCACCGCATGATGGCCGCTGGTAGCTCCACAGGTCACCAGACGTCCTCCTCTTGCCAGCGCGCCGATGCTTTCATTCCAGGTGGCTTCTCCGACGTGCTCGAAGACCACGTCCACTCCGCGCTTTTTGGTAAGCACCCGCGCCTGTTCGGTGATCGACTGGCGATAATGGTCAACGACAGCGTCGGCTCCCAGATTTCGGGCCGCTCTTGCCTTCTCCTCGCTGCCGGCAGTCGCGATTACCCGGCACTGGAGCAGTTTTGCAATCTGAATGGCGGCGCTTCCCACACCGCTGTTGGCTCCCAACACCAGTACCGTTTCGCCCGGTTCAATGCGGGCGCGTGAAACCAGCATGTGCCATGCGGTCAGAAACACCAGCGGAAAAGCGGCTGCTTCGTGGAATGAAATCGAGTCGGGCAGAGGAATCAGATTCTGCAGGGGCGCGCGCACTTTGTCGGCATAACCGCCATCCAGCCCGTAACCGAACGTCGTGTAGAAGCGGCAGAAGTTATCCCGCCCGCCGAGGCAATGCTCACAAATGCCGCAACTGACGCCCGGCGACAGCATCACCCGCTGACCCGCGGTGAGGAGAGAATTGCCGTCGATAGTTTCGATTATTCCGGCAATGTCGCTGCCCGGAATGCGCGGCAGGGAGATGGTGACGCCCGGGATTCCGCGCCGCACCCAGATATCCAGGTGATTCAGGGCGCACGAGTAAACGCGCACAATCGCCGTGCCGGGCTGGCGGTCGGGCGCATTCGCCGTTTCAAGCTTCAGGACTTCCGGGCCGCCATGTGAATGGATGCGAACAGCGCGCATCATCGACTCTGTCTAATTACGGGTTTTCGGGTTTTCGGGTTCCGAGTTTCGGGTTTCGGGTTTCGGGTTTTCGGGTTTCGGTTTTCGGGTCGGGTTTTCGGTTTCAGGTTACGGGTTGCGGGTTGCGGGTTGCGGGTTTCAGGTTTCAGGTTTCAGGTTTCAGGTTTCGGGTTGCGGGTTGCGGGTTGCGGGTTGTGAGTGGTTGATTGAAAATTAAGAACTCAAAACTCGACAACCCTAAACCCTTAACTCGTAACTCGGAAACCAATAACTCGGGAAACCCGTAACCCGCAAACCCGTAACTCGGAAACCCGTAACCCGGAAACCCGAAAACCCGTAACCCGAAAACCGCAACCTGAAAACCCGAAAACCCGTAACCAGAAAACCCGTAATGAAGGCGCCTAGGCAACGGTGACTTCTTTACAGAGATAAACGTCCTGAATGGCGTTGAGAATTTTTACGCCGTCGGCCATCGGGCGCTGGAAGGCTTTGCGGCCGCTGATCAGGCCCATGCCGCCGGCGCGTTTGTTGATGACGGCCGTCATTACCGCCTCGCCCCGGTCGTCCTTGCCCGAAGGACCGCCCGAATTGATCAGCCCGGAACGTCCCATGTATCCGTTGGCTACCTGGTAACGGGTAAGATCAATCGGGTTGTCCGTGGCCAGTTGCGTGTACATGCGCTCGTCCAGCTTTCCATAGCTGGAGTTGCCTGTATTGAGGACCTTGTAGCCTCCGTTATTGACGGGAAGCTTTTGCTTCACGATGTCCGCTTCGATGGTAACTCCCAGGTGATTGGCCTGACCGGTCAGATCCGCGCTGGCATGATAGTCGACCCCGCCGACCTTGAAGGCACTGTTGCGCAGATAGCACCAGAGAATGGTCGCCATGCCCATCTCGTGCGCCTTCTGGAACGCCCGGCTCACTTCCACGATCTGCCGGCTGCTTTCGGGGGAACCGAAATAAATCGTTGCGCCCACGGCGACCGCTCCCATGTCTCGCGCCTGCTTTACATTCGCAAAAAGGATCTGGTCAAACTGATTGGGATAGGTCAGAAGTTCATTGTGATTGAACTTCATGATGAATGGAATCTTGTGGGCATACCGGCGCGCCACGCTTCCCAGAACACCGAGCGTGGAAGCAACCGCATTGCACCCACCCTCAATGGCAAGTTCGACGATTTTCGCCGGATCAAAGTAGATCGGGTTTTTTGCAAATGAGGCGCCGGCGGAGTGCTCGATTCCCTGATCCACAGGAAGGATCGAAACATAACCGGTGCCCGCGAGTCGTCCGTGCCCGTAAAGGGCCTGCAAGTTGCGCAGCACCGGCGTGGGACGATCTGAATCAGCAAAGATCCGATCCACGAAATCGGGACCGGGGAGATGGAGCTGGTCTTTTGAGATGGTGGAACACCTGTGATTTAACAGCCTGTCGGCGTCTTCTTTCAGAAGTTCCCGAATCTCGTCGATGCTGAGCTGCCGGGAACTTTCACGCTGCAACACTACACTCATCGCGAATCATCCTCCCATCGGGCTCCGTCAAAAGGCGTGTCGCCGTCGCCCTGCCGGCTTTGGAAGCCTGTAAACCGTTAACTATATGACAGAAACCCGCGCGGCGTAAGTTCAAACTCCACCATCCTGCACACGAAACACAGAGCCGCGTCCCGCAACCCTGCTATTCAAAAGCGTTGAACCGCAAAGTACGCCAAGAGCGCTAAGAATAGCGAAAAAGACGGAGGCTGAAGCTTGAAGCATCAAAACACGAGGGAGACGCGAGGCACGGTTTGGTAGCCTTCATGCTTCAAGTTTCAGCCTCCGTCTTTTGCGTTCTCTTGGCGTTGTTAGCGTTCTTCGCGGTTAAGTCTTTTGTGAATAATCCGCGCTCCAGCCTGGCGTGCAGATCCCGGCCCAGGCGCTTCCAATGCCGCATTTCGATGCGCTGCATTCCGGGAGGCGTGTCGCAGTAAGATCCCAGCCGCTGCAGCCACTGGCGCGCCTCGGCAAGATCGCCCTTTCGCGCCAGCACGCATGCCAGCCAGTACTTGCCTTCAGCATCCGAGATCCTCTGGCTGAGAAAGGCGCGCAGAAACACTTCGGCTTCATCCAGGTGCGCAAGCCGAAAATAGACCTGTCCGATGTCTCGCAGCACATCCCCGGTCGAGTAGTTTGGATCAATCTCGTAGACCCGCTCGAGCGAATCGAATGCCTGTCGCCAGAGCGCCTGTTCCATGCAGGTGCGGGCGAGCGCATGGTGATAGTCGACATCGCCGCCCTGCAGCCCGATCGCCCTTCGGAAGTAGCCGGTCGCTTCATCAAACCGACGCCGTCCCAGGGCCAGCCACCCCAGTTGGTAAAGCGCATCGGCATCGTTCGGATTGATCAGGTCCTCGCGCAAACGCGACTCAAATTTCTGGCGCCGCCGGTAATCTTTGATCACGCCTGCCAGCCAGTGCCATCCGGCAATCAGGATGGCGGCAATCACGAACAGCGGCAGAAGCGAGAGGAAATGAACGCCCATGACTGCCAGCGGCAGCGTGGCAAGCAAAGTTGTCGCCGAGCCGGCGCCCGCACTCC
Organism: Acidobacteriota bacterium; assembly: GCA_036507075.1. Lineage (GTDB taxonomy): Bacteria > Acidobacteriota > UBA6911 > JACQSX01 > JACQSX01 > DASXQR01. The sequence continues at coordinate 667 of DASXQR010000200.1, read as the reverse complement.
AGCGCAGGCTGTTGACCTCCTTAAGGACAAACGGCACGTAAGCCGTATATCCGATAATGACCACGGCGAATCCCAACAATGGGTTCACCGCAGCCGGAATGGAGGCGAGCAGCAGCAAAAGCCCGATCAGCGACCCGAGCGAAACAAAATTCTGCTCGTATTCGCGACGGCTGAAGTGGAGATTCAAGCCATCGCCGGCCAAAAAATTGCACACTATCACGGCGGCCGGCACGTAGATGAAGGCGGAAAAAAACACCAGCGAAATCGAGAACAGAAACGCCAGGTAAGCCCCGAAGTAAGGAAAGCTGGCGGATACCCACAAAGCCGCTCCCGCCACCAGGATAAGCCAGGCCAGCAGTCGATGGTTTTCCGCCGCCAGGTCTTTCACGCCGGAAGATGAAAACGACAGGATTCGGAGAAAGCAAATCAGATTGCGCATGGATTAGATTGCAGATTGCGGATTTCAGATCGGAGACTTAAATCGAAAAACGCGGATCAGCAGATTCGATAATTCACCTACCAGAAAGACGCTATAGCGGCGAGACGCTATAGAATGTCAAATTATTGTAGGAATAATGTGCGATGACGGAACTGGAAATCAAGGTTTGAGATCACAAAATCCGGTGATTCGTCCTGGATTATTCAAAAACTTCACCGCAAAGAGCGC
>DASXQR010000199.1:0-24509 GCA_036507075.1 Acidobacteriota bacterium | reverse complement strand
TGAAAGGGTGCCAGAATCGTTTGCAGAACCATCGTTACCACGTCATTCTTCGACCCCTGCAGGGTCGGTCCTGGTTTTGGGGCACGACCAGGGGCGGCGCGCAAAACACGCGCTTGCCCCTGGCTATTTTCTTTGACCGCTTCGCGGTCTTGGCACTGCTTCGCAGCGCCAATCAGGGAATTCTACATTTTCTGAGGAGAGACGGCCTGAGGGCCGTCTCAGGGAATATTGCGGGATTGTCCTGCCGTCGACTTCGCCTGAGACGGCCCTCGGGCCGTCTCTCCACTCTCCAAAAATGTCCAAACTCAAAAAACCACACGCAACGCAAACTGCAGAATCCTCGGATCGAAGGCCGAGCTGGTGCGCATGAAAGTGCCGCTGTTTTGCGACGCGTTCGGACCCATCAGATTGACGCGGTTGAACGCATTGAAAGTCTCAAACCGGAATTGGGTGCGGAGCTGCTCGGTGATATAAAAACTTTTTTGAACTCCCAGATCAACGGCCGCGTAGCCCGGCCCGCGCCACATGTTCCTTCCCTGATTGCCGAAGGTTCCCAGGGCATTGGGAGCGAACGCGTTCTTGTTGAGCCACATCGCAACCTTCTCGCCGCGGCTGCGATTGTCGGGAAGCTTCGCCTCGCCGATCAAATCGGCCCGCTGGCCGCCCGTTCCTGTACGGGCATTGTCCACCCCGCTTCCCACCGTAAACGGGAAGCCGCTCTGCAGCGTCACAATTGAAGTCAGATTCCATCCTCCCAGAACCGCATTAACAAACCGGTTTTCCGGACGCAGGGGCAGCTCCCACAGGCCCGAAGTTGTGAATACGTGCGCATGATCGAAATCTGAAAGTCCCTTGTCGTATCTCTGGTTGAATGGATTGGTGCGGCTCGTACCGGTGCCTTTATTGGCCGAGCTGTCGTCGATGCTTCGCGACAGCATGTAGTTGCTTAAAATCGAGAAACTACGGCTGAACCGCTTTTCAGCAGTGAGCTGCAGCGAATGAAAGGTTGAATTTCCAGTGGGTTCGATCAGAGTTACATTTCCAAAGTTGGGAAAGAGCGGGCGCCGTTGATTCGTCGTGGCGGTCGTGGCGCCGGGAGCGTAAACGGCCGCATTTCCCTCGCGACCGATTACCAGCGCGGTTCCCTTGGATGCCGCGTAACCCGCGCGGATGATGGTGTCCCCTTTGATTTCGCGCTCCAGCGTGAGATTCCATGCCTGCAGGTAGGGATTGCGCATATGCTCTTCGTAGACAAAAGCGGTATGCGGAAGGAAGAACACGACATCACGCGGAGGATTGGTGGTTCCAGGAAACGGATTGGTCGTCCCCGCATAGGGATCGGTAAAACTGTTGGTCGCATTTCCATTGATGTTCACCACGGTGCCAAACGGACCCTGGTTCGCCTGGCTGTTGGTTCCAATGGTATTGGCGCGGTCATAAAAAATTCCGTAGCCGCCGCGAACGCTGGTTTTCGCGTCGCCAAACACGTCCCAGGCGAATCCGACGCGCGGACCCAGGTTGCGCCATGTTGTTTCGTAACCGCCGTCCGGCAGTCCGGGATCGCCCGGATACAGCACTCCCACCGGGGCGTTCACATACCGTTCGGATTTTTTGCCGGGTCTCCATGCCGACAGCTTCCCGTCAACGTCCGTGTAAGGGAAGAATGGATCCCAGCGCACGCCCAGGTCTACGGTGAGCCGACGGTTGACTCGCATCGCATCCTGAAAGAACAACGCAAACATGTTAAACCGCGTCTTTTTGTACTCGCCGATCCCCTGGCTGAGGGTTGCGAATTTTCCCACCAGGAAATCCGCCAGCGCGTCGCCCGTGAACGGCGCCGCGTTTGACCAGCCGAACTGGCCGTTGGCGCGAAAGTTGTTTACGATGTCGCCGATCCCGTACCCGTATTCGCCGCCAAGACTGATCTGATGCCGGCCGCGCGACCACCGCACCGTGTCAGTTACCTGGTACTCATCGCGGAGGAACGTGTTTGTATCGCCGGTGTTGATCTGAAAATACCCGTTGATCGTAAGGTGGTACTGAGGAGTCTTATCGTTGTACATCTTAATGCCGAGCTCAGTCAGGCTTTTGGCGGGCATTATCTGGAAATTATTATTATTGGTGCGGTTGAAGCCGAACAGCGCTGTGTTTATCAGGCTCGCGCTGAAAGTATGCGTGTCGGTGAGGGCAACACTGGTGTTGCGCCAGGTGCGGCCGGTATTTTGCGCCAGATAGTTGGTGCGGTCCAGAAATGCCGGAGTGTTGGCCTGAGAGAGCCAGAACCGCGCCGAAAGCTGGTTGTTTCCGGACAGCTTGTGGTCGCCTCGAACCATCGTCTGATCGTCATCCAGGTTGGACAAAACGGCGAAGGCGACGGTATTTTTGCCGGCGGCGGGGACGGGAAGGAAGTCGAGGATCGCCTTGGCGGCAGGGTTGAAGTCGGACAAAGGAATCTGGTTGTTGGGGTAGACCCCGCCGGTGAAAGGATTTCTCAGGGGCCGGCCGAGCGCCGAAAAATCGCCGCGCCGCTGCGCTTCGGTGGGAACGATGCGCTCCACGGAAAGCGGCGTCTGCCGATTGCGCGTTCCCTGATAGGAGAAAAAGAAAAAGGTCCTGTCCCTGCCGTCGTAAAGCTTGCCCAGCCATACAGGGCCGCCCAGCGTTCCGCCGAATTGATTGCGCTTCAAGCCGTCGTCGCGCTTTTTCCCGCGCGCGTCGATGGGGGAGAAATAGTTGGCTGCGTTCACCGCGTGGTTCCGCAGGTAGTCGAAAGCGCTGCCGTGGAGGCTGTTGGTTCCCGATTTTGTCACCGCGTTGACAACGCCGCCCACGTTGCGCCCAAACTCCGCGCTGAAGTTGTTGGTCTGGACGCTGAATTCCTGAAGCGCGTCGGGATTGGGCATCGGGTTGGGCGCATTACTGTAGTGGTCGTTGTTCTGGCCGCCGTCGAGGATGTAGTTGGTGGTGTTGGCGCGGCCGCCGTTGACTGACACCGGGACAACGCCCGGATAGGTTGTACCGGAAAGAACGTCGGCTCGCGGGTCGGCCTGCACCCCGGCAACCAGGCGCATCAACTGGGTTGGGTTGCGCCCGTTGAGGGGGAGTTCTTCAATTCTTTTCTGATCGACGACCGTTTTGAGCGTGGCCGTCTCTGTGTCGACGTGTATCACCCCGCCGGAAACGGTCACGGTCTCGGAGGTTTCCCCCACCGAAAGCGTCAAATCGACGCGTCCCACTTCGTTGACCTGGACCCGTATGTCCTTCGCTTCGGATTTCTTGAATCCCGCCAACTGAGCCGCCAGGTCGTATTGGCCGACCGGGATGCCGCGGATGATGTACACACCGATATCGTCGCTCACCGAGCGATAGGCTGCGTTGGTGCCCTTGTTTGTGGCGACCACCTCCACTCCCGGCACGACGGCGCCAGAGGGATCTTTTATGACTCCGCTAATCGTGCCCGTCACGTCGGCAGCCGGAAGGTTTGCCGCCAGGCAAAAAAAGGCTATTAGAAAGACGGTGATTGCAGTTTTCATGCGGCCTCCAGTTCTTTGTGCCCTTTGTGCCTTTGTGGTGAATCCTTTTTAACCACAAAGGCACAAAGGACACGAAATCTACTTCTTGATCAACCAAACTTCGGCAACCTGGCAACCGCGGCCAGCGCCGCCTTCGCCCGGTGTTTTTGTCCAGTTTAATACCAATTCGCCGGACCGAGTCGCATCCTGCGGGATCTCGAATTCGAGTCGTTCGTATCTCCAGTTGATGAGTGGGTGGATTTCGATACCGGCATTCGCCGTCAATCGAATGGGCCCGCCGCCATATACTGCTCGAAGCTTATATTGCGCCCCGGGGTCCAGTCCCGTATAACGCATCATCAGAGGAGCGTCGTAGAGCGCTATAGCCTGATCCCACCAGGACCGGGGATTGTCAGGAAGCGGCTCGAAGAAAACCAGGCTGCTCGCAAAGTAAGCCGGATCGTTTTCAAATCCCGGGCCTCTTATAAGGTGGGGCTGGGCCATGAGATTGCCGAGATCATCATAAAAGCCGCCGCTTCCTGCGTTGCTCCAGTTGACAATCTCGTCAATTTGAGCCAGCCGCTCCGATTCGGCATCGAGCTTCCTGATTTCCTTGAATCTTCGCTTTAACCATATGCGATTGTTGAGGGGATAATCCAGCGTATCCAGATTGGCTCCGCGTCCCACGGCAATCGCCTGATACCGTTCTACGCTGAGTTGCATTCGGATGCTTCGGAAAAGCGCTTCGGCGAGCTCAAAGATGCGAGCTCGCCATTCGGCGGCCGGCGGATTTGCCGGCTGATCCAGGATCTTCTCCGCGTCGGCGAGCGCAATCAACGCTCCAAGCCGGCGGGAAGCCTGAAGACTTCTCATGGCGCGGTCTTGCAGCGCGGTTTCGTGAAGCAGGCGGCTGCGCACGTAAGCGTCATAATAGGCACGGTACAGCGTCTGCTGGAAGCGCCAGTTGCTCAAGTCCTGGGGAGACGCGGCACGCTCCATAGCCTGGAACTGCCGCAGCGTGGAGTAGATTGCCTCGTTGGTCAATACCGGCCCCTGCCAGTTCTTTTCGAGCGCCAGAAGACCCTGCGTAAAGGAATCGCTGTAGCCATCTCCGATGAAATACCGGCTGTAGTCTCGAAGGATGCCCGGCACAGAAGCATCCGGATCCCATCCGAGCGAGCTCCAGATAATTTTGTTGACGTCATCATTGCAGCCTTCCGAGTACGCGATGAATCCAACCGTATCCTTCCGGGTAAGCTGAAAGATTCGCGCCTGCGCCAGGGGGCGAGGGTTGATGACCTCGCGCGCTTCGGTCACCGCAAACGCGGCGTCCCAGTCTTGAACCGGATATTGGCACTGGCGGCTGTGTGTGATGTCCGGATAGTGGCGGATCGGGTACCGTTGCGGCACGCGCGCGCGAAGCTGCGCGAGCGTAAGTCGGGTTTGCGGACCGTAGACAATACCGGTAAGCCAGGCCGGTTGCGAGTCAAGAATCGCGCAAAACTCGTCCATCCACTGGCGGGAGAAGCCTTGCGGCGAGACCCACATCTGGGCCTTGGGATGGTAACGATGCAGTACGTGTGTCTGCTTTTCCAGCAGCGCCATCAGGATTTTTGGTCGCGTCTTGCCGGGATCTCCGCCCGGAACAAACACGGCGTCGATCCGGGGTAGCTTTTTAAAGACATCGCCCCATTCCCTGAGGGCAAACTCGACGGTTTTCGGATCGGAGTAGTCTTCATCCATTGCCGGATACCAGATCCATACATCCAGCCCGTACTGGTCCAGCAGCCGCGACATCTCCACCATCATTTCCATCGGCGGCAGCGGGAAGTGCGGGCTGTCTGCGGCGTCATCGGAACGGGGAGGAATCAGCTCCACGGCATTCGTTCCGAAAACCGCCAGATCACGGATGTATTGCTCCCACACAGCCACCGTCCACCCGTCGTAGGAATTCGTCTTCGGGCGGTATCCAAGTTGGTGGCCGCGCATCGGGTGATAAGGAGAGGTGGTGAGTTGCAGATTATTCGGAATGGTTATTTTGCCGCGATTCATGCTCAGCGTTCGAAGCAGGCGGCCCACTCCGAAAAGCATGCCGCGCGGATCGTTGCCCAGCACGAGCGCTGCGGGTCCTGTCTTGAATCTGCCGGTGCGGAGTGTGTAGCCTTCTTTTGGAGAGCTCGCTTTGGCGAGTACAAACTCCTTGGGGTACTTTGCCGCCAGTTCCCGAAACGCGGACGGCCGATTGATGGCAACGACCGGCGTTGCGCCGGCTGGCCATGTTGTGGCGCGCTTCCACCTGACCCCGGTTCGTTTTTCGACCTCTTCAAGCAGCATGGAAACGGACTTTTCTTCGGGCCCCTTCAACCCCGGCGGCGTTACCACCACGGCATGCGTCAGATCCAGCGTTTGAGCGGGTAAGGCCAGCAGGGCCGGCTGCCATCGGGCCCAGGCGAAAGAGAAAAGCAGCAGAACAGCCGGCGCGAACGCCGGCTTCAAATGCGGAATGCGGAATTCGGAATGCGGAATATGGAGGTCATCGGTCATGGGTCATCGGTCACCCGTTTATGCAGTATAAAGCTTCAGGAGCTTGGTGCCTTGGTGGTAAAAAAAATTGAACCACCAAGACACCAAGCCAGGTCGTCATCATTTTGGGAGAAAAGAGGGACTGTCCCCTGGGAAAGAGGGGAGAAAAGAGGGACTGTCCCCAATTTAGATTCAGGAGAAAAGAGGGACTGTCCCCAATTTAGATTCAATTTAAGTTTGTATTCCGCATTCCGCATTCCGCAATCCGCATTCGGAAAAAGGGGTCTGTCCCCCCTAAATTATGTCCCCCTTAAATTACTTCTCGCTTGAACAACTCTTCCAATTTGTCGATGGAGAATTCAGGCGACTTGCAGAGAGATATGATGGGGCGCTCGTATTTTTCGACCTCTGCCGCCGCCGCCGCAACTTCTCGAGCCACCTGGTGCGGAATAACCATGACGCCATGCTTGTCGGCGTGTATCAAGTCGCCTGATTGCACCGTTAAGCCGCCAACCTGCACAGGCTTTCCAAAATCATCCAGGTGGGCATAGGCGTGAGACACGCTCACCGCGGAAGCAAAAAAGTGAAAGCCGAGCCCTCGAACTTCGTCCAAATCACGAACCGTACCCTCGACCACGACCCCGGCACAGCCGAGCGCCCGATGGATATTGGCATTTACCTCGCCCCAGAAAGCGCCCAGCGGCGGGTTGTCCAAATCTCTCATGACGACGATGGTTGGTTTTGGCAGGTCTCTTAAATATTCCCAGTATCTGCGGCGCAGAGGAAGCGTGTTGCCCGCAGGAGCCCGGGCGGACCGAACGGTGGCCGTGCCCGCGTAGCCCACAACCGCGCCCAGTTCAGGAAACAGGCAGTGAATGCCGGATGTAAATCCGCTGTCGCGGCCCCGCAGGTTGAATTTTTCAATGGCGTTGGAGATCGTGGGGGTAGGAATTCTTTGCAGGACCGCGAGTTCCTGGTTGGAAAGTGGCGTGTTCACGGGTATGCGAGTCGGGTTTAGAAGACCCATACTAAACCAGAAAGGTGATAGCGAGGATAAAGATTGATTTTTTAGGTGGTGGATTGGTTTGTGCCGTCCCTGGCCGTGCCCGCCATCCGAACCGCGCGCGTAAGCCCGGATTATTCATAAACTGAAAGAATTGGCCGCTGATCTACACGGAAAACACGGATTAGTATCGGGGTCGAGGGATGGGCTCCATCACTGCAGTGTGTCAGTTTCGCCGAGCGTCGACGCCCATCCCTCGACCCCGATACCATCAGCGTTGTCCGCGTAAATCGGCGGCTAGTTCCTGCAGTTTATGAATAATCCGGGCTTACGCGCGCGGTTCGGATGCGGCTTCCCGGGGGCGGCGCGCAAAAAACGCGCTTGCCCCTGGCTATATTCTTTGACCGCTCCGCGGTCTGCTGCTTGCTCACCCGAATTGATTCTGCAATGAAAAATGTGGTTAGAAAAACTTTGTGGTTTTTACCTGCGGGGAACACCCTTCAGGATTTCTATATTTCCGCTGGTGTTGGTGAGTCGAAGCTCGCAATCCCCTTTGCCGATTTTTCCGAGGAGCGAATCCGTGCTGACCTGCCCTGTGACCGTGAGCGGCAACTCGCTGGAAATCTTGCCGAAGGACGTCCGGGCGCTGACTGTGAATCCGGCATTTTCCGGCAGATAAATCTTGATGGGCGCAAATGAAGTCTTGAGGAAAACATTGCTGCAGCGCGCCGTAGCCGCCTTTGCGCCCAGGCCCGAGACTTCGATAGATCCGTTCTGACTCGACACGTCAACGCTCCCGTCTACGTTGGACAGGAAGACGCGGTTAAAGCTATTGGTGATGCGGGCCGCCCCGCGGATTTCGCCGGCCTGCACGGAGCCATTGGTATTTTCGATGGTCAGGTCGCCGTTGATTCTATCGGCGCGCACCTGGCCAAAGCTGGTCTTTACGAAAGCATCTCCGCCAATGTCGGTCAAAACGACGCTGCCGTTGCCGGCAGTGATTCTGACGCCCTTGCGGGCCGAATTCACGTCGATGTTCGAGAATGAGCTGCGAATTTCCATGGCTCCGCTCACGTTGCTTGCCTTTACCGGGCCGTTGGAGTTGGTTATCGTTGCGGGCCCCGCCACGTTAGAGGCGCTTACTTCCGCAAAGGAGGTCTTTAGCTGCGCGGCTCCGCGGACATCCTGCACCGTGATCTTTCCGTTGGAATTGTCAACTTCCAGCGCGCCGCCTATGTCTCGAAGATCCACCGGTCCGAAGGTGGTGCGGATAATGGCTCCCTCAGCAACTTTATTTCCCGAAATGCGCGAGTTTGTCGCCGTGCAGGTCAGCTTCCTGCGGATGTCATAAAAGGTGATGGAGCTGAACGAAGTTCCCAGGTCCGCGGCTCCGGTTATGTTTCTTACATCAACGGCGCCGTTCCCGTTATGCGCCGTAATGTCTCCGCTGATGCTGCTTGCGGTGACCGTTCCAAACGAGTTTACAATCGTGGATGGAGCGCCCGATTCGGACAAAAGAACGTCGCCGTTGCTGTTGTTAATGGTTGCTCCACGGCTCACTCGATTCACCGTGACTTTCCCGAAACGGTTGCGCACGCTGAGCGAGCCTTCGATCTGTGAAGCAGTCACGAAGTTGTTCGTGTTGACAATATTCACGTCTCCGGTATTGGCCGTCACCTCGATCCCACCGAATGAATTTTCCAGGCGCTGCAGGCCGCGGCCTTCACGGAAGGCGAGTGTTCCGTGCGAGTTGCGAATGTCCCCGGCGGCTTTAAGCCCGGTGACTGTGACATTCCCAAAACTGTTCTTGATTTGCAGGGGACTTGTCTCAGGCATGAGGATGTCGTAGTCCACGGAATAAGAAACATTGCGCCGGCCGTAAAACCATCGCTCCCGCATTTCCGGATAGACCGTGCGCACGGCGACGGCAAGGGGGGTCTGCTCTACCTGTATCTGAATCTGGTTGCCGAAGTTTGTGGCTTCCGCCAGGGTGTCGGCGGAAACGCGAATACTGGCGTGAATGCTGGTCTCTCTTTGTGCATGGGTCCGAATCCTGATATCTCCCTGCCGATGGTCCAGTCGGAGCTCATGGCCGGGACCCAGCGTGACGCTCTTCTGGAAGCTGCGTGTAAATTCCTCCCGCGCTGCCTCTCGGCCGAGCACCACGGAGGAAACCAATACCATGACTATGAGCGCCATCAGCAACGACGGTGTTCGGGGATCCGACGGCAGCCTGGTGTCTTGGTGGTTGAACGCTTTTTGAACCACCAAGACACCAAGCCTGTTCATCTTACCGCCCGGATATTCTTTCCTTCTCATTCGTGTTCCTCTTTTATCAGTTCTTTAAGCGTGTGTTGTTTCTCCTGGTACAGCGCCAGCAATTCCAGACGTAAATGCGCATTGAACCGATTCTGATCGACATTGGCACGACACTCGACAATGGCGGCATCCAGCAGCTTCAGCTTTTCGTGATAGTTGGTCAGCAGGGGGCTGCGGGGGTCTTGGATCTTCGGCTTTACCAGCTTCAAAAGGCGGTCGATTGAACGCTGGTAAGCAGCTTCCGAGTCCTCTACCTCGCGTAAAGCCTGTTCGGTCAGCAGCCGGTTTTCTGAGATCTGTCGGATGGTGTCCGAAGTGGATTCGGACCGCTGAACCAGCAACCACACCATTGATGTCGAGATCACTGCCATGACCAGCGCGCCAGAGGCGAACCGCCAGTTGCCAGCCAGGCCCGCGAAAAGGTCGCTCAGGGTGGGAAACCTCCATCGGCGGCCGGTCTCTACCGCCAATCCCTGTCGGATTGCCGGCCACAGCCCGGGTGTTTCCCAGTCTTTATGCATCGACCGCGCGGCCTCAGATATTGCGGACCACTTGGTGAGCTCATCGCTGCATCCAGGGCAGCCTCGAGCGTGATCTGCCATTATTTGGAGCAAGCCGGGATCCTGACCCAGCAGAACCCTTTCCAGGTCCGTACAAGTCAATTTCACTGCCATATCAATCTCCGCAGTTCCCGCTTGGCCTGGAACAGCACATTTTTGGAGGTGCCTTCCGGGATTTTCAAAATTGCTGCGATTTCGGAGTGCTTGAAGCCTTCAACTTCGTACAGCAGGAACACTGTGCGGGCTCGCGGCTCGAGGCGACCGAGATTCTTTTCCAGAGTGAGCCGCAGCGGATGATCCCGTCCCGAGTGGGTGGAAGATTTCAATTCCACTCCCGGGTTCAGCTCGGGATCTTCAATCCGCCGCTGTCGCTTTCGACGCAGGTCGTAACACGTGTTCACAAGAATGCGGTAGATCCAGGTCGCCAGTGAGGAGCCTCCTCTGAATTTCGGGATTCCCCGATAAATCTTCAGGAAAGCCTCCTGTACGGCATCCTCGGCGTCGTGCACATTCTCTAAGAGGTTGCAGGCAATACTCTTCATCCTCACGCCGTGGTCCCGGTAAATCTGCTCGAATGCCTGCAAGTCCCCGCTTCGACACGCCTCCACCAGACTGGATTCATTCATCCAGCTCGGGTCTCGGTCCTGGGAACTACTCAAGCAGATCTCCTCGACGGGCTGCCCAAGCCTTAACACATTCTCGACAAGCAATGCCAGTCTCCGAATTCGTCTTTCCATAGTCTTAGACGACAGGTGCGCCGGGAGCGTTAAAAATAACCGGAGGCGGAAGGCGGAAGACGGAAGGCGGAAGGCAGGAGGCAGCAGGCAGGAACCAGGAGGCAGGAGGCAGGAGGCAGGAGGCAGGAGGCGGGAGGCAGGAGGCAGGGCAGGCCGCAGGAGGCAGGTCGCAGGAGGCAGGAGCCGGGGGCAGTTAAATTCTAGAAAACTTGTGTGGGTTGGCGAGCATCCCTCCAAGCATTCTTCCCACCTCTTCGTATCCGGCTAAAAGCCTGGCGTGGTGGTGACAAGGGAGATATCCGCAGTCTCGGGCAAAGTCCAAAAAGACTTGAGTTTCGGCAGTTTCACCATCGGCATCCGCTATCTTGCTGACAAACATCTTCGGATAGCGTTTCTTTCGATACCCTTCGCCAATATTGGTAGCTACGTTTCTTGAAGATCGTCGGATCTGATCGGTAAGTGAGTAGCGTTCCTCTTTGGGAAATGTCTTAGATAGTTCAAAGATCTCCATCGCCAATCTGTAGGCCAACTGGTAGACCTTTAGATCTCTGAATCCTTGAGCCATTTGCTTCTCCAGCGAGGGCATGTCTGTCGTCCTGCCTCTCGCTATACCAAACGGCCCAAACCAGAATTCTGCGAAACTTTTTTTAAACTTTCACGACCTCCTGCCCCCTGCCTCCTGCTTTCCGGCCTTACCAGATCCCGGGAATCAGAGCCGGTACGCGGCCCTTGTAGGACTTGAAGGCGCGGCCGAATTGTTGCTCCAGCAGCCGGTCTTCTTCGCGAATACGAATCCAGGTCCCAACGAGAAAAACTGGGATCGAAGCGGCAAACATCCAGAGACGGGTGTGCATCAGCAGCGACCCTGACAGCATCCCGAACAGCGCGGTGTAAATCGGGTGACGAACGAAACGATAAGGACCGCCTGTGACCAGTTCATGTCCTTCGACCAACCTGGCGGTAAGACTCCACTGTTTTCCCAAGACTCCAATAGCTGCGCCGGCAAGCCAGGCAGATCCGGCAAGGATCGCTAAACCGGCGACGGCGGCCAGAAGACTCCATTGTGCGTTCTTCAAATCGCCAGAATTCCGCCATGGTGTGCGGTCGCCGAACCCCATCAGGAAAAACGACACTCCCTGGAGAAATATTCCGATTCGTGATCGCGTCGATTCCTGCTTTTTTGGACCACCGGACGGCTGTTTTCTTTTTGCGTGAATGAACACGCCAAAGAAAGCCGCCCAGGCAGCGGCCATCAGCACGTGCAATAGAAGATGAATTGAAAGTAGCGACATGGGTTGCCCTGGCGAGTGTAACACCAGGGGCAATCCCTGGAGTTTGGACTTTTTGCCACCGTGGACCGGAGCAGCTTGGCCTGCCATCTGCGAACCGGCATATCTGGTATATAGTGTCGCAAACTCAACATCAGGGATGCGCCTGCCGCACGCCGAAGCATAGGATTTGCGCATCCTCTCATACCCATGGAGGCGACTATGTCACCGGCCATACCTTACTCGGATACTCCCATGGAACCTTCCTCAGGACTGAGCCTGCGACGAGAAAGATTTTGGGGATTGATCGGTGGAATTGTCGGCTCTATTGTCGGTTCGGGAGGTTTTCTTATCGCCTGGCTGATTCAGAATGAAGCCTGGGGCGACATGGTAACTTCACCTTATCCGGTGTTTTTCCGCCGGCGGGAAATGATGCCGCTCGATTTTTATTTTCTCGCCTTGGTATTCGCAGGACTCCTTTTTATGCTGATTGCGTTGATCCACATTCGCAGCGGTGCTTATCCCCGAACGGACGGCTTCGGCGCGGCTCTGGTGGGAACGATTCTTTCTGCGCTGGGCGGTGTGATCCTGTTCCTGCGGCTCTGGGCAGTTCTCCATTAAAACTTCAGCGCGAAGGGCACGAAAGCGCGAAGAACGTTCCTGCCTCTGACGTATAAGGTATACTTCTTGCCTTCACGTCTTCTCAGATTCGAAAGGGCAAACCATGATGACAAGGGCTCGTCTTTGGGTGGCTATTCTCGCAGTTGTTGGTTGTGGTCTGCTGCTGGACCAGACCATCGGGCAAGTGACCAGTACCGCACAGGCGCCGACGCCTGGGCCTGGCCAGCTTCAACTGCCGGCTCCCCCTTCGGTCAACCAGTCTAGTGATCCTCTGCTCAAGAATTTTCGATGGAGATCGGTCGGGCCCGCCAATATGGGCGGCCGGATTGACGACATCGCCGTGGTTGAGAGCAACCCCTTCGTGATCTATGTCGGTTTTGCGACTGGAGGACTGTGGAAAACCGTCAATAACGGAACCACTTGGGAACCGATCTTCGATGCCTATTCAACATCGTCTATCGGTGACATTGCCGTCTCGCAGACAGATCCCAATATTGTGTGGGTGGGAACCGGAGAAGCAAACAATCGGCAGAGCTCCTCGTTCGGAGATGGCGTTTACAAGTCCACAGACGCGGGCAAGACTTTCAAAAACATGGGTCTGAAGGACACGCAGTCAATCCCGCGCATTGTTATCGATCCCAAGGATTCCAACACTGTTTACGTCGCCGTTCTCGGTCATCTCTTTGGCCCGAACAAGGAAAGAGGGATATACAAGACAACCGACGGCGGAGCCAGCTGGGCTAACGTCAAGTTCATCGATGAGGACACCGGATTTACAGATCTGGTCATGGACGCGTCTGACAGCAAGACCTTGTATGCGGCCTCCTACCAGCGACGCCGTACGCCTTGGGGCTTCAACGGTGGAGGTCCGGGAAGCGGAATTTGGAAAACTGTCGATGCCGGCAAGACCTGGTCGAAATTGTCCGGGGCGGGATTGCCTGCAGGATTGACCGGGCGTATCGGCCTTGACGTTTCCCGTTCCAATCCGAATGTGGTTTATGCCCAGATTGAGGTCGGCGCCAGCACCGGAACCGGCGGAGAATCAACCTCCGGGGGTTTTGGAGGACCGGCCGGTGCAGGAGGCCAGGCGCCTGCGTCGCAGGCCGGAACCGGCGCGCAGGGCCAGGCGCCCGGTGCCACGGGCCAGCCTGCCGTGCCTGGGTCGCAACGCCGGGCGGGCGGCATCGGGCAACAGGGCCAGCCCGCTCAACCCCCCAATCCGGAGCGCAGCGGTGTATGGCGTTCGGAGGACAAAGGCAAAACCTGGCATTTGATGAGCAACAACAATAACCGGCCCATGTACTACAGCCAGATTCGGGTTGATCCCACCAATGATCAGATCGTCTACACGGGAGGCGCGCCTTTTCACAAATCAACCGATGGAGGAAAAACCTTCGCCGTGGTGGGGGGAATTGCGCACAGCGATCATCATGCCGTGTGGATCAATCCCAGGAACAGCAATCATTTGATTATCGGCAACGACGGCGGCCTTGACATAAGTTACGATCAGGGCGCCACCTGGGAGTACGTCAACACGGTGCCGGTAGGGCAGTTTTACGCCGTTGCCGCCGACATGCGAAAACCCTATTACGTTTACGGAGGGCTGCAGGACAACGGCAGTTGGGGCGGTCCGAGCGCCACGCGCAATCCTTTGGGCATCACCAACGCCGAATGGTTTCGAGTGGGTGGAGGCGACGGCTTTTACACCCAGGTGGATCCGGTAGATTTCAACACCATCTATGCGGAATCGCAGAATGGCGCGCTTCTGAGGCTCGATCTGCGAACAGGCCGGTCTGTCGGCATTCGCCCGCGTTCGGCTTCCGCCCCGCAGCGCCCGCAAAGCTCGGAACCCAATCCGGAGCAGCCTGGTCCCGCTCCCACGCCTGCGCCGCAGGCAGGGGCTGGAGAAACGCCTGGCGGATTCGGTTTCTTCCGCGGCCCGGTGACCAGCAACATTGTTCCCCCGCCACCACCAGGAGAGCAATACCGATTCAACTGGAACACTCCTTTTCAACTCTCACCGCACAACCCGCGCACTCTTTACGTAGGGGCAAACAAGTTATTCCGCTCTCTGGATCGCGGTGAAACATGGATGGTGATCAGCCCCGATTTGAGCAAGCAGATCGACCGGAGCAAGCTTGCCATTATGGGTATCCCCGGAGACAAACCGATGGCTTCCAAGAATGACGGAACCGCCAACTATGGCAACATCACGACACTGGCGGAATCACCGATACTGCCGGGTGTTCTCTGGGTGGGAACGGATGATGGAAACGTGCAACTGACGCGCGACGGGGGAACTACCTGGACGAACACAAGCGACCGGGTTCCCGATGTTTCCAAAACACACCAGGTGTCGCGTGTAGAGCCGTCGCACTTTGACGCCGCCACCTGCTATGTCAGCTTTGACGGGCATCGCGGTGATGATTTGAAACCCTACCTCTTTGTTACGCGCGACTACGGCGCGACGTGGAAGCCGCTGCCCGGAAATCTTCCGCAGGCCAATATCAATGTGGTACGCGAGGATCCGAAAAACAAGAACCTGCTTTATCTGGGCACCGAGTTTGGTTTTTACGTTTCCCTCAACGGGGGCGCAGAGTGGAAGCCGATGATGACCGGAATGCCGACCGTGCGTGTTGATGACATTCTGGTGCATCCGCGTGACAACGACGTAATTGCTGCAACGCATGGGCGAAGCATTTACATCCTTGACGACATCACGCCCCTGCAGCAGATGTCTGACAAAATCGTGAGTTCCGAGACCCATCTGTTTGACGTGCGGCCCGGAACGCAGTGGCTGCAGGATGTGACGCTGAGCCGCACTTTTGGAGGCGCGAAGAATTTCCGCGCTTCCAACCCGCCGGCCGGAACAGCAATCAGTTATTACTTAAAGGCTCCGGCAAGCGAGGAAGTGAAGATCACGATCTCGGACATCGATGGAAAAGTGGTCCGCACGCTGGAGGGAACGAAGGAGGCTGGAATCAACCGCGTGCCGTGGAACCTGCGGGGTGAGCCGCCGCGCAGGCCGACCGGCTTTCCGGGCCGTCCCGCATCGGCAGAAGGGACGCCCAGCGCGCCTCAGTCGACAATGGCCGGTACCTCCGTGAGCGGAACAGCGGGTGGGGCGCCCGGCGGTGGATTCGGCGGCGGCGGCGGATTTGGAAGCGGTGGGGGAGGTTTCGGCGCAGGTGGTTTTCAGGGCCCTGCCATGGAACCGGGAATCTACATGGTCAAGCTCACAGTCGGAGGAAAGGAATTCAAGGCAAAAGTAAAAGTGGAAGAGGACGCGGGAAAGCAGTAGGTATGGAGTCTTCGCTGAATGAGACAAGCATCCGATCACGTCAACGTCGACGTTTATCGTCTACGGCCACGCACGTCAATAAAATAAATGGGGACTAAAATAAATGGGGACTGTCCCTCTTTTTAATAAAATAAATGGGGACTGTCCCTCTTTTTAAAATAAATGAAATTAAATTGGGGACTGTCCCTCTTTTTAAATTGGGGACTGTCCCTCATTTTAAATTGGGGACTGTCCCTCTTTTTAGTCCCTCTTTTTAGTAGTCGCTGTTTAGGAGTGCCGTCACGAGGAAATCGATCCCGACGAGAGCGGCCACACCGCCGGCGACCGTTGCTACTAAAGAGGCATCGCGCCTGTCACGCTCAAGCGTCTGTTTGTCAATGAGTGCGACCAGTTAGCGCAACCCGGGTGGTGTTTTTGTACGGGAAAAAAGGGGGGAAAAAAGGGGGACGGGAAAAAAGGGGGACCCTATAAAATAAATTGGGGACTGTCCCTCATTTTAAATTGGGGACTGTCATTGGGGACTGTCCCTCTTTTTATCTCGGTGAGGGTTTTCGACTAGGCGGAGGTTTCTTCCAGGTCGGCTGCCAACTCTTCCGTCTCTGATATTTCGTTCAACTCTGGAATTTCGTTCAACACGGGCGTTGGCATGGCCGGGTCCTTCAGCGGAAACCTGGCCGCAGCCTCTTCGAGTGCGCGCAACTGTTGTTTCCGCTTCTCCGGAGAATGTTTAGGGCAGGAACTTCTGTAAGGATAGGGCGGGCAGGTACAGATCGGCGTGCTTGCCAGACGTTCCATAGCATCGTGCCAGGCTGGGACGTAATACTGTTCGATCGCCTGTTCCAGTTCGGCGGACTTGCTCATTTCATCACCCAGCCTGGCCTCGAGCTTGGAAATCTGCCAGCGTAGTCTGCGGCCATGCCACACGACAACAATCAAAAGCACGCAACTTCCAACAATCGGTGCGACGATCCAGAGTTGTGAGAACGGATGCATGGATTTTGGTTGAAACGTAATCTGACGGTTTAGAAGGAGCGCCTATCCGCTTCCCTGAGGTAGAGCGCCTGAAAATTCATTCAATGCGCACCTCGAGGTACTCTTTCTGGCGTCGAGCATAGATAAAGGTGGATTACAATTTATGTGCGGCAGCGTACGTTTTTCTTAAAAAAAATCGACGTTGCGTCGCCCTCATAAATGAAAGAGACGCGGTACTTTATTGCTGCCAGCGCCCCTGACGCCGGCACTCTATGGCATGCCTGCTTGCGCGTGGACCGCGTGCCCGGAATCGACGGCAATATTACTCTTTGCGGGGTATTTGCGCCACCTTCCATATGGATTTATTCGATCAAGGCCGACATTACTTGTCCCGCCTGCATTGAAAGGATCAAATCATTCAGCGGAAGATCTCCTTTATCAAGTCCATGACGGCCCGGCATGTTCTTGGCCCAGAATCACAGTCGGGATCGTAGGACGCTACGGCCGCTGCGATAATGGTAAAACGCTCACGCGTCATTTCAATTGAGGCGCGGATGTCCTCCACCGTTAAACCTCCGGGGGGGACAAAGGAGTTGGCCAACGCCTGAGCCGGTTCGAGCGCATCCGGATCCAAGTGCAGATAAATTGATTCGGTGCGGCTGCGAAGCGCATCTAAAGCAGGTCCGAGGGCATCGCGAACTCCTCGGGTTCGAACACATTCCGAGCCGACCCGAGTAACCTGGGAAGCCTGCAGCGCCTGCTCTTCCAGAGGGTCGTAAGAGCGGACCCCTACCAGCACTACGTCCTGCTCGGCCATAACCCGAAACTGAGGGATGCTCTGTGCCAGTGTTTTCCAGCACCGACCGGCGAGTGTGGCCAGAGGCATGCCGTCGAGAAATCCGCTGGCGGTTGTGTCCGGCGTGTTGAATTCACCATGACCGTCAAACCAGACTACTCCCAGCGAAGGCAGCGGTATTCCTGAAATCGTTCCAAGGGCGCTGCCACAGTTTCCAGAGAGCACCAAGGGGAAAAGTCCGAGGTTGAATGCCGAGCTCACCCGCTTCGAAAGCTGCCGGTACAGATCGAACGCGGTGCCGATTTCTGACGGGAAGGGGACGCGCGTTTCGATCAAATCCAACTCGACTTGGTGGCCCAGGTCTTGCAACTCTCTGGGCAGGCCCTGCTGGATCAGATGTTCCGGGCCCCGGCCCATTCGCAGCGAGCGGTGGCCGGAATCATAGGGCAGCCGGATAATGCGAATTTTCATTTGCCGGCCGAAGGCACTTCAAGCGACTCGCTTAGCTTGAAGGTAAGCCTCGACTCGGCCGCAAGCGCCACTGGTTTGCCTCGCGTTGCAAGAACCTTGGCGGTACCCGCGCCTCCTCCCACCGCTGCTCCGATGGCAGCGCCTTTCTTTCCACCGGCGATGGCGCCGATCAGCGCTCCTCCGCCGGCGCCGCCGCCGATCCATTTTGCATCGCTCTTCTTTGTGCCCGGCGCGCGATGAAACCAGTTTGAGGTGTGAAGCGGATAGCTCTTTCCGTTAATAACGACGCTGGTCAGCGTCAGTCCCATCTCGGCGCGGCCCTGTACCTTGCCGGAGCGCTGCAGGTGGTAGATTCTGCCGATTACAGTCGAGCGTGCAGGAAGCGCGACATTGTCATTTACGCGCACGTCGCGATCGAGGGCGGCCTCAAACCTGTCGCCGCTGCTGTTTTTCTCTGTGCTCAAAGACTGGTTCAACCGGATTGTCAAGCTTGCCCCGGCGGGAATTGTCAAAGTCTGCGGTGCCTTGGACTCAGAGCCGGCAGGCGATGGTTTATCGGCCGTGCCGGTGCTGGCGGCCGATTTGTCATCGGCCTTGGCTCCCTCCGCTTGCTTCTGATCAGGCTTCTGTTCTCCGGCCGGCTTTGCGTCAGATGCACCCGGAGACGATTTCGAATTGCAGGCTCCCAGGAGTACGCACATCAGGACAGACAGAGTAATCACCAGGTTTTTTTTCATCACTTCTCCTTTACCGCTTCTTGCCGTTCTGCATGCACGAAGACAAATGCCGCACGCGTGGGGGGAGGCATGGGACTGTTTGCGCCCCGTATCGACCGCCATATCACCTCGTTAAGCAGCAGGTCATCGGCTGCATCTTCTTTTGAAAAGTCCATTTTCGCCGAGAGCCTCGCGCCCCACGCCGTTTTCTTATTTTTTTCGTGCAGGTCAACATTGGCCGGCAGCGCCTTGTAGGGTTGAAGATTCGCTTGAGACTGGAAGGAATTGAACATCGGCACAGCGGCGGTATCAAACTGCGACATCGGCCTCAGCCCGAGAATCAACTCTATGGTATGCAGCATGCTGGTGGTTGAGTACATCGTGGAATCAACTGATCCGCGGCGTACATAGGGACTGATCACGTAGGCGATGCTGCGATGCGCATCGACGTGATCGGATCCGTTCTGCGCATCGTCTTCCACCACAAAAATGGCCGTCTGCGCCCAGAATTTCGAGCGGCTCACGCCTTCAACCAGCATTCCCAGGGCCGCATCGTTGTCGGCTACCATTGCCGTCGGCGACGGTTTGTCGGGCGAGGTACCAAAGGTATGATCGTTGCCAAGACGGACGATCTGTAACCGCGGCATGTCTCCCTCGGCCTCGAATCGTTTGAGTTCATGGATGAATCGCTGCGCCCGCTTGACGTCGGGATAATCCATGTCCCAGGGGCGATACCAGGGATCAAAGTGTCCCTGCAGCGACGCCACTCTCGACTTGCCCGGCTCATCTGCAGTTTTTCCCGCATCAATAAACTCGCCGTAGCTGCGATAACTTATTCCAGCCTCTCGCGCCCGATCCCAGAGGTAGCCTTCGGAAGGCTCGGCGATTTTGAATCGCCCTTCGCTGGGATAAAAATACTTGCCGCTCCGGTTATGGCCGTAGCTGAGCGGCCAAAATTTTTCTACGAAATCGGTCGCATATGCGCCCATTGACCACTCATGACCGTCAGCGCTCACTTCGCTGTCAACATAAAAATTGTCCAGCAGCACAAACTCGCGGGCGAGCTTGTGGTGATTGGGAGTAACTTTTTCTCCGAACAGGCAGAGGCTGGGGTCTCCATTCCCGGCGGGCATGTCGCCCAGCACCTGATCATAAGTGCGGTTTTCTTTGATTACATAAATGCAGTGCTTTATGGGACTCAAATCTCCCAGTCTTGCCGGCACGGGATTGTCCGGCGAGCGCTCCGGCGGTCTGCTCTTGGGATCCAGAGGACTGCATCTGAAAGCCTGCGCCGTATAGGCGACCAGTTGCTTTTCAAACACACCACGCTCGGGCAAATCGATCACACTCAAAGTACCGCGGAACAGCGAGCCGATGTACTCTCTGACCGATGCGGGAGGATCCTTGCCCGGCTGTGGTCCGTTCCAGTTTGCCTTCGAAATCAAGCCTTTTCCGTTCGCTATCAGCAAGTGCTTGCCGTCAGGCGTAACGCGAACAGAGGTCGGATACCATCCCACCGGGATGTAGCCCATTGAGTTGCTGCGCCCAGGGACTGAAACGTCGAAAACAGCGACGTTGTTGTTGTTTGCGTTTGCTACAAAGAGTGTCTTTTCATCCGGTGATAATGCAAGGCTATTCGGGTTCGAGCCGGGAAGCGGGACCGGATAAAGCGACGCTGAAATAGTTTCAAGCGGCTTGCCGCTTTCCGTATCGATTACCGTGACGGTGTTCCGATTCGCATTGGCAACATATAAATGTTTGCCCTCGCGGCTTAGCAGCATCTCGTTCGGGTGTTCCTGGGTGGGCCATCTGTCGACTGTCTGCCGGGATTTTAAATCCACCACAGCGACGGCCGACTGTCCCCAGAGGCTCACGTAAAGTCGATTTCGTTTTTCATCGAGCCTGCATGCGTACGGATACGGATCGTCGGGCCGGGTATCCACAAGCAGTGCCTCACCGCGTTTGGCAGCGGCAGCGATATCGGGATCCTGAGGCCGGGACGCCGAAGCCCCGGTCTGGATGCCTCCGGATTCTGAATTCGACATTAACTTTGATCGGGAGGCACTCAACGGTTGTTCCGGATTGGACGCGCCAGATGCAAGCAAGATCTCCGTGCTCGCCCCGGTCTGAACGTTCAATTCGGTGACACTGTGGCCAAAGACGTTGGCCACCCACAGGCGGGTGCTCTGACTGTTGAGCGCAATTCCCGCAGGGATGCCGCGGCGTGTCGGATCGCGTAGTGGAATCGGCCGCCGGGACGAAAGATAGCCATCTTTGAACGCAAACGCATGGATTACCTCATCGCCTGCTCCACTGCAGTAAAGAGTGCTTCCGTCGCGTGAAAACTCGACTCCATAAAACGATTCGGGAACCGTGACACGCGAAACAACTTCGGGCGGGCGTGGCGGTGCGGTTGGAGAAGCGGAGCTGCCCGCCGGGCTTGCGGCGCGAGTGACTGGACGCCGGCCTGAATTACCGGCAGCCGGCCCAGGCTGTATCTCGACCACCACGATTTCATGCGTGCTGTAGCCGCTGTGAAGAATGGCCGCAAATCGGCTTGCCGGATGAACCGCTATGTTCACGGGAAAATCTCCGAGAACCGCCTGTCTTCCTACCGGCCTCAAAGACCATTGATTCGGAAGCAGTACAGATCCGTCGGAGCGCTGTCCCGGCAACGCAGTGGAGGCGTTGCTTGCGGGCTTTTCCTGGCCGGACGCAAAAACCGCCAGAACAAGTCCCAACAGAGCGATGAAAAGCGCGGTTTGTCTTTGCATGGCTCCTGAGTTTATAACACCCGAGGCGGAAGGCGGTAAGCGGAAGGCGGAAGGCAGGAGGCAGGAGGCGGGAGGCGGGTGCCATCCGCCTCCAGCCTCCTGCCTCCTGCCTCCTGTCTCCTGTC
Organism: Acidobacteriota bacterium; assembly: GCA_036507075.1. Classification (GTDB taxonomy): domain Bacteria; phylum Acidobacteriota; class UBA6911; order JACQSX01; family JACQSX01; genus DASXQR01. Next base: position 2,811 of record DASXQR010000199.1, on the reverse strand, counting down.
TCCTGTCTCCCGCCTCCTGCCTTCCACCTTCTGCCTTCCGCCTTCTGCCTTCCGCTTTCCGCTTTCCGCCTTCCGCCTTTCGTTCAAACCTGCCGCTTTACTGCATAGCCGACATACATGACCGACAAATTGGAATCCAGCTTGAGTTGCATCCGGCGTCCCAGCTCCGCGTAGGAAATCTCTCCTCGCTTGCGCCGGCGGAGCGATCGAATCAATTTCAGAGGACTGATACGGGGACGCATTCCCGTCAGGCCCCGGTTTTCCAGATTGTGGCGCGCCATGACGGCGCGTAATTCTTCAGGCTTGATGTACATATTCCAATCGTGAAGACGGGGAGGCATAAAGGAGGTCCAGTTCCAATCCTGGAACAACTTGATCGTTACCAGCTTGCTTTGAAGGGTTCGATTGATGGTGTCGTAGAAATAAATGCCGCCCGGTTTCAGTACGCGTGCGGTTTCTGAGATCACGTCAGTGAGATCGCCCACGTGTTCGAGGACATCACAGCAACAGGCGATGTCAAAGGCCTGGTCCTTGAACGGAATGAATTCCCCCGCGCCTTGAAGATATTGGATGTCGAGGCGTTGATTGAGGGCGTGCCGGCGCGCCGTTTCCAGCGAAGCCCGGGAAGGATCGATGCCGGTGACCCGGCATCCCATAGCGGCAAACTCTTCCGCCAGCAGTCCGCCGCCGCAGCCGATGTCCAGGACAAGCTTGCCCTGCGGTGCCATCTTCAGTTCATCGATCAAAACCTTCCGGAAATAGCCAAAGCGGCCGGGGTTCAGCGCGGTTCGAATAATATGCAGAAAGCCATCTTCATCCCACCAGCTATCCGCCAGACGGTTGTAAATCTGATTGTCGACGGGCATTTGACCGAGTTCCGAGTTGACGAGTTTTCGAGTTACGAGTTGCGGGTTTCGAGTTACGGGTTGCGGTTTTCAGATTACGAGTTGCGGGTTTTCGGGTTACGAGTTCCCAAATGAGTTTCAGTTACCAGATTTGGGTTTTCCGCATTTGCAATTTGGAATTTGAGAATTCGAAAACTCGGAACTCGTAACCCGAAAACTCGGACCCGAAAACTCGTAACCCGAATCGCCGCCTACCCCGGATATTTCCCGATGATGTAGTCTTCCAGGTGATGGATGCTTTCGCGTTGGACGGAGATGATGGAATTCACGAGGTCGCCGATGGAAACCATGCCGATCACGCGGTCATTTTCCAGCACGGGCAGATGGCGCAGGCGCCCTGCGGTCATGGTTTTCATACATTCGGCTACCGTATTGTTCGGTCCCACGGTAATCACCTGAGCGGTCATGACCTCGCTGACTGGCGTCTCGTTCGAATGTTTTCCTTTGAGAATTACTTTTCGGGCATAATCACGCTCCGAAAAAATTCCCGCCAGATGGTCGCCTGACATCACCAGAAGCGCGCCGCAATTCTTTTCGGCCATCACGCCGAGCGCGTTAAAAATAGACGTCTCCGGCGAGACAGACCAGACGTTGTGACCTTTGCGCTTGAGAATATCTTTGATTCTTTCGGTATGTTCCATGTGCCACCCCCAGGGTAAAGGACTGGTAGCGCCAAACTGAATGATAGATTTGTTTCCTTAATTAGACCTTCGTCAGGGCGAAATCAAGTGTTTTCGTCGCTGGTCCGTAATCCCCGGCGGACAAGTCAACCTCTTTTCCCGCTCACAGAGCACATTGTAGAATCCGCCCATGAATCACGCATTCACGATCAATGACAGCCATTGTCATTTCTTTTCACACGTTTTCTTGAAGGCAATCGCCGGCCAGCGTTTCGGGGAAGGAGACGCGGTGGCCCGGGCCATTGAAGTCTTGGGTTGGGAGAGTCCTCCGCAGGCCCCTTCCGACCTGGCTCGACGGTGGATTGAAGAGCTGGACCGCAACCGGGTGCGAAGGTCAAGCCTGATTGCGAGCGTACCGCGGGATGAGGATTCGGTGGCAGCGGCGGTGAAACTTTTCCCGGAGCGTTTCGTTGGCTTTTTCATGGTCGATCCCACGCAGCCGGATGCGTTGGAGCGTGTTGGCAGGGCTGTGAGCGATTTAAAGCTCCGCTGCGCCTGTTTTTTCCCGGCCATGCACCGTTACCCGCTGCACGACGAACGCTTGCGGCGGTTGCTGGATTTGATTTCCAAAACAGACGGGTGTGCCGTTTTTGTACACTGCGGCGTGCTCACGGTGGGAATACGAAAAAAGCTCGGTTTGCCGAGCTCTTTTGACTTTCGGCTCGGAAATCCGCTGGACCTGTCCTTGATCGTGCCGGGTTATCCGCAGACACCTTTTATCATTCCGCACCTGGGCGCCGGCTTTCTGAGGGAAGCGCTGATGGCTGCCGACGTGTGTCCCAACATTTACCTGGATACTTCCAGTTCCAATTCCTGGGTTCGATATCTTGGCATCACGCTGCGTGAAGCATTTCGCAGGGCTCTGGCGGTCGCAGGACCCGGCCGGTTATTGTTTGGCACCGACTCGTCGTTTTTCCCGCGCGGATGGCAGCGAAGTATTCTTGACGAGCAGCTCACGATTCTATCCGAGCTGAAAGTTGGCCCGTCGGACACGGCCGCGATTCTGGGGGGTAACTTTGACCGATTATTTCCGGTGAGCCGCAGTGAATAGGAGACTGCGAAAAAAAATCACCACAGAGGCTTTGCGCGGCGAAGCCGCAACCAAAAGTCAAGGAGAGACGGCCTGAGGGCCGTCTCTCTGCGGTGTCCTGCCAAGCTGAGACGGCCCTCAGGCCGTCTCTCCGCTCCCGAATAATTTGCGCAGGCCGCGAAAATTCTCATGGTTA
>DASXQR010000198.1:0-23969 GCA_036507075.1 Acidobacteriota bacterium | reverse complement strand
GAGAGAACTGAGAGACTGAGAGAACTGAGAGACTGAGAGAACTGAGAGACTGAGAGAACTGAGAGACTGAGAGAACTGAGAGACTGAGGGACTGAGAGACTGAGGGACTGAGAGACTGAGGGACTGAGAGACTGAGGGACTGAGAGACTGAGAGATGTCCGATACACCGCTAAGAAATGATCCGAACGATCGTCGGGACCAGATCGAACCGAGCGAGCCGCTTGAAGATCCGATAGTCAGCCGCTCTTTGAGCGTTCCGATTCTCATTTCCGCGCTGCTGCTTTTCATAACTTTGATGTGGGCGCTTTATGAAGAAGCTCTCGGTCACCGCCCCTGGCGCCGTTACCAGGCCCAGTTTGCCGAGCTATACGGGAGGTATTTGAGCCGCGTAAAACCGGTGCAGGAGAAGGACGAAGTAAAAATCCGACAGACACCCGAGTACCGCCGCCTGGATGAAGCCGTCAAACTGGCTGAAGCGACCGCCGCCCCCCGGCTGCGTGAAATCGACCAGCAACTCGCCCAGACGAATCGACAGTTGGCCGCACTGCAGGAGCCGTTTACGCTGGCGCGAAGCGAGGTTTCGGCTCTGATTTATAAAGCGGAGACTGCGGAAAGCGAGGGTTCACGTCAGCGGCTGATGAAAAAGCTGGCCGAGCTGAAGAAGGGCCCGTTCAAAGTAGAAATGCCTGCCGATAATGGATCCAATGACGGCGAGAAAGTCAGTTTCCCCTACGACGACCTGGAAGCGAAGTTTAATGAGCTGAAGCGCCGGCAGGGCGAATTACTTTCCGCGCGCGGGTTGGCATTGAAGCCGGCCGGCGAGCTTCGCAAAACCCGGGACGAATACGTGGTACATCAGATGGAAGGGCTCACTCCCGAGCAGCTTGCCGGACTGCAGGCCAAAGTGCGCAGGTTTCCGGTGGAAATCAAGCAGATTAACATTCCTGTGGCGGGAATGAACTGGGTCGAACGTTGCGAGTCATGCCACGTGGGCATTCGCGAGCCTGTTACGCTCGCCAAAGCGGACATGGGGGGGCGATCCGAATTTGTCACCCACCCAAATAAGGAGCTGCTCGAGATCCATGATCCGGAGCGGTTCGGCTGCACGCCCTGCCACGGAGGCAACGGTGTTGCCACCACCAGTGTTGAAAAAGCACATGGCAATTACGAGCACTGGCTCTGGCCGATGCATCACAGGGACAATACTGAAGCAGGCTGCCAGCAGTGCCATTCTCGGGACATCGTTCTGGCCAATTCAAATGTATTTGAGCGTGGAAAACAGCTCTTCCTGCAACGCGGCTGTTGGGGTTGTCATTTCCATGCCAACTTTGATCCCGAGCCCGGTCAGATTCAAGCCACGCAGAAGACGATCCAACAGCTTCAGGAAAAAAAGGAAGAGAACTTGCGCGAAGCGTCGCGCGCCGAGCGCCAGGGTGACCGGGCCAGGGAAAACACCGAGGCGCAGCAGCTTTATCAGAGGGCTGAAAATCTGCGCGTGGCGTCCAGCAATGTCGATGCCGAGATTGAGCAGCAGACGTTCCTGCTTAAAAGCTTGTTGATGGAACAAAAGAAGGTCGGTCCCAACCTGAAGGACGTTCGTCTCAAACTGCGCAAGGAATGGGTGCCGCTGTGGATTCAAAATCCACAGAATTTCCGCCCTGCCACAAAGATGCCGCGCTTCCGATTGAGCCGGGACGAAGTTCAGGCCATCTCGGCCTTCATCTGGCAGTCGGCAACTCCCAACCCGGCTCCGGCGGCAATCGCGCCGGCTGCCGCGCCTTCCTCTGCAGGCAGCGCGAGGGCGGTCTCACAGAAGCCGGCTGCCGCGAGTGCGTCCATGTCAGGACCTGCGTCCTTGCTGGCTTCGCAGCCGCCCGGTGACTCCATCCGAGGCAAGGAAGCGTTCGAGTCGCGCGGCTGCATGGCCTGTCATTCGATGGGCGAAGGCAGTGAACGGGCGGGAGGCACTTTTGCCGCCAATCTGACGCGCGTCGGGGAGAAGGCTAATTACGACTATGTGGTGCGATGGATTCATAATCCACGACAGCGAACCATGCCTTACTGTCCTAAGGAAAAGCGCGACATTCCCTTGGAGGACTACATCCGGAACAATAAGCCGTATCTTTTCGACGAAGAACACAGCCGGTGTCCCAACGACGGCGCTGAACTGGTGGTGCAGCAGATGACGGCAATGCCCAGCCTGCGTCTGACCTGGGAGGAGGCGCGCGACATCGCTTCTTATCTGATGCAGCAGAAAAAGCCGCAGAATTACCCGGCAACGGATTTCATGGATGATCCTAACCTGATGGCCAAAGGCAGGTCTCTGGTTCGAAACTACGGCTGTGCCGGGTGTCATGAAATTGCGGGTCTGGAGGAAGAGCAACGCATCGGTACCGAGCTGACGCTGGAAGGAAGCAAGCCGATCGAAAGGCTTGATTTTGCGCTGCTCACGGAAAAGGCAAAGAGTGAAGGCTGGTACAACCATAAAGGTTTCTTCGAGCGCAAGCTTGCCGATCCGGCCGTTTATGACAAAGGAAAGCTGAAGGCCAAGACCGAGCGCTTGAAGATGCCGCATCCCAATCTGGACAAAGACCAGATCAATGCGATCACTACATTCCTGGTCGGCAGCGTCGACAGCAGCACTATTCCCAAGCAGTATTTCTTCAACCCGGACGACCAGCGGCGAGACGTCCAGGATGGCTGGTGGATTGTGCAGAAATACAACTGCATGGGCTGCCACACGCTTCGTCCCGGCCAAAAGGCGGCGTTGAGCGAGCTGTCTCAATATTCGGAGGCGAAGGAAAAGCTGCCCCCGAATCTGCTCCAGGAGGGAGCGAGAGTCGATCCCAACTGGTTGATTCGGTTTTTGAAAGATCCGTCGCTTTCAGAAAAACAGAATCACTCGGTTCAGCAGGGGATGGCCACGGCTGGCGCCGCCAATGAGCAGGCCCGTGCGGAAGCGTTCCGCGGCGCCCAGGCTTCTTCGGCTGCGGAGCGCGAGAGGGATCGCAATGGGGTGCGGTCTTATCTGGCGGTGCGCATGCCGACATTCAATTTCTCGGAGCGCGAGTTGCGCACGCTGGTGAAGTTCTTTGAAGGGCAGTCTCATCAGCCCGAGCCTTACACCAAACAGCCTGTAGAACCGCTTACCGAGCAGGAAAAGGTGCTGGCTCGGCAGCTCTTCACTTCCACAGCGGCGCCCTGTTTGAAATGCCACGCGACCGGCGATCCCGGCCATGATCAGAATGCCAGCGCTCCCAATTTCCTTTTTGTAAAGGAGCGCCTCAAACCCGCCTGGACTAAGCGCTGGATCATCAACCCGCAGTTGATCCATCCAGGGACGGCAATGCCATCCGGGCTGTTTCGTCGTGAAGGAAATCGCTGGGTGTTCAACGGTCAGCTCCCCGAGTCCTTTAACCAGTACGATAAGGATCACGCCGATCTTCTGGTGCGCTACATGTTCTACCTGACCCCGGAGGAACAGGCAAAATCAAGGTAACAGTTGCGGAATGCGGAATGCGGAATACAGTCGAACTCAATCCCTAAAGCAGGCCAAATTGCTTAGCTATTCCGCATTCCGCATTCCGCAATCCGCATTCGAGGCGAATTGATCGTCCGCAGATATCAGACTAAAATTGAAAGGCTTTCATAACAATTCAGAAAGGACAAATCTATGAAAAGGTATTTTCTATTGCTGGGGTTGATTGCCGCTGTGGCGATCGGTTGTACAAAGAAGGAAGAACCGGCGCCGGCAACTGAATCCACCCCCACGGCTGCTCCGGCAGCCCCGGCTGACATGGCGAATGCTGCTACGGTCACGGGCAAAGTGACTTTTGCCGGTACCAAGCCGACACCCCGGAAGATTCGCATGGATGCCGACAAGTACTGCGCTGCGCAACATCCCGGTGGAGTGGAAACAGAAGAGATAACCGTGAATGACAACGGAACCCTGGCCAATGTTTTGGTGTATGTAAAGGACGGTCTGAATCAGAGTTTTCAGGTGCCGGCTCAGGCTGCATCGCTGGATCAGAAAGGCTGCACCTATCATCCGCACGTCCTCGCCGTCATGGCGGGACAGCCGATCGACATACTGAACAGCGACAATACCAACCACAACATTCATCCGCTGCCCAAGATGAATCCGGAATGGAATGAATCCCAGGCCCCCGGAACCGCGAAGAAGACAAAGACGTTCAATCGCGAAGAAATCGCCATTCCGGTAAAGTGCAACATTCATCCCTGGATGAAGTCTTACATCGCGGTTCTTAAACACCCGATTTTCGCTATAACCGGCAGTGACGGCTCTTTCGAGCTGAAGGGTCTGCCGCCGGGCGATTACACCGTCGCCGCATGGCATGAAAAGCTCGGCACAGTTGACCAGAAAGTCACCGTGGCCGCAAAAGAGTCCAAGGCAGTTGATTTCACGCTGAAATAGGTTTAAAGCGCCAGCGCCTCGAGTTTAGTCATCTGTAGAGACGTTTAGTCATCTGTAGAGACGCGGCATGCCGCGTCTGAGTTTGGCCGCGACATGTCGCGGCCTTGTCGCCGTCGGCTGCTTCGTACTTGGCCGCGACATGTCGCGGCCTGGCTCAGACGCGGCATGCCGCGTCTCTACGGCTGAAAATCTTACTATGACTTATGCATCAAAGCCGGGCGAGCGCCTCTGGCTTCATCGTTATGCTTGTTTTACGGCCTTTTGTACTCTTCTGCTCATCGTTGCGGGCGGCTTGGTAACCAGCAACGACGCGGCCCTGGCAGTTCCCGACTGGCCTCTCTCGTTTGGAAAGTGGATGCCGGATATGGTCGGTGGAGTTCTCTATGAACACGGCCACCGCATGGTGGCGACTTTTGTGGGGATGCTGACCGTCATTCTGGCAATCTGGATTTCTCTTAAAGAGCCCCGCCGCTGGGTTCGACGCCTGGGATGGGGGGCTCTGGCCGCTGTTATAGCGCAGGGCCTGCTTGGCGGAATTACGGTGCTTTACTTCCTGCCGCCTCCCGTTTCTATGGCTCACGCCTCTCTGGCTCAGGGATTTTTTTGCATTATTATCGCGCTCTCTGTCGTCACGGGGCCGAAGTGGGTCCAGGAGGAGGAGAGACTGGAACCATCGGACCGCCCCGGCCTGCGGCTGCCCGCTCTGGTGGTGGTAGCCGTCGTTTATATTCAGTTGATTCTGGGTGCGGGGTATCGCCACAACGCGCTTGGAGTCATGCCTCATGTGACCGGAGGCGTGCTGGTGCTGGCTGCTTGCGTGTGGTTGTGTTTACGGGCATTGGTCCACTACGGGAAAGAGTGGCGCGCGTGGGCCGCGCTTCTTCAGACGCTGGTCATTTCTCAGTTCATTCTTGGAATCGCCACTTTTTTCATCAGAAAAATCAGGCTTGATTTCCCGCAGCCCACTCCGCAGTATGTTTGGAGTTCAACGGCACACGTAGCCCTCGGGGCGCTGGTTTTGGCAACAGCGCTCGTATTTGCCTTGCGGATTTATCGTCGCTACGAGCGCGCCGTACCGGATCGCTCCGGGCTGATGGTGGAGGAAGTCAATGTCCAAGCGACCAGGTGACGTTCAGGCGGCCGTCATGTCGCCTGCCTGGTGTGGGGACCTGTTCCGCGTCGGGCACTGGTCCGACTACATTGAGCTGACCAAGCCTCGTGTCACGCTGCTCGTGCTGGTAACCACGCTGGTGGGTTTTTACCTCGCCACGTCGGGCCCTCTGAAATACCTGGCCCTGTTTCATACTCTGCTTGGCACCGCGCTGGCGGCAGCCGGCTCTGCGACGTTGAACCAGTTTCTGGAACGAGTTCCGGATAAACGGATGCGTCGCACTGAAAATCGGCCCCTCCCGGCGGGGCGACTGGAGCCGGGCCGCGCTCTCTGGTTTGGCCTGTTTCTTTCACTTTCGGGCCTGGTTTACCTCGTGCTGATGGTGAACTGGCTTGCCAGCCTGCTCACATTGCTGGTGCTTATCAGTTATTTGTTCCTGTACACGCCGCTCAAGCAGAAAACCTCTCTTTGCACCATGATTGGGGCCATCCCGGGGGCGATTCCGCCTATGATCGGATGGGCGGGGGCACGCGGTCACTTGGGTATGGAAGCCTGGACGTTGTTTCTGATCATGTTCCTGTGGCAATTCCCGCATTTTCTTTCCATCGCCTGGCTGTACCGCGAGGACTATGAGCGCGGCGGTTATCGCATGCTTCCGCTTCAGGACGAGACCGGTTTCATCACCGGCCAACAGATTCTGGTCTACACATTGGCGCTGGTCCCGGTCAGCTTACTTCCAACCGTTCTGGGCACTACCGGCTGGATTTACTTGGCTGGCGCGATCGCGCTGGGCCTGTTCTTTCTCCATTACGGCTATCGTGCGGCCCAGTCCCGGACCACCAGAGATGCGCGCAGGTTGTTGAAAGCATCCGTGGTTTATCTGCCGGCGCTTCTGATTCTGATGGTGCTGGATAAAGCCAACTGAGAATTTGACTTGGTGCCTTGGTGGTTCAAATAATATAACCACCAAGGCACCAAGACACCAAAACACAACGTTAAAGATTGACCATTGCATTTCTTCCCACGCTGAATGCTCTGTTGAATGGGACCAGCGCGATTCTGCTCCTGATCGGATACTGGTGCATTCGCCAGAAAAAAATCCGCCTGCACAAAATCTTCATGCTCCTCGCATTTTCCAGTTCTGTCGTGTTTTTGACCTCTTACCTGTTCTATCACTACCACGCGGGTTCAAAGCATTTCACCGGTGCGGGCGCCGTTCGCCTTGTTTATTTTATGGTCCTGATAAGCCATACTTTTCTGGCCGTGGTGATAGTGCCGATGGTGCTTGTAACGTTGGCGCGCGCGCTAAAAGGCGATTTCCAAAGGCACAGGCGAATCGCGCGCTGGACTTTTCCGCTCTGGATGTACGTTTCAGTGACCGGCGTGGTGGTCTATTGGATGCTCTATCACCTCGGATAGCTATTGACGCTATGTTACGAGGCGCCCGTTCTCACATTTTCTTCGTACTCACCATCCTGACCTTTGTAGTGGTGCCGTTTCTCTTCTGGCGGGGCACCTGGTTTGGGAGGTCGCTTACAGAATCGCAGATGGGACAGTATTTGTCTGATTGGAACAAGCCCAGAAAAATTCAGCATGCGCTCGTTCAGATAGAGAAACGCATGATTTCGGGCGATCAGGAACTGCGGCACTGGTATCCGAATGTCCAGAAAGTGGCGCGCCATCCATCAAAGGAAGTGCGGCTCACGGCAGCATGGGTCATGGGACAGGACACGAGCTTCGCGCCGTTTCACGACGATTTGAAAGGGCTGCTTCACGATGAACAACCGATGGTGCGGCGAAATGCCGCGCTTTCGCTGGTCCGATTCCATGATATTTCGGGCAAGCCTGAGATTTTGTCGATGCTGCAACCCATTTCTGTTCGATCGAGCACCGGCGGCCAACTGGCGTTTCAAACCAGTAAGGGAGATGAATTGAAGCCCGGGCAGGTGCTGGCCAAAATTCAGGCAAACGGCAAAACAAACGAGGTTCTCTCTCCCATATCCGGAATTGCGGGTGAGCAGTTCGCCAGAACCGGCGAGCTTGTCCGGCCGGGGCAAGAACTGATGGCAGTCCTTCCCGACGACGCTCAATTATGGGAAGCACTACGGGCGCTGTTTCTGGTTGGAACAAAGGACGACCTGCCGCAGATGGAAAAATTTACCTCTCCCGCCTATTCCGAGCACGTTCGAGCACAGGCCCGCGAAACCATCCGCAACATCCAGCTCCGGTCAGGGCTGAGCTCCTCGCGGTGAGCACGAATTTTCGTGATCACGAATTTCCACGAATTGCACGAAGTGAGCTAAAAGATTCGTGAAATTCGTGTAATTCGTGAAATTCGTGCCCACGGCTGTGTGGGTATAATTTAACTAGGACAAAACTGATGAGCCGCCATGATCTCAGGCTGACGTACCTGCTTCGACCGCACTGGAAAACGCTGCTGGTGGCGCTGCTGGCTGTCATCGCAGAGAGCATCACCGATTTGCTCGAACCCTGGCCGCTGAAAATAGTGCTGGATAACGTGATCGGCGACAAGCATATGCCGCCGGTTCTGGCATCAGCCGTACAGTCAGTCTTTGAAGGAGATAAACTGGCGGCTCTGAATTTTGCCGCTGCTGCGGTGGTGGTGATTGCATTGGTCGGAGCGATCAGCTCCTACACGGAGAAGTATTTGACTACGACCGTGGGACAGTGGGTGATGCACGATTTACGCAAGACGCTGTATCACCACATTCAGCGCCTCTCCCTTTCCTTCTACGATCAGCAGAAAACCGGAGATTTGATCAGCCGCGTCACAGGCGATATCGATGCCATTCAGGATTTCGTTTCTCAGGCACTGCTGGGGGTCACGGTCAATGTGCTCACCCTGGTGGGGATGCTGGCGGTGATGTTTTATCTGAACTGGCGTTTTACGCTGATTGCTTTGTCGGTAGCGCCGGTCTTGTTTTTGGTGGTCTATCGTTTTACGCATCGCATAAAAAAAGCTTCGCGAGCGGTGAGGAAAAAAGAGAGCGAAATAATTTCCGTTGTACAGGAGGTCTTTTCCTCCATCCGCGTCGTAAAGGCGTTTGCGCGCGAGAGCTACGAAGAGCGGAGATTCGAGGAGCAAAGCCTGGAGAACGTGGAGATAGCCCTGCGCGCGCGCAGCATCAAGGCCAAACTGGCGCCCACGGTCGAAATCATCGTGGCCGTCGGCACGTGCCTGGTTCTGTGGTACGGCGCCCGCCTGGTGCTCAGCGGAGCGCTTACAGTGGGAGCGTTGGTTGTGTTCCTGCTTTATCTGGGCAAGATGTACAAACCGATGCGCGAGCTGTCCAAGATGACAGACACACTCTCAAAGGCCTCGGTCGGCTTTGAGAGGATCAAGGAAGTCCTGGAAACAGAACGCCAGGTCCGAAACCTCCCCGGTGCACGACGCGCGCCTGAATTCAAAGGCAAAATCGAATTCAACCGGGTCTCATTCGGATACACGCCGGAAAGTTTGATACTTAAGGGAGTAACGCTCAACATCGAGCCGGGACAAGTTGCCGCACTGGTGGGTCCGACGGGCGCAGGTAAAACAACTTTGATCAGCCTTATCCCGCGTTTCTACGATCCCACCGATGGAGAAGTGAAGATTGATGGGATGGATGTTCGCAAGTACAAGATCAAGTCGGTTCGCAAGCAGGTCAGCTTTGTGCTTCAGGAAAACCTTCTGTTTCGCGCGCCTGTTTGGCAGAACATCGCCTACGGAAAGCCCGAGGCGAGCCGCGAAGAGATCATAAAGGCAGCCACATTGGCAAATGCCCATGAATTCATCGAAAAGATGCCGGAAGGGTACGACACAATGGTAGGCGAGCGCGGTGTGACTCTGTCGGGCGGGCAGCGCCAGAGGATCGCCATTGCGCGCGCATTGATCCGCGATTCCCCAATATTGATCATGGACGAGCCGACATCCGGACTGGACGCCGCTTCCGAGCAACTGGTATTTGAAGCGCTGGATCGCCTGATGGAAGGCAGGACGTCGATCCTGATCGCCCACCGGCTCGCCACTGTTGCGCGCGCGGATGTGATTTTCGTGCTGCAGGACGGGACGCTCGTCGAGCAGGGAAAACATGAAGAACTGCTGCGGAAGGGCGGACTCTACTCGCAACTCTACGAAATCCAGTTCAGCCAGGCATCAAACGCCGTAGCGAAATCCTGAGAAGTCGGAGGTCCCAATAGCGTCCGTTGTCAGTGGTCCGTTGTCCGTGGTCGGGTTGCGGGTTGCCGGGTTATCGGGTTACGAGTTTTTGGGTTAGAGAGGGAAAATCCCAAATTAAGTAATTGAAAACGCGTTCAAGTTTGAATTTCGAATTCCTCAGTTCGACAATCCATAACTCGGAACTCGCAAACTCTGCCAACCCGTACCCCGCCAACCCGCCAACTCGCAACCCAGCCGCTGACAACGGACCACTGACAACGGACCAACATCTAGAAAGAGAGTTCGCCGTATTTTGCTTCGTATTCTTCCAGTGGAACCATGTCGATAGCGTCCCAGGGACAGCCATCCAGAAAGGTTCCGGCAGGGCCTTTACTGATGCACTTTCTGCAGCCGATACATTGGTGAGGGTCCACCCAGATTCGCCCGGAAGCCATCTGATCGTCTTCGATCCAGATCATGCAGTTCTCCACCGGACAATAGGGCTGGCAGGCAGGAGAACCGGCACATCCGGTGCAGCATTCATTAATTACGGCGATCTCGTTGGGTTTTCGCTTCCGTCTGGTGGTGAGTTTTTTGTCAGCCATTTCAGAGTTATTATTATGGCATTTTTAAGATTTCACGGGCAAGCGACGGCGGTTTGCGATGGACAATGAAAAAGTCATTCGTCAAAAGGCGGAAGCTTTTGATCGGCTGGTGCAACTGTATCGGGAATTGGAGAAGGCATCGGGCTTGGCCAGCGCCAGTTGGGTGATCTTTGCAGAGGAGCTGGAGAGGGAATTGAGAGAAATCGAAGGCGCGGAACCTAAGTGAAGTCTTATTGCAAAAGTTCGGGCATGAAACTTTAACCACAAAGACACGAAGGACACAAAGGGAAGACGTGCGGCAGGCAGAGGCCGGTCAGCTTGAAAAGCCCTTGACCGCTGTCACTCTTGGACACTGACCGGCCTCTGCCTGCCCCACGTCTTACTTCGTGCTCTTTGTGCCTTTGTGGTTAAAAAATTCTTACTCGAATTTTTGAAACTAAGTACTAGGTGAAAATTACGGAAAGCGAGACGCCCATCATAAACAACAACAGGGCGGCCCAGAACGCATAGGGACGGATTCTTTGCGGGATTATTGAAAGTTCGAAAACAGTGGTTACAGCCAGCAAAACGAACCCCATCAGGGAGAGCGCCAATCCAACCCACCAAAGACTAAACGGCATCCGCCAACCTCCTATTTCGTTTCCAATGAAATCTGCCTGTCTGCCGACTCTGCCTGCTCAGCTATCCAGCGCGCAATACGGGCATCCGGCAGGAGAAATTTTTCCGGCATCCGAAATCTCAACCCGGACAGGATCGTCTTCAACTGATGTTCGATACCGCCGCGGCTGAGCAGCAACGGCACCAGCAGAACATCTCCTCGTCGTGCAGCCGACCGGACGTTCAGTCGCAGTGTGGCTGCTGCTTGATCTCTCAGGTTTGCCGGTGCATCCTGCATCAGCGTGCGGGCCTGTACCTCGAAAAAGCCGCACTCGTTTCTTAGCCGGATGGCCAGACGGTCCATGTTTTCCAGCCAGCGCCGGTTGTCAATTTCAGAAACCGGACCATGTCCCACGAGAATAACGGTTTCGTGCCGGGGATTACGGCTGATGCTGCGCGCGCGATCCGCCAGGATCTGCGCCACCAGAGGATGGTCGTCCAGAGCTGAAGTCATCTTTACTGGAACGTCCGCGCGGATCGGTGTGAGCTCGGGCGCATCATCACCGAGTCCACGATGCGGATCCTGCAGCCCGTGTGACATATTATTGAACATTTCCAGCTCCGGAGGCCTTTCAGCGGCCAGACCAAGCAGATAAGCGCTGGCGCGAATAATCGGGCTGTAGCTGGAAACGAACAGCGGGACTACTGCGATCTTCTGCACCCCGCGCCTTTGCAATCGGAGCAGCGCGGCTTGGATGGAATTTCTGTGCGCCATACCCAGCGCTACTTCGGCGCTAAAGGGAAGTTGTCTTGCAACTTCTTCAATCTGGTTGTTCCAGATTTTTTCGTGGCCGTGGGCCAGGATCAGAATGCCGAGCGCGGGCGACTTGCCGCGAACATCGCCGGCGGAAATCATCAGGCCTGCGCTTGCAATCAGGAGGCAAAGAGCAACCGTTCTTCTCATAGATCCAAGTCTCATTGATCCCTAAGCGCGCCGCAAAAAAGGCACATTCTATCAAATTCACTATCAGCATCTATGTCAGAACGGCGGGCTGAGAACCTGTGAAAAAATCGACGCCACCGGACTTTGTCCCGGTGGTGAACGCGATTTTTCACTAGGGCGCAAACCCTACAGTGTTCGGTGAAGTATTCTTGGGCACACGCTCTAGTGAAGAATCGTCCTCACCACCGGGACAAGCCCGGTGGCGTCGATTTTTTCACACGGGCTAACGCCCGCGGTACTGACGTGGGTGGAGCACGCCAAACACCTGCATCGGGGCCAGCTTACCGTTAAGTTACCGCAACATACTGCATTGATCTCAGGTAGGTGGATAAAGCTTAAGATCCAACCCTGTCTGGATTCTTATGGAAAAGCGTGTTGCTCCGCTGCCTCGACACCGGCATTACCAGGGAGTCGCCTGACTCCCACACCGATTTTTTTAACCACCAAAGAAGAAGCTGCGCCGGGCGCCCGCCTGAAATTGTCCAAGGCTTTTGTCCAAGGAGGAAGTTATGCAGATCCTGAGAAGTTTCATAGCCCTTTATACTGTAACGGTTTTGATCGGAGGCCTGCTTTCCGCCCAGTCGACCCACGGCGTCATTGTCGGAACCGTCTCTGATGCCACCAAGGCGGTGATTCCGGGGGTCTCTCTCGCTGTCACCAACACAAATACCGGCATCAGCAGGACGGTGCTTTCCGGCGAAAACGGCGCCTATGAGGCAACCAACCTGTTGCCCGGGACCTACCGCGTAAGCGCCGAACTGCCGGGCTTCAAGACTTTTGTGCGGGACGGCATCGTCGTTGAAAGTCGGGCCACCGTACGCATCGACGTCGCCATGGAAGTGGGTGAGCAGACCACCAAGGTTGAGGTCACGGCTGCGACGCCTCTGCTGCACACCGAGGACGCTCAGATTGTCAGCCAGCGAACGGCGCGCCAGCTTGACGAGCTGCCAGCGGTGGCCACCGGAGAAGCGCTGGCTTACATCATGACGGCGCCCGGCGTGCAGAGTTCGTCGATATTCACATTTTCGTTCAACGGCAGCCGCGCCGCCCAGAGCGAGTATGCCATCGACGGGATCACCAGCCCGCGGACGTTTGCCACTCCACTCACTGGAACTCAGAACACGCTTGAAATGACGTCGGAATTGAAGATCCATTCGGCGAACAACAGCGCCGAGTTCGCTTCACCGGGAGTTATTTCTGTTGTGACCAAATCGGGGACGAATGATTTGCATGGAAACTTGTTTTACTATCACAGCAACTCGGCACTGAATGCCCGGAATTTCTTTGTACCCCAAAAACCCAAGACAAAGACTCACACCTTTGGTGCCGCGTTCGGCGGTCCTGTTTTTGTCCCTGCTGTGTATGACGGGCACAACCGCACGTTTTTCATGGTTTCTTTCTGGGGGACCCGCATTCCAGGCAGCAATGAAGTCAACGCTACCGTGCCATCCCTGCCAATGCGCCGCGGTGACTTTTCGCAGTTCTCTGCGGCAATCATCGATCCTCAGACCGGAACAGCGTTTGCAGGAAACCTCGTTCCTGAGGCGCGACTGAATGCTGTTTCCCTTCGCGTACAGCAGCGGTTTTTTCCGCTCCCGAACTTCGGCAATACGAACGTTCTCACCAGCGGGAATTTCAGAGATCTGATGGATCGGGAGAATCTGACCAACCGTTTTGAGGGAAGGATTGATCAGAAACTGAGCGACAAGAATATGTTGTACACGCGTTACGCCTGGCGCGGCGGCCCGCAGCAGCCGGTGGAAAACCTGCCCACCATCGGTCTTCGAAACGGTTACCGCCGCGGTTCCAGCTTCATCCTTTCCGACACGCACGTCATCTCAGACCGGCTGATCAACGAGTTCCGGTATGGTTTTCAACGAAGCCCCAATCAAGTCCTGGGCCCGCTGAACGGTCAGGATGTGCTTAATTTCATCGGGGTCCAGGGAGTGGCGGGCGGCGCAGGTCTTCGCGGGATGCCCCAGTTCCTGGTCACCGGGCTGACTCCGGTCAGTTCAGTGAATCACACCGTCGACGTGCAGGCAGTTTACCAGCTCACAGAAACTGTCACCTGGACGCGCTCAGGCCACTCTTTCAAGTTTGGGACCGACGTGGAGCGCACGCATGCCAATGGCGTCGATTTGCCGCTGCCTTTTTTCGGAAGTTTCAATTTCAGCGGGTTTTTCACCGGCCAGGCGTACGCTGACTTTTTGCTTGGTCTGCCGGAGCGGTCTTCGCGCTCCACGTACCGCGGCGCAACTTATCTACGCGGAACTCAATGGAACCTCTTTGCCCAGGACGACTGGAAGCTGAGTCCCAGAATCACCTTGAATCTGGGCGCCCGCTACGAATACGAATTTGCCCCGGTCGATAAAGACGGCCTGATGTACAACCTCGATCCTGCTGCGATGCGCCTGGTTGTGCCTGACCGAACCCTTTCGTCCGGCCGGATCAATCCGCTGCTCCCCTCCAGCATCAAAGTCGTCGGCGCGAAGGAAGCGGGATTTCCGCAGACCCTTCGACAACCGGATAAGAACAATATCTTTCCCCGCGTGGGCATCGCGGTACGCCCCAACAATGTCACCGTGGTGCGCGCCGGTTATGGAGTTTTCGTCGACAGTCTGGGAGTATCGCTTACTCCTCCTCAGCGCGACATCAACGCGCCGCTCTTCGGATTCTCCGAGGAATTTCGCAATAGCGACAAGCGCCGGCCCGTGTTCACGCTTCCCAGCCCCTTTGGCGCCGCCGGAAGCATCGGAACGATCAGCGCTGCCGGCATCAACCGGAATTTCCGAAATCCGTACGTGCAGCAATGGAACTTGAGCATCGAGCGTGAGCTTCCGCGTCAGATCGGCATTCGCGCTTCTTACATCGGGACCAAATCAACACAGCTCGGCTTTCGGCGCGAGCTGAATGTTCCGCTTCCGAGCGCCACCCCTTTTTCGAACGCGCGCCGGCCGTTTCCGCAATTTGGCAGCGTGCTGTTTGCCGACAACGGCGGCAATTCGATTTATCATGCGCTGCAACTGGACGCGGAAAGGAGATTCGGCGCGGGATTCTATTTCCAGGCCGCATGGACCTACGCGAATCTCCTGAGCGATGTCGAGGATGCCCGCAATGATGCAGGCCCGGTCATTGAAAACCCTTTTAACCGCAGGGCGGAGCGGGGCCGGGAGTCTTACTCGGTGCGGCACCGCGTCAATGGAGCTTTGATTTATGAATTGCCAGTCGGGCGCGGTCGGCGTTATCTTTCCAGCATGCCCTCGCTGCTGAACCAGTTTGCCGGTGGCTGGGCAGTTTCCAGTCTCATGTACTTTGAAACCGGAAGGTTCTTTACTCCTGGCTTTTCGGGCGTGGACATTTCCGGGACGGGCGCAACCGGAGGCCGGCCCGACCGAATCGCCGACGGGAATCTGCCGGCTGGTCAAAGAAATGTAAACCGCTGGTTCGACAGGGCTGCTTTCATGGTTCCGGCCGCAAACCGCGGCCGGTTCGGGAATGCGGGCAGGAACATACTGGAGGGTCCCGGCCTGAACGTGCAGCATTTCAGCCTGCTGAAGCGTTTGTATCTGAATGAGAGCGTCAACGTGCAATTTCAGATGAACATCCTTAACGTGTTCAATCACCCTAATTTCGATGTGCCGCCGTCGAACATTTCCGTGCCGGCCACCGTCGGGAAAATCACGCTCATGCGCAGCCGCCTGGAAGCTGCGGACGGCTCACGCACCATGAGCGCTGAATTGCGCGTGAATTTTTGAAAAAGTGGATTATCCAACAAAACTTAACCGCGAAGAGCGCCAAGAACGCCAAGAGAGCGCACAGGGCCGGGCTGGAACTTGAAATAGGAAATGCTAAGAGTTGAAGGTTTGCTTTTACATTCCAAGTTCCAGCCCGGTCCTGTGCGCTATTCTTGGCGTTCTTGGCGCTCTTTGCGGTTCAATCTTTTGTGAATAATTCGGGTTCAAGCCGGGGTCCCGCCGTTGCTTTTGAGGAGGTTGTTATGAAGAGATTTTTGTTTCCCTTTCTGATTTTCATGATCGCTCTGACTCTGGTGGCGCCTTTCCTCACCGCCCAGGAGTTCCGCGGCTCCATTCTCGGGCGCGTCACCGATCCAAGCGGGGCTGTTGTGCCGGGAGCGGCGATCACGATTGTCAACGAAGCGACCAACGTCAAAGCCGAGGCGGTCTCCAACGACGAAGGCAATTACACTGTGCCTTTTCTGCTGCCGGGCCGGTACACGGTGACCGTGGAACTTCCAGGATTCAAGAAGGCGGTCCGAAGCGGCGTCGTCGTTCAGGTTCAGGACAAAGTCACGCTCGATTTTGCGCTCCAGGTAGGAGAAGCATCCGAATCGGTGACGGTCAGCTCGGAAAGTCCTTTGTTGCAGACGGCCAATGCGGACCTCGGTCAGGTGGTGACCCGTGATTTTCTCGAGAGGCTCCCAATCACGGGACAGAGCCCGCTCAACCTGGCTGACATGGCGGCCGGCGTGGTCGCCGGAGGCGGCGGCTACACGAGTAATTCACAGAACGACATTACAATCAACGGAGGAAATGGGGCCAACAGAGGAAACGACGTGACCGTGGACGGAGTTCCCAATGTTTCGGCGCGCCAAAACGGAATGGCCGTGACAATTCCAATGGCCGATGCCGTTCAGGAATTCAAGGTAAGCACCACCATGTTCGACGCCAGCCAGGGCCGCTCCAACGGGGGCGCCCTTGCCTTTACTACGCGCGGGGGAACAAACCATCTGCACGGGGCCGGATATTATTACACCCGCAACCGCAGGCTGGACGCCAACAGTTGGACCAACAACCGTCTGGGCCTGCCCAAACCGGACACCAAGTTCAACATGGAGGGGGGCGTCGTAGGAGGGCCGGTGGTTTTGCCTTTTTACAACGGGCGCGACCGGACGTTCTTTTTTTTCGGCTTCGAGCGCGTCGAAAATGTGCGCAATTTCACGCGGCAGTCGCGTGTGCCGACCGCGCTGGAGAGAACCGGCGACTTCTCGCAGACGCTCGCGCCCAACGGGCAGTTGCTCAAAATCTACAACCCGTTTGCCACCGTCCTGAATGCCAACGGCGGGTTTGTGTCGCGCCCTGAGTTTCCGGGCGCCAAAATCCCGCAGAATCTGCTTAGCCCCATCGGGCTGGCCGTGCTGGCTCAATATCCTCTGCCGAACCTGGCCAACGTCCCGGTGCAGGTGGGGCGCGAAAATTGGGCGGCCTCCAGCATCCTGCCCGTAATTACCAAGAACGTGCAGGCGCGCATTGACCAGCAACTGGGAGAAAGGCAGAAGCTCTATGTTCGCGTGAGCGCGCTGCGACATGCGCAGTTTCCGAACCCGAATGTGATCGCCGGCGCGTCAAATTTTCCGGCGGAAGGGAACGCCGATGTGAATCCTGATTACCGGCGAAACCATTCGGCCGCGGTGGACGACACGATCACCTTTTCGCCCACACTTGTTGGATCGGTGCGTTACGGCTTCACTCGCACCAGCATCCGCGTTCCCAGCGCGTCGGATGGATTGGATCCGACCATTCTGAAGCTGCCCGACATAATTCTGAAAAATATGTTCGCGCAGGGATGGCCTGCGTTCGACCTGGGGAGAACCTCGGAACGTACCCCGACCCTTGGAGGTGCGCCTCGTGGCAGCGCTAACGACATTCACGCCCTGTTGGGAACTTTCAACAAGCTGACGGGAGCGCACACGCTCCGCTGGGGAGTGGATTACCGGATGCTGCGATGGAACGAACCCAACCCCGGCCAGACGGCAAACGGGTCCTTCACGTTCAACAAAGTGTTTACGCGGCAGAACCCCACTTCGTCGGCCACCGAGACGAGTTCGGGAAGCGCGCTGGCATCGGCGCTTTTGGGACTGCCGGCTTCCGGAAACATGGGCGCGAACGCGTCGCTGGCCCTGCAGAACCATTATTACGGCCTGTTCTTTCAGGACGACTACAAGGTCACACCGCGCCTGACAATCAACTTCGGGTTGCGCTATGAGATCGAGACCCCGTTTACGGAAAGGTTTGACCGGCTGGCCTACGGATTTGATCCGGCGGCCGGCGTCGGAGTCACGCTTAATCCAATAATCCTCCCCAGCGGTGAAGTCGTTTCCCCCGGCGCCTTGAAAGGTGGCCTGTTGTTCGTCAATCAAGGAGGATTGAGCCGCCGCCAGGGAAAAACAGACTGGAATAATTTCGGCCCCCGCGTCGGCTTTGCGTGGGCTGTGAACAACAAGACCGTAGTACGCGCAGGTTTCGGCATTTTCTTTTCGCCCAACGCCGTCAATGGCGGAACTCCGGTAACTACCGCGTCATTTAATGATGTCACGCCTTACGTCGCCACCAGCAACGGAGGCGCCACGCCGCTGCCGGGGGTTACGTTGAGCAGCCCGTTCCCAAACGGCTTTCGGCAGCATACGGGCAGCGCGCTGGGGGCGCGCACCGAATTGGGCAACAACATCACTTTTGTGAATCCGGATCGCGTTCTTCCCTATGACCAGCAATGGAAGTTGGGGATCCAGCGGGAACTTCCCTGGCAGACCTTAATGGAAGTGGCGTATCTTGGCAGCCACTTCGTGAAGAACCTCGATCGGGACAACTTCAACCTGAATGAAACACCGGATCGGTTCTTCAATGCCGGCAATGTCAACACGTCAATACCCAATCCCTTTCTTGGCGTGCTTCCGGCTGATTCCAATCTGGGCCAGGGCACAACGATTCGCATCAACCGCCTGCGGGTTCTCTATCCCCAGTTCAACAACGTGACCATCCTGGGCGTTAATTCGGGGCGGGTGCAGTATCACGGCCTTCAGACACAGGTCCAGAAGCGTTTGTCCGACGGCGTTACCTTTGTCGCCAATTATGCCTATTCCAAGCTCATGGAATTCGACATGGAGAGCATCATTAACCCGAGGGGCTATCACACGGTAGCTGCCACGGATCGGCCCCATCTGTTCCGTTTGTTTGCCACGGCGGATCTGCCGGTGGGGCGCGGCCGATTCATCGGAAGCAATTTGCCGGGTTGGACAGATGCGGTTGTGGGCGGTTGGAGCCTGACGTGGATTTCAAAGTACACCAGCGGCGATCCGCTGGGCGTGACCGATACCAGAGGCCGTCCGATTCCACTGCGCGATCCACGGTCCAGCGGATCGACCGGAGATCATCTCGGAGATCGGCTCGATCCGGTGACGCGCGTCCCGCTCAATCCTTTTATTGATCCGAGCGCGTTTGCCAGCCTGCCGGATGAATTTTCCATTACTCCGGAACCGGCGCGCTACGGATGGCTGCGGGGGCCTAGCGAATGGAACCACAATCTGACGCTCTTCAAGGCTTTTAACCTGCACGAGGATATAAAACTGGAGCTGCGCAGCGAGATCGCCGGCGTGTTTAACAAGCCGCAGTTTGGGAATCCGGCGACGAACCTGGCAAATCGGTCGACATTCGGGATGATCAACAGCGCCCGAGGGAATCGAACCGTTCAGGTAGGGGCAAAGTTAAGATTTTGAGAGTTGAGCACGAGGTTGAACACGAATTTCACGAATTTCACGAATTTCACGAATCTTTTAAGAATGATTTCGTGTAATTCGTGAAATTCGTGTAATTCGTGAAATTCGTGGAATTCGTGGAATTCGTGCTCAACGCCTGGTTGACAAATCCGCTCCAAAATACATACTGTCATAACAAATATTCCATTTAGGGAGCCGGCTGGTAGTAGTTTGCTTCCGCACCATGCTCCAGCCGGGATCGGATCAAATTTTATGAAAAGAATTCTTCTGATTTTCTTGCTCTGTTGTACGGCCAATGTTCCGCGGGTGCCTCTCTTTGCCCAGGAGGTGAGCGCTCCGGCGGTCGACACCAGCCGGTTGCCGGCTGCGTTGCGGGGCAAGGGCGCCGATCTGCTGAAGCAGACCGACGAAGGCGTACGGGCCCGGATGGCCGATGATCTTGCCAAGACGCCGGCTGCTGCCGCCCCTTTTCTACTTGACCTGCTCGATCGTGACTCTTCTGCACGCGTACGGTTGGCGATTATCAACCGGCTGGGAAGATATTCCGATCCGGCGGTGCGCCAGGCGCTGGAGCGGCACGCAGGCTCCGATGCGGATGTGAAAGTCGCCATGCTCGCACTCGAGAGGCTCAGGGGGCAGGAGACCCAGCAACTGCGAAAGCTGCTGGAGCGTCGTACGGCAATGGCGAAAAAAGCGGACGACCGCGAGGCTCTGGCTGTGCTTGCGCGTGAGGATGAACGATGGGTTTCGCTGGTGCGGGGCACGATGCTTCCCGCGTTTTTGCGCGAAGTACCCCCGCAGTTTTCGCTCAAGCCGCCCGCCGAGCCGATTCGCGTTCTGGCTTTCGGAGATTACGGAACCGGCTCGGACAACCAAAAGCGCGTCGCTGCAGCCATGCTGCAGTATCACAAAAAACATCGCTTCGATTTTGCCATCACCCTGGGAGACAACTTTTACTCGGAAGGGATGGCCAGTCCGAATGATCCACGCTGGAAGACCTGGTGGGAGGAGCTGTACAAGCCGCTCGGCGTACGGTTCTACGCGTCTCTGGGTAACCACGACTGGGGTCTGGCGGACAGTCCAGCGGCTGAGATCTTGTACTCATCTCGGAGCTCAAGCTGGCAAATGCCGGCGCCCTACTACACTTTCACCGCCGGACCGGCACAATTCTTTGCGCTCGATACAAACGAAATATCGGCTGCGCAGCTCAATTGGCTTTCGGCGGAGCTGGACAAGAGCCCGGCCCGCTGGAAGATCGTTTACGGTCATCACCCCGTTTACTCCTACGGAGCTCATGAGGACAACATAAACCTGGTTGGGAACCTGCTTCCCGTCCTGAAAAACCGGGTCGACGTGTACATAGCAGGCCACGATCATGATCTGCAGCACATCCAGCCGGAGGCGGGAGTGCAGTTTTTTGTTTCCGGAGGTGGAGGAGCGGGTATCCGTCCGATTACAGCCGGTCCCCGCTCGCTGTTTGCGAAAAGCGCCCACGGCTTCGCGGTTCTGGAAGCGGATAAAGACAGTCTCACAGTGCGGTTTGTCGGCGCCGATCTTAGCCAGCTATACGAATACAAATTGGGCAAACCTAATAATTAGAGACACGAATGTGGATCACGAATTTCACGAATTACACGAATTTCACGAATCTTTTTTAGTCACTTCGTGAAATTCGTGAAATTCGTGAAATTCGTGTCGTAATTCGTGCCCCAAATCCTGGAGGCGAAAGTGATTCCCATCGTCCTTTGGTTGATCCTTCCATGGATTGGCGCTTTGTTCCCGCCCGAGGGGCCTAAGTCCACTCCGGTCTATGAGGTTTATCGCACATCACTCCCGATTCAGGTCGATGGCCGCCTGAATGACAGCGCGTGGAAAGGAGCGCCCGTGGCAGGCTTTGCGCGCAACCTGGATGGCGCAGCGGGAAAGAATAAGACGGAAGCCAAGGTTCTCTACGACAACCAGTTCCTTTACTTCTCCTTCCGCTGTCAGGATGACAACATCTGGGCCACCATGAAACAGCGCGATGAGCATCTCTGGCTGGAAGAAGTGGTGGAGGTTTTCCTGCAGGCGGATCCCACGCAAAAGAGCTACATCGAGCTGGAGGTGAATCCGCTGGGGGCGATGCTCGATATTTTCCTCCTGGATATCCGCAAGCCCATCCCGTACCGAAGCTGGAACAGCGAGAAACTGAAATGGGCCGTGCAGGTTGACGGCACGGTGGATGGCGAGCCGGGAGACAGGGAATGGAGCTGTGAAATTGCGCTTCCGATGGAGGATATCGTTCCCGCTCCGCATTCGCCGCCCATGCCGGGAGATCGCTGGCGTCTGAACCTGTATCGCGGGGAGAAAAGGCCGGTGAAGGAGGAATTGGCCTGGTCTCCGACCATGCGTCCCGATTTTCACACGCCCAGCATGTTCGGAGAAATTGTTTTTTCGGGAAAGACCGTGCCTTGAGTCGTGCTGGCTTGGTGTCTTGGTGGTAGATCCTTCTTAACCACCAAAACACCAAGCCCGTCTACACACGCCGGAGAGAATCAGGTATGTATTTTATTTCATCGAAGCTTTTCGTTGCTGTGCTGTTGGTTTGTTTGATTCTTCTTACCGGCTCGTTAGTCATGTCTCAACGCAAAGTTATCGACACGCATTCGCATCTGCTGCCGTTTGATCCGGCGCGGCCGAGCGACGAGGCAACCGTGAGACGCGCCGTTTCCATCATGGATCAGAACGGCATTATCAAGTCGGTGGATCTGAACGGCGGTTATGGCGAATCGCTCAAACAGAGAATTGCGCTTTACGAAAAGCTCGCTCCGGGTCGGTTCATCGTGTACACGAACATGGATTTTTCCAAAGTGAATGATCCCCAGTTTTCCAAGAAGGCGATGGCGGATCTGGAGGAGGCCTACCGCGCGGGAGCCCGTGGTCTGAAGGTTTTCAAAACGCTAGGGCTCAGGTACAGGGATGCAAACGGAAAGCTGCTGCACTTTGACGATCCACGCTTCGATCCGGTGTGGATGAAATGCGGCGAGTTGGGTATTCCTGTCTGGTTTCATATTGGAGATCCGGCCGCTTTTTTTCGGCCGCCCACGCCTGACAACGAACGCTATGCGGAGCTTGGGGTCCATCCCGAATGGAGTTTTTACGGCTCTCAGTTTCCGGCGCGTGAAGAGTTGCTGACGCAAATGGTCACGGTACTGCTGCGGCATCCGGAAACGACATTTGTGGGAGTTCACTTTGGGAATAATCCGGAGAATTACCGCTATGTGGCCGCCGTTTTGGAGCGTTGCCCCAATTTCAATCTGGATACAGCCGCCCGGGTGGGCGAGATCGGTCGTCATGACCCGGTCAAACTGCGCCAGTTTTTTATCAAATACCAGGATCGCATCCTGTTCGGAAGCGACACCGTGTACGGTCCTGAAAACGTTGATCTGGGTGTCCCCCTGCCGGGAAAGCGCACCGACGCGGAAGCAAAAGAGTTTTTTGAACGGCACTGGAGATTCTTCGAAACGGCGGGCAGGAACCTGGAACATCCTTCACCGATCCAGGGGAACTGGAAAGTGAACGGGATAAACCTTCCTCCCGAAGTTTTACGAAAGCTTTACAGGGACAATGCGAGGCGGTTGATTCCGGGACAGGAGTAGGCGGAGATACGCTGCTTTGTGTTCTTTGTGCCTTTGTGGTTCAAGGCCCTTTCAACCACAAAGACACAAAGGCACCAATTTAACGGAGGTTGAAGGTGATCTCGATAGTGGCCAGGATGTCCACGGGGCGCCCGTTCAGCGTTCCAGGCTTAAAACGCCACTCGTTGACGACGCACCGGATTGCCTCGTCGTCCAGGCCGTAGCCCAGACCTCGAAGAATTCTCGGCTGGTCTACCGAACCATTGCGCTTGATTACGGCCTGCAGAACGACCACTCCCTGGATCTTTGCCTTGATCGCCTCGTCGGTGTAATGAGGCGTGGGACTGCGTAAGGGCACAGGGTCTGTGACGCCGCCAGTGCCACCGATGTAGGGGCCCTCGCCATTACCGACGCCGCCTCCTCGACCACCGCCAAAACCGCCGCCTTCGCCAGGACCAATCCCAGGGCCCCGGCCCGAGCCTGCGCCCGTGCCGCTCCCTGAACCAATACCGCCACCTGCTCCCGGGCCATTGGATGGAGGAGCCGGCGCAGCGAAAATGTCTCCAAAGGCTCCTGCCATATGTTTAGGAAAATCAATAGGCGCCTGAACGTTCTCAGGAACGGGCAGCCTCATTGTGTCCCGAATATCGGGCTTTGCCACAGACGGTGGGACTGTCTGCTGCTTGATAGCCGGCGGTATGTCTCCCTTGCTGACTGGCTTGGGCTCGCGCTTTCCGCCGCCGCCGCCGCCACCGCCGCGAGTCGGTCCAGGTATGTTCATAGATGCAGGATGGAGCGCGGTACTGATCCAAATCGGATCGTCTTCCGGGTAAGCCGGCAAAGCCAGGATGTGATAGTAGATATAAACCAAAATGGAGGCAAAAAGGGCAAAGTGGATCAACACAGAGCTACCCATCCGAAGCGCCGCGCTC
>DASXQR010000197.1:0-3856 GCA_036507075.1 Acidobacteriota bacterium | reverse complement strand
TCCGATTTACTAGCTGCTACGATGTTTCTGCCATGTACCGCAAGGCGAGAATAATTTTCTACTGCCTTCTGATTGTCGCCCTTGCGACGTCTGCACCATTTCGTCTCGGCCAAAGTCCGGTGGATCCCGCACAAGCCGTTGGGGGCAGGGCTCACCCAACCGTTGATTGCATCACTCTGATCCAGACTGGCGCGAATGGCTTTGTCAATTCCCGAACGAGCCTTCTGAACACGCAGTTGCACGCCAAGGTCTCTAGCTGGCTCTCCGTGCGGGGCTTGCCATTCGGCGGCTCTGATTGTAAAAGGCCGAATCGCTCCTCCGGCCCGATGCCGGCGACGAACGCGTTTCGCCTCATTGCTTGCTTTTCGGAAACGGCGTCAGCCACGCGCGCGCCCCCCTCATTGATGACCGTCCGCTCCTAGAACTTTCCAAGTCTTGCAGTTTGGTAGGTCCGACTCAGTGGACGAGGTCCGTCCCTGTGTCCTTTGTTCTGTTTGTTTTCCTCCCCGAAGAGGGGATCATATGGAAGCAGGAACCACCGCAGTGCTGGTGTTGGCGGCAGTTTTCTTCGGCGCGATAATTTGGCTTGCAATCCATTCGCGTCGTCAGGCGGAGCATCAAGGGCCTGAACCGAATAACCAAGCGGAAGAAGTTGCTGTTTCGGAACCTCCGTCCGGCAAGTAGGCAAAGAAAAAGAAATGAACACAGTGAAGCCTCTAGGGTTGTAGTGCTGGAAGGCAAATTGATGGAAGCCCACCCGTTATTTTTTCGGGACCTGGCGTATGTCTTTCTTGCAGCGATTGCAGGCGGGATGCTTGCTTGGCGTTTGCGTCAGCCGGTAATTCTCGGCTACGTGCTGGCTGGCATCCTGCTCAGCCCGCTTACGCCGGGCCCTTCCGTAACGGATCCCCATACGCTTGAACTGTTCGCTGAGATTGGCGTCGTACTGTTGATGTTCTCTGTGGGCCTGGAGTTCTCTCTAAAAGATCTATTGAGAGCAAAGTGGGTCGCCCTGATTGGCGGAACCATTGGAATACTGCTCTCCATTGGTCTGGGGCTGACCGTGGGAACGTGGCTCGGGTGGAGTACCAGCCAAGGGATCGTGGTTGGGGCGGTGATTTCCGTGGCCAGCACGATGGTTCTGACGCGCTTGTTAATGGATCGTGGAGAACTCCAGACAGAACACGGCCTGGTGATGGTCGCCATCACGCTGGTGGAAGACTTGGCCGTGGTCATCCTGGTGGTCTTGATTCCCAGCTTCGGGAGCCTGGAAGCCAGTCGGTTGCTAGCCATCGCCCAGGGCTTGGGAAAGGCCGCGTTGCTTTTGGTTCCGGCGATTGTTGTCGCGGCCAAAGTCGTTCCCCCTCTGCTGGCGCGAGTGGCCCGAACGCGAAGTCAAGAACTTTTCTTTGTAGTGGTCTTAGCGATTTGTTTGGGGACAGCCGCATTGACACAGGCCGTGGGTCTTTCGCTCGCCCTTGGCGCTTTTGTGGCCGGGCTGATCATCAGCGGCTCCGAGTTCGCGCACGAAACGTTGGCCGAGTTGTTCCCGCTGAGAGATGCGTTCGTTGCGCTCTTTTTTGTCACCTTGGGGCTGCTGGTTAACCCAAGAGAGTTGTTCTCAAACCTTGGCCTGCTGGGCACGATGATCGCGCTGATTGTGATAGGCAAACTCGTCGTGTGGACACTGGTTGTGCGGCTGTTTCGTTACACCATTTGGACCGCGTTACTCGTCGCTGTGGGACTAACTCAAATCGGAGAGTTCTCCTTTGTGCTTGTGAAGGTGGCACGCAATTCGGGTATTGTTGGAAGCGACATATACAACGCCACTCTCGCCGCTTCACTGATCACAATCCTCATCAACGCAGCACTCGTCCGACTCGTTCCCAATTGGGTTGGGGAGATCCGACACGCCCGGCACGCTTTTGCGAGGAATGGACTGCCGGCACCTGAGGACCTGAAAGATCACGTCGTGCTTTGTGGATTTGGACGCGTGGGCAGTGTTATCGGCACCGCGCTGGAAACCTTTGGCCAGCCATTTCTGGTTATAGAGCGGGACCCGGTGATCGTCCAGTCCCTGCTTTCCCGCGACGTTCCGTGTCTCTTCGGGGACGCGGCTCATCCACACCTGCTCGAGCAAGCGCGCGTCCACAAAGCCTCCTTGGTCATTCTGGCGGTGCCTGAGGCCGACCGTGCACAACGCATCGTCCGAGCTGTGCGGCGCATGAATTCGAATGTCCCCATCTTGGGGCGCGCGCACCAAGCTGGAGACGTTGTGACGCTTCTTCAGGCGGGGGCGAGCGAAGTGATCCAGCCCGAACTGGAGGCCTCCACAACGTTGATTCGACGCTCGCTCCATCACCTCAAGTTACCCGAAGACCGGACAGCGGCCTACCTGGACGGGTTCCGCGAAGCCTTTATGCAGGGCCAGCCGTCACTCACCTCGCTTCCGTTTCCTGAGTTGCGAGAAATCTCACTCGTGGCGCCCACGATGAACGGGAAGACTTTGCGTGAAGCGCAGATTCGGGAGCGTTTTGGAGTAACCGTGGTTGCGGTCCGCCGATCTTCCGGAGAGGTCTTAATGAATCCACCTGCCGAGGCCATCCTTCGGCAGGGAGATATGCTGCGGGTCTTCGGGCAGCCCGACCAGATCAAAGCTCTCGCATCCGAACTCGACAGACAAACATCCTGATCCGCCGGTGCGCTTCGGGGATTCCGCGGGTAGCCCCGGATTAAGTTAAACGGCGTGTCTTGAGCGAAATACGAAGGCATCCCCCGGCGCGTTTGCAGCGTCATATTTAATGCCGTAACAATCCCTCAATCCAACTTAACGAGTACGAAAGGGGGCAGTAATGACGCTCAACAAGAAAGGTCTCCTCGTTCTGGCAGGAGTGCTGGCGGTAGCGCTTGCCGCGTTTGCCGGCACGCAAATCTATCAGAACAGCAAGGCCGTAGAAGTACCGGCCGGGACCGCCATCCGAGTGAGCCTGGATCACTCCGTTTCGAGCGCCAGTAGCCGGGAGGGCGATGCGTTTTCCGCCACCGTCGCGGATCCCGTCGTGGTGGACGGTAAGACGGTAATTCCATCCGGCGCACGTGCGCAGGGCATGTTGACCGGCGCGCAGCGCTCCGGTCGGCTATCCGGCCACGCGTACGTCGGACTTACTCTGACGTCGGTGGAAATCGACGGTCGCACCTATGACCTGAATACGACCAGCGTCAGCCGCATCAACAAGGGCGGACACACGAAACGCAATTGGGGCTGGATCGGCGGAGGCGCCGCAGGCGGCGCACTCATCGGCGCACTGGCCGGAGGAGGCAAGGGCGCGTTGATCGGAGGACCGATCGGCGCGGGCGGCGGGCTTGCAGTTGCCGCCATCACCGGCAAGAAGAGCACCGGCTTCAGCGCGGGGCAGGAATTGTCGTTCCGCCTGACCGAGCCAATTAAGGTGCGCGCCAGCTGACAGAAGTAGAAGTCACGGTCAAGTTTTATCCCCGAAACGCCCCGCTTTCGCACGCAAGTGCGAAGCGGGGCGTTTCTTTCGTGGTACATCGATTTTTCCCGGGCGGCGAGATTGCTTCGCCGCCCGGCGCTATTTGTAGCTGTTCGTAGTGCGCGAGAATGCCTGCAGGGACGCAATTCAAATGGTGAGTTGATTCCGGAAGCCCTAAACGGTTTCGTCCGTTGACGCTGTCGTGTCCGGCATCGGCGCGGGCCGGGAGTGGCCCAGCACCACATCGCGCGTGCTTTCCAGCAACGCCATCACCTTCTCGATTTTTTCCTTCTCGATACTAATTTCTTCCAGGGAATTGCGGAAGTGCCGGAGGATGATGTTGTAGTGCGCTTCAGTCATGC
>DASXQR010000196.1:0-34949 GCA_036507075.1 Acidobacteriota bacterium | reverse complement strand
ACACAGCCGCTGTACCGCGATCCGTAAGGTCGCGGCGCGCTGGCCTCGCGGCTCATTGCATGGCGCGCCGCGACCTTACGGATCGCGGTACTGTACCTGGTGGAGGAGAGGCTACTTCTCCGTCACCGTCAGATTTCGGTCGGCCTCGATTTTCTTCAGAGTTTCTTTGCGACCGCTCGGCCACAGGATCGTAATTTCGTCTACCACCGTTGACGTCCCCAGACCGAAGTGCAGTTGCCATTCAGAGTGAGACAGATAACTGTCTCCGCTTCGCACTTCATCCACCTGCGTCAGGCTGCCCGTTACAACCTTCACTTTCGCGCCCACGGCATTCCGGTTGGACTTTGTTCCGCGCAGCAGCAGGCGCAGCCAATGACCCGATTGGGAGCCCCCGTCGTTGCGAAGCAGCATCGGGGGACCGTCCAGGTCATTAACAATAATGTCAACGTCGCCGTCCTGATCAAAATCTCCAAAGGCGCATCCGCGCGAGGCGCGCGGATCCATGAGAGCTTTTCCTGATTGGGCGGCGATTTCCTCGAAGGTGCCGTCCCTGAGATTTCGATAAAAGAGCTTGCGCTGGCGGTAATAACCACCCGGGTACGCGCCTTCGATCTGCGGATAGACATGGCCGTTGGCGACAAACAAGTCCAGCCAGCCGTCGTTGTCGTAATCGAAGAACTTTGTTCCCCAACCGACATACGGCATGCTTGCGTTCGCAGTCTTCGTGCGCCGCGACAGGTCGGTGAATGTGCCGTCGCGGTTGCGGTGATAAATCGTGTTGTACTGGTCGCTGAAGTTGGTCACCACCAGATCCAGCAGGCCGTCGCGATCGTAATCTCCCAGGGAAATTCCCATGCTTCCCTGCTCGGTCCCGTTCTCGTCGACCGCCACGCCCAGGGCCAGGCCTTCTTCGCGGAAGGTGCCATCACGCTTGTTGATGTAGGCGTAGTTGGGCGTTGCATCGTTGGCCACAAACAGATCGGGCCAGCCGTCGTCGTTCAGATCCGTCCAGGTGGCGCCCAGGCCGTAATAGCCGACGGCGTCGTCGACGCCCGCCTTCTTTGAAATGTCGGTAAATGTACCGTTTCCGTTGTTGTGATAAAGAGTGTCGCCCGCGCCGGCCAACCCCCTCGGGCCGCACTGGACCGGCACGCCGCGGTACTGGCACAGTTTCCCTTTTCCAAATTCAGGAAGATCGTCCAGCTTGAAGTCGACGTAGTTGGCCACGAACAGGTCCAGGTATCCGTCGCGATCGTAATCTCCCCAGGCGGCTCCGGTGGAGAATCGAACATCGCCTACCCCTGCCTTTTCGGTGACGTCCTCAAATGTGCCGTCGCCGCGATTGTGGTAGAGGCGATTGGGCCCAAAGCAGGTCACGTACAAGTCATCCAGACCATCGTTGTCGTAGTCGGCCACGGCGACTCCCATGGCCCAACCCGGATCGTCGACCCCGGCGCGCGCAGCCACATCTTCAAATCGACCGTTCCCGAGGTTTCGATACAAAGCCGCTTTCGGCCTCGGGCGGTGGGCCAGCGCTGCCTCCACCGTGTAGGAATTCACCAAATAAATGTCCAGCCGGCCGTCATTATCAAAGTCGAAGAAAGCGACGCCGCCAGGCATGCTTTCGACGATGTATTTTTTGTCGGGGGAAGAGAAATTGGTGAAGCGAATGCCGGATTGCCGGGTGACGTCGGTGAATTCGATGTGAGGCGCCGGTTCGTTGCCGTGGGTGGAGACGACCAAAAGCAAAAAAACCACAAAGGCACAAAGGACGCGAATATCTTTTGTGCCCTTTGTGCCTTTGTGGTGAAAAAAAAGCCTCACTTCTCTATCTCGACTTAAGTCGCACCATTTTATGCATTTGGGTATGTCTTTGTCGTGATGTTCTTGTGATGTAAACTGCTCGCGCTATGATGAAACGCATCCTGCTGTTATTGACCCTGGTCTTACTGCTGCTGTTTGGCTGCTCCAGGGGTGAGCGCAAGTCCAACAAACTTACCATCGCCGTCATTCCCAAGGGCACCACTCACGAATTCTGGAAGAGCATTCATGCCGGCGCCATCAAGGCGGCGCGTGATCTGGCCACTCCTGACACCGAGATTGCGCTGATCTGGAAAGGCCCGCTGCGCGAAGACGATCGGGAGCAGCAGATCCAGGTGGTGGAGGGGTTCCTGAGCCAGGGCGTGAACGGGATCGTGCTGGCGCCGCTGGACAGCCGAGCTCTGGTCCGGCCGGTAGAAGAAGCGGCCAGGGCGTCCATTCCCACCGTTATCATCGATTCGGGCCTGCAGTCGGACAATATCGTCAGTTTTGTTGCTACCGACAACTACAAGGGCGGAGAACTGGGCGCCGAGCGCCTGGGGTCCCGGCTGAAAGGCAAAGGCAAGGTGCTGCTGCTCCGTTATCAGGAGGGCTCTGCCAGCACCGAAGAACGCGAAGCCGGATTCCTGGCAAGGCTGAAGACCGCTTATCCGGGAATAGAAGTGATTTCGGCCGAGCAGTATACCGGGCCGACCCGCGAGACCGCTTACCGCGCCTCGCAGAATGTGTTGAACCGCTTCGCAGAGCGAATACAGGGAGTATTTACTCCCAACGAATCGTCCACCGCCGGAATGCTGCTGGCGCTGCAGGATATCAATAAGCTGGGGAAAATCACGTTTGTGGGGTTCGATTCATCCCAGGTTTTCATTGAAGCAATGCAGAAGAACCAGTTGCAGGGCATCGTTTTGCAGAACCCTTTCAGAATGGGATATCTCGGCGTGAAAGCGATGGTGGACCACCTGAGAGGCAAGAAGGTTGAGAAGCGAGTCGACACCGGGGTTTCGATCGTCACGCCTGAAAATCTGAACGATCCCGATTCCCAGGAACTGCTGCACCCGCCGATTCAGGAATATGTGAAATAGTATCCACCACAAAGGCACAAAGAACACGAAGCGATCTTTGTGTCCTTTGTGCCTTTGTGGTTAATTTTCAGCGCATGCCGCTCCTCGAGCTTTCCAACATCTCCAAGTCCTTCGGCCCCACCGTCGCCCTCGACAACGTGAGCTTCAACCTGGAACTGGGCGAGGTGCACGCGCTCATAGGAGAAAATGGCGCGGGAAAAAGCACATTGATGAACATCCTGGCCGGTTCGCTGCGGCCGGATTCAGGAGAAATGAAGATCGACGACCGCCCCTATGCTCCGCTTTCGCCGATGGACGCCCGCCGGCACGGAATTGCCTTGATTCACCAGGAGCTTTGCCTCTGTCCTCATCTGACCGTTTCGGAGAACATTCTGATGGGAATGGAGCCTTCCCGGGCAGGCTGGCTCGATCAAAAACGCATTCGCCGCCACACCCTGGAAGTGCTCGAAAGTTTTCATCATCCCGACATTCGACCCGATCGTCGCGTTGCCGAACTTTCACTGGCGGCTCGCCAGGTGGTGGAAATCTGCCGGGCGCTGGCCGCGCGCGCCCGCATCATCCTGATGGACGAGCCGACCAGCAGCCTTCAGAGCTCCGATGTGGAGCATCTCTTCAATCTGATTCGCCGGTTCCGCCGGGAAAAGATCAGCGTGATTTACATCAGCCATTTTCTGGAAGAAATCCGACAGATCGCCGACCGCTACACGGTTCTGCGAGACGGCCGTAGTGTTGATTCCGGCCCGCTGGAATTGGTTGAAGATAACCATCTGGTCACCAGGATGGTCGGCCGACCGGTGGAGAACCTGTTCCCGCACCGGCCTCCACTGATCGAGGGCGAAATCGTTCTGGAAGTGAAGGATCTTGTCTCGCCACCACTGGTCCGCAATGCCGGTTTCCAGTTACGGCGGGGCGAAGTCCTGGGAATTGCCGGGCTGGTTGGCGCCGGCCGGACACAAATGATCCGATCGCTGTTCGGCCTGGATCCCGCGCAATCGGGGACTGTGGAGCTGAAATCGAGGGGCATCGCGCCCAAAAATGCAAGGCCCGCCCGTCAAATCCGCCGCGGAATCGGCTACCTGAGCGAAGACCGCAAGGGGGAGGGTCTGGCATTGGCCCTCTCTTTGGCCGACAACATCACACTCACGCGCTTTTCGTCTTGCTCGCGTTTTGGCTGGC
Organism: Acidobacteriota bacterium; assembly: GCA_036507075.1. Lineage (GTDB taxonomy): Bacteria > Acidobacteriota > UBA6911 > JACQSX01 > JACQSX01 > DASXQR01. Next base: position 30,870 of record DASXQR010000196.1, on the reverse strand, counting down.
TTGATTTGGCGCTGCAACGCCGGCAGTGCCGCAACTGGATTGACGCCGTCGGGATCCGGGCAAATTCCGAACTTCAGGCGGCCCATACGCTCTCGGGGGGAAACCAGCAAAAAGTTGTGCTGGCGCGCCTTCTTCACCAGGATGCTGACGTGCTGCTGCTGGACGAGCCCACCCGCGGAATCGACATCGGCAGCAAAGCAAAGGTATATGAAATAATCGCGCGCTGCGCAGCCGAACGAAAAGCAATTCTTCTGGTTAGCTCTTATCTTCCCGAGCTTTTCGGTTTGAGCGACAGACTGGCGGTAATGAGCCGCGGGCGACTTTCGGCGGCAAGACCAATCGCGGAATGGACACCGGAAACGGTGATGCAGGCCGCCATCCGGGGGGACGTGGCATGAGCTTCACCACAGGGACGCGGTGCCAACCGCAGCCAGACCGGCTGACGATTGCGGATTTCGGAATGCGGAATGCGGAATAATGTGTGCAACTTAATCTGAGTAAAAACGTGATCCCTGCCAGATTCCGCATTCCGCATTCCGCATTCCGAAATCGGCAGGACTGGCTGCGACGCCTCGGCCCCTTTCTCGGACTGCTGCTGGTCATCGGGATTTTTGCATTGCTCACCGATTCCCCAGAGCAATATCTCTCGATTCGCAATTTTCGCATCGTCCTTTCTCAGACTGTCATCGTCGCGCTGGGAGCAATCGGCATGACGGTGATCATCATCAGTGGCGGCATCGATCTTTCCGTGGGTTCGGTGATTGCCCTGACAAGCGTCGTGACGGCGGTCATCATCCGCGACGGCGGCCCTCCTTTTGCCGCGGTTCTGGCGGGAGTCGCCGTCGGTGGCGTGATTGGACTGGTCAACGGGCTGCTGATTACGCGTCTTAGAGTGATTCCTTTTATTGCCACGTTGGGAATGCTGGGGATCGCCCGCGGAGCCGCTAAGTGGCTCGCGGGCCAGCAGACGGTCAACATGCGGCCCACATGGGTCAACGAGCTTGCCGTCACCTTTCCCGCCCAGTCGTGGATGCTGCTGGCTCCGGGGGTGTGGATTTGCGTGGCACTGGCCATCCTGATGTCGATCGTCTTGAGAAACACGGTCTTCGGCCGCCATGTCTTTGCCCTGGGATCAAACGAAGCTGCCGCCAAAGCCTGCGGAATTGCCATCGATCGCCTCAAGTCTGCAATCTACACGATTGCCGGCCTGTTCTTTGGACTGGCCGGGGTGACGCAGATGTCGCGCCTGCGCCAAGGGGATCCTACCGTTGCCATTGGCACCGAGCTGGATGTCATCGCCTCGGTGGTGATCGGGGGCGGCAGCTTGAGCGGAGGCGAAGGCAGCATCCTGGGATCCATGATCGGCGCTTTGATCATGTCGTTTTTGCGCAATGGCTGCCAGCAGATGGGCTGGGCCAATTATATTCAGGAAATCATCATCGGCGCGATTATTGTGCTGGCGGTAGCGGTCGATCGGCTGAGAAATCGGGGCTAGGCCTTCGGGGTTGCGAGTTTGCGGGTTTTCGGGTTACGAGTTTGCGAATTAGAAAATTAAAGATTGAAAATCGACCTTGCTGTATCAAGCTCGAAATTGAAAAACCCGAAACCGGCTGAGCTTTGAACCTTCAATATTCTAATCCGCCAACCGGGAACCCCAAGGGTGTTCCTGCTATACTTCGACGCATGGCCCGCCGGAAAAAAAAGGATACGGTGACTATCGGGCTGGCGCAGATGCGCTGCGGCTCCGAGCCGGAAGAGAACTTGAAAAGGGCAGTCGTGAAAATCGGCGAAGCGGCCGAAAAGGGCGCGCAGGTCGTTTGCCTCCAGGAACTTTTTCGCTCGCAGTATTTTTGCCAGATTGAAGACGTAAAGCTCTTTGAGTTGGCGGAAACGATTCCCGGTCCCTCCACAAAAGTGCTGGCCAGGATTGCCCGGCAAAAGAAAATCGTTATTATCGCTTCTATATTCGAGAGGCGTGCCGCCGGTTTGTTTCACAATACCGCTGTCGTGATCGACACCTCCGGCAAGATCGCTGGAATGTATCGGAAGATGCACATTCCCGACGATCCCCTCTATTACGAGAAGTTCTATTTTACGCCGGGAGACCTGGGTTTCCAGAGCCACCAGACGAAATACGGAAAGGTGGGCGTGCTCGTGTGCTGGGACCAGTGGTTCCCGGAAGCGGCCCGCCTGACGACGCTTTCCGGAGCGCAGCTCCTTTTTTACCCGACCGCCATTGGATGGCTTTCCGGAGAGAAAAAGGAAGTCAATCGTGCCCAGCATCAGGCATGGGAGACCATCCAGCGCGGTCATGCCATAGCCAACGGCGTTTACGTGGCGGTGGTAAATCGCGTGGGGCGCGAAGGTAAGCTGAACTTCTGGGGACAATCATTTGTTGTCGATCCTTTCGGCCGCATCCTGGCACGCGGCTCTGAAGACCGCGAAGAAATTCTGATTGTGGAGTGCGATCTTTCCCTTATCGATGAGACCCGCCGCAACTGGCCTTTCCTGCGCGATCGGCGCATCGACACCTACAGCGGCCTTTCGCTCAGATTCCTGGACACTCCGCAAGCCAAGAACGCCAGAAAAACTCAAAAAGCTTGAACCGCGAAGAACACAAAGAACGCGAAGATTCTAATGGATCTAGTCGATTAACTTCCCGTAGACAGTCCAGATTGTGTGACAATTGCACCGCCAAGCCCAATGCAACAGAACTGACATTAATATTCTTTGCGTTCTTCGCGTTCTTCGCGGTTCAAGCTTTTCTCGTGTTCCATGGGTAAATGAGCCAGAAGACTCCCGCCGAACTGGGGTATCGGATGCCGCCGGAGTGGCACCCGCACGCGGCAACCTGGCTGGCCTGGCCCAAGGATCCCGTCACCTGGCCCGACCGCGTTCCCGCAGTACAGGAGATCTACCTGCGCATGATCGCGCTTCTCAGCGCGCATGAAACTGTTAACGTCCTGGTCGACGATGAACAGACTGAGCAATCATTACAACGACGGTTTTTGTCTTCCACGTGCCGCGAGCGGGTAGCGTTTCACCGCGTGCGCACGGTGGATGCCTGGATTCGCGATTACGGCCCCAATTTCCTTCTCGGACCAGACGGGGCCCTGGCCTACAACAAGTGGATATTCAATGCATGGGGCAACAAGTACGACGAGTTGAAGAAGGACAACGACGTTGCTTTCAGGCTGCAAGCTCTGGCCTCCATCCGGCGCTTTGAACCCGGGATAGTCCTGGAAGGAGGCTCCATTGAGGTCGACGGCGCCGGCGTTTGCATAACAAGCGAACAGTGCCTTCTCAACCCGAATCGCAATCGGCATCTGAGCCGTGACGAAATCGAGCAAAGACTGAAGAGTTATCTTGGAGTAGAGGAGATTCTCTGGCTGGGCGAGGGAATCTCCGGCGATGACACCGACGGGCACGTTGACGATATTGCCAGGTTTGCCGGCCCTGGCCTCATCGTTTGCGCCCTGGAGGACGACCCTCAGGACCCAAACTACAGGCCGCTGGAAGACAACTACCGGCGGCTGCTGAAAGCAACCAGCGCATCCGGGAAGCCCTACCAGATTGTCAAACTACCCATGCCGCGCGCCTTTACAGAAAAAGGAGAGCGGCTCCCGGCCAGCTATGCCAATTTCTACATCGCCAACGGCCTGGTGCTGGTTCCGCTGTTTTCGCATCCCAACGATGAGAAAGCGCTGGACATCCTGCGGAAAGTCTTTCCAGACCGGAGCGTGACAGGCCTCAATTGCGAACCGCTTGTCTGGGGCATGGGAACCCTGCATTGCGTGACGCAGCAGCAACCGAGGTAGGCAGGGGTCCGTCGTCCGTTGGTCGGAGAAAAGATTTCACCACAGAGGCGCAGTGCAGCATAGCCGCAACCAAAGCCGAGCCGCGCGCGTAAGCAAGCGGACCCTCGATGTAACCAATTGCTGACAACAACCGATTCATTGATGCAGAAGTGACACTCTGGAGGGTCCGCTTGCTTACACGCGCGGCTCAGCTCTATAAGGAAAAATTTTCCCCTCGCAAGATAATTCTCACTGTTAGTAGTACAGAGGACACAGCGTGTCGGTTGTCCGTGGTCCGTTGTCGGTGGTTCTTCCATGCGTTGGCCCTAGGCGCCCGGAAGGGGCGCTGAGCCGGTAGCCGGGGGTTGGCGCGTTTTTTGCGCCTACCCCCGGTCCGAGATCTATAAAACATTAGCGCCCTGGAGGGGCGCTGAGACGAAAGCCTGGTGATTTTGGCGGACGAAAGAATGCAATAGCGTGGCCACCTCAGCGCCCTGTCCGGGGCGCAAAAATGACTTTGGCTTCTCGGACCGGGGTGGGCGCAAAAAACGCGCCAACCCCCGGCTACAGGCTCAGCGCCCCATCCGGGGCGCATCGATTTGAGTCTTTGTTGCCTGATATGATGAAATAGATTTCACTCCAAAGTATGAAAGAGACACTCTTTTATCGCGCCAAACGATTTTTGCGAGCCATACGGCTTCCGCTCATAGCACTGGCCGTGTTGGGATTCTACGCCTGGGGCTTCTTCTTCCGGGCCTATTCGCAGGCGCAGCCCCAGACCGGATACGCCGTCATCACCAGTGATCTTTTCAGCGTGCTTCCGGTGGGGACGGCCTTGTTCACCTTCACTAATTCTGCCGGCGTTTTGGTTTCCCAGGCGGGCGTAGGCGCGGTTGAGCCGATTTCCGCGGGCACCATTTTTGTCGACCAGCAGGGAACCAGCACCGCCATCGCCATTGCGAACTTTTCGATTGATACGATTCGAGTAACCTTCATTCTCAGAAATGCCTCCGGCGTGGAGGTCAATCGCAAGGAGGAAGTATTCAGCCCCGGGCAGCACAGCCCGCGTTTTGTATCGGAGCTGTTCGGATCGCTGCCTCCTAATTTTGTGGGAAGTCTCTCGTTTTCCACCGGCCAGGCGGGCCAGAAGGTCGGCGCCATCACGATCCGCCAGAATACCAATATCGCAGGCGAATCAATTTTTGCCACTTTGCCGGTGGTGGATCTCTCCGCGCCGGCCAGCACGCTGCCGGTTGTTTTCCCGCACCTCGGCGCGGGTCTGATCGGGAACCTGGGCCTGTCAACACAGCTTGTGCTGATCAGCCGCAGCGCCCAGCGCTCAGTGGGGCGCATCACTTTCTTCGCCCAGGACGGCAGCCCGCTTCGGCTGCAGATTTCAGGGGTTACTGCATCGGAGTTTCCCTTCCAGATCGAACCAAACGGCGTGTTCCGCGCCCAGTTGACAAGCCTTTCCGGAGTAGCGATCGGTTACGCCGTGGTCACTCTCGACCAGGGGACGGACACGCCCTCGGGAAGCGCGATTTTTCAGTACCGCAGCCAGGACAACAGGCTGTTGTCCGAGGCGGGCGTCGCTTCCACGCCGGCGACCAAGTCGGCACGGATCTTCGTCGACACTATAAACACGCAGACCGGCGTCGCCATAGCCAATGCCGGCAACGCCGCCACAACGGTGACATTCGAGCTGATCGACCGCAGCGGCATTTCCCTGGAAAAGCGCAGCATTGCTCTTCCCGCGCGCGGTCAACTGGCATTGTTCGCCGAGAACATCTTCACCAGCCTGCCCGCCGGGTTTGTCGGCTGCATAGAAATTACCTGTCCCGACGCCGTGGTGCCGGTAACGCTGAAGTTGACCACAAACACAAGAGGCCATCCGATTCTGACAACATTGCCGGTGGCTGATTTGACCCGGCCGATCCGCTCCACCATTGTCGTGTTTCCCCAGATCGGCTTCGGCGGAGGATTTTCCACCCTTCTCATTTTCATCAGCCCGGACAAGAACAAACCGGTGACCGGCAGGGTGGTATTCGTACAGTCCAGCGGGGCCGCTTTGGTTCTGCCGTTTGCGGGCAGGACTGGAAATGAATTTCAGTTCCGTGTCTTTGCGGGCGGGGTGCTGCAGCTCCGGCCCGGCAACAACGCGACAGCGCGCGACATCATTCTCGATCCTTCCAATCCGACGGGCAGTGAAATCGTAGTGAATGAAGGCGGGTCGATTCCGCTCAATCCAATGGTAATCGACAGCGACGGAGTGCTGCGCGACGATTTTACTTTCACTTTCAAAATCGACAACATCGACGTCATATTCCTCGATTCATCCAACACTATTTTTGGACAGAGGCGCGGATACTCGAGCCTCATCATTACCCAGGGCACAATAGTCAAGGCGGCAACGGTCACAGTCACTACACTCAATGCGGGCATTTCGGGGTTCGAGATTACCAGCTTGACGCAGGACTCCGCCCAGAACCTGTTTCTGTCAAACACGCGCAACCACACGATTCTCCAGACGCCGGCCATTGCGCAGCCTCCACAGATTTTTGCGGGAGTGAATCAATCTGCCGGCTTTCGCGACGACGAGCGTTTGAAGTCACTGTTTAACAGTCCGGCTTTTCTGGCATTCAACCCACCCGAAGCAAGCGTTTATGTGGCCGATTCTGGAAATCACAGGATTCGCCGCATCAAGCCTCAACCGCTCCCTTTTGGCGCGGTGGAAACGGCAGCGGGAACGGGTCAAACGGGCTCCAGCGACGGCGCCGCCGCGCAGTCGGCATTCAATAATCCCCAGGGGCTTGCGCTCGACAATCGCGGCTTCCTGTGGATCGTCGATTCAGGCAACCACACCATCCGGCGCATGAATCTTCTTACACGGACGGTGCAGACGATTGCCGGCAGACCGGGAACACCCGGATTGGCTGACGGCACCGGCGACCAGGCGCGCTTCAATTCTCCGGTCGGCATCGCGTTTGAAACCGAGTCGATTGCGCAACAGCTCTCCGGGACGGTGCGTGACTTCGTAAGCATGATCGTGGCAGATACCGGCAATGGCGCGATTCGCAGAGTCAGGGACAATGGTCTGGTGGAAACCATCGGGGGAATCAACTTCAAAGAACGTCCGGAAGACGGCGGCCAGATCAATTCGTCCGAACATCGCGCTCTCACCGACCTCCTGTTGCTGCTGGCGAGAAGCGCCGGCTCCGCTTTTTATGCCGCTCCGGGTCCCGGGGATGGCTCCCATGCCACCAGCCGGCTTTCCTTCTCTTCACCCACCGGTGTCGTGGTCGATTCGTTTAGCAATATCTATATCAGCGAACCCTCGGCCGGCCGGGTCAAGACGCTGCTCCGCACGGGCGCGGTGACGTTGTCGGCCGAGCCGAACAGTTTTTCTTCTCCCAAAGGGATGATGATCAACCAGGTTGGCAGGGTGCTGGTGGCAGAAAGCGGACGAGTGGGCCAGGAAATGCGTTATGCGGCGCCCACCGTCACAGGTATCAGCCCCGGCCAGATCGGCACTACCGGGGGAGACAGGGTGACCGTCACGGGCAGAAACCTGGCGCCCGATACCTCGTGCGTGATTGGCAACCGGGTGATCTCGAACGTAACGCTCACCGGCACGACGCAATTCACCTTCATTGCGCCGCCGCTGCCTGCCGGAACATTAAACTGCGCGGTGCTGCATCGCGGCGGGCGCGCGGATATTGGAATGACGGTGGTCAACTTCAAGTCCGGGAAATGATCCGCGCCTCCTGATTTGCGCGCTTCCGAGTTTCGGGTGGCAAGTTACGGGATGGGTGAAAAAAGAGCAAGCCTTTGAAAACATCCGAGCCGCGCGCGTGAGCAAGCGGACTCTCCCAAGGCAATCTTTTAGCAATGGCAGGTCGAGTTTCTCCGGTCGGTCCGATTGCTTACCAGGACCATGCATGAATTCGCTGAAACCCGAAGGGTTTGAAGAATATGGCCGGCGGCAATGGGCGCGGCTTTTCGCGCGCGATGCCGCCGGCGAGGCGGGACGCAGGGGACGCGGCGATGAATAATCCACGCTTGCGCGCGCGGCGCGGTATTCTTCGTCACATTCTTGCGCTGGCGGCAGCCGCTGCCATCGCCTTTGGCGGTCAGGCAACCGCTCCCGCTCCCGAGCCAGGCGCAAATCAGAACGTTCGCGCCCTGATTGTCGGCATTTCCAACTACAGCCACGTGGAACCGCTTCAATTCGCCGCCCTCGATGCCCAGGCGTTCAGCGACTTTCTCATCAGCCCACGAGGGGGCAACGCAGCCGCAGAGAGTATCCTCACCCTGACTGAGGACCAGGCGACCAAAGCATCAATCCTCCATGCATTGGACTGGTGGTTCAAGGGGAAGCTCAAAGGAACCGAGACAGTTTACATTTACCTGGCAGGCCACGGATTTGTAGATGAGGATGAGGTTGGATCCTTCGTTCCCAGCGATGGGAATCTGGACGAGCCGTCTTCGACATGCATTAATTTTCTTCAGTTGAAGGACCTGATCGAAAAGAGACCGGCGCGAGCGGCGCGGCGGATCCTGATAACCGACATGTGCCACGCCGGCCACATCCGACCCGAGCAGAATTTCATAAACGAGTCGCTGCGCAAGGTGAAGGTCGGCGATCCGGCGACATTCCTGAACCTGCTGGCAAGCCGGCCGGCTGAAGCTTCGCTGGAATCGGACACACTGGGCCGCGGCATTTTCACCCACGCCCTGATGGAAGCACTCAACGGAAGGGCGGTTGCTCAAGGCGAGATCATAGTCACGTCTCAAAAGACAGTCGAATATGTGAAAAAGACCGTCCAGGAGTTGACCAACAACGCGCAGCATCCCGTGTCCAACGACAATTTCGATCCGGCGCTTCCACTGGCATTCCTGGACAGGCCGGGCCCTCCACCGATGGTCGCCGGCGGCGGCGCGGTGCTGGAAATACGCAACGCAGACAAGTCCCCTTACTCGCGCGTGCAGTGGACCGACCCAAAGACGACATCGACAGCGGTGCGCCAGTTGCCGCGCGATCGCAACCTGGTGCAGATCGGATCTCTCATGCCGGGGCGGCTGGAGCTCCGGTTTTTCGACGCAGAAAACCGCAGCCATAATCGTATGGTCAATCTGGCAACCGGCAAGAACACGCTCGACCTGGCCGCCAGCCAGGTCGGCCGGGTATTTGCAACCGACACCGGCCGGCTGTTGAAAAACCCACGTCGGAGCCGAGGCGCGGAAGCGCCCGGCCCAGGGATGTGGATGATGCCTGCCAGTCGGATGCAGTTGAAGCCAGATTCCACATCCCTGGGCCGGGCGCTTCCGCGCCTCGGCTCCGATAAATTAGTTTTTTGGAGCTACAGTCGCGTGGTCCCGGCCCAAAACACCCGCAGCCTGGCCGTTGCAAGAGCTGCGCCCCTTGCCGTGACGTCGATAGCAGCGGTTGCGTTGCAGAACCCCGCAACTCCCGGCGCTCCTTCCGAGGATGCTACGGTGCTTCTCAAACTGGGCTCGGGGACCGGCGTATACGTGGACGGAAATTACTTCGGCAACAGCGAAGGGAACGATCGTTTCCTGCAGGTCCAGGGTCTTTCTCCCGGCCCGCACAACCTGACACTGGTCGAATCGCCCGAACACGAACGCCGGTTTCGAGTGAAATTGTTCTCCGGCCCCCAGGAATTTGATGTGCAGAGCGGCGAATTGCGCGCAGTGGCCGCCGTGCAGCGGCCGCCGTCGCAACTGGCTGTTCCTCCAGACGTGCCCGCGAACCTGGCCGAGACATACCGTCGTTTCTATCTGGCCCTTTGGGAGGAACGATTGGTCGCTCCAGCCGGAGATTCGGCATGGGACCACTACCAGCGCCTTCAGGCCGCCGTTTCTCCGCAACTGCAGGAGAAGCTGAGCAGAGAAGTGGTGGTCGCCATGGGAAACAAGGCTCAGCGGATCATTCTCAAGTACCTGCGCGGCGGCGACATCCGATGGGATGCCGGGGTGTTCGAAGAAGGCGCCAACCTGATCGGCCGCGCGCAGCAGCTTCTCAGTCCTGCGCCTTCGCTCCAGTCGGAGGAAAGTTTTTTCAAGGGAAGATCGATGGCCGAGCGCGGCCAATACGCTCAGGCGGTGCCGGAGCTTCAGCGCGCCATCCGGCTCGATCCCGGAGCCGCCTACGCGCACAATGCCCTGGGATTGGCGCTGTGGAAACAGAACCTGCTGGACCGCGCCGTCGAGCCGCTGCAGCGTTCCATCACGCTGGCACCGCGCTGGTCTTATCCGCGAAACACGCTGGCGTTGATTTACCTTCAGCAGAGACGGTATACGGACGCGGAAACAGCCTTCAATGATTCGATTCGAGTAAATCGAGAGGACAGTGCCGCTTATCACGGCCTGGGGCAGGTTTATTTCCTGCTGGACCGGTGGCAGGATGCCGAAAGCCAGATTCGCCATGCCACCGAGGTCAATCCGGGCAATGCGTATGCCTACCAGACCCTGGGACTGCTCTACCAGCGTCTGCAGCGGCGGCCCCAGGCGGAAGAAATGCTTCGACTGGCGATCCGGCTGGAGCCGGACGAACCGGCCTTCAGGCTCAGCCTCGGCAGGCTGCTGCAGGAAGCGGGACGGCTGCAGGAGGCACGATCGCTGCTGTCGACGCTGGCGGGCCGATACCCCGATAACGTCGAGGTTTTACAAACCTACGCCACGTTCCTCGCGTCTCAGAATCAGATCCCGCAGGCAGAACAGGTCTTCAGGCAGGCGTTCAAAGCATCCCCGAACGATTCGATTTTGCGCGTTCGCTACGGGCTTTTCCTGAAGCAGCAGGGCAAGTTGGACGATGCGGCCCGGGAGTTTCGATCGGCAATCCGGCTTGCTCCCGACAATCCCTTCGCCCACTACAATCTTTCAGAAGTGTTCGTTTTGCAAAGGAAAATCCAGGAGGCGGAATCGGAGCTGGCGATGGCAATCAAGGCTGACCCGCGGTACGCAGCGCCGCACTTTCTCCTCGGCCGGATACGCTACGCGCAGAAGAATTATGCTCAAGCCCTTTCTCTTTACGACCAGAGTCTGAAGCTTTCCATCGACGCTTCACAGCGCCAGGAGCTTCGTGAGGCGATCGAGGAGGCGCAGACGGCGCTGGCCCGCGCCCATATCGAAGCGGCGGAAAAGAAAAAGGAGTCGCGGGATTACCGGGGCGCCTGGACAATTTACTCGGAGACGCTGAAAAACTCCCCTCAAAGCAAGGAGCTGAGAGACCGCATCCTGGAATTTCAATCGCAGCATCCGGTCGAATCCGATCTCTCCTCGCTTCCCCCCGGTCTTTTAAAGGATGTTTTGAACAGCCAATTCTGGAAGAGCCGGCAGCGCGCTGAAGAGCTGTGGCGCTCCAGCCAGCGGGGGGAAGCTTCGAGCCTGTTCGCCTCCGCACTGGCCGGGTTGGACATGGAGACCCGCAAAAAAATTGCGGGAACTGCTTTCAATTCCCGCAACGAGAGTTTTGGAATCCATCAACTTATCCACACCTGGGCGATGCGGCGCATAGAAGAGCGCGACTACCGCGGAGCGCTGGAGTTGATGGACTCGGCAATGCGACAGTACATCTTTGGCGTCATTCCGCCGTCCATTATCGACAGCCTGATGATTCCGCCGGACAATCCGGAGCCGAAGCGCATCGAAGAATTTGATATCGAACACCATCCCGAACGCAGAGCGCACGAGATCTTTGCGGCGGCATACGCAGGGATGGGCGACCTTGCAAAAGCGCGGGAGTACCTGGCGCCTTTGGAAAGCGCTTATCGAGATGTGGTGACGCGCCGGACCCTGGCCGAAGTTTTAAGGCGCGAGCGAAAACTCGATGAAGCAGCTTTGCTGCTCACGCAGGGGCTGGAGAATTCCCGGCCCGACACGGCGGAGGAAACTCTGGCAGCCGCTTACATATTGGCGGCCGATATCCTGTGCGAGGCGGGTCGATGTGCCGAAGGCCGCCAGCTCCTGGAGGCGGGCAGGGCGCGGCTGCCTGAGAGCAAGGCGCTGCGCGAAGCTCGGGAAAAGCGGTAGCCTGGCGGCTTGCGCTAACCATAGCGTTTTGTGCGGGCGACCGAGCGACACGCGAAGCACAGAGCCACGTCCCGCAAGGGCGTGGCGGGGATTCCGTGAGTCGGCTCGTGCCCAGACAGCATGGTAATGCCTCGCCTGTTGAGTTTTGCCTGCTCTCGTGTGGCGAATGTCATCGGACCCGGCGGCGAATCTGGCGTGGAACGCGCCGACTTACATGGTTCCCACCACGCCCTTGCGGGACGTGGCTCTGTGCTTCGCGTGCCGGTCGATGGCGCGCAGGATGTATCGCTTCAATTGAGGAAAAACACGGCTGAATGAAAACCTTCGCGGCCTTCGCGCCTTCGCGGTTACGGCGGTTCTATGCGCCATTCCTTATTTTCCTTTTTTTCTTTGCGGCAGGCGGCGCTTTTCTCTTTGCCGATACCCTCACCGGCCAGGTGAGTGGAAATGTCTTCGACGTCGAGTCGCACGCCCCGCTCTCGGGAGTTTCCGTCACCCTGCTCAACCTGGATCAGGGCTGGAAGCGCCAGCTTCAAACCGACGGCGGCGGAAATTTCGTGTTCATGCAGCTTGAGCCCGGACATTACTCGGTGGCGGCCGAGTTCACAGGTTATTACCGCGCCGAGCGCAGCGACATCCTGATTCGCCTGAACCAGCTCCAGGTGGTCGTTCCTCCGATTGAGCTGCGCAAGCTGGTCTTTACCCGGACCGAGCAAATCACATTGCGCGGGGAGCAGACAAAGACGGCCATCGTCGACATGACGGCTCCCGGCGCGACGCCGGTGATTCTTGCATTCCTCAGCGAGCCCGGTTTCACTTCGCTGGTTTCGCTGCTTGACTGGGGGGTGCGCTTCAATTTTGAAGACTCTCTGATTCAGAGCCTGCCGCTCAGAGGCGTCCGGTCTTTTGACCAGCTTGCGCTGCTTTCCGCGGGAGTTTTCCGCGTGCCGTTCTCCACCGGACAAGGCCCGGCGGTGGGAATCGGCGTGGGAACCGCGGGCCAGTTTTCAGTAAACGGACTGCGCGGCCGCAGCAACAACTTTACGGTCGACGGCTCGGACAACAACGACGAAGACATCGGCGTGCGCCGCCAGGGATTCGTGTCGCTGGTGCCGCAGAGCATCGAAAGCGTCCAGGAATTTCAAATCATGACAGCCGGCTTCCCGGCCGAATTCGGCCGGAATTCGGCGTCCATGGTCAATGCCGTGTCCCGCTCCGGCAAGAAGGATCTGCATGGCTCTGCTTACGGCATGCTGAACGACGATCACCTCAATGCGCGCAATTTTTTTGAGCAGCCCTTTACCGACCAGGCCAACGGGGGAACCCTGAACGGCGGAAGCTTTCACGGAAAAAAATTCGCCCAGGCGCAGGCGGGCGGGACTCTGGGAGCGGCAATCGTCCCGAACAAGGTCTTTTATTTTCTTTCGGCAGAGCATCAACGGCATCATGGAACCGCCATGGCGCATTTCGTCGTTCCTGCAGCCGGCGAGAGAGGGCTGCGAATTAATCCAGTGGTGGAAGGCTACTCTGGATTTGTACCGATCGACCAACTGGGCGGCTTCCTGCAGGCACCCGATCAGTTTCGTGACGTGCGGCAGGGTGTTACCGGCGCCCGCTATTCGGCTTTGGCCGGCAGGGCGGTGCTGGCACTGTACCCGTTGCCAAATAATCCGTCAGGTCCATTCGGGCCCAACAACTACTCTCAGGTCAGGAAAACAGAAGGCACCGGAGACGCCTTTTCGGCAAAGGCAGACTGGCGCCTCGCCGAGGGCCTCAGTTTTGCTGCCCGGTACAACTTTACCAACGACCATTCGCTGATTCCGTTCACTAGCGACGCCATTAACTCTTCGCTGGCCACTGCGACCAGGACCCAGAACATTTCGCTGTTTCTGAACGGCGCGGGAACTCGTTACGGGAACGCGTTTCGGTTTTCTTATGGAAGGACCCGCCTCGGTTTTCCCCCTGACAGGGGCGACCCGCTGCTGTTCGGTTCGGCGCCGCTTCCAACGGGCAATGCTGACATCGATCGCAATTTTCAACGCGAGATTGTGACGCCCTATGGCAGGTTTGGGCCGTTCGGCGCCAGCGGGCCGGTTGGGCAACTTTCCATTCTGCCCTACAGCACCATTGGCATCGATGTGTTCAATTTCCCCCAGGCTCGTGTGGACAACACTTTTCAACTGAGCGACTTCATCACTCGAAGCGGCCCGGCGCATACTCTGAAATTCGGCGCCGATATCCGCTGGTCACAGCTAAACAGTTACTCCGACCGCAACAGCCGGCCGCTGCTGGTATTTGGTTACGGCCGAGTTTCTGATGACTGCCAGTTGAATCCATTTTGCCTCTTTGCCACTCCCGACGGCCTTCTGCGCGGCCTGGAACTGGCCGCGCTGGGTGGAGCGGCAGGCGTTCTTCAGACTATCAGCACTTCAAATGTCGCGGACACGGCTATCGGGCTTCGATTCGCGCAGTATGATCTCTTTGCTCAGGACGACTGGAAACCGCGCAAGAACCTGACCGTCAACTTTGGCTTGCGTTATGAATATCAGACCGTGCCGGTGGAAGCGAACCGTCGCATCGAACGAACATTCGGACTGGATCCGGCGCAATTTCCGCATCTGCAGCCTTCCGGAGACGCGCGCAACCAGCAGATCATCGAGGGTGGAAATCTTGCTTTTGACAAAGCTCTCCGCTCGCTCAACACTTTGATCTCGGGGCGCACCAAGATTTATCAACCCGACAGAAACAATTTCGCGCCGCGCGCGGGACTGACGTGGGACCCCTTCGGCAAGGGCACGACAGCGATCCGGGCGGGCTACAGCCTCAGTTATGATGCAAACCTCGGAGCGGTCACCAGCCAGTCGCGCAATGTTGCGCCTACGCTGGTGCCGGTCAATTTCGATCCTGTCTTTCGACCGCCCGACGGGCTGGTGATCAACAGCCCGACATTTTTCTTCTTTGTGCCGACAAGGGACTTTTTGATTGTTCCGGGAACTCTGAACAGCTTCAATGCCCCCGCGGGGGGATTTGCCACCGCGCTGGGAGCGATCTTCAATCAGGCTCTGCCGGGTTTGAATGAGAAGAGCAATAGTTTTGCCTTCACGCTGCCTGAGAAGAGTCTTAAGACCGGCTACGCCCAGCATTTCGTGCTGGCGCTTGAAAGGCAACTGGGGCGGGACCTGCTGGTGTCAGCGCACTACATCGGAACGCGGGGGGTTCACCTTACACGCTTTACCACTCCGAACGGGGGCATGATCTCCACGCCCAGAATTCTGGTGCGTCCTTTGCCCAACAGTCCAATCGTCCTCTTGACCATACTGGATACTTCGCCTTCTCGCGCGCAGCGGGACGAGTCCGGTTTGGGCGCCTACACAGTGATAGAAAACTCGGCCGCTTCGGTTTACCACTCCGTGCAGTTGACGAGTGAAAAGCGCTTCAGCCGCGGCGTTCAATTCCGGGCGTATTGGACCTGGTCGCACTCGATCGACCAGGTGTCCGATCCCTTCGACGGCCGGGGGTTCTATTCGCTCCCCCAAAATGGAGCGCGCCTGGCACTGGAGCGAGCCTCGGCCAATTTCGACGCGCAGCATCGGGTCGCGGGATATTTCCTCTGGGAAATTCCGGGATCTGCCAGGCCTCTGCTTCGAAGCTGGAAGCTTGCCGGCACGATGGAGTTTCAAACGGGCCAGCCGTTCACCGTCAACACAGCGATTGACAAAAATGAAGACGGGAATCTGACCGATCGGCTCAATTCCCTGGAGGGGCTGGTTTTTCGTCCCGGGACCGCCCGTCCAATTCAACTCCCGTCAACCGTCTCGGCGCTGGCGCTCACAGCGCCGCTGAAACAGGATGGCAAGGTGGGCCGAAATACCTTTCGCGGCTCGGGAATCGCGACCATCGACGTGAGCTTGTCAAGGCGATTCGCGCTGCGGGATCACGCCAGCGTCGACTTCAGGGCGGAAGCTTTCAATCTGTTTAATCGAACCCACTTCGCGATTCCCGTCAGGATCCTGGAATCGCCCGGATTTGGCCGCGTCTTTGACACTCAGGTAAATCCGAGATCTGTCAGGCTGACCCTGAAGGCAATGTTTTAATGCTTAGAATGAGAATTCGCTACGGATTCTTGCCACAAAAGCCACTGAGGCACAAAGTCAGACGAGCGGCGGGGAGCAGCCAGTCAGCTCCAATAACACATTGTCTGGACCCCCATTGTATAGACCGGCCGCCCCCTGCCGCTCGTCCGCTTCGTGCCTTAGTGGCTTTGTGGCAAAATTTGTACACGAATTTATACGCGAAAATTCGTAATATAGAATCCCGCAGGAGGAGAAGACATGCCTCATCCGAAATGGACTCTATGCCTGGTGTTGCTGGCCCCGGCTCTTTGCCCGGAAGCGTTTCCGCAGAGTCGCTCACCGCTGGGCATGGTGATTCAAGTCTCCGGTGAAGCCGTGCTGCAGCGAGGAACGGAAAAGAAGAACGCCCAACTGGCGGATCTTCTCTTCCCGGCTGACAAGCTTTCCGTCAATTCCGGCGAGGTCGGAATTATCTTTTGCCCATCCACCGAGCGAATGGTGTTGAAAAAGGGCACGCTGGCAGAATTCTCCGCCGCCCAGGTCCGCGTGATCAAGGGCCCGCCCCCGGTAAGGGAGCGAGACAGAAAGTGCGCTCTGCCCCAGGTGTCGCTCGGATCCGAAAGCATGGAGCGGATCGGAGCCACTCGCCCCCGAGGCTACCCCCCGATACCGCTTTACCTGGGCGGATCTGTCAGCAGCAGCCGGCCCGTCTTCCGGTGGGCAGGCTTGGCAGGCGTGGCCCGGTACAATGTCACACTCCGGGATCAGAACGGGACAGCGTTCTGGAGAACTTCCACCGAATCGACCGAGTTGTCCTATCCGGATTCCGAGCCCGCGCTGGACGAGAAAGACTATTCATGGGAAGTCTGGGCTGAGAAAGACGGCAGGACTGTGGCGCAGCAGTCGGCAAGTTTTCATGTCAAGCTCAACAAGGAAGTTGGCGACTTCACACCGCAGCAGATACCAAACATTCAGGTAAAGCCCGGCAAGGAGTTCACCGGCTCTTCACCGCAGCAGACAGCCGACAAGCTTCTGCGGGCAATAGCGCTGGAGAACGCGGGTTATTTTTCCGAAGCGGCCGTGTACTTCCGCGAGCTGCGCGACGCCAACCCCGCGGATACGCGGCTGACCAATCATCTGATTTGGCTCTATTCGAATGCCGGATTGTCCGCCGCCGTAAACGAAGAGCTCAAGAAGCTCGAAAAATGAGTTCAAGAAAACAGTGATCAGGGGCAAGAATAACCAGTTAGTGTGACTCGAAACCTGATCACTTTACTCAAACTGGTTATTCTTGCCCCTGATCACTGTTCACTTGTATGACACGACTCCCGAGGCGGACTTCCAAGGTTCTCATCTGGGCCGGAGTCGTCGCCGTGGCCTTGGCTGTGTGCGTGCAGGTGCAATCCTCACAATTCGGCTCGGCGCTGGAAAATCGGAGCTACGATTTTCGGTTCAAACTGCGCGGTCCCCTGCCGCTTCCACCGGAAGCGCCTATCGTCATATTGGCCCTTGATGAGGAATCTCTTTCCAGGATCGCGGACCCTCTGATTCTCTGGCAGAAACATTACGCGAAGGTGCTCGAGGAGTTGATCGACGCCAGGGCCGGCGTGGTGGGCTTGGATCTGATATTTGCCGACATTCAACATCTGGACTTGGTGGGACAGCAAAGACTTTTTCAGTCCCTGTTTCGGGCAAGGCAGGTGGGGGTGCCGGTGATCCTGGCGCACCGCGTTCATGGATCGGAGCCGCCGCCTCCCATGCTGACCATCGCCGCCGGCGAGGAGAATTTCGCGTATGTCAACCTGACAACCGATGACGATGATTTTGTAAGACGGCAGGAAGTTTATTCAAAGGAAAGGCGACCCGGATTCGCTCTGGCCGTTGCCCGGGCTTTTCGACCCGGCGCCGGCACGCGCTTTACCGCCCCCAGCGAGCGACTGTTGATCAACTACCTCGGGTTCGATGTCTTTCCCCGGATCCCGTTCTGGCAGGCGCTGGAGGCTGCGGAGGCCGGAAGAAAAGACTTTTTTGAAAAGCTGCGCGGCCGCATCATCCTGCTCGGAACCATAGGAGACGACGATCTGCATTCCACTCCTCTCTACTACTTGAGAGAACGCAGCGAAGCGCATCCGTTCAGACGCACGCCGGGAATTGAAATTCACGCCAACACCGTTGCCACGCTGCTGAAAGAGAATTTCATTCGGCCTGTTCCTTCCAGAACACAGTTCCTAGTCACACTGCTGCTGTTAAGTCTGGTGACGCTTCTATGCATTTTTCTGCCGCCCTGGATTGGCTTGAGCGCAAGCGGTGTGCTGATTGCCGCATACCTCCTGGCCGCCGATCCCCTGTTCTCGCGGGGATGGTCAGTGCTGGTGGTGGGACCCGTTTCGGGTGCCATCTGCGCGGTCGGATTGTCGCAGACCGCCAATTTCATCCTGGAGGGACGGGAAAAACGGCGACTGCGACAACACTTCAAAAGCTATGTGAACGACGAAGTGATCGAAAAGCTGCTTCGCCACGCCGACACCCTCGCACTGCGAGGGGAGAAGAAACGGGTTACCGTGCTGTTCTCCGACATCCGGAATTTCACTACGCGATCGGAAAAGACCGCGCCCGAACTGCTGGTACAGGACCTTAACCGCTACCTGACCCTGATGGTTGAAATAATCCAGAAGCACAAGGGATCGGTGGACAAATTCTTGGGGGACGGGATCATGGCTGTTTTTGGAGCCCCGCTGGACGATGCCGATGCCGAGCTGCACTCCGTCGAATCGGCCATTGAGATGTTAACCGCCCTGGAAACGCTCAATCAGGAATTCCAGCAGCGGGGTGACGAATTGATAAGGATCGGAATCGGCATCCACACCGGAGAGGCTATCGTGGGAAATATCGGATCCCCCAAGAAGATGGAATACACAGCCATCGGAGACGTAGTCAACACGGCTTCACGAATCGAAGGATTGAACAAGAAGTATTCCTCGGAGAGTGGAATCCTGATCAGCGCAGAAACCTTCGAGGCTCTGCAGGGCCGCATCCCCGCCGAATACGCGGGCGACGAGATAGTAAAAGGCAAGTCCGTGGCAGTCGCCATCTATCGCGTCCTGCCCGGTGAGCGGCTGCGTATGGCAACCAGCGCGTAGCGTTAAGAGGAAAAATCAGTACCGCGACCGTAAGGGAGCGCAGGGGGAATGTTTGTTGTTTCTTTTCAAAGCCGTCGACGTTCACGGGCACGTGACACGTCAACATCCACGATTACGTTTACGACTTCGCTCGGTTCGTCACAGATCGCGCAGAACTGAGGAATGTTGTATGTGGTCGTGTTCGTAGACGTAAGACGTGATCGTTGACGTTTTCGTGGACGGCTTTTTGGTTGCGCTTGCGGCCGGGAGGTGTCTTTGTGGTGAATAACTTGTAACCCTTTTCCTGGATGAACCTCGAATTTCAGAACATCGTGAAATCCTTTGGCGCGGTGCGCGCTCTGCGCGGTGTCAGCTTTTCCGTCCGGGAGGGGGAGGCACATGCGATCGTAGGAGAAAACGGGGCCGGCAAATCTACCTTGATGAAAATCCTTGCCGGGATCCTGCGGCCCGATTCAGGACAAATGATATGGCGGGACCAGAAACTTCAACTGGAGACACCCCGCGATGCGCTCGACTGCGGCATTGGGATGGTTTATCAGGAAATGATGCTCTTCCCAAACCTGACAGTGAGCGAAAATATTTTTGCAGGAAGAGAACTGACGAGCCCCGTGGGGCGTTTGAAGGGCACCCAGATGTCTGAACGGACCGCGGAGTTGCTGGATCGCCTCCACCTGAAGTTCGCCCCCGGTGACCCCGTCGAATCGCTCAGCGTAGCCCATCAGCAGCTCCTTCAGATCGCCAGAGCTCTGGCTTTCGAGTGTCGAATCCTGATTCTTGATGAGCCGACTACTTGCCTCACGGCGAGTGAAACCGGCGACCTGTTTCGAATACTGGAAGGCCTGCGCGAACGCGGCGTCACTTTGATTTACGTTTCCCACAAGCTTCCCGAAGTGTTTCGCTTGTGCGACGCCATCACCGTGCTGCGCGATGGCGAGCACGCCGGTAGCTTTCGAAAGGAGCAGGTCACAACCGAACAGATAGTTCGCTGCATGGTGGGGCGCGACCTGGAGGCGCGCACTGCCGACCTGACTGAAGGCCTCGGAGAGGAACTTCTGGCAGTAGAACGGCTGACCCGACGCCCTCTCTTCGAAGAGTTATCCCTGAAGGTCCGCGCCGGCGAGATTGTGGGGCTGTTCGGATTGGTCGGTTCGGGACGCTCCGATTTTGCCGAGACCCTGTTTGGACTGCACCGGCCTGACAGCGGCTCGGTAAGAATCGGCGGCCGGCTCTTGAATTTGAAATCCCCGCTGGAGTCAGTTCGTGCAGGGATTGCTCTGGTTCCCGAAGAACGGAACCGCCAGGGCTTGTTTTTCAACCTGACGATCCGCGAAAATCTGTTGCTGCCCCTGCAACAGGCCCGCGGTTCGATAATGATCCGGCGGCGAAATGAGAATCGACAGAGCGCCGAGTTAATACAGCGCTGGAGGATCAAAGCTGCGGGCATCGAGGCGGAACCTTCCAGCCTGAGCGGCGGAAATCAGCAGAAAGTTGTATTGGCCAAGTGGCTGTCCACAGAGCCTCGTTTGCTCATTCTGGACGAGCCCACCAAAGGGGTGGATGTCGGCGCCAAGTACGAGATACATGAAATCATCCGAATCCAGGCGCGCCAGGGTGCAGGCTGCCTTCTCATCTCAAGCGAGCTTCCCGAAATTCTCACCCTGGCGCATCGGATCGTTGTTTTGCGGGAAGGAAGAATGCAGGGCGAGCTGGACGCCTCGACGGCAAGCGAGGAAGCTGTGATGAGCCTCGCCACCGTTGCGAAAGGGGAGGCTGTGTCCTTGGCGTAGAAGAGGAGGCAACTTCCTGCTTTCTAAACAGATTTTCTGGAAACTTCCGAATGCGGAGTGCGGAATGCGGAATGCGGAATATTGCCGGCTTAGGTCTAAACTGAGACTAAATCACTCATCTATTCCGCATTCCGCATTCCGAAATCCGCATTTGGAATCCCGACCATGAAAGGCAGCAGGAATTTCCCGTGCCGGCCGTCATTCACAAGATGAGAGCTCTTTTCAAAGCCCGCGAGTTCAACACTCTGCTGATCCTCCTGTTGGAAATCGCTTTTTTTGCCTGGTATCTGTGGCCTGAAGGAAACAGAAGCCACCCCTTCCTGAACTGGAATAATTCCATCCTCATTTTGAAATATTCCTCGATTTATGGAATCGCCGCCATCGGAGCCGCCATGATTATCATTTCAGGCGGTATCGACCTGGCACCCGGAGCCGTCATTGCTCTTTCCGGTGTCGTCACCGGCCTGCTGTTTGTGGGATCCAATCACTCGCTGGCTGCCAGTGTGACGGCAGGCCTGGTGGTGGGCGTTCTTTCCGGGCTGGTTACCTCGGCGCTCATCGTGTGGGTTCGCCTTCCTCCGTTTATCGCCACGCTGGGTGTGATGGGTGTGACGCGGGGTTTGGCTTTCATTGCCACAGAGGGCCGATATTTTGATTTTTCCGGAAGACTTCCGGCCAACTGGAAACCTCTCGGAATACCGATCGACTGGATGCCCCCCATTGTGATGATCGGCTTGGCGGTGCTGTTCCAGGTGCTGATGAAGAATTTCCAGTGGGGCCGCTCCGTATACGCCCTCGGTGGAAATGAAACCGCGGCGCTGTTCAGCGGGATTCGAATTGGACGGGCCAAGACGCTCGTTTATACTCTGGGCGGTCTGCTGTCGGCCGTTTCCGGTATCGTCCTGGTTCTGGTGCAGGGCCAGAGCAAGGCGGATCTGGCCACCGGCTACGAACTCGATATCATCGCATCGGCAGTCGTTGGGGGAGCCAGCCTGGCGGGAGGACGCGGTTCGGTCGCCGGCACTGTGCTCGGCACGCTGATCTTCGGCGTATTGCGCAATGCCCTTCCCCAGATCGCCGGAGCCACATTCTATGATCGGCTGATTGTGGGAGTGGTGGTGATCGTGATTGTGGTGATAGACCAGTTGATCGCAAAACGACATCATTAGAAAATTGGAGGATCTTAAAAGAAAAAAGCCGTCTACGGCCACGTGCACGACCACGTCAACGTCCACGACAACGTCCCACGAATGACGTCGTGTCACCGTAGACGTGGCCGTGTTCGTTGACGTGGTTGTGCACGTGGCCGTAGGCGGCTTTTCTTCCTGCAGTCTCCCAATTTTTCACTAAAAGCGCGGAGGACATACCATGAAGCTCAAATCTTTCTTACTGTTCCTCACATTCTGTCTGATCGCATCCTGCTCATCAAAAGGTCCGCAGGAAAAGGCCAAGTACCGCTTCGCGGTCATGCCAAAGGCGCTTAACCTTCCGGTATTTAATTATGCAAAGGTCGGCGCCGAGCGGGCGGCCAAGGCACTGGGCAATGTGGAAGTCCTTTGGAGGGCGTCCGAAACAGCCGACGAACTGAAGCAGAAAGAGATTTTGGAATCGTTCATAACGCAGCAAGTTGACGGGATTGCCATCTCCTGCACCAACGGAGATTTTTTGACCGACACGATCAACAAGGCGGTCGACGCCGGCATTCCGGTGATGACCTGGGACGCGGACGCCCCCAAATCAAAACGACTTGCCTATTACGGCGTGGATGATTACAGGAGCGGCAACATCATGGGTGATGAAACCGCGCGGCTGCTCGGTGAAAGGGGAAAAGTCGCCTGCATCACCTCCATAGGCGCCTACAATCTGAAGAGAAGGCTGGACGGGGTGCTGGACTCGCTTAAAAAATACCCCGGCATCAAGGTGATTGAAGTATTTGATACCAAGGAAGATTCTCTCCGCTGCGCCGAGATCATTGCTTCGGCAACGAACAAATATCAGGATCTGGATGCCTGGGTTTCAGTGGGTGGATGGCCTGTCTTTTCACGAGCCATTATTGCGCCCGTGGATCCGCAGAAAACCAAGTTTGTCTGCTTTGACACCATTCCTCCCGCACCCGAAATTCTGCGCGAAGGAAAGGTTCAGGTCTTAATCGGGCAGAAATATTTCGGGTGGGGAAGTGAACCCGTGAAAATACTCGCCGATTACAAAGCTGGAAAGCGACCAGCCCAGCAGATTATTGATTCCGGCGTGGACATTGTGAAAAAGGAAAACGTCGATGAATACGTCGCACAATGGAAGAAGCTGGAAGCCGGCCGGTAAAAGCTGAACCGCCAAGAACGCCAAGGCCGCCAAGCGCTTCTATGAATGGGGAACGAAGGGTTATGAAGGGGGATGAAGGGTTATGAAGGGGGAACGAAGGGGGACGAAGCGGAATGAAGAGAAAGCAAGGCCCGTAAAATCCACTGCCTCCCCTTCATAACTCTTCATAACCCTTCATCCCCCTTCATAACCCTTCATAAAAAACACTTGGCGCTCTTAGCGTTCTTGGCGGTTCAATGGTCACTGGAATTCGCCACCGGAAAACGGTACCCTTGACAGCAAAAGAAGTAAGGAGATCTGAATGTCTGAAGATTCCAGCATGAAAAACCAGAATCCCCTGGAAAACCTGGACCAGTGGGAGGAGTTTCTTACCCAGCGCTATCCTGACCCCGCGCAGGAGGAAAACAAGCCGTTTACAGCAACCGACCCCGGCAAAAAGGCGTCCCAGTTCCGCGATTACAAAGCGGAAGCCAGAAACTCGGTCAAAGACTTTTATCGCGTCAACCATGCCGGTCAAACACTCGACTTTGTTCTCAAGAAAAAAGAGGAGTTCAAACCCGGAAACAAACGGTCGATGGGCATCTGGAAGGCTACCGACGTGCTCAACACGCTGGTCGACGACAGCGATCCGGACACCGATTTGCCGCAGATCGAACACCTTCTGCAGACCTCCGAGGCCATTCGCGCTGCCGGACATCCGGACTGGTTTGTGCTGACCGGCTTCATCCATGATTTGGGCAAGGTATTGTGCCTGTTTGGCGAGCCACAGTGGGCTGTCGTGGGTGACACGTTTCCGGTGGGATGCGCCTTCTCGGACAAGATTGTATTTCATGAGTTTTTCGAGCTCAATCCGGACAACCGCGATCCCAGGTACCTGACGCGGTTTGGCATCTATTCGGAAGGGATCGGTCTGGGCAACGTCCATCTTTCCTGGGGCCACGATGAGTATCTGTATCAAGTAGTGAAGGATTACCTGCCTGAAGAAGCGCTGTATATCATTCGCTACCACTCTTTCTATGCCGCGCACCGGGAGAAGGAGTACACCTATCTGATGAATGACAAGGATAAGGCAATGTTTCGCTGGGTCCGCGCCTTTAATCCTTTCGATCTCTATTCGAAAAGCAAAGAGCGCCCGAACGTTGACAAATTAATGCCCTATTACCAGGCGCTGGTGTCGAAGTATTTTCCCGAGGAGTTGCAGTGGTAGGTTGGTAGGCTGACGTTATGAAGGGGGTTCCACGAATGCGGAATGCGAAATGCGGAATGCGGAATCTGTCAACCTTTGAGTTGCTAAGCCGAGATCACGATCAATCTCCATTCCGCATTCCGCATTCCGAAATCCACATTCCCTGAATTCCGAAATCCACATTCGCTGAGTCCCCTTCACTCCCGAACTTAACCAAGCGTGGCCGACATTCTTAAAATGACACTACAGATCCCCTTCAAGCCCGCAAAGAACAAACCTTTCGACGTGGTAGGCGTGGGAGCCAATTCGGTCGACTGGCTGTGCCTGCTGCCCACTTTTCCTAAATTCGACTCCAAGCTGCCGCTGCGCGAGATGCACCGCCTGGGGGGCGGGGAGGTGGCAACGGCACTGACTGTGTGCAGCCGCTTCGGACTGCCATCCAAATACATCGGCAAGGTAGGCAACGATTCCAACGGCGCTTTCTCCCGCCTTGATCTCCAGGCGGAAGGTCTGGATGTGACCGGTGTCCTGCAGGCTGACTGCCGAAACCAGTTCGCCATCATTTTAGTGGATGAAGGGAACGGCGAGCGCACCGTGCTTTCCCATCGACCGCCGGAAATCTTTTTCAAAGATCAGGAGCTGCGGCGCTCCGACGTCTGTTCCGGACGGCTTCTGCATATAGACGGAAACGA
Organism: Acidobacteriota bacterium; assembly: GCA_036507075.1. Taxonomy (GTDB): domain Bacteria; phylum Acidobacteriota; class UBA6911; order JACQSX01; family JACQSX01; genus DASXQR01. The sequence continues at coordinate 5,824 of DASXQR010000196.1, read as the reverse complement.
CCAGCGAGCGGCATTACTTGCCGCCCGCTGGGCTCGTGAAGACGGGATTCCCGTCACCATCGACATAGACCGCGTGGATCGACCCTACACATCAGACTTGATTCAGACTGTCGACTTCCTGATCGTGTCGGAAAACTTCGCAGCCGACTATCTCGGTATTACCGATTTCGAGACGGCGATTCGGAAACTATCCGAGCAGGTCAAGGCTTTCCTCTGTTGCACACTCGGCGCCAAAGGCGCTGTGGTCATCTACAATGGCGAAATGCTCCGCTTCCCTGCCTATCCGATATCGGCCGTCGATACCACCGGAGCGGGAGACGTGTTTCGAGGCGCCTTCATTTACGCGCTTTTCCAGCACTGGTCCCTTGAGCAGACGCTCCGCTTTGCAAATGCCGTGGCCGGTTTAAGCTGCGAAAGACTCGGCGCCCGCGGAGGAATCCCCCGCATGGATGAAGTTCGCTCATTCATCGCCAGGAACGCCGAAGTGGGAAGATAAAACTAGCCGCCGATTAACGCGAACTACGCCGCAGGCCCGAGATTATTCAAAAACTTCACCGCAAAGACCGCGAAGAGCGCCAAGATAGCGCCGGGTAACGGTCTGGAGCTTAAGGTATGAAGGCCAACGCAAAAAAAACCGACATTCAATCCTTATTGGACTTCATACCTTAAGCTCCAGGCCGTTACCCGGCGCTGGTCTTAGCGTTCTTGGCGCTCTTCGCGGTTAATGTTTTTGAATAATCCGGGTAAGCAAGACGACCAATCAAAACACATCCGGCAGCACCAACGATCTCACGTTCGGATGCAGGCGTACCCACAATCCGGGGTTTTCATCCAACTGGCGGGCGCGCGTTCCACCGTCGTCGGAGATTTTTTCTTCCATCACGCGCCGGAATGTCGCCCGCTTTGCCGGCGCCGTATCGGCGTCCACTATTGACTGTACCAGGCGACGGGCCTTCAAAATGGCGGCTGGGCCCAGCGTAAGTATGTGAGTCGCCTGCCGGCATTCTTCTTCGTCCTGGGGGCTCACTTCGCTGCCGCCGGCCTTGAATTTTGTAATATGGTGCTCAACAATGCTGGACGATATCGGGATCACGCCGGCTAGGTCGTGCAGCGTGGCGCCGGAATTCGGCTTGATGTAGGCAAGGTGCGAGGCATCGTTCGGCTCGGGGCCGTGCCCGAGAAAAAATATGTCGAGCCCGCCGGCTTCTTCCAGTTTTTTAACATAATGCGCAAGGCCCGCGCGCAGGTCCAACAGGTCCGTGCGCATGGACGTGAAGCTCTTGACCTTGTGGAAGAAATCGCTCCCCAGCAGCCGCTCAAAATCGCGCACAAAACTGAGACTGCTCTTCATGCGCATGGGAGCCAGAGCGTCCTGTGTGAATACCCGAAGCCTGGAGAGAAGCCAGTCAAGCCGATCTCCATGCGCCGCCTCGCCAAGCAGCCGGTGCATGGCCTGCGCGCCCCTTCCTCCCAGCAGGGCAATCACAACGTCCCCTGTCTTTTGCTCTGCGCAGGCTCTTAATTCCTGCAGCATCGCCTGGCCTACGGCTTCCTCAGTCGGCAGAACCTCGGGCGCTGGAGAGTACACCTGCAGATCGCCGCAGTCCTCCGCCTGGCCGCCGCGAGAGAGCCACATGTTCTCTCTCACCGTGCGTCGAATCAACTCTGTCTGGCTGGACATGGAAGGCGTGAAGGCCCGGATTATTCAAAAACCTAACCGCAAGGGACGCCAAGAACACTAAGAATATATCTTGGCGTTCCTGGCGCTCTTCGCGGTTAAGCTTTTTTGAATAATCTAATACGTCAACCTCACCTGAAATTGAATGTAGCGCGGCGTGTTGACGTATCCGTTGATTCTCCCGAAGGTGGCATTGGTAGGACTGGCCTCCGGACCGCCCAACACCTGGTGATTGGGGGCGTTCAAGAGGTCAATGCGGAACAGCGCTTTCATACCTTCGCGAACGGCGACAGCCTTCTGCAGATTGGCATCAAGCTGGTAAAGCGTCGCCGTTCGCAGCCAGTTCATGCGGTTGGGGAAAACGCGGCGATGAAAACTGGCCGCCGTCTTCGTCGAGTTCTTTTCAAAGAGATCCGTATTGAACCATCGGTCTTTGCTTCGCTGGTCTTTAGGCAGAACGATATCGCGCAGATTGCTTCCGTAATAAAAGACATTTCCGAAGTCAATGCACTCGCCGCTCTGCATCTGCCAGATGGTTCCAATCTGCCAGCCGCCAAGAATGGAATTCAGCCAGCCCGAATCATTCAACAGCCACCGGCCGCGGCCGAAGGGCAATTCCCAGATTGAAGTTGCCACCCAGCGGTGCGGCCTCGAATTGTCGCTCTCGCGCCAGTCGGGCTCCGCGTCAAACTCATTCGGGAACCAGTCCTTGCTCATGGTGTGCGCGTACTCATAATGCGTATTCAAGGTCCATCCTTGCGAAAAACGCTTATCGAACCGCGCCTGCAGGGAATGGTAGGAATTCTTGCCGGCCGGTTCCTCGTTCAGCGTGAGGCCCGTCATATGAGGGAAAGGACGCAGCAATTGCGCCTTCGAGATCGTTCTGCTGGTAAAAAACCCCAGCGTCGACAACTGTTGGTAAAGCGCGGGATCCTGCTTCTGCAGATCAGAAAAATTGCCGATGTAGAAAGGATTGGTCAGATTCCGGTTCAGATCGTTGGAGATAGCGTCGTTTCGCACCAGACCGGAGGCCCAGTACTTCTCGGGGACGGGCCGCAGATTCCGGTCAATGTTCAGGTTCCCCACCCAAGATCCGCTGTAGCCGATTGCAAAGACCGCGTTTTTCCATAGCTGGCGTTCGACTTCGATGCTCCAACGATGCTGCAACAGTGGTTCAAAAGTGGGATTGAGAAATGAGAAGCTCCTTCCCAGAAAGCTGTTCCTCCCCAGCGAGTTGCCCAGCGGCGTATTGAATCGCGTTCCATCGCTTCGGACCGGGAATGGATCTGACAGCGGTGAGTTGTTATTCGAGAAATATCCGAAATTCCATGTCACGCCCTGGTCGTTGGTGATGGTGGTCCCTGTGCCGCGGCTGTATCCGGACTGATCGATAGTGGTGTGGCTGACGTTAAGCGTGTCGTAATAGGTTCCGTAACCGCCTCGGATCACCGTATTCTTCATCCAGGAGTAAGCAAACCCGAAGCGCGGCATGTACCGATACGTCGGATCGGTGCGCGTTCGCGGCACGTTCAAACCAAGATAATTTGATCCGCCTCGGATGATGAAATCGGAAGCTGCGCGTTCCGGAAGTGGAGCGGCTGCATAGGCGGCCTGGGCGGCTGCCGCTATCGGCGGGATATAGTTAAAATCATAATCCCTCAACCCCCGGTTGTACCGCTCCCGGATGCTTCCTTCGTACTCCATGCGCAGTCCTAAATTGATTGTCAGCTTGCGGCTCAGACGATAGCTGTCCTGCACGAAGACCCCGTGATAGGGTGTCGTGATGTAGTAAGAATCATTCGTATCGATCGACAGGCTGCTTGGGATTCCCAGCATGAAGGCGGCCCACTCGATTCCGAGATTACCTACGCCCGTCGCAGCCGAGTTTGCGCGAAGCAGGCCGTTGCGGAATTCAAAGCGGCCGGAGGTGTTTCCCGGGGACCCGCCCACGCGGTAGTACATGCGCCCGTCCCAACCAAACACCAGTGAATGCTTTCCCAGATATCTGGTGACATCCGTCTTGAGCGTCCCGGTGGAGATCGGTTGAAGGCGGGAGACGCCACCGCTGACGTCGCGATAATCCGAAAAATCGACTGTCGGAAGTGTGTGCAGGTCTCCGGCCTTTTCATCGATATACTTAGGCAACCCCACGTCACTCGCCTTGAATTTCTGCTGCTCGATGTTCAAGCCGTTGTCGAAGTAACGATTGTAGGCGATGGCGGCGTTCAGGATGGTAGTGGAATTGAGCGTGCGCACGTAATCGAAACCCGCGCCCTTGTTGATTCTGTTCAAGGCGTTGGAATGAAGGAAGCGGGCGGTCTCGAATGTCCAGTCGTTGCGGTCTTCCACGAATTTGTTGTAGCTCCATCGAAAGAAGATCCGATTCTTCTCATTCATCACATAGTCGACACGATTCTGAAGCGCCTTGTAATCCCAGTTGAACGGAATGGCGCCGTTGAAGTAATTATTTCTTCCTTCCGCATCCATCTGAGGAGGATTATTGGGCAGCGGATAGAGCTTTTCATAAAACTTGTACATCGGATTCAAAATCCGGTTTGCCGGAATAACGTTGTTGGGGAAGGGATCGCGCACGAATAACCCGGTTTTTGAATCAAACTTGGTGGTTAAAGGATCGTAAATCTGATATCTGGCGCGATTGACAGCCAAAAGCCGTGAAAAATCGCCCTTGCGCTCGTCAGCCGTGGGAACGGAAAAGAGCTTGTTCCCTGGTTCTTCCGTTTTGTTGTCCTTGAATCCGTTGAAGATGAAAAAGAAGAAAAGCTTGTCCTTGCCGTCGAACAGCTTGGGAATCCAGACCGGACCGCCGAGCGAAGCGGCATAGTTGTTCGACCGTCCCGAGGGCTGTCGCTCTTCGGCGCGAAGCCTTTTGGCCAGCTCGGTGTTGCCGGCCGCCTCGGCGGCTTTGATTCTGCCCCAGTAAACCCCATTGTCGTTGTTCGGCGTGGCATTCCAGCGCTGCTGCCAGTGATTCCAGGTCGCCGTGCCGTGATAGCGATTGGTGCCCGCCTTGGACTGCATCGCGATGTAGGCTCCCGTGGTGTGGCCGACGCGGGCGTCGTAGCTGGTACCTTCGACGCGAAACTCGTCGATAGCGTCCGTATAGGGCAGGTAAGCGGCGCGGCGCGTGTGCCCGCTGTTAGGGGTTCCATCCAGAGACCATTCGTTTCCCCCCACTCCGCCCGCGGTCCTGTAGTCGGAAGCGCCAATGGTGGAATGTAATCCCAGGTAGTTATATCCGCCCGTGCGCTGCATCCCGGTGGCCAGACCGGCCATCAGCATGGCGCTGTTGCCAAGCACCGGGAGTTCCATCACTCGTTTGTTATCAATCACGTCGGCAATCGAGGCGCTCGTTGTGTCGAGCAACGGTTCCTGAGCGGTGACGGTGACCGATTCCGAAACTTCACCCACTTCAAGCACAAGATCAATGCTGACACGGCTGCCAACGCTGAGTGCCACTCCTTTGCGGACTGACTTCTTGAAACCGGTCAGCTCGGCTGTGACTTGATATTGTCCGGGCATCAGATACGGAACCTCATACAGGCCCGAATCGTTGGTGATTGCGTTGTTGGTTGCGTTGGTCTCTACGTTCGTAATGGAAACAGAAACGCCTGGAATCACGCCGCCCGTTGAGTCGATGACCCGACCCGAAACCGTGGCCCGCGTCTCCTGCGCCATGGCCGCGCCGGTGACAGCCAGAATCAAAGCAACGGGAAAGATAAGGATGGAAAAGCCTCTACCCACATGTCCCCCCTGAAGAAATAGGTTTTGTGATTTTCGCTCTTTTTCTCGGCCGGTGCAAGCATGGGTACTTTGCGGTGAAAGTTTTTGGATAATCCGGGCTGGGAGAGTCCATCGGACTCGACCGTGTCCTGCACCCTAAATACCCGCCGCTTCAATAATTTGTATCTGGCCCGGTTTTTTTGAAACATTTGTCCTCCAATTGTCGTCCAAGACATGGAAGACTTAAATTTTCACAGCTTTATATTGCCCTTTGAGACTGGTAAACTTAACCCGATATGCGATTGTTCAACGTGGAGCTAACCATCCGGCGGCCCGAGGAAAGCCCCAGGCCGGCTGATCCCATCTTCCGAAGCTTTGAGGAGCTGGAATTTGCTGCAAAACCGA
>DASXQR010000195.1:0-18891 GCA_036507075.1 Acidobacteriota bacterium | reverse complement strand
GTTGTAGTTCCCATCTTCAATAGTCATTCAAAAAATGAATTCTGAAGACCTGACCCCAACGGCTTCACTGCTTCGGCTGGTCAGGCGATCGCGCAATGGGCTTGTCTTTCGAAAGGTTTTGATACGTGTCGGGGCGGCGTTCCTTGGGATAGAGGTTTTTCCAATCGCCATAACCGTGCACCGACAGCCAGCGCTCAAAGGTACGCTGGTCGAGGTCAATTTCAGACATCACCATGCCGCTCTTTCCGCTTGTATCTGCAAGGATGTGCCCGTTCGGGTCGATGATGAGACTTCGTTTGTCGGTATAAATGGATGCAATCAAAAAGACAGCGTTATCGATGGCCCGGGCCCGGGCCACGATATCCCATTGGTACCCCTCGCCTCGACCGTCTCCCCAGATCGGGAGAAAAATGATTTCTGCGCCTTGCAGGGCCAAGGTCCTTACGCCTTCCGGGAAAAAATTGTCATAACAGACCTGCAGTCCGATCGTTCCAAAATCCGTCTTAAAGACAGGATAGCTGTCGCCGGGAGTGAGGCCTCCGCTGATCTCGGTTTCCGGAAGATGGATCTTGCGGTACTTGCCTACGATCTCACCGTTTCGTCCGATCAGCAGCGACGTGTTGTATACCAGCGCTCCTTCTCTTTCGTAAATTCCTGCGACGATGTACATGCGATAAGTTTTGGCTACTTGCCCCAGAATCTGGCTGGTGGGACCGGCAACGGTTTCGGCGACCTCGTCATATTTCTTTCCCGTGGAGACCACCGTGATTCCTTCGCCCAGACATAGAATATCGGCCCCTGCCCTTCCCGCTTCCGCGGCCTTCTCGGCATAGAACTGCCGGTTCTTCGCCGGGGTGGAAGGAGCAGGAGGCTGATAACTCACGGTTGCCACCTTGATCTTGCGATGGGGCAACGACGCAGCTTCCTCCACGCGTAAGTCGTCCCACCAGACGGTGCCCGCTTTCGACCACTGCAGTACCAGTTCGATGTCAATGCTTCGGGCGCTCCGCGGCGCGGTTAAGATTCGCTCTGCCTTTTGCCAATCTCCGTCGTCACCGGACGGGAGGATGTATTCTTTCAATACTTCCCGGCCCTTTTCATCATTCCAACTGATCCTGACAGCCACGCTCTTGCCGATGGATTCGACATCTTTTGTCTTGAAGTAGCAGCTTATTCGATAACTTTTGTCGCTCAGAAAATCGGTACCCGGGATGCTGAGGGCGGTGGGCGACGCGTCCGAAACCGGGTTATTGGTGGCTTGGATTCCTTTAACCGTGGTTGCCCAGTAACCAAACGTTCCGGGGCTTCCTCTGGCGGTGAGCTTTGCCGAGTGTCGGCCGGAATGGACCACTTTGGAATCCAATTCGAAAAGCGGCGCAATCTCTTCCCGAGGAAATCCCTTGCGCCAGGCCAGGAGGGTCTTTCCGGATTCGTCCATGAGCTCAAAACCGGGATTCTGGACCAGATTGCGAGCGCCTGTGTCCTTACCCAAAAGGTCTGGGGCAGAAGTCACGATAATCAATAGTCCAAGAGAAGCAAGGCCTGTCATTAATATGCTTTTCATGATTTATCCTCCTGCAACCGGATTATTTCAAAAGTCAGAAGTAAGCTGTGAACGTCATCCGTTCTTTCACCGCCGAGGCGCTGAGCACGCTGAGATTTCGCAGAGAAATAAAATTCGAGCGATTGGCCAAGGTTAGCCAATCCGCCTGCGGGACCAAGCGGCGCAAGCAGGCCGTTTGGGAAAGGATTGGCCGTACTGGCAATATAGGTCAATCCCTCGTTGAGTGAGGCCTGGATGGGAGTGGTCTGCGAAAAACCGGTCTGAATAGCGCGTGTGGCATTAACGCCGATGGTGTCGTAGAAAACGCCATAGCCGCCCCGCAGTGTAGCCCGGGGACTGAACAGCCAGGCAAAACCGAAACGCGGCATGAAGTTGTTCTTTTCCGTTCTAAACGGACTGCGGCCGTTGCTTCCCTGACCGGCCCAGGTCAAACCACCCAGAGCATGGAACTGGTCAGGCGGAAGTTCAGGGATCGGGGACTCGGCGTAATTCGCCCGCGCCGCTGCTTCAACGGGATTGGGTGTGCCAAAAGCAAAACCGCCTACCAGCCGATTGAAACGCTCCGTAAGCGGCGTCTCGAGTTCGTAACGAAGTCCCAGATTCAACGTGAGCTTTGCGCTCACCTTAAAATCGTCATGAAGGTAGACGCCAAGAAATTTATCCTGCATGGCAAAGCTTGCGGTGCGCTCCATGGATCGGTTACTTCTCCCAGTTCCATCTGGATATTCAGGTCTGTAGTCTCGCTGACCCGCACCTGAACGCCGGAGCGTGAGTAGACCTTGAAGCCAGGCAATTCGGCTGTAACGATGTATGTGCCGGGCAGCAGAAAGGGAATGTTGTACAGCCCTTCAGCATTGGTTTCAGCGGAAGCCCGTGTTTGCGTTTCCGTGTTGACCGCCACCACCCGCGTGCCCACGACGATGCCGCCGGTGGCGTCCGTCACCCGCCCGCGAATCAAACCCCGCGGATCCTGCGCCAGCGCGCTGCAGGTGAGCAAGAGCAGAATTAAGGACGCAATGAATGTGATTACGAATGTCTTCATAGTAATATCCTTCATCTTTGATAATGACCGAGGCATTTACGTGAGGCGTCCCGATTTTCCCAAGGGAGTGGACCGCTTGGCTTTATTAAACCTTATTCCGAACCCGGCGTATACAGTGGGCACACAAATATTTTTTGTGGAACTGCAGTTTTTATGAGTACCCAAGTCTTCAAAGTCTTCGCAGAAGCACTGGCTATCGGTTTGTTGGTCGGGGTCGAGCGCTACAAAGCCCGCCAGCCGGGCGAGGAAAAGGAAGCGGGGGTGCGCACCTTCGCACTTTTTGCACTCCTGGGAGCGGTGTGCGCGGTACTTGACCAGCCAGGATTCACCCTGGTCACTTTTGCAGGCCTGATTATTCTGCTGTGCATCGGCTACTACCGGCATTCAACCAAGAGCATCGGCATCACAACAGAGGCTGCCGGGCTGTTGACTTTTTGGCTCGGATTCCTCGTGTATAAATACGAATCGCTGGCTGTCAGTACAAGCGTGGCTTTGGTGATTCTTCTGGCATCAAAGCGGAAGATTCACGACTTTGTGAAGAAGACAGTCAGTGAGACGGAGTTTTACGATACCGTAAAGTTTCTGGCAGTGGTGTTCCTGGTGCTCCCTCTGCTGCCCGACCGCGATATTGGTCCCTACAACTTTTTTAACCCCACACATGTCTGGCTCCTCGTGATTCTCTTTTCGACCATAAGCTTTTCCGGTTATGTCTTAATGCGCTGCCTGGGGAAGAACCGCGGCCTTCTGATCAGCGGGATCGCGGGCGGCATTGTTTCAACGACGGCCGCAACACTCTCACTCGCCGGCCGCGCCCGGGAAGAGCCGCAACAATCGCGAGCCTGTGGGGTCGCCGCGATCCTCGCCAATGCGGCGCAGTTCCCTCGCCTCTTGCTGTTCGTTTGGATCGGAGACCGGCACCTCGGAAAGTTTCTGAGCCTTCCACTGATAGGGATGGCGGTCATTGGCCTGGTCGGCGCTTTGTTAATTTCGCGTGGCACAAAGTACACAGGCATGGACGACCTTCCAGTTGAGAATCCCTACTCACTGATTCCGGCTCTCAAGTTCGCCGCATTTTTTGTCTGCATTTTGCTGTTTTCGAAGGTGGTCACGGTGTACTGGGGTGCGCGCGGAATTTACCTGGGAAGCGTTGTTGCCGGTGCAGGCGACGTCAGCGCGATCGCGTTCTCAATAGCCAAGTTGGTTGGAGCGGGATCGCTCTCGATTATGGCAGCCGTCGTGGCAATCTTGATCGGCGTGACAGCGAATGCCATCGTGAAATGGATCCTTGCCTATGTCAATGGTACGCGAACATTCGCGCTTTGGCTGGGGAGCGGCTTCCTGGCAATGCTGGGCGGAGGTTTCGCGCTTCTCATTCTCCTTTTCTTCATCACCAATGCCTCAAGTCGGACCCGCGACCCCATTGGGCTATCGCAGCCTTCCGGATTCGAATGCGCCCTCGTCGGAGACGGCATGCAGGCGGAGTCTATCCATGCAAAAAGGCATTGACCGTCGTTTGTTTCTTAAGCTTGGCGGCCTGAGCGCGCTTGCGCTGTGGGCTCCTGATTTCGGCGCAGGGCAAAGTGCGGGGAGCGCCGCCGAGAACGCCAAGTTTCACTGAGGTTGTGATGAAACTCTGCGGAAACTCGGCGTTCTTTGCGGCTCTGCGGTGAATGCAACCTGATACACAGAGGACACAGAAAGACTCCTAGCCTGCACGGGACAGACAAGCTTTGGAAGTTGCGCACCAACCATGACATTTCCCGGCTTTGATAAAATGAGCGCGAAAGGAAGGTACCATGGCTGTTGCCAAGATAATCGAGATAGTGGGAAATTCTACGAAAGGTTGGGAGGACGCGGTTCGTAACGCTGTCGCCGAGGCCGCCGAGACGGTGAAAGGGATCAGCGGCGTCGAGGTACGTGACATGACTGCGAAAGTGGTGAAAAACAAAATCACCGAGTACAAAGCCACCGTGAAGATCGCATTCCTGGTGGAAGAGACCCGCAAGTAGAGAAAACCCGATTTAGATTTTCGAAGTCGGATTGTCTCCGTCAAAGTGCCCGTTGGGCGTATGCCAAAGCTCTGGAAAATCGGCATCGAAATGCAGCGCTGGTGCGCGCTGCTGGAAGAAGAGCTCTTGAAATGGCCGCACGTGAAGACCAAGCCGATGTTCGGGATGGTCGCGTTCTACCGTGGCAAGAATATCTTTGCCGCGGTGCCGCGGACACGAGCGGCAGGGACAGAGACATCTGTGCTCTTCAAGTTGCCCAGGGCGCGGGATGATCGACTCAGGATTGCGGGCAGGCCAGGCGCCGGCTGGGTTGCGTTCGAGATCGGATCGGCAAGTGATATTAACGAGGCGTTGCAGTGGTTGGAACGGGCGTATGAGAAGGCAAAACCGCGTTAGGCAACACGAATTTCACGAATTTCACGAATTTCACGAACTTGAATTTCAAATTCGTGAAAGTCGTGAAATTGGCGCAATTAGAACGTGAGAAAAAATTGAACCGCGAAGAGCGCGAAGCACGCGAAGTGTATTAATTCCAGTTTTGTCGCACTGCGACTGCGGGGCGTTTGTCGAACAGTATAAAATATTTACGGAATGACATGACTAGGTCCATTAGATGCTTCGCGTACTTCGCGGTTTAAGCTTTTTTGATTTTTTCACACCTTGCTTACGCGCGCGGCTCGGATGCGGGGAAGACCCATGAGATTCTTTGCTCTAGTACTAATCTTCAGCCTCGCCTACAGCACTGCCTATCAGGCAAACGAAGGTAGCGACCGGATCGAACCGGCGCTCGCCGGGCGCAAGGATGTGCTCCTTTTCTGCGGCTTCGAGACGGACGACTGGTGGCGCGCCTGGGGGATGCAAAAGCCGCCCGACAACACGTCGCTCGTGGACGGAGAAGGGGCATTCAAGGGGAGGAGCCTTAAGGTGACCGTTCGGCGCGACGAGCACATGGGCACTAGTTTTGCCTACAAATTTCGGCAGCAGACCGGCGCGGAGCCGGAGGAGATCTATTTTCGCTACTACCTCAAGTTCGACCCGAGTTGGCGCAACGCCACGTCCGGCGGGAAGCTTCCGGGGATCAGCGGTACCTACGGCAGAGCCGGATGGGGCGGCAGACGCGTCAACGGCAGCGATGGCTGGTCCGCGCGTGGGCTGTTCGACACGCGGCCTGGAGCGAGTTTCACAACCGTGGGCTTTTACTGCTACCACGCAGATATGAAAGGCATATACGGCGAGCACTGGGCCTTCAAGCCGAGTCTCCAACACGGGCGATGGTACTCGGTCGAGCAGTACTGCAAGCTGAACGCGCCCGCTGACGCAGCGGGAAAGGGTCGGAACGACGGCATCCTTCGTGGATGGATCGACGGCCAGTTTGCCTTCGAAAAGACCGACATACGCTTTCGGGACTTGAACACGCTCCGGATCGAGGAGATCTGGATGAATGTGTACCACGGCGGCGCGACGCCGGTGCCTGGCGACGACATTCACCTCTACCTGGACAACATTGTGATCGCCCGGGCACCGATTGGGCTCGCCAAGGTCGAGCAGTCACAAAGGGCTGGACCCAGATCCCTCAACGATCAATCCGCAGCAACACGCCCCGCCGGTGAATGATTACAAATTTCGCATGCCGGGAGGGACTAAGTAAATGAGATTGCCGGGATTAAGAACGAATGCACAGGCGTTGACAACAAGTTGGTTTTGTCTGGCCTTCCTTGTGTTGTCAGGTAATGGTGTACACGCTCAGGCCCCCGCCTGGCCGCAATGGGGCGGGCCGCATCGGAATTTCATGATCGAGGCGAAAGGGCTGGCCGATTCATGGCCGGCTACCGGTCCGAAACAGTTGTGGAGCCGCGCTCTTGGCGAAGGGCATTCCTCGATCGTAGTCGATAACGCCCGGCTGTACACGATGTACAGCAAAGACGACCAGGAGTCTGTCATCGCGCTCGATGCGGCCAGCGGCAAAACTGTCTGGGAAAAGAGTTATGAAGCGCCGACCGCCGGGCTCAAATTGGAAAACGGCAACGGCCCGCATTCAACCCCGCTCGTCGTTGGCAATTTGCTTTTCACCGTCGGCGTGGTGGGGAAGATGCATGCTCTCGACAAAATGACCGGCAAAGTTGTTTGGTCGCACGACCTCTACAAGGATTATGGCGGACAACGAATGGGGCGCGGGTATTCATGCAGCCCGCTTGCCTACAAAGGCATGGTAATCGTCACAGTGGGCGGACCGGGTCAGGCGCTGATAGCCTTCGATCAGAAGAGCGGGGCGATCGCCTGGAAGAAGCAAGACTTCGACCTGTCGCCTTCGACCCCACTGATCATCACTGTCGACGGCCAGGATCAGCTTGTGATTGTTCTGGCCGACAAGATCGTCGGTCTCACTCCGAATAACGGCGAGCTGCTCTGGAGCCATCCTCATCCGTGCGACTGGGGACTCAACATCTCCCTGCCGTTGTGGGGCGAAGGCAACATTCTCTTCGTTTCATCCGCCTACAGCGGCGGCAGTCGGGCGCTGCAACTCAGTCAATCCGGCGGCAAGACCACCGTCAAAGAGTTGTGGGCCAGCCGCAGGATGCGCGTCCATCACAGCACGATGGTTCGCCTGGGCGATCTGGTGTTTGGATCGAGCGGCGATTTCGGTCCCGCTCCGATGACCGCGCTGGACGTGAAAACCGGAAGCGTTGTCTGGCAGAACCTCAGCTTTCCGAAAACCAACTTCGTTTATGCGGACGGAAAAGTAATCTTGCTCGATGAAGACGGCAACCTTGCGCTCGTCCGGCTCTCACGAGAAGGGATGAAAGTAATTTCAAAAGTACCTGTATTGACGAACAGGGCCTGGACGCCACCGACGCTCGCCGGGACCAAACTGTACATTCGCGATCGAAAGACCATCATGGCTCTGGATTTGAGTTGAAGGATCCTTGCACTATGAGGGTCGGTGTGAGACAGCGCCGACGCCCAGCCACCGACCCGCGACCGGAAGGGGCTCGCCGACACGATCCAATCAGTATCTAACCTGTACTGGCCAGATGCCGTAATTTACGAAAGGCTTCCCAGGTGGCTAAGTTCAAGTTCGACTACTCATGCCTCAGAACCACAAGTGGATCGACCCGTGCCGCCCACAACGCGGGCAGGAGAGCGGCGCCTAGTGCCACGAGGCCCATCAGCGCCGAGATTGCAACGAAGACGGCAGGATCTGTGGGGCTCACTCCATAGAGCTGACTGGCAATCACCCGCTGTAGAGCGAGGGCTCCGGCGATGCCGAGCACCACGCCCATCAGTGCTGCCCTCCCCGCCCTGCCGAATACGAGCCACAACACATCCTTGCGCTGCGCCCCCAGAGCGATTCGTATGCCGATCTCGGACATCCGCGCACCGACCCAGTAGCGCATCACTCCGTAGACGCCGACAGCCGCCAGTAACAGGCCTAACCCGGCAAAGAATCCAAGTAACGATGTCGTAAAGCGCTGGGGCGACACGTAACTCCACACAGCCCTCTCCAGGCCGGCAGCGCGCATCTCGGGGGCGGTAGGATCGATGGCGCGAAGTTCCTTGCGAACCGTTTCCACCAGCGCCATGGGATCGCCGGCGGTGCGGATCATCAAGATCGCGCCGGTCGAAGGCGTTTGCGCAAAGGGGCGGTATGCAGTCGGCTGTACATCGAGGGCGACGGGATTTCGCACGTTGCCGACCACACCGACAATCGTTACCCAGGAACTGTCGGGGCTCTCCGCCTGCAGGCGGATCAGGCGGCCCACCGGATCTTCCTGGCCCCAGTAACGACGCGCGACGATCTCGCTGATGAGGGCGACCGGAGTGGATGCGTCTGTATCCGCTCCGGTGAACATCCGGCCTTTAAGCAGAGGAATGCGTACGGAACGGAAGTAATCGGGATTTGCGACGTACACTTCCGCCCGGGCTTGCAGCTCCGGCCGGCCCTGAATCTCGAAGAGAGAGCCTCGAACGCGCGGCCCGCCGAATGGAAAAAACTGCGGCGCCAGTACGCCAACCGTTTCCACTCCGGGCAGCGCACGGCATCGGCGCACGATCTCGGCGAAAACCGCGACGCGCTGCTCCGGCTGCGGATAGCGCGAAGGCAGCAGGTCCACGGCGCCTCGCAGTATGTGGTCGGCGCTGAATCCCAGGTCGGCGTTCTGCAGTCCGACAAGACTCTTGAGCGTAAGTCCCGCGCCGATCAGGAGCATCAGAGCCAGCCCCACTTCTGCGATCACAAGCAGTTGACCGAATCTTTGACGCGGCGTTGAACTCCTGCTCGAATCTCTCAACACCGGCATAACGTCGAAGCGCAGAGAACTGATCGCCGGGAGCAGCCCGAAAAGTAGAAGCGTCAACACCGATATGCCCGCCGTGAAAGCGAGCACCCGGTGATCGATGGACAAGGCCTCGACGCCTCTCAGGGTGCGCCCGATGTTGGCGGGCAGATTCGCCTGGAGAAAGTCGAGGCTCCACTTTGCGAGCAGCAATCCCAGCAGCCCGCCCATCGCAGCCAGCAGCGCGCTCTCAATCATGAGTTGGTGCAGCAACTGGGACGGCCGGGCGCCCAGAGCCGCGCGGACAGCGAACTCCTTGCGCCGCGCCGCTGCGCGCACCAGCGACAAGTTCGCCAAATTGGCGCAGGTAATCAACAACACCAGTCCTGCGGTAGCCTGGAGCAGAAGAACCGTCCGGACTTCACTGTTACGAAAGGCTTGCGAGAGCGGGATTACCAGTGTCCCGGGCGGGCGATTGGCACGGGCCGGCTGCGATTCCATTCCACGAAGCAGCGCCGCCACTTCGGCGTGCGCCTGTGCCAAAGAGACGCCGAGACTCAGACGCGCCACTACTCTTCCCTCGGTCAGCCGATAGGGGATGAATAAATTGGCATCCCGAACCTGCAGCGTGAACCCGGCAGGCAGTATCCCAACAATGGTGTGTTTCTCTCCGGAAAGAGTCAGCGTCCGGCCGACGATCTTGGTATCGCCCGAGATCCTCCGCCAGTAGTCGTAGCTTAGCATCACGACGGGTTGTTGATCTTCCTCAGGCGAGAATCTCCTGCCTGCCGCAGCCTGAACTCCTAAAAGTTCGAACAGATTTGCCGAAACGCGAATGCCATAGATGTTTCTCACGCCCTCCGGCGTCGTCACGCTGAAACCGCGCGAAATAAAGCCGGCGACGCCCGCAAAGGATCTGGCGCGCCGCAGATCTTCGAGCGCCGGGCGGCGTTCCGGCAGCGTGATCTCCACCAGCTCAGCCGCGTTCTGGTACGGCAGTGGACGAAGCAACAGGCTGTTCACCACTGTAAACAGCGCACAGTTGATACCGATCCCCAGGCCAAGCGCCAGCACCGTCACTACTGTGAAACCCGGTTGGGAATTTATAAGAAGAATGCTATGGCGAAGATTGTGGACCATTCCTCTCGCTCTCCCCCTCTACCACTCTCCCCCTCTCCCACTCTCCCACTCTATCCCTCCCTCATGATATTCACCCACCGGCTCGATCACTTGTTCGAACACCCGCCCTATCTTCCCGCAAGACGATCCATCCGGGAAAGTGTTAACGGAGGGTGCGGAGGAATGAATCCAGAGAGCCAGCTAAGGCTGCAAAGAGTGCGAAAAAGCCGGAACCGCGAAGGCGCGAAAATGCGAAATCAGTGGCGCAGGGGCTTAGCGCGGCGAAGCCGCAACCAAAAGTCAAGGAGAGACGGCCTGAGGGCCGTCTCTCTGCGGTGTTCTGCCAAGCTGAGACGGCCCTCAGGCCGTCTCTCCGCTCCCGAATAATTTGCGCGGGCCGCTAAAATTCTCATGGTTAGTAGTACAGGGTGTCTGAGGCTTGCCTTCTGTCTTGATCTACTTTATAGTACAAAGTACTTCATGAGGTTTTGAATATGACACTCTATTGGCCCCAATCGATGCGGGAAGCCCCGCGGCTCGATCCTCTTCAGAAACCAACCCGGCTGGCGCAGCATGCGGCGCTGTTTGTGAACCCGTTCTATCCCAAGGATCCCCACGCCAGCTTTGGAAAACATGTTCTGACACCCACGCTGGCTCTTACTTCCCTGGCGGCCGCAACACCTCCCCATTGGACCACGACTTACTGGGATGAGAATCTCCTGCAGGGTTCTCCGCCTTGCGAACCGGCGCCTGCCATCGTCGCGATCACGGTGCATTTGACATTCGCGCGGCGCGCATTTGAGCTGGCCGATTGGTATCGATTGCGCGGCTCGACGGTGATCCTCGGCGGCTTGCACGTTCTCTCCCGCCCGGAGGAATGCCTCCCGCATGCCGATGCGCTGGTGCTGGGTGAAGGAGTGCAGGTCTGGCCGGAGGTGCTCGAAGACTTTGAGCAGCGCAAACTCCGCAAGCTTTATGACGGCAGCTTCGTCAAGGGACCAATGGGCACTTACCGTGACGAGCCGCGTCCGCGGCGCGGCATTCTGCCGCGCGACTGCTTCCTGACGACGAGCAGCCTCATTGCCACTCGCGGATGCCATAACCGCTGTGGTTTTTGCTATCTGTCGACCGATGGTCTTCGAATGCCGTATCAAATGCGCGATGTGGAGGATGTCGTCGACCAATTCATCGCCAATGGCGAGCCATACGGGGTCTTCATCGACAATAACCTTGGATCAAGGCCTGAATACGTTCGCGCACTCTGCCGCGGATTGCGGCGCGCCGAAAAGATCTGGAGCGCCGCGGTCACCATTGACATCACCAACGACCCAGATTTGGTCCGCGAAATGGCGCGCGCCGGCTGCACAGGCGTTTTTGTGGGTCTGGAGTCGCTCGATATGGAGAACTTGAATGACGCGAGAAAGAAAACACCGCGGCCTGAGGACTATGCGCGAAGAGTCGCCCTGCTGCACGAATACGGAATCCAGGTAAACGGCAGCTTCGTTTTCGGCTTTGATCACGACGGCCCACAGGTGTTTGACCGCACGGTGGAGTGGATCGAGGCAAATCACCTGGAATGCGCGACGTTCCACATTCTCACCCCTTATCCGGGAACACCGCTGTTTCGTCAACTCGAGGCGGAGAATCGGCTGCTGCACAAGAATTGGGATCTTTACGACACGGCGCACGTGGTGTTTAAACCGAAGCGCATGCTGCCCGAAGAGCTGTATGAAGGGTACGCCTGGGCTTATCGTCGGCTGTTCTCTCACAGCTCGATCTGGCGTCGTCGACCGGAGCAGTGGACCGCCGTTCCTGGATATCTCGGGATGAGCTATTTGTACAAAAAATCCAACCGCTTCTGGCCTTTCATAATCCGGCACCGCCTCACCCACCGTATCTGGTTTCCGCTGGTTGACCTCTCCCGCCGGCGGCATCTTCGCTGGCGCCGCAGGCTTGACCCGCGCCCTGCCGCCTGCATGTCTGCCGTGCCGACCGGCGGGTTGAGCTGAGTTTGGTGTCTTGAGTAATACTGATTGTGCAGCATACTCAGGACGTGGAGTGCCGCACATCGAATTTTCACCACAAAGACACAAAGGCACCTATCTTGTTTGGTGCCTTGGTGTCTTTGTGGTGCAAAAGCTCCTCAGGCGTGCCGGCGGGCTATCAGTCTGTACAACATCAGCAGCAGGATGGCGCCAACCAGAGAGGCAAGGAATCCGGCGGCTTGGCCTTCGGCATACCACCCCATGCTGCGGCCGAGGAAACCGGCCAGTAACGCCCCGCCGATCCCGAGCAGGATAGTCACGATGATGCCACCCGGATCTCTTCCCGGCATTATAAGCTTTGCAAGAGCTCCCACAATCAATCCAATGATAATCATCCACAGAAGCGACATTATTTTTGTCCTTTCCTGGCAAAACCAGCCTGTCCGCCGGCAGATCGCTGTCAGCGGTAGTATCCCAATCACTCGTAAGTGAGTAATTCCAGAATAGCTTGACAATCAACCTGGCGCAATGACCCCGAGATGAAAGCCTACCCTCGAAGATGTTGTCCCCCGCCACCTTTTCCCTCCTAGCCGCATCTTTACAGTCACAGGAGATACCCATGAGATTTGTCCGAATCATCAGCGCTTTCTTCTTCCCATTGTGCTTCTATCTGAGTTCCGCGCCGGATTTGTTGGCGCAAGCGCCAAGTATTGATGAACAAGTCATCTTTCCGATTGCCGTGGACTTGCTCCGGTCAGATGTACCCATTCACCGGACGCTTTACGGATTTTTGAATCTTGGGCCGGGTGAGTTTCAACCGAGAATGCAGTTTTTCAGCAGCAACGGCGGGAATTTTTTGTCGACCGGCGCTTCGGCTGTTCCAGTGAACGGAATGGTGGAATTCCCCAGGGAGCTCGATATCGTAGTACTCGAACACAACGGTTGGGCGCGTACCGCTGTCCCTGCAGGTCAGAGGGTGCTTGTCTGGGCAAGCATTTCAACTTTTCAGTTTCGCCCAGGTGGCGTTTTTGAACAGGAATTGACAGGCACCACCCGTCTTGACGCAGTTCGACCTGCCAGGCGTTTCCGAGCCCCATTCTTCAACGCTTCCGAGTTCAGACGCAGGACGTTTGGGTACATTGCGCCGAATGGCGGGGCGGAGCTGCGACGGACAGCGTACGCAGTGGTCAATGCCTCCGCCGACCAGCCAGCACTAATCAGGGTCGATGCGTTGGACCGGCAAGGGAAACCACTTTGCTCAACTTCCCTCACCATTCTCCCACTGGCCCGACGCAACTTTTACATACCTGATTTTTTTCCGAACTGTGATCCTGGTTCGGAAGGCTCGGTGCTTTTCGATTCCAACACCCCGATTGCGGTAGGCGCCGTTGACGTATTTTTTCCTGAAGGCAAGTTCCTGGGAGTTCCTGTGGTGGCCGAGCCTTGAACGTGGATCTCAACAATCCCAGTTGAGTTGTACGGCTTTCTGCCGTACAATGACTTGAGAGGACAAATGCCACGTCGTCAAACCGGAATCAAGACTCGAAAGATTGAGCGTCTGGAGGCAAGGGTCACGCGCGAGCAAAAACGGATCATCGCGCATGCTGCAGAGCTGCGCGGAACATCGGTGACGGACTTTGTAGTCGTAAGCGCCCAGCAGGCCGCTGCCGAGACTATCAAGGATCTCGAGACCCTGAGTCTGCGCGATGAAGCGCGCAACGCGTTCGTGAAGGCGCTGTTGAATCCGCCCGCCCCCAATGCGGCGGCCAAGGCAGCAGCGCGCCGATACAAGAGACGCATGGGGCTATGAGTGCAGGCCCGGACACGCACTGGCAATTTTGAAATTCAGCCCCTCGGTCCGCAGCACAAACGAAAGAATTTTTCATGCGGCGTACAAGCTCTTGATAGCTACCTTCAGAAACAAGCACGACAGGACATGCGCAAGCGTGTCGCCGTGGTCTTTGTGCTCTCCTCGGACGGTGAAACAATCGCCGGGTATTACACGCTCTCGCAGTATGCCGTTGAACTGGACGCAATCCCGCCAGAGATTGCGAGAAAGCTTCCTAAGTATCCGCGAATACCAGCGACCCTGATCGGTCGTCTGGCGGTGGACAGCGCGTTTCGCGGCAGGGGCCTCGGCGAGATGTTACTGATGGATGCGCTTCATCGGTGCCTCTCAGGGAGCATGAAGGTTGCGTCGGCGGCAGTGATCATTGACGCGAAGGACGACCAGGGGTTGGCGTTCTATCGGAAGTACGGGTTTATAGAACTGCCCAAAATACCGAAGCGGCTCTTCCTCCCCATCGCAACAGTCGAGAGACTATTCGAATAGCCGGTCCATATTGCAGCTCCTGGACGGCGAGCATTCCAGTATGATGCACTCATGCCGCCTCTCTCTCGCCGCGAGTTTCTCGCTGCGTCCGCCGGGCTCGTGCACCTCCCAATGCCGGGTATTCGACGCGAAGTGTTTCTGACTTCGCCGGCAAAAAGGGTCGCGATCATGGCTTATGCCTTCTATACGCGGCACCGCGGCGGCGACATGATTTCGATTGAGCAGCGTTGGTCGCGCTCGGACACGATCGATGTCGCTTACTTCCGGCGCTCGCAGGATTACGGCCAGACCTGGAGCATGCCGCTCGAGGTTCGCACAGGCGAGCGCCGCCCGGAAGGCATGCTGCGCCGCCATCCGCGTTTCGGCTTCGTTGATGCCCGCACCCGCCGCTATATCGAATTCTGGATCGAGGGCGTCCTTCCTACGGACGACCCGCTCGAGGGTCTGCGCAACTGGAACATCTTTTACAGGATCTCCCGCGATGGCGGCCACAGATTCGGTCCGCCCTTCCAGGTGGTCCATGCGGGCGCGGAATTTGACGGGCGGCATCCGCTGCCCGGCGTCTGGACGGGCAAGAACTCGGCGATGCTCGGCGACATGACCAGTGTGCCTGTTGTCACCTCCGGCGGCCATATCCTGCTTCCAATCGAGATCTCGCCCCTCGGAGCGGACGGCAAGCTTTACAACCCGACGGGCGCATACACCTACACGGACGCCGCCATCCTCGATGGGCGCTGGCGTGGCGATCGCCTCGAATGGGAGATGTCCCAGGTAATCCAGGGCGATCCCGCGCATTCGACTCGCGGCATGGTCGAGCCCACGATCGAGTTCCTCGACGACGGGCGCTTGCTCATGGTGCTGCGCGGCTCCAACGACCGCCGTCCGGAACTCCCGAGCTGGCGGTGGGTCGCATTCTCTTCCGATGGCGGCCGGCGCTGGACACACCCCGAGCCGTGGACCTACGACACGGGCGAACCGTTTTTCAGCCCGAGCGCCTGCTCTCGTTTGTTGCGCCACTCGTCGGGCCGACTCTTCTGGCTCGGCAACATCACCGCAGAGAATCCGCGAGGCAATCGCCCGCGTTTTCCCTTCGTAATCGGAGAGGTCGACCGCCGCACAGCCCGCCTGATGCGCTCGAGCGTGCGGACAGTCGACACATTGCAGCCCGGGGAAGACCCGATTCTTTCGCTCTCGAACTTCTACGCGCGCGAGGATCGCCGCACGCGGGAGATCTCCGTCCACATGACACGCCTGTTCGCGCACCCTGAAGGATGGGCGGGTGACGCATATTTATACCGGATCACACCTTTGTGACGAGGCAAGAGACATCTGCCACGAATTTTCTGGAGCAGCGACCAGATGCCTGACCCCGGCCTGGAAAGGCCGGGGCTGAAACCTTTTGGGGAAAGCGGCTACAAGCGGCCTAAGAGGTGGTTTTGACACAGCCAAGAGCTAGGCGCTTGTGCACGCCGCATATTACTGCGGGCCCTTGTGCGCGGGCGCTACTTTTTACCTGCTGCATAATGTGATCAAATTCAGTTGTCATGCAATTTATTCGAAACAACAATGCGATCCTGGCGGTCGTTGCATGTTGGCATCTGATTGGATGGACTCTGGTTTTCACACTGAGCTTGCCCACACCTAATTTTGACATTATGGAGGCGAGCAATTGGGCCCATCACTGGCAGTGGGGTTATCACAAACACCCTCCTCTTTACGCCTGGATCACGGAGTTTCTGCTGGAAGCAGCCGGAAGAAACTTGTGGATAATCTATCTCGCAATCCAGCTACTGGTGGTGTTGTGCCTGTGGGCCGTTTGGAAACTCTCCCTGGATTTCCTGGATGTGCCGGTGGCCCTGCTCAGCATGTTGCTCCTGGAAACCATTCCTTTTTATAACGTCTATGGGAGAAATCTCAATGGCGATACCGTGCTGTTGGCCCTATGGGTATTGGCACTTCTTTTCCTCTGGCGAGCTCTGATCTCGAATCGGAAGGCACCCTGGCTGTTTTTTGGAATTTCGATTGGACTCGGCTTCCTGGCGAAATATACAATTGTCTTCCTTCTCTTCCCGATAACCGTCTTTCTATTGTTTCACCCCACGGCCCGTCGATGTTTTCGAAAACCAGGCCCCTACCTTGCGCTGGGAACCGTTGTTGCGATCGCTCTCCCTCATCTGATCTGGATGCTGGAACATGATTTCATTACGATCCATTACGCGTTGGGCCGCGCAGGCAACAAGGCCGGATTCATCGGACATGTCTTGCACCCCGTCTTTTTTTTCCGTGACCAGGTTCTCCTTTTGCCGATGCTTCTGGCAGCATCGATTTTGGTAGCAAGACCTCTTCGATTCATATCTCCGACAAGTTCGACACATTTCAGTCGCTGGTTTCTCTTCGCAGCAGTTCTGGGACCGCTGTTGACACTGCTGGCAATTTCGGCTGTCTTTGGTTTTAAGCTGCGGCAAATCTGGGAAATACCGATGTGGTCAATGACCGGCGCTCTCATCTTTACCTCGTTTAGACTGACACTGACTCCGAAACGGCTGAACTTCTTTGTCTGCGTCGTGGCTGTTGTTTCGATCCTGATGATGGCTGGAACTGTTGCGGCCAGGTTCGCGCCGCACTTGGTTTCCATGAAACCAAGCGACAGGTTCTATCCAGCAAGCGATATTGCGGAAACTCTTGGGAGTGTATGGCGCGCTCGCTACGCTTTCCCGTTGCCTGTAGTGGCGGGGAGCATGAAGCCAACTCATAGCACCGGCTTTTTTTTGAAGAACCGTCCGGACGTCTATATTGACCTCGACCCAAAGACAAGTCCGTGGACCGGAGATGAGGATCTCAGAAGGCGGGGCGGAGTTATCGTGTTTGACGAGTCGACCACCGCCGACTTTGCGGGATTCTGTAAGCGCTTCCCCAATTTGATGGTTCAGCCGCCGGTATCAGTCCCGTGGCTACGTGGAATCAGGGCTCGACCAGTTCAGCTTCGCATAGCCCTGGTTCCGCCGTCCTGAAAACGCACGTAGCTTTCAGTGCGTGATCGGCTGTGCGGCGAGTGCCTTGGCTTTGCGCAGCCATGTTTCGTAAATCAGCCGCTCCCTGCGTCTGCCCCATTCCTCTGCGCTGAAGACGCTCAGGTCCTCGCGCGTCAGTCCGGGCACTTCGGTTCCCAGCGCGCGCACACCTCCTTCCCGATGCTCATTGGAGTAGAGTGGATCCATCTCCACGCCGTTCGCGAGTGCCCATTCGCTGATGTGGGTCTCGGGCATGGCTTGAATGCTCTCTTGTGTCCACTTCGGGAAATCGAGCTGCCGCTCCAGCCACAGGGCCACCGGCCTGGTGACAAAGTAAGGTCTGTGCCCGGCGCCGGGAACGAAGTCGGTCTCGAAGACTCCGGCTGTGTCGCCCCTCAGTTTCACAACGCGCTCCCGCAGGTCGCGGAACAGCGCCTCGCCACGCTGCGGGATCGCCACAGTCGTATCTTCCAGACCGTTGTAGACAAGGGTGGGACCACGGGAAGCGTGAAGCGCATACAACACGGCCGGTCGGTCGCCAAGGAACAATAGAGATTTATATGGAAGGCCCTGGCACATCGGTTTGGAGTTGTCCCAGTAGCCCCCGGGGCCGTCTAGATTGCCCCCGCCCACCAGCACGCAGGCCTTCAACCGGCGCTCCACCGCGCAAGTCAAGCTTAGAACGAACGAGCCCATCGAGTACCCCATTGCAGCAAGCCGGCTTCTATCTACCTCGGGCCGCCGGCTCAGGTAGGACACGGCCTGCATGACATCGGTCATTATCAACCCGCCAAGGCGCTGTCCGAGTTCAGGCGGAGGCTCGACCTTGTCGTGCGCGCGCGTGCCCGATTTTCTGTTGATGTTCCGCTCGCCTTCGCCGACCGGATCATAAGTCAGCACTATGGCGCCTGCGCCGGCGTAAAGGATTCCCGAGTAGAAGGCGTACCAACTGTACTTGTCACCCCCGTGACCGTTCACCACAATCAGACCCGGCGCCTTGCCGGCCCGCAACTTCGGCCGGTACAGGATGGCCGGCACGCGCATGTCGAATTGGGTGCCGTAGCTGACGCGCTCGGCAATGACGCCCGGCGCCGGCTCAAAAGTGCCGTGAGCCTCGGGAGCGAGCTTCGGCTGGGGACCTGCCGCGAACAGCGCCATTTTGATGCGGCTTCGCCACTCCTGCTCCTGGGAAGGTGTGACGGGCTCGGCGCGTACGACAAGCATGGCTAGCGTAAAAACGAGGCAGAGCCGGTTAAGGGTCAACAGAAGAGCACCTCAGAGTGAACTGACCTGTCTTTTTGCCTGCCCCACCACGTTTTATTTCGTGGCTACCCCCGGCTTGAAAAGCCGGGGCTAACCGAAAAGCAAAAAGCCCGCTGAAAGCGGGCTCACATTGCTCAGCCTCTGCTTTTTGCTTGCGGCCCAAGGCCGGGATGTGCCTTTGTGGTGAAAAGTTCAGTTTTAAGTTCCGGACGACACCGAGACCTCCTGCCTGGCAAGATCCAATTTAACCATCGTCTTTCGTTCTTCTGATTCAATAAATACTCTCAGTCTC
>DASXQR010000194.1:0-12073 GCA_036507075.1 Acidobacteriota bacterium | reverse complement strand
GGTGTATTCCGCTCGACCGATGGCGGCCGGACATTCCAAAAGGTGCTCTACAAAGACGAAAATACGGGCGCTTCGGACATCGAGTTCGATCCGGCCAATCCCGACATCATTTACGCGGCACTGTGGGAAGCGCGCCAGGGGCCGTGGGAAAACGGAGCGTGGAGCGGCACGGGCGGCGGCATTTTCAAATCGAGCGACGGCGGCGCGACGTGGCGGCAGCTCACCAACGGCCTGGGGAGCGGCGCTGACGGCGTGGTGCAGGCGGACCTTGCCGTCGCGCCCAGCAATCCGAAACGAATTTATGCCTCGGTGGCTTCCGGGCGCGGCGTGGGCATTTATCGTTCCGACGATGCCGGCGAGAGCTGGTCGCGCGCAACCACGGATCCGCGTCCGGCTGGCCGGATTGGCGGGGGCGACCTTCCGGTGCCTGCGGTTCATCCGAAGAATCCCGACATCGTCTTTGTGGCGAGCACCGTGATGTGGAAGTCTACCGACGGCGGCAAGACATGGACGGGAATTCGAGGCGCACCGGGGGGCGATGATTATCAGCGCATCTGGATCAATCCGAACAACCCGGACATCATTCTCAGCGCCAGCGATCAGGGCGCCATTGTCAGCGTTAACGGGGGCCAGACATGGAGCTCGTGGTACAACCAACCGACCGCGCAGCTCTATCACGTCGCTGCCGACAATGCGTTTCCCTACCGGGTGTGCGGCGGCCAGCAGGAAAGCGGCTCAGCCTGCGTGTCGAGCCGCGGCAGCGACGGCCAGATCACGTTCCGCGAGTGGCGTCCGGTTGGAGTGGACGAGTACGGATACGCCGCGCCGGACCCGCTGGATCCTGACATCGTTTACGGCGGCAGAAATGTGACGCGCTACGATCGCCGCACCGGACAAGCCCAGACTGTGGGACCAAGACCGATTCGACCATCCGATTTCCGCACGCTGCGCACGGCGCCGGTCCTCTTTTCGCGGGTCGATCCGCATATTCTTTACTTTGCCGCCAACACACTGTGGAAGACAAACAATGGCGGCCAACACTGGCAGCAGATCAGTCCTGATCTGTCGCGCAAGACCTGGGAAGTGCCGGCCGGCGTTGGCAAGTACCGGAACAGCGACACTGCGAAGGCGTCGCAGCGCGGCGTCATTTACACGGTCGCGCCGTCGTACGTCGACGTCAACCGCATCTGGGCCGGCACAGATGACGGTCTTATCCATGTAACCGCGGACAGCGGCCTTCACTGGAAGGACGTCACGCCGCCGGAGCTGACGCCTTGGGCGAAAGTGTCTCTTATCGATGCCGGGCGCTTTGACGCGCAGACCGCTTACGCGGCCGTCAACACGCTTCGCCTCGACGACATGCGGCCCCATATCTACCGCACACATGACGGGGGCAAAACGTGGACGCACATCACCAACGGAATTCCCGATGGCGGGCCTGCCGACGTGGTACGCGAGGATCCAAAACGTAAAGGGCTGTTGTTTGCCGGAACCGAGCGCGAGGTTTATGTCTCGTTTGACGATGGAGATCACTGGAAATCGCTGCGTTTGAACATGCCGGCATCGTCGGTGCGCGATCTGATTATTAAAGATGACGATCTGGTGGTCGCAACGCACGGGCGAGGCTTCTGGATCCTGGACGACATCACTCCGCTGCGCCAACTCAACCAGGATGAAATCCGCGCTGCGGCGGCAAGGGAGCGGACAGTCAGCGATGGCGCTGCCGGCTCGCGCGCACCGCTTTCAGCCCCTTCAGCCGCCAAGACGGTCCTCTTCCGTCCTCAGGTGGCTTACCGGGTGCGCTGGAACATGAACACGGACACACCGCTTCCCGCGGACGAACCAAGAGGAGAAAACCCGCCCGAAGGCGCGATCATTAATTACTACTTGAAGTCGACCGCGTCGGGACCTGTCACATTTGAGGTGCTGGATGCCGCGGGCAAGCCGGTTCGCCGCTACTCCAGCAGCGATTCAGTTGAAGCACCCGATCCGGCGACGGCGCCGGTTCCGCTCTACTGGTATCGGCCGCCGCAGGTTCTTTCAACGACAGCGGGCATGCACCGCTTTCTGTGGGACCTGCATTATCAACCTTTGAGCGCGGGCGGGGGACGCGGGGGACTTCCGATTGCAGCCGTTCCTCACAACACCGTACCGGCGCCTGTTTCTCCGTGGGCGGAGCCGGGCCGGTACATTGTTAAGCTGACGGTCAACGGCGCCAGCTACAGGCAGCCGTTGACCGTGAAGCTGGATCCGCGCGTCAAGAGGTCGGCGGCAGGACTGGCGCAGCAGTTCTCGCTGTCAAAAGCGATGTATGACGGGGCGCTGGAATTGCAGGCGGCGCTCAAAGATCTGCGCGCAATTCGCGCGCAGGTGAAGCAACTGCAGGAGCGCGCCGGCATCGGTTCGCTGTCACAGACTCTGGCCTCGTTCGACCGGAAGGCGGCAGCGCTTGAGGGCAGCAGCGGCAGCGGGCGCTTCGGCAGCGGCGGATTCTCTCCGGGAATTCCAGGCGCGGTCACCAACGCGGGAGGTGAGGAGACATTGGCCGGCATGAGCGGTTCCCTGATCCAGGCCATGGGTTTGTTGCAGGGCGCCGACGCCGCTCCCACGACCCAACTGGTTGCCGCCGTCGCCGCCCGCCGCCAGGAGCTTGCCAAAGTGCTGGCGCGCTGGAACACGCTCAAGACCCGAGACCGCGCAACCCTGAACGCGCAACTCAAGCAGGCGAATCTGGCGGTTATTTCACCGTAGAGACGCGCCTCGCCGCGTCGGAGTGGGATGCGACATGTCGCCTCCCAAGCGCCGCAACGGAGGCTGTGCGCGATTTGTCGCGCCCGCCTCAGACGCGATGTATCGAGTCTCTAGGGGTAAGTTTTGGAACATGTACAGCAACTGGTCAGGCGCCCCGGAGAGGGGCGCTGAGTCTGTAGCCGGGGGTCGGCGCGCTTTTTGCGCCTATCCCCGGTTCGCAAACGCATCAAACATTAGCGCCCCGGACGGGGCGCTGAGCGGAGATTTTCGCGATTTTGACTGGCGAACGGTTGTTATGGCGGGGTGCGTGGACCATCTCAGCGCCCCGTCCGGGGCGCAAAAATGTGATTTTTTCTGGTTCCAGGGGTAGGCGCAAAAAACGCGCCGACCCCCGGCTACAGGCTCAGCGCCCCATCCGGGGGCAACTTGCAGACGGCCACAGCGGAGCCCGGTCTCAGCGTTCCTCGTTCCAGGTCTTGATGGACGAAAAAATCCACCACAGAGACACGGAGGACACAGAGGAAGTCTTGCCCAGTGGTACGCTCAAAACTTCCTTTGTGTCCTCCGTGTCTCTGTGGTGGATTTTTTTGGTTTGAAGAGCGCGGACGTAAGTCGTTAACCGGTGGCTTTGATCTGCTCGGGAACAGCCGCGGGTTTTTCCACGCCGTTTGTCTTTTCTACGCTGTTTGCGTCGACGTCGCGGGGAGCGAATCGGGCCAGGCCATTCTGCCAGAAATTGTAGTAGGTGGATTCCGAAAGCGCGGCATTGTACCACTCCAGAATGCGCATTCCCTCGCCGGCCCGCAGGCTCTTGTTTTCAACCTGCCGCTTCACGATTTTGTCCATTCGCTTCTTCAAATCGCTGGCGAAGTACTGCACCAACTGCACGGCCTCCTCGACGGTGGTGCCCGGAATCAGTTTTTCAATGTAGAAGCCGTTCGGCTCTTCCGCGTCGGCATAGACATGCACTTCATTGACCCGTCCAAAAAGGTTGTGCATGTCACCGAGGATGTCCTGATAAGCGCCCATCAGGAAAAAACCGAGAAAATAGGGCTCGTTGTCCTGCAGCGGGTGAAGCTCCAGATACGGCTTGGGCCCGGAAATATCGACAAACGTGTCCACTTTGCCGTCGCTGTCGCAGGTAAGATCCACCAGGATACCGTGCCGGTTGGGCATTTCGTTCAACCGGTGCAGGGGCATGACGGGGAACAACTGGTCGATGGCCCAGTGGTCAAGCATGCTCTGGAATACGGAAAAGTCACAGATGTACTGGTCCGTCAGCAAAAGGTGAAGCTTGCGCAAGTCTTCCGGCAGATCCTCTTCATCGAAGGCCCGGATCTGCTCGGCAATCTTGCGTGTCACGCGCCAATAGAGCTGTTCCGCTTTCGCCTTCTCCGGCAGTGAAAGATAGCCGAGCGAAAACAATGAGTTGGCCTCGCTGCGGCGCTGCTCGGCATCGTGGTGAATTTCCAGAATCTGCGACAGATCGGTTTCGCCTTCGATCTGGCGGTTCAGATCCACCAGCTCATGCACGGATTCATGGTCGTTTTCGTCCGGTTCGATCACCTTGAAGGCGGTTTCTGTGGCCCGGGTGGTGGCTCCCAGAACGCCCACGACCAGCATGGAGTGGTAAGCGGTGATGGAGCGCCCGCTTTCGGACACCAGAGCCGGATGCGGGACATCCTCGGCTTCGCAGATTTCCTTTACCGTGTAAACGACGCCGTTGACGTACTCCTGGAGCGTGTAATTGATGTCCTGTTCCCGGCCTGAGCGCGTGCCCTGGTAAGACACCCCCAGTCCGCCGCCGATATCCAGATAACGGATAGGGATTCCCATCTGAAAAAGCTTGGCGTAGACGCGGGTGGCCTCCCGCGCGGCGGCCTTTACCGTCATGATGTCATTCAACTGCGAACCGAGGTGAAAGTGCAGCAGATGAAAGGCGTCTGTCTGGTTGCGCTCTTTCAGCAGGCGAACGATATCGAGAATCTCGAGCAGCGAAACGCCGAATTTGGACTGTTCTCCGCCCGATTCCGCCCAGCGCCCGCTCCCCTCGGTAGTCAGCCGCACGCGCACGCCAAAGGCCGGCTTTGCCTGCATCACTTCTGAAATCGCCAGCAGCTCGTCCAATTCGCGGCGCTTCTCGATGACCGGAATAATGTCCTTTCCCAACTGCCTCCCCGCCATCATCAGGGCCATCATGGTCTGGTCCTTGTAGCCGTTGCAGATCAGCAGCATGTTGTCCCGATCCAGATGAGCCAGCGTTGCCAGCAATTCGGCCTTGGAGCCGCATTCCAGGCCGAAATCGTAAGGCTCGCCCGCATGAAGGATTTCCTCGACCACCTCATGGAGTTGGTTCACTTTAATGGGGTAAACGCCCCGGTAAACGTTGAGGTATTCGTATTCGTTGATGGCCTGCCGGAAGGCCTCGTTGAGTTCGATAACGCGGGTTTGGAGAAGGTCTTGAAAGCGGATCAGGCACGGCAGTTGGATGCCGCGATTTTTTATTTCGGTAACAACATCGTAGATGTCGACGGATTGGGGGCTCTCGAAAATGGGGCGAACGGCAACGTGACCCTTCTCATTGATGTAAAAATAACCGCGTCCCCAGCGGTCGACATCGTAAAGGTAAGTCGCCTGCTCAATGTCCCAGTCGTTCGCAGCCGTTGCTGTTGTTTCGTCCAAATTGACCTTTGTCTCCTCCGACCGTCGCCAACCAGCGGTCCCTTGAAATTCTCCCACACGGGGAGCGTGCCGTGTTCGTTTGTAGGAATCACTTTACTGACGTTCAAGTCTCGCTGCAATCGAAGATTTCAAAAAAGAGAGGTTGTTGGAAGTTTTCTGCCGGACGGCGGATTACTCACCCGCGGAACCGGGGGCACCCACAAACCCGCGATCGGAAGGGAGCGGCGCGCCGGATGAAAAACCATGCTTAAATAACGGCGAAGGCTTCGGCCTTTGAACACGAGCGCGGAGCCCTCACAGACAAGACCACCTTTGGAGGATTCATATGAACAAAATGTTGAATTTCTCAAAAATTGGCAGGTTTATCATCGCTCTGATGTGTGCTCTCACAATGGGACCCCTCCTTGCTGAGGCCGGTAAGGACAAGGGAAAGGATAAAGACAAAGACAAGGACAAGCCAAAATTGAGCGGGACGCGGCATGCCGGCAGCGTCAACGAGGCGCGATTGAGCGAGGAAGTTCGTCATCAATTGGTGACGCTGCCCTACTACGACGTCTTTGACAACCTCGAGTATTCGGTGCACGGAGACACAGTCATCCTCTCGGGGCAGGTTACCCGTCCGACCCTTAAATCGGATGCGGAGAACAGAGTCAAGAGGCTGGAAGAGGTTTCCAAGGTCATCAACAACATTGAAGTGCTTCCGCTTTCGCCCAATGATGACCGCATTCGGATCGCGGCATACCGGGCAATTTTCAGCCGCCCCGGCCTGGACCGGTATGCACTGCGCGCCGTCCCGCCGATTCACATTATCGTCAAGAATGGGACGCTCACGCTGGTGGGCGTTGTCAGTTCCGAGGCGGACAAAAATCAGGCCGGCATTGTGGCCAACTCTGTCCCGGGCGTGTTCAAAGTGACCAATAATCTGCGGGTAGAAAAGTAGCGCGCCGAGAATTCTCGGGCAG
Source organism: Acidobacteriota bacterium (assembly GCA_036507075.1). Lineage (GTDB taxonomy): Bacteria > Acidobacteriota > UBA6911 > JACQSX01 > JACQSX01 > DASXQR01. The sequence goes on along the minus strand of DASXQR010000194.1, from coordinate 5,678 downwards.
GCATGTAAACCTGGCTTGGTGTCTTGGTGGTTCCATTCTTTTAACCACCAAGGCGCCAAGCCAGTGCTTAATCAGGCGAGAAGATTTTCTTCATCCCGAAGGAAAGACCCATCAACACAGCGACAATCAAAAGCAGAACGCCGGTCCATCCGACCACTCGCTCCAGCGTATCCCAGTTCTTACCAAAGAAGTAACCCAGCGAGCCGATCACCGCGGTCCAAAGCGCCGCGCCCATCGCATTAAATCGGAAAAACAGATTCCACTCCATCTCTGAGGCGCCGGCGAACAAGGCGGTAAAGACTCTCAGGCCGGTAATAAAGCGCGCCACCAGCACCGTGCGCGGCCCGTACGTCTTGAAGTAGCTCTGCATCAGCTTTTGCCGCTCTTGATTGAAAAGGATCTTTGCTCCGTGTTTTGCCAGAAACCTGCGCCCCAGCGTCTTTCCGAGCCAGTATCCGCCGTTGTCACCGAGAACAGCGCCGAAAAACGCGACCAGCAGCACCGCCCAGAAATGGAAGTGCCCCGACTGCGAATAGACCCCGGCGGCAAGCAGGAGCGTCTCGCCCGGAAGAGGTACCCCGGCGTTTTCGAGCATCACGCCGAAGAAGAGGATCCAGTAGCCGTAGGCGTGAAAGTACTGCAGGATGTTCTCAAGCATTGCAGCAGTAGTTTACAACGGGCGTCGCTTCGCGCCACTCGCAGAGTCGCGATATGTCGCGCCCTTCGTGTCATCGTGTCTTCGTGGCAGTCCGATTTTGGCCACGAAGACACGAAGGCACGAAGTTTCAACCATTCAAACGAAAGCTTTTGGGATTTCAGTTGCCCCATGTTTTCATAGTAGCTCGAGAAAACGCAGATGGGAGACAGCAATGCGATCGCCGGTGGAAAAAGGCTTCGGTCAGGCAAGCGTGGCAATCGCGAGGTGGGTCGAGCAGGTCTATACTCCCGAAGACGACATCCTTCGTGAGATCCGCACCCGCAGCGAGCGAGAGGGTTTGCCCGTGATCCAGGTCGGAAAATTCGACGGCCTGCACCTGGAGGTGCTGACCCGGGCCGTGATGGCCAAGAAGGCCGTCGAGATCGGAACGCTCGGCGGCTACAGCGGCGTTTGCATCCTCAGAGGTATGGGGCGGGACGGTTTTCTGCACACATTTGAGCTGGAAAAAAAGAATGCCGAGGTAGCACGCGAATCATTCTCGCGCGCCGGAATGACCGAGAACGTCCGCATTCATATCGGCAATGCAGTGGAAAAACTGCCTGGCATTAATCGGGACGGACCTTTTGACGTGGTTTTTATCGACGCTGACAAGAAGAATTACTCTGTCTATCTGGCATGGAGCGAAGAACATCTTCGCATCGGCGGAGTGGTGCTGGCCGACAATGCTTTTGCCTGGGGGCACATCTCCGACGCTTCTTACACCGGAGAGGATGCCGAATCGGTGCGCGCCTTGCGCCAGTTTTCCGAACGCCTGGCCCGAGGCGGCCGATTCCGCGCCACCATGATTCCCACGGAAGAAGGACTGGCGATGGGAGTGAAAATTCGCTGATTGTCCTCTTCGGGTTACGGGTTTTCGGGTTCCGAGTTTTCGGGTTACAGGTTTTCGGGTTACGGGTTCTCGTGTTCCGAGTTGCGAGTTCCGGTTTACGAGTTCGCCGGGTGTTCAGATTATTAGCGTAATGAAAGCTGCGCGTTACTCTCTGGGCTTCAAAAGTATCACGACTGCGAAAACTCGAAACTCGAAACCCGAAACCCGTAACCGGAAACTTGTAGCCTGAAACCCGAAACCCGAAACCCTGAAACCCGAAAACCCGAAACTTAAATGAACATCGCCGGCCGTCTGGAACGGCTTCCCGTCAGTAAATTTCATTACCGGTTCATCACCCTGATTTCGCTGGGCGCCTGGTTTGATTTTTACGATATTTTCATGGTTGCGTATCTGGGAGCCGCTCTGCACGCCTCGGGTTTTTTCGACCTTCGTCAGCTCAGCATGTTTATCTCGTCGGGATTCCTGGGAATGTTTGCCGGCACGATCATTTTTGGAATGGGGAGTGATTACCTGGGAAGGCGCACTGCCTTTGTGTTCATGCTGCTGATTTATTCCGTCTTTACACTGGCCGGCGCATTTGCTCCCAGCGCCTTCTGGCTGATCGCCTCGCGCGCTCTGGCCGGCGTGGGAATTGGCGCGGAGCTTGTCGTGATTGACACGTATGTGACCGAGATGGTGCCGAGCGCGGTTCGCGGCAGGTTTATCGCAATCACGCAGGTATCCGGCTTTCTCGCCGTTCCCGTTGTCGCCGCGCTTTCCTGGTTGCTGGTGCCAACTCATTTTCTCCTGGCGGGCTGGCGGTGGGTGATGGTGATTGGCGCCATGGGAGCGCTGTTGGCCTGGTACCTGAGGCGTTCTCTGACCGAATCGCCGCGGTGGCTGGAATCCCGCGGCCGTGTTGCGGAAGCCGAGCGGCTGGTTGCAGGAATTGAACGCCAAATCGAGCAGGAGACAGGCAAACCCTTGCCCGAACCGCTGCAAGTGACAGCCGAATCTGCCAGCACCATACCCTGGCTGGAATTGTGGCGCGGTCCGTATCTGAAAAGGACTGCGATGTTAATCGGTTTCCACTTTCTGCAGACGATCGGTATTTACGGATATGCCAACTGGCTGCCGACGTTCCTTGTTCAGCAGGGGATTCCGCTGGTTCGATCATTGGGATACACCCTGCTGATGGCGCTGGCGAGCCCCTTGGGTCCTGTGATTGCCGTTTGGACGATTGATCGGCTGGAGCGCAAGTGGGCCATCACTCTGCTCTCCTCGGCCATCGCGGTTGCCGGCATCCTGTTCAGCCAGGTGCGACATCCTGCGTTGGTGGTTTTGTTTGGCGCGTTGATCACCACGCTTTCGTACTGGTTTTCCGCCGTGCTTCACACCTACCAGGCCGAGTTGTTTCCCACGCGCGCGCGCGCGACCGGAGTGGGTTTTACATATAGCTGGAGCCGCCTGAGCGCTGCGCTCTCATCGCTGGTGATCGGCGCAATGCTGGCACACGGCGTGTTTGCCGTGATTCTGCTGATCTCGGCAGCATGGCTGGGGGTGGCAATTATCATCGGGGCCTTCGGTCCGAGGACGAATGCCATCCCGCTGGAGTTGGTGTCGAAATAGGTTTGCATGCCCGCGATACTGCCCGGATCATTCAAAAACCTCACCGTAAAGAACGCCAAGAACGCCAGGATAGCGCGGGGTGACGGCCTGGAGCTCAAAGCATTGAAGGTGAACGCAAAAAAGCGACACGCAATTTTTATTGGCCTTCATGCTTTGAGCTCCAGGCCGTCACCCCGCGCTGGTCTTGGCGTTCTTCGCGGTTAAGTTTTTTTGAATAACCCGGGCTAGCTGACCGCTCGTTCCGCGATCTTGGCAGGGCAGGCGCGACTGCGCGCAGGGACGCTCTCCTGGGTGCGGAGATGGTGTTGGGGGACAGTCATCAGCCTTCCGCCGTCAGTGGCGATCAGATAAACGATCTGGTCACCGGCCCAACCTTCCTGCACGGTTCCCTGGATTAAGGGGTTGAAAATTGAGCGAACCCGTTCACCCTTGGCGAAGGCAAAGACGAGTTGAACTGGCGTCTCGGAGAGACGAATCGATTTCCTGTACGTCATGGCAAAGCCCCTGCGCACCTTTGCTAACCAGCCCTTGAATAGAGGAGGAGCCACGCTCACGCGTGGTTATTCAGGCTGATCAAGAATTGCCGGTAGCATACCCCAAATGGAAACCGTTTTCTACAAGAATTTTTGTGTTCGGGCAGGTATTTGGGATACAGCACTTTGCCGTTTGAATCCCCCCTCCGCCACTGTAGTATCGACCCCAATTTGTCGTCAAAACCGTCAACTTCACCGCCAGGAACGCCAAGAGCCCAGGCTAAATGATGTCCCTTCGTGCCTTCGTGTCTTCGTGGCAATCAGTCTTGCTTCGTGCTCCTTGGTGCCTTTGTGGTATATGAAGAATCGGACACGGATGGCGACTTTGCCGCCGGCTCTTGCGAATAGATATGGAAAACAGGTTGCCAAGACGAAAATTTATCAAGGATGCAGTTTTTTCAACCACCGGGATGCTGTTGCCAGCGACCGGGCATGCTGCGGCGCGTGAGACAGTTGGAAGTCCATCGTCGGGGATCGACGGTTCCCGAATAAAGAACGAAACTTTCAAGTTCATTACCCGGTGCGCGAGAGAGGATGGTGGATACGCCCCATCACCTGATCCTGCTTATCAAGGAAATTCTGACACCGCCGCGAGCGATCTGGCAGCCGTTACTTACGCCGCGACACTGGCGCGAAGCGCCGGCTGGAAGCTTCCTCGTGAGGAAGTAACAGTAGCATTCATCCAAAGTCATCAGAAGCCGGATGGCTCCTTCATAAATCATGGAGGAAAGTTTGATTCCAAGGGCGAACTGGCGCTTCTGTACAACACCACGCAGGGGGTCGTGGCTTTGCGGGCATTGGGAGAGAAACCGAAATATCGCGCCGTCCAGGTCCTGGATCGATTCTTTACGAAGAATGCGTTTCAGCAGCTTCCATGGTATACGACCAGCTTCTTCCCGCTTTTTTATGCCGCTCTCGATGAGCCGTTCCCGCCGGAATATCGGGCAGCCATTCGTGACCACATGGTAAAGAGCCAGGCCGAAGATGGATACCTGGGAAATCATGTTGCGGCTGCTTTTCACATGGCCCATTTTTTCCGGCTGATTGGAGAAGCCACACCTCGCGCTGCAGCCATGGTAGACCGGGTGCTAAGGGATCAACGAGCCGATGGTGGTTGGAACATCAAGCAGCCGGATTGGGACGTTCACGCCTGTTTTGACGCTGTTTTCATTCTTCGGCAACTGGGCGGAGATTCTGAGCGGTGCCGCGCCGCAATCGGAAAGGCGGCTCAGTGGGTTCTTGGATGTCGAAACGCGGATGGGGGTTTTGGACATTACTCCGGGTGGCATTCCGACATGGATGCGGTCTATTTTCAGTTTGGAACCCTGATCCAGGCGAAGCAGATCCCCGGCGTAGATTATGACTTTCCGGCTGGGCATGTACTGAGCTGGGGACACGTCATGAAGCCGGGGAAAAAGTACTGAGCAAGCTTTTGTGGTTGCCTCAAGCAATTTTTTGCTTCGCGCTTTCGCGCCTTCGCGGTGACCTCCGCCGCGCCGACAGAAAAGCCATCCCTGCAACGAGCGCGTTTGCCACCACAACCGGGGCCGCACCAACCGCGATGCCGTAAGCAATCCATACAATCGCCGTGCCGGCTACCTGATCACCGAGCATCTTCTCAAGCTTGGAGCAAGACGAATCGTGTTTCTCGCTTATCCGCTTTCGGCGTCGACTGTGGAAGCGCGAATCGCCGGTTACCGCGAGGCTTTGTTTGCTTATGGCGCGTCAGTGGAACCCATCCTGGTACAGCGCCTCGACCCAACTCAATCTGACGAGATTCGACGTTTAGTAGAAACCGCGCATGTGAAAGCTTTCGTGTGTGCCAACGACCGGACCGCAGGCCGCCTCATGCAAACGCTGCTGGCTCTCGGGTATCGTATCCTGCAGATGTAAGGATAGTGGGAATCGACGATGTCGAGTATGCCGCCTTATTACCAATTCCGCTGACAACAATCCACCAACCCTGCCGCCAGATCGGCGAGGTTGCCAT
>DASXQR010000193.1:0-31120 GCA_036507075.1 Acidobacteriota bacterium | reverse complement strand
CCCCATTGAAGCAACTACATTCCCATTGCGGTAAATCTGTTCGGTGATGATTCCGCGATCAGCTGATCGCGGCCCCATTGAAGCGAGACACACACGGCACCCTTTGCGGAGTCTTTCCGTCGATTCCGCGATCAGCTGATCGCGGCCCCATTGAAGCACGAAGAAGGGAATCCGGCCTTCGTCACGACCTACGTGATTCCGCGATCAGCTGATCGCGGCCCCATTGAAGCAAGGGCAACCTGGACCTGCTGGCCTTCCTGATCGCGGCCCCATTCAAGCCTTGCGATGCTGCTGTCTACGGGCTTTGCTCTCGTGATTCCGCGATCAGCTGATCGCGGCCCCATTGAAGCCCCATTCCGCTGAAAGAGTTGTTTGTGAGGGTTCTGGATTCCGCGATCAGCTGATCGCGGCGACGGCAAATGAGATATCCCGTACCGCCCCGAGTTCTCCAAAGATTCTGATCAGGCCCTGTACGCGGATCATGAGAAAAGAAGACTACTCTTTTTCAAAATATCCCGCTCGGTTTATCGTCAATCACTGGGGGAAGCGATCATCGTAGGAAAACACGGGAGGGTGCCGTTTTGATTCCGGATTTTCGTCGCGACCGGGTAAGAGGGTTGAAAGCAACAAGCTGTTGGTCTTCCACAATCAGAATCTCGTTCTCGGTGAGCCAGCCCACCAACGCTGTATGCGGCAGCATGGCGGCGCGTTTGGGCGACGGGTCGAGCGTCAGCACTTCAACGACAGGCATCTGAGCCATTGCCCTCTTGATTTCAGCCAGTTCACCGGCGCTTGCCGTTCCGTCGCTTAAAAGCCGAACCTCGCCTCCGACTTCTGCTGATGAAACGATTTCCATTGCAACAGAATCAAGTCGCGGCGCCAGCTTTGCCACTCGGGTCCTGAAGCTGACGTCATAGTCCGGGTTGTGGTATCGCTCGAGCTCGTCAAACAGCATTGTCGTTCTTCCGTTTCTTGTGATCAGCGTCTGATCATCGCCTTCGTTCACCCGGCCGCAACAGGCGCCATCGGGATTTGCCTCAACCATCGTCGCTCCGCCGCTGGCGGCGTCGAGAATGACGCTTACCGGATGGGGCAGTTTCCGCGGCGGCCAATTTCCGTTGAGCTTCCGGTAGAGAAAACTGGACTGGTATTCCGAGCCGAGCTGGCCAGGAACCCAATGCGTGACGAGAAAAAAGTCGCCCACACCCGCCTCCGGCGCCCAGAATTCACCCTGGGGGCAAGTCTCCTCACAGGTGCCTGTGTCGCATTTGCATGGAAGAAACGAAAAAGTTGCGATCTGTTCTGCTCTTTTGCCGCTCAAGTCGGTCCGCCAGATGCGGAAGCTTGTTTCTACCGATCGTTCGAGGCCCTCTGTTGACTTCTGCTTTGTGAAAAAATTTGCAAACCAGTAGAGATGTGCTCCATCTTCCGACAGGAAGGGTTGCGGAACAGCCTCCACGACCGTTGAGCTGCGACCAGCCGGACGCGCCTTCTCGACTATGCCGCGATCCAGGAGTACTCCCCTGTGACCGTCCCAGAACCAGAGCGTTGTATTCGGCTTGGGATCGAGCGCCGCCTCGTCGCGTCGGGGAGTAAACAATATCTGCCCCTTGTTGTTGACGGCAAGAGTCTCGGGATTTCTCAGAACTTCGGCGGGAACGGTCAGCGACTGCCCGGGCGCAAACGTGGCGATGTCGTACTCGACAAATTTGTCAGGAGGTTGCAGAACCCACAGTCTCTTCTGCGTTTGTGCGGAAGGCCCGGGAGTCAACGCAGCCAGGAGCAAGGCGATTTGCAGGATAGGTCGTCTGCTCATTGTTTCACGTTTCCCTACTTCATAATCCCCCATTGCCAGAGCATGAAAGCGTAGTTAAGGGCCGTCTCGCGCAGAGCGTCGTAGCGGCCGGAGGAGCCGCCGTGGCCGGCGCCCAGGTTGGCCTTGAGCAAGAGGGGATTGCTGTCGGTCTTCATGGCGCGTAATTTGGCGACGAACTTGGCGCCTTCCCAATATGGCACCTGGCTGTCGTTGAGCGAAACACGCACCAGCATTGACGGGTATTTGCGCGCAGCAATATTGTCATAGGGCGAATACTTGATCATGTAGTCGAATGCCGCCTTTTCCTTCGGGTTGCCCCATTCGATGAATTCGCTGGTGGTGAGCGGCAGCGATGCGTCGAGCATGGTGTTGATCACATCCACAAACGGCACCTGCGCCACTACGGCCTTGAACAGATCCGGACGCATATTGGTCACTGCGCCCATCAGCAAGCCGCCGGCGCTGCCACCCTGAATGATGAGACGGTCCGGCGAGGTGTACTTGTTTTTTACCAGGTATTCGGCGCAGTCGATGAAGTCATAAAACGTGTTCAGCTTCTTCATCATCCGCCCTTCCTCGCGCCATTCTTCGCCCAACTCGCCGCCTCCGCGGATGTGAGCCAGCGCGTAAATCACGCCCCGGTCGAGCAGCACCAGGCGGCTTGAGGAAAACGTCGGGGGCTGCGAAGAACCGTACGAGCCGTACGCGTAAAGCAGCATCGGGGCAGTGCCGTCAAGCTTGACGCCTTTCTTGTGGACCAGCGAAATCGGCACTTTCACGCCGTCGCGCGACACCGACCAAATGCGGCTGGCTTCATAGTTGGCCGGATCGTAACCGCCCAGCACCTCCTGCCGCTTGAGCAGCGTGCGGCGGCGCGCGTTCATGTCGTAGTCATATACCGAGGGTGGCGTGACCATTGACTGATAGCTATAGCGCACAATCATAGTGTTGTATTCGGGATTGACTCCCAGCGAGAGCGCGTAATCGGATTCATCGGTTGCGATCCGGTGCGACTGCTTTGTCTTTGTATCGATCACGCGCAGGTAATTCAGGCCGCCTTCTTTCTCCGAGACCACCAGGTGATTGACGAAAGTCGTCAAGCCGTCAATTTTTACTTTCGGATCGTGCGCGATGAAGGGCTTCCAGTTCTTTTCTGAAGAATCATCGATGGGGGCCGTGACAACACGGAAGTTCTTCGCGTTCTTGTTCGTCGTTATGTAGAAGAGACCCCGATAGTGGTCGACGTCGTATTCGTGTTCGTCCTGGCGCGGCAGGATTATTTTGAGTTCCCCGGTGGGATTGCCGGCGGGCAGATAGCGAAACTCTCTCGAAGTCTTCGCGTAAGAACCCAGAAAGATCATCTTTTTGTCGAGGGAACGGCTCGCGCCGACGTCAAAGAGCTCATTTGTCTCCTCGTAGAGCAGATCGCTCTTATAGCCGCCCACCACATGGCGCCAGAATTTGTCCGAGCGTTTGGAGACCGAGTCTTCCGTAGTGTAGAAGAGCGTCTTGTTGTCATTGGCCCACACGACCGAACCGACGCGCTCGATGTCCTCGCCCAGGGTCTGGCCGGTCCGCAGGTCCTTGACGTGCAGCCGGTACTGCCGATAACCCGTGGTATCGGTTGAATAGGCCAGCAGGTTGCCGTCGTCGCTGGCGCGGTATACGCCAAGGCCCAGGAAGCTGTGGCCCTCGGCCAGCTTGTTCAAGTCGAGCAGGATTTCTTCCCGACCCCCCATGCTTCCCTTCTTACGGCACATGTATTGGTACTGTTTGCCCTCTTCAGTGCGGGAGTAGTAGTAATATTCGCCGATGCGCGACGGCACACTCAGGTCGGTCTGCTTGATGTGTCCCAGCATCTCTTTGTAGAGCGCCTCCTGCAGTTCGCGCGTCGGCTTCAACACCGCGTCGGCGTAGGCGTTTTCTTCTTCAAGGTACTTGATCACTTCCGGATTCTTCTTTTCACGAAGCCAGAAGTAATTGTCTTCCAGCTTGTAGCCGTGAATCTCGGTCACATGTGGGATTTTCTTGGCTATCGGAGGCCGGTGGTTGTCGTCGCCGTTTTGCGCCAGCGTCTTCGGCTCGGATAACGCTACAAACAATGCTGCTGCCGGCAGCAAAGCGGTGATTACTGATTTCATATTTCTCTCCTTCTGGAACAGATCCACCCAGGGGGTCTTCACCACAAAGACACAAAGGAGATTTTGTGTCCTTCGTGCCTTTGTGGTGAAAAAAAAGATTTTACCCGATTCCCTCGGCGCCGAGAATCCCGAGTGCGATTTTTTCAGGTGTTCGGATATTTCTGAACCGTTTTGAGACTCCTTCCATCCAACCAGTCAAAGACGGGAACTTTCCAATGACAGGTAGACAGCCTGTTCACACATGTTCTTCGCCCGCTCACATGCTGCTGGCTATCATCTCCGTCGGGCTTGTCATGGCTCAGTCTCCGCTCCAGTCGCCCGAAACACTCACCATCGGCTCGGGCGAGCGTCTCGTTCTGGAGCTCGAGACGCCCCTTCATACTCGCAAGACGAAGAAGGGTTCGGCGGCTTACTTCCGGACCGTCGATGACGTCATGGACCGCGGTCGGGTCGTGATCCCCAACGGCAGTTCGGTCCGAGGGACGGTGACGCAATCAAAACGAGCGGGTCGCATCAAGGGCCGCGCCGAACTCCAGCTTCGACTCGACGAGCTGCGGTTGGCAGAGGGGACCACGATTCCGCTGAACGCAGGCATCGTCCGGGCCGGCGTGAAGGCAACCAGCCTGGGCGAAAAAGGAAGCGCCAGACTGAGAGGCGAGGCGGGCAGCGGCGGCAAATCCGTCGTCAGTGGAGGCCTGCAGGGCATTATCCTGGGCTCACGCATGGGAGCCAGAGGGGTGCTTTACGGCGGCGCCGCCGGCGCGGGAATAGGACTGGCGGGTATCATTCTCGAGCGCGGTCCGGATCTGGATCTGCCCCAGGGAACGATGTTTGAAGCGAAGTTTGACTGGCCTCTTCAGATTTCGGCCGCCGTGGCGCAGAAGGCAGCCGAACTGGCAGCACCGCGCAATCAGGTTCGGATCGCCGATGCCAGGCCTCCCAATTTTGGAAATCCGGAAAAACCTGACTTCAAGCTTCCCGATGACACAGAGGACAAGAGTCCGCCTCCGGTACTCAAAACCGCCTCCGGGCCGGAAACAATGTCGCCTCCCGGGCCGTCATCCTCCCAGCCGGCCGAAACTGTGACGGATTTGGGCGGCTTCAGGGTGAGCATGAATGTCCAGCTGGTGCTGGTCGACACGGTTGTCCGGGATCCGATGAGGCGCCCCATGGAGAATCTGGCCAAAGAGGACTTCCGAATCTTTGAGGAGGGGATCGAGCAGCAGATCCAGGAATTTTCGCGCGACCTGTATCCTCTTGCGGTTGCTTTGGTGATCGACCGCAGCGGAAGTGTGGCGCCGTTTATGAATGAGATCCGCGAGGCCGCCTACCGCGCTCTGATGCAATTGAAAAGCGGCGATCAAGTCTGCCTGTTCTCCTTTGCCAGCCGGGTGGAGCGGTTGGAAGACCTGACCACGGACCGCCAGCGCATCGCCGACCGCATCGCCACAATTCGCGCGGGCGGCGGGACCGACATTATCGATGCGCTTCATGACGCGGTCGATTATCTGGCAATGGTGGCGCCGAGGCGCCGCCGAGCGGTGATTCTTGTTTCGGATAATCAGGCGTCCATGCGGTCAAAGGTAAGTGAAGGCGACACTATCCGGCTCGCCATGGAGACTGAGACTGTCATTTACAGCGTCAAAACCGTGGGCATTTCCCTTCCGGTCACACTCTGGATCCCCAACCGCCTCATGCTCGGAATGGGTTCTGTTCGAAAAGTGACCGAGCAGACAGGAGGCGAGATTATTGACGCCGCCGGCTCGGGCTCGCTCGACGCGGCGCTGGGAACGGCAGTCTTGAGGCTGAAACGACGCTACACACTGGGTTACTACCCGCCCGATCCTTCGTCGGTCGCTTTTCGGCGAATCGAAGTGCGCCTGAACGACCGTTATGGACGTCCAGGCGCAGACTATACGGTGCACGCCCGCACCGGTTACTACGCTTCCGCCGCCAATTCGAGAAAAGCACATCCATAACGAACCCGAAAAAGTCCGAGCCGCGTGTTAAAGCGCGCGGCACTTTGGACAATGTGGAGAGACGGCCCGAGGGCCGTCTCAGGCGAAGTCGACGGCAGCGTTATCCCTGCGACATTGATCCAGCACAGAGCAACGTTGCTGCAGCATCGCAAAACAGCGAACTTCCCAGGTCGCTCGCTTGCGCGTTCGCCTTTGGAGGCCTCGTTCCTTTTTTTTGCAACATTCTACAGCGACGTTAATCCGTGGAGGCTGTCAACGCTGTTGATTCTGGCTCGTCAGTCTGGAGTGCCGCTCGCTTACACTTCGCGGCTCCGGCTGGACTGAGCTCCCACCAACCGGCCTCTCTGCGCGTGCCGTCCTGCCAATCTGAACATCATGAGGGAGGTCTCAGGGAATGTCGCGGGATTGCCCTGACGTCGACTCCGCCCGAGACGGCCATCGGGCCGTCTCTCCCCCCTTAAAATGTCCAAACTCCAGCGCCCGCTTTGCGGGCTTCATCAATATTCTTGCTCCAGGACTTCTCTTGGCGTTCTTTGCGGGCTTGGCGGTTCAATTCGTCTCCAACACCACAACTGAAGCAATATCGTCGGGGGCGGTCTTCGGCAATTCGATGCTCACGCCTGCGCTAGCGTGCGTAAACTTCAGCGCGGATTTCGGCTGTGCCAGCAAGTAGGCTCGTTTTACGCTTTTTCCCCAGGCCGGGACCTGCAGCGCTCCGCCCTCAGGCCACTTGAACACATGCAGATAGACTCGATCCGGCTTGCTCGTCGCCCGGCCGAAGGCGAGTTGAGTCTTGAAGGGACTCGCGGTGGTGGCGTAAATGGCCTCGCCGTTCACTTTCATCCATCGACCCATTTCAGCCAGCCTGTCGACGCTTGGCGGCGGGATGACTCCCTCCGACGTAGGCCCGACGTTGAGCAGGTAATTGCCGCCTTTCGAAGCAATGTCGATCAGGTTTCGAATCAGCATCTCGGCCGACTTCCAATGGTCGTCGTAAAACTTGTATCCCCAGGTGTCGTTCATGGTCATGCAGCTTTCCCAATCGATACCGTGAAGGCCCGTGGGAGGAATCTGCTGCTCGGGAGTTCCGAAGTCGCCGGCATACTCCTGATCTTCCTTGTTGAGGCCCTGCATCCCCTTGCGGCCTTTGCCCACGCGATTGTTGATGATGATTTCCGACTTGAGGCTGCGCACGTACCGGTACAGGTCCTTTCCGTCCGGTTCGGTCCACCAGTCGGGCCATTCTCCGTCAAACCAGAGCACGGCCGGATCGTACTGCTTCACCAGCTCGGCAAGCTGCGCCTTCATATATTTGACATACTCTTCCTTGCCACCGGGGTGCATCCTGGTCATCCTGTGTCCTGCCGTCGGATCCTTTCCGGGGGCGTCGACATACTGGGAAGGATGGTGCCAGTCCATGATCGAGTAGTAGAAGCAGAATTTCAAACCTTGCTTTTTTGTTTCCGCCGCCAGGGCTTTCATCAGGTCCCTGCGGTAAGGCGTTGCGTCGACAATGTCATAGTTGCTGATTTTGCTGTCGTACATTGAAAAGCCATCGTGATGCTTGGACGTGATCACGACGTATTTCATGCCGGCGCCTTTGGCGATGCGCGCCCACTCGGCCGCGTCGAACTTGACGGGATTAAACCGGGCGGCGAACTTTTCATACTCGGCGCGCGGGATGTTGGCCCAGGACATGATCCACTCGCCGATATCCTTTGCGCGCTTTCCGTTATATTCGCCGGCAGGCACAGCATAGAGCCCCCAATGGATGAACATGCCAAATTTTGCCCCGCGCCACCATCGCATACGGCGATCGCGCTCCGCCTGCGACTCCTTCGCGCTTTGAGCTCCCACCCCGGCTGAACCTTGCGAATTGGGTGCAGCGTTTGACCGTCGCGACAAACCGCCGCCCATAATCAAAAGCAAAAACAACGACACCGCCCAACGAAAGAATAGTGTTGTCATAGAATGTAAATTCTTAATCTCCTTTTGCTTCAATGCAACGAAAACCCCAAATGGGGCAGACCTGAAGAACAACTGTGATTTCCCCGCAGCCCATCCGTACCGCGACCGCAAGGGAGTGCCTTGCCAGATTACCGCGTCATCGGCAGACAAGATTATGTGTACTGGTGAGCCTCTTTTTCTTGGCGCCGTTGACAATCGTTCACAGCAGGCATTTACTTGAAGAAAGTTGAGAAGGCTATGTCCCTCCGAAATCACTCTTCTTCCGCTGGTTGTGGTTCGTGCTATCCGGCCAAATTGGCCGCGGCGCTTTGTTTTGTCTTCCTCTCTGCCCAGCCAATCCTGACTGCGGAAGAGCAGATCTGGCAACGACCGTGTGGGGAATGGACTATTACAGATCTGAAACAGATTCTGGAGAAATCCCCGTGGGCCCGCCAGAAAGTGATCCGCAATGTTGTATGCACGGCAGGGGCAAATCGTGAAGTCGAGGACTTTTTCAGCATTCGGCTGATTTCGGCCAAGCCAATCAGAGATGCGTATGCTCGTCTGAGACAGTTCACGAACGGCGGATTGAGTTTGACGCCGAAGATGCCGGGGCGCGAGGTCCTGGCACTTGAACCAGCGCCCGATCAAATCGTCATTGGGGTATCTTTCCGCAGTGACGATGGGCAACGGGCTATTAGCCTGAGTCAGTTCTTCCGCTCCGAGACCACGGCTTGGATGAAGTGGAATGCATTTGTGGGAACCGACCGGGTCCGGAGAGTTGAGTTACTGAAATACATTCCCCTATCGGCACAGAGTGGCGAGATGCGGTTTTTCTTTCCAAGGTCTGTCAAAGGCGAGCCTCTGGTGTCAAGAAACGATAAAGAGCTGCGATTCTCAATGTGGGTCCCTCCCAATCAGGTGCTCAGAGTTAGCTGGGACGTCAAAGCACTCGAACACAACGGTGTAATCGAGCATTGAGCGCCCGGCGGCGATCGCGCTCAAGCCGACCCACGTTGCCTATCACAGGTCGGCATAATTGGGGTCTGTCCCCATATTAAATTGTCTCCGTATTAAATTGGGGTCTGTCCCCATATTGCGTCCGCCTCTGCGAAATCTCGGCGTGCTCGGCGCCTCGGCGGTGAATACAACCTGACCGTCTTCACAGACTTGTGTTGGAAAATACGACCTGCCACGCCAGGTTCTACCCGTCAACCGGAAAACTGCTATTGTAATCGACAGCAACGCGGAGCGCGCATGAGTGCAATTCACAACATCTTTTATGACCTGGTGATTTTGTTTGGCGCCTGCGCCGTCTGTATTTATTTTTTTTCCCGCTTCGGACTTCCGACCATTCCCGGTTTTCTCGTAGCTGGAGTGCTGGTCGGACCTGGAGGCCTGCGGCTGGTCCGCGACATTCCCACCGTAAACACACTGGCCGAGATCGGCGTCATGGTGCTGCTCTTTTCGCTCGGGCTGGAGCTTTCCCTGGCCAAACTGATGCGGATGCGAACCACCGTTTTCGCGACCGGGGCCGCCCAGGTGCTGCTTACCGTCGCGGTGACGGCCGCTCTGGCGCGCGCGCTGGGAACATCGGTGCAGATCGCCGTCATCGTGGGCGCGCTTGCGAGCCTGAGCAGCACTGCTCTGGTCCTGAAAATGCTGATCGATTCACAGGAGACCAGCTCGATTTACGGCCGCGTCAGCCTTGCCATTCTGATCTTTCAGGACCTTTGCATTCTGCCCATGATGATGGTTTTGCCCTGGATGGCGGGCGGAATCAGAAGTCCGGTGCTCGTCCTTTGGGCGGCGCTGAAGGCGCTGGCTGTCTTTGCCCTGGTAATTCTGGTGGGCCGCATTTTCTTCCCCTTTCTTCTGAACAAATTTGCCGCGGCGCGCAACAAGGAGCTCCTGGTAGTGGGCGCGCTCTTCTTATTCTTCGCCTCCACATTTGTAACCGGCATGATCGGCTTCTCAATGCAGATTGGGGCTTTCCTGGCGGGGCTGATGATTTCAGAATCGCCGTACAGCCAGCAAGTGTTTGCCGAATTCCGTCCTCTTCGGGACAGCCTGAACAGCCTGTTTTTTATTTCCATCGGGATGCTGGTTGATCCGCGTTTCCTGCTGGGGCATCTGCCGCAATTGGCGCTGCTGTTGCTGGCAGGCATCGCAGGTAAGACTATGATCGTTGCGCTGGTGGTCTGGTGCTCGGGTTTTCCAACGCGTGTGGCTCTCCTGACCGGAGCTGCCCTGGCCCAGATCGGGGAATTTTCCTTCATTCTTGTGAAGGAAGCTCAAAACCTTGATCTCATCGGTCAGGATGTCTATCAGTTCGTCATCACCACCTCGATTGCAAGCATGATAGCCACACCGCTGGTGCTCATGCTGGCCCGCAAAGTTTCGCAATCACCCGCGCTGAGCCGTCTGGAACGGATTAGGCACCGTCATGATTTCGATGATGTCGACCGTATCGCCAAAAATCTGGAAGATCATGTCATCATCTGCGGCTTTGGGTTGAACGGCCGGAACCTGGCCGACAAGCTGCGACAAAATCGAATCCCATTTATCGCCCTGGATCTGAATCCTGACATCGTCAGGAAGCATTCCGCCGCGGGCGTGCCGATTGTGTACGGCGACTGCGCGTCCGAAGAAGTCCTGGCGCATGCCCATGCCGCCAAAGCTCGAGTGATCGTGCTTGCGCTCTCTGACCCCTTTCTGCTGGAGCGCTGCGTGCCCACTATCAGAAGGCTCAATCCGTCGGCTTTTCTCCTGGTGCGCACCAAGTACGTTGAAGAGATCGAAGCGCTCTATGCGCTTGGAGCCAGCGAAGTGGTGGCAGAGGAATTTGAGGCCTCTATTGAAATTGTTTTTCGAACCCTGCGGCTCTACCACCTCCCGCGCAAGGTGGTGGCAGAACAACTGCGTGCTTTTCGAGAACACGGTTATACGACAATCGAGGAAAGGCCGGTGACGGTTTCCCGGCTCAAACTCGGTCCGCAGATTGAGCTGTTTACCGAGGCCGTGCAAATTGAGCCCGAATCGGCCGCTGTGGGGAAGAGCATCGAAGAATCGCGGCTGAAGGCAAACACGGGCGTTCTGGTGGTCGGCCTTCTGCGGGGCGATGAGGTCCTGAGCATTCCGGATTCCAAGGTGCCCCTCGCCGCCGGTGACCGTCTCCTTCTGGTGAGCGGCAAAGACCAATTAAAGCGCGCCGTCAGGTTGCTGCAGGAAGTGTCGAAGAATTGAACCGCGAAGAGCACGAAGAGGCGATTGCGATGGATCGCAGTATTGAGTTTTTCGACAATCAGTTTCAGCGCCAGGTACGCGAAGGAGATTTTAGTCTTAATCCTTTTGAGAAATTGGCGCTCCCCTTTCTACGCGGCCGAGTCCTGGATCTAGGTTGCGGCTTAGGCAATCTCACAATCGAGGCGGCGCGGCGCGGCTGCCCGGTACTTGCGTTCGACGCCAGCGTAAATGCGATCGAGCGCATTCGCAACGTCGTCGCAGCCGAAGGCCTGCCGGTCCAAGCCGAGCTGGTCGATCTCACCGCATATCGGATTTCGGCGGACTTCGACGTGATTGTCTCAATCGGGCTGCTGATGTTCATGAAGAGATTGCAAGCTCACGAAATACTCAAGGATATTCATTCACATGTCAGGCCAGGAGGCTGCGCAATTATAAACGTGCTGATTGAAGGTACAACGTACCTGGATATGTTTGAACCCGGGCATTACTATTTGTTTGGCCACAGCGAGCTGCAGGATCAATTCGCCGGATGGGATCTTCTCGAATCGAGGTGGGACAGCTTTGAAGCGCCCGGCCCAAGCATCAAGATGTTTGCAAGTGTTGCAGCGCGCAAACCCGGATAGATTCCATATGTCGCGTCTGAGCCTTGACGCAGCATGCCGCGTCCCTACGCCTGAAAGCGGCCGTCCAGAATCTCGCGGCAGGTTCGCAGGCATGGCTCGCAGATGTTGGCCGCTCGGCCTGTAACGAGCGACCTTGTCCTGCTTCTCCGCTTGTTACAGAAGGAACAAAGGCTCATGGCGCCCTCCTTTGCTCGTTTCAGCCCGCTGGAGCCCGCCGGGGTTCCACGCAGCGCGTCTTCGGCAGCCTCGATGCAGGAATCACAAATATAGACGTTCGGTCCCGCGATCAGCTTGGACACTTTACTGGGAGGGCGATCGCACCAGGTGCACACCGCATCCCGCTTTACGTTTCGCGTATGCCACACACGGCGCCACCAACTGCCTCCCGCAACCATCACGATCTGTTGAACCCTCTGGTGGCTGAATGAGAGCGCTTGGGCGATTTCTCGAAGCGACCCACCGGCGAGGTGAAGCCGCCGAACAGCCGTGTGGTACTCTGCGCGAGACAGCAGCGCCTGCCGCTCCGCCTCCGCCAGCTCGGTAGCTGCGGACCTCGCTTTCTCCAAAAGATCATGGTCCAATATCATAGGCTCTTTCATTCGTCTATAACTGATAGACACTTTAGTCTATGTACACTAGACAGTCAATTGGCGCAATGATGTAACCACAGCAAACCTTGGGCCGGCTTTTCCGGCAGGTGTCTTTGTTGCGCAAGACGGAAGTAATGACAAGGGCAATCAGAATTTCAAGCTCGTACCGTGGCCCGCGATCGTAAAGTCTATTTCAGGATTGAGAGCGGAGCCCGCCCGGTGTCAGAGGGCGTTGAACTCGTCCGTGCTCTCAACTTTAGACCGCGCTGCCAAAAGTGCAATACAGCCCACAAGCCAACAGCAGGCCCAGCGGTGCCGTTGTTATCCACGCCAGCAAGATCCTGACGATAACGTCCCTTCGGGCGGTGCCGCTTATGATTCCGACACCGAACAGGGCGCCAACAGATACATGCGTGGTTGAAACCGGCAAGCCATAGCGGCTTGCAAGGATTACCAAGAGTCCGGTAGCCAAGTTGGCTGTGATTCCCTGACCGGGATTCATGCGGGTGATCTTTTGGCTTATGGTTTCGGCCACCCGACGGGCGCTGAGCACGCCACCCAAAGCCATAACGATTGCCACCACCACCAACCCCGCGTTTGGTGGCATGGTCCGTGCGGCAAGCAAGAGCGCCACGATTTTCGGAGTGTCATTCAAACCTCGGGCAAACCCGACAGCCCCGGCGCTCAAGTAGTGCACTGCATCCAACACTGGTCCGGCTTGCAATCCCAGCATCCGGCCCTGATATCGCTGAACGCATTCCGAGATTTGCCCTTGAATCACAATTCCTGTCCGCACCAGCGCAAGAGTACCGTCTGGCTCGATCCTCACTGGTTCATAAGCGGCGCCGACGCAGATACAGCTCTGACTGGAGATACGAAGCGATTGACGTATCAATCGGAAGACGGGATAGATGGTCAGCGTCAAGGCTGTGGCCAAAAGTGGGCTACACAATAACGGCAGTACGAAAGAATAGAGCAGTGAACCGGGTTTGATCTCGCCACCCGTTGCAACCAGCCCTGCTCCGACCAATGCTCCAGTCAACGCATGAGTGGTCGAAACCGGAAGTCCTGTCCATGTCGCCAGCAGAACCGTCAAAGCGGCCGCTAGACTCACAGCCAACAGAAAAGGCTGCTGCACTACGACAGCCTGGGGCGTGACTTCTCTTCCTTGAAAGGCTTCCACCAGCTTTTGGGCCAGCAAAAGCGCCAACACCGACCCCATAAAAGTCGTGATGACAGCCCATGCAAGGGCCCTACGGTAGTTGGCCGTGCCGCTGCCAAAGAGTGTAGCGACTCCTTTGAAGTTGTCATTCGCCCCGTTGCTGTAGGCAAGCAGCACAACGCTCAGAAGGATCAGTGTTGACATCAACTTTGCCCAAAACGCCTGACTGGCGCACTCAGCGGCGCCGCGGTTTGCCGTCCACTGCCGTCCCGTGTTCGAGCCTGTCGAACGGTAATGAGCCCAAAGAAGGAGGATGCCGCCATCAGTAAGAAGAGCATTGACGAGAAGGAGGAGTCAAGAGTTGTTGGAAAAGCCTGCACGGGTGGATGTAGCTGAAGACACAGGAAGGAAGCCGCCATGGGATGTTCGATCTCATGACCCGGACGATTGCCGCCGATGATGATTGGCAGCAATGCAAGAGCCGTGGCGGATGCCGTCATCAGAATGGGGACGAGTCGCTCCTCAGCCCCTCGGACAATCATTTCCCGGCCAAAGGCGGCGAGTTCCTGCTCTTCCAGATGTCGATAGTGGCTCACCAGCATCACTCCATTTCTGGCCGCCATGCCGAGCACCGTGACAAAGCCGACCAGCGATCCTAACGACAGCACGCCTCCCGTCAAAAATGCCGCCGCCACTCCCCCGACCAGCGCGAAGGGCAGGCTGGCGAACACCAGCGTGGTCAGCCTGCCGGACCGAAAATCCGTGTAAAGTACCAGCAGTATTCCGATCAGAGCCAGCGCGGATAATGCGAGCAGGCGGCGCTGGCCCGCCTGCCGCGCCGCATACTCGCCCAGCATTTCGGGATGATACCCGGGAGCGAAGTTAATCGATCGGACGTTTTCGCTTCACACGGCGGCCGTCCTGGAACTGAAAGAAGGATGAGTCAAGGTGCGAAATACGGCAATTTGAAACGGGTCGCGCAGAACTCGTCGGTGTTCTCAGATTGTCGTTCGGCCCTCCGGGTGCCTAACGGGTCGGAGGCGCCGTAGATTCCCTCACGATCAACTCGCCCTGCATCTTGATGTTGGTTATCGATTGGGCATTGGAGAAAAGCTCAAGCAGGATTCGCATCGCCGCCCGGCCCATCTGTTGCTTAGGCTGATGCACGGTCGTAAGCGGCGGATGGGTGTAGGACGCAATCAGCAGATCGTCGAATCCGACGATGGAAATGTCGTTCGGCACCCGCAAACCTCGCTGTCGAATTCCACTTAACGCTCCAATGGCGCACATATCGTTGTAACAGAAAACGGCGGTGGGCGGGTCGGGCATCGCCATCAGAGTGGCGATCGCGTGGAGACCTCCTTCGGCTTTTCCGTCCCCGTGGACGACCAGTTGGGGGAGGAACGGCAAATCAGCTCTTTCGAGTGCCTCGCGATATCCGGAAAAACGTTCGGTGTCCGATTGGAAGCCGAAGCGGTCACCGATGTAGGCGATCCGTTTGTGGCCCAGTTCGATCAGATGCGCCGTTGCTGCACGGCTTGCGGTGACGTTGTCGATCCTGACCGAGTAAACGAATTCGGCGGGGTGGTGGCTGTTGATCAGGACTACGGGAACTTTCATCTCGCTGAGCAGCGGGAGGTAACGTGCACCCACGCGAGAGGCAGTAACCAGAATGCCATCGACACGCCGTTCATGGAACGAGTGAGCCACTTGCACCTCACGCTCAGGGTCGGCATTGGAATTTGCCAGCACGACCGAATACCCATTTTCGTTTGCAACCTCCTCAATACCGCTCACCACTTCACTGATGAAGGGGTCAGCGATCGTTGTGACAACCACGCCAATGGTCTTTGTCCTCCTGGTTACCAGACTGCGGGCAACGGCGCTTGGCCGGTAACCCATGCGGCGCGCGATGCTGCGAATGCGCTCTGCGGTGTCGGGCTTTACCAGCGAGCTGTGTCGCAGAGCACGCGAAACGGTGGGGTGAGACACTCTGGCTGCGCGGGCAACATCCTTAATCGACACATTTGCCATGGTCAAATCAAAGCCCGCCGAAGGCGCCGCCGTGGGATGATACAAACGTGTGCAGCAGGGGGATACCCGGTTAGCATCTAGAGAACCTCCCCGGGGTCGAGGCTTGCGCCAGCCCGGAAACGGACGCGAACGTATCCGAGTGTCCAACGTTTGTCAAGGTGCGACTTCGCAGCACTTTACCGCGGAGCCCTGCATTCGCACATGCCACGCTTCTTATTGACAGCACGCGCGCCGCGGGGTAACCTGAGCGCCGTTATAGCCCCCTTCGCACTTCGCCAGTGTTGAGAACCGACAGGTCTTCAGGCTTTTTTGTATTGTTCAAACTCGGCAGCATATAGATTTCTCGCGCGGCCCGTGTTATGAACACGTTTACATCGCGGCAGCAGATGGCTTCAGAACATGACCCTGAGCGGGACACTCCAGATAGGAAGCGACGCTGGATGCATCCCCGTAATGCCCTGATCGCCGGCGGGTTCGCGCTCACGCTCGCGCTCGTGTTCTTCGGCCCAAGCGCCGCGCGTGGATTTGCGGAATTGTTCGCTACCCCGCCCGACCCGGCCGCCGAGCCGGTCTGGCCCGTTGCGGAGACTGACCCGATGCCTCACAGCGGCGACGCGGCGGATGACCCGGCTATCTGGGTTCATCCCTCCAGGCCGGAGTTGAGCACCATTATCGGAACCGACAAAAAAGGAGGGTTGGCTGTTTACGACTTATCGGGGCGCCAGATCCAATACTTAGCGCATGGTCGGATGAACAACGTGGACATTCGCCGTGGATTTCCGCTCGGACAGGAGTCGGTTGATCTGGTGGTGACAGGAAACCGCAGCGACAACAGCGTCGGCATTTACCGAGTCAACCCGACTTCTCGCCAATTGCACAATGTCGCTGCGCGCGTGATCACCACCATTGAGACTTACGGCTCGTGCATGTATCGCAGTGCGAGCAGCGGGAAGTACTATTACTTCGTCAACTCGAAGAAGGGCGACGTTCAGCAGTGGGAATTATTCGCCGATAACAGCGGCAAAGTCGACGCGCGCGAGGTGCGCAGCTTCTCTGTCGGCGGCGAGACGGAAGGCTGCGTGGCTGATGATGAACTGGGGAGCCTTTATATTGCCCAGGAAGACGTTGGCATCTGGAAATATTCTGCCGAACCTGACCGAGGAGATACGGGGCGGCGGCAGATAGATCGGACCGGAGAAGGAGGGCACCTGGTTGCCGATGTCGAAGGCCTCGCCATCGCGTACTATGCTAAAGGAAATGGATACCTGGTCGCTTCCAGTCAGGGGAGCAGTTCTTACGTCCTTTACAGGCGTGGTGACACTAACGAATACGTCAAGTCATTCAAGATCGTCAGCCACGGCGGGATTGATGCGGTGACCGAAACGGACGGTCTGGATGTGACAACAGCGAATCTCGGTCCGGCCTTTCCGGGTGGCCTCTTCGTTGCACAGGACGGAAGCAATGACAATGGCAATCAGAACTTCAAACTCGTACGCTGGTCCGCGATCGTCAGACGATGATTGATCCAATCCAGAAGCCTGCGAAGCGGGCGAATCGCAGCCGGGGGCGTGAGCCCCTGGGGAGTGAAATCATGAGAGGAAAGCCGCGTAGCGGCGACAGAGCTTTAGTGCCAGAGACAACACCCGTCAAATCTACGAAATCTTTTGCGCCCGCTTCGCGGGCTGGATGTAATTGGAGGGAGTAAAGCTATGCAGAAAAAATGCCTGTTGCGCGTATTGTACTGTTTGCTGTTTGTCATGCTGCCCGCTTATTCACTTTCCCATCGGGCCCTGTTGGCGCAGACCGCCACGGCCACTCTCCAGGGAACAGTGACGGATCCGGGAGGCGGGTTAGTCCCCGGCGCGGCCGTGAGGGCCGAGTTGGTCAGCACCGGCATGAAACGGGAGACGCTCACCGACGACGCAGGAAGTTTCGTGCTGAATTTTCTGCCGGTCGGGAAATACTCGGTAACGGTCGAACTCCCGGGATTCAAGACCGCCAGGATCGAGAACGTCGATCTGGAAATCGGACGATCCCGCACGCTGGACATCAAGCTGGAAGTGGGGGAGTTACATGAAGTCGTCAGCGTCACGGGAGCCGTCTCGCCGCTGGACAGCACCTCTCCGGTCCTCGGCACGGTCATCGACTCGCGGCAGATACGGGAGATCCCGCTCAATGGCCGGCACTGGGCCAGCCTGATGGCCTTGGCGCCCGGAGCGATCAACACCGGCGACGGCAGCCAGCAGACAATCCGGTTTGTGGGCCGGTCTCGTGACGATAACAACTGGACCTTTGACGGGCTGGACGCCACCGGCGTGAAGGATCCGCGCCAGGAATCGGCTCTGCGACTGGTCATCAGCACCGACACGATCGCTGAATTCCGGGTCAATTCCACGCTCTATTCGGCCGAATCGGGCAGCGGCGCCGGCGGGCAGGTGAACCTGGTTTCAAAGTCCGGATCGAACCAGTTTCATGGCAGCCTCTTTGAGTTTCTGCGCAACGACTACATCGATGCGCGCAACCCGTTCGACACATCGAAGCAGCCATTCCGCCTGAACCAGTTCGGCGGCAGCGTGGGCGGGCCGATCATCAAGAACCGCACCTTTTTCTTCGTAAACTACGAAGGGCTGCGGCAGCGCATCTCGCAAACATTCACCAACGACGTGCCCAGCGCGGCCTTCCGCGCCCGTGCCACTTCTCCGGTCATTGCTCAGCTTCTGGCTGCCTATCCCGTCGGCACCGAGCGCACCACCAATGCAGACGTTGACCGCGTTAAGGCTAACCGCAGCCAGGCTTGGGACGAGAACACGGTTTCGGCGCGGATCGATCATCGCTTCAACGACAACAACACTTTTTTCGCCCGCTACAACATGGATAACGGCGTGATTGTCGCGCCGCGCAGCGTGATTGAAATTGACCGGCAGAACGACAATTTCCGGCCTTCCAACTTTGTGATGCAGTATCAGCGCATCTTCTCGTCCACGTTGATCAACGACTTGAGAGCGGGCGTCAACCGCTCCACCCTGCGTCGCTTCACCTATGGTCCGCTTCCCGAGAGCATCACCGTTTCGAGTTTCATGACACTGAGCCAGTCCAACCTTCTGGTCGAGAACGGCACTTCGTTTTCCGTGATCGACAACGTGGCGATCACCCGCGGCCGCCATGCGCTCAAGATCGGCGGCGAAATCCGGCGGGCTCACGTAAACGTCGCCGACCCGGCCTATGATTCGGTCTCGGTCACCTATGCGAACCGTGCGGCCATGCTTAACAACAGGGTTGATTCGGTATCGATTACCGGCGGCGCCGACGTGCTCGGTACGCGCAAGACCTACTATTATGGCTACGTGCAGGATGACTTCAAGGCGCGGTCCAACCTCACTCTGAACCTCGGCCTGCGCTACGAGTACTACGGGATCAACAAGGAAGTGAAGGACCGCTACCGGGTTTTCGACATGGAACGATGCCGCGGATTCTGCCCGCACGGCACGCCCTGGTATTTTCCGGACCGCAACAACTTCGATCCGCGTCTCGGCATCGCCTGGTCTCCGAAGGCGCTCAACGGCAAGACAGTGATTCGCACCGGCATCGGCGTTTATCACGGACCCGGCCAGATTGACGACGTGAATACCCCTCTTGACAACACGGCGGAACGGTTGTCGCTTACCGCCGCAGAGGCCCCCGCTCTCTCCTATCCTGTGACACCGTTCCTGGGGCAGGCCCGCGAGGGCGGTCTGACGCCTCGCTCGCTGCAGCGCGACCGCCGCGACCTTTACAGCGTCCAGTGGGGCTTATCGGTGCAGCAGGAATTGCCGGTCGGCTTTGTTACCCAGATCGGCTACGTCGGCAGCTCGGGGGTCAAGCTTTTTGCGCGGCAATGGATCAACAACATTGACCCGGTCACCCGGGTGCGCCCGCTTCCAAATTTCGCCCGCATGGACGAAAAACGTCAGGACGGCAAGAGCAACTTTCACGCCATGCAGGTCTCTTTGTACCGGCGCGTGGCGCGCGGCCTGAACTGGACCACCGAGTACATGTGGTCGCATTCGATCAACGACGGCAACATCGGTGGGGGCGAAGGGGCGCAGCCGCAGATCGCTTCCTGCCGTGTCTGCGATCGCGGCAACAGCCCCCAGGACATCCGCCACACCATGACCAGCAACTGGATCTACCAGCTTCCATTTGGGCCGGGCCAGCGCTTCCTGCAATCCGGGCCGGCTTCCAAGGTTTTCGGAGGCTGGGAAATGAGCGGGATCTGGACCGCGCGCACAGGGCGCATGCTCACCATCGGAATATCGCGCGCGACCGCCGACACGCCCGACGGCAACAACTCCGCGCAGCGGCCCAACCTCGTCCCCGGCGTTTCCATTTATCCGGCGGGCGGACCCACGTTTTCACAATGGTTTAACCCCGCCGCTTTCGCAATTCCCGCCCGTGGTACCTGGGGCAATGCCGGCCGCGCAATCGCTACCGGTCCCGGCCTGGTGCAGGTGGACTTTGCGCTGCAGAAAAACACCCGCATCACCGAGAGCAAGGCGCTGGTCTTTCGCGTGGAGGCGTTCAACCTATTCAACCGCACTCAGGCGGGGAACCCCGGCACGACCTTCACTTCGCCGGCCAGCTTTGGCCTCGTCAGCAGCGGTTTGAATCGCAGCATCGGCACCGGCACGGCGCGGCAGATGCAGCTCGCCGCGCGTTTCAACTTCTGATCGCGCCTTCTCCCCGAAGGTCGAAGGGCCGCGCGGTTTTTTCCGCGCGGCTCTTTTTTTGCGGCACGTAGCGACGCGACATGTCGCGTCTGAGCTCTGACGCGGCATGCCGCATCAAAGCGCGATTTATCGCGCCCAGGAGAGGCGGCCTGTGGGCCGTCTCGGAGGCCGCTTCCAGCGGCCTTTCCCGAAGGGTTTCAGCCCCGGCCTTCCCAGGCCGGGGTGCAAAGCGTCAGCGCAACCGCCAGAATCCGAGGCCGTTTTAACGGCCTTACTTCTTCTGCCCCGCTGGCCTTGAGGCCGGCCACATGGGAAGGCCGGTGAACCGGCCTTGAAGACAAATGATGGGATGGCGTTTTATCCCCCGGCCTGGGAAGGCCGGGGCTGGAACCCTTCGGGAAAGGCCGCTGGAAGCGGCCTGGAGGCGCCCCACACCGGGGGCCGCACCGGGCGTCTCTACAGTAACGCTGCCAAGCAGCGCCCGCTGTAAGCAGCCAAAGGAGAGACGGCCCTCAGGCCGTCTCTCCGCTCACAAAAATGTAGAAACTCCAGGACGCAGCTTGCCGCGTCGCTACGTCATCAAGTGTTCAAGAATCGCCCCAGGCCGTCTCCACGAAAGTTGCGAAGAGCCTCAGTCGTCGTGGATCAATCCGCGCCAGTTCTACTCCGGAATTGGCGCTTTGGACTCGCTTGCAATGATTCTTCCGAGAGCCTCGCGTATTTCCTCTTCCGTATAGGCGTATTCCACCGAATCGAGTGTCTCCAAATAAGAAGTGATATCCTTGAGCGTCAGCCCCAGCAGCCTCAGTTCTTCCTGGTCAACGACGAATTGCAGGTTCGAATCCTGGAACGCCAGAAATAATTCTTTGCCGTTGTTATTGGTGTCGAACTTATCGCGGACGGTTTTAAGAAAGTCGGCTTCGCGCACGCGCAGATGACCGAGTGGTTCGGGAGCCGGCGGCATTCCGTGATCGGCCGTCACGACCAGGACAAATCCATCGGCGCCCGCCTTTTTCTCCAGAACGGCGATTAGTCGTTCGAAAAACCGGTTGAGCACGGGCATCGACCCGGCAATCTCGGGAGAATCGGGTCCGAACTTATGGCCAACGTAGTCAAGCGTTTTGAAATTGACGAAAACAAGGTCGGTGATTTCATCCTGCCCGATCGATTCTGCCTCGAGAGTTTTCTGCAGGCTGTCGGACTCGAATTCGCCGAAGAGGGCTGAGGGCCGGAATTTGCGCGGCGAGGCCACGTCGTGGCCCATCCATTTTCCGCCGGCCCGTTCCCAATAATCGCGGGCGTTCATCTTTTGCAGGTAATCGGGAATGACATAACAGGACGGGTCGCTCTCAAACACACCAGAACTGTCTCCATATCCGTAGGCAATAACCTTCTTTGCGTTGTGCAGGCAGCCGCCGTGTCCCACCATACTGCCGGCTGCATAGAACACACCGCCCTGGGCGATGATGATGGACTTTCCTTCGGTCTGCAGGTTCCACTGATCAGCCAGCGTCGGCGTCTGAAGATTGACCGGCGAATTCTTCGGCCAGATGGCCTCGTACTTGCCCGTGGAGTTCGAGTAGACCGAATTGACAACGATTCCTGTCCGCCGCGGATCGTAACCGGATCCGACGACGCTGTGGGCCACCGCGGTCACAGTCGGAATGTAGTTCAGGCGGCATCCCGTAAACCACGCTCCCTTGCTGCGCAGCCGGCTGAAGGCGGGCAACTGCCGCGCGAACCGGTCAAAGTAATCGTAGCGGCCGGCGTCGACCATGACCGTTGCAATGACACGGGGCGCGCGGCGGCGCGGCTGCAGGATCTGTGCGAGCGCCTGGCCATCCGAATCGCGATGCACTCTGATCAGACGCGCCAGCGTCGGCACCACATCCTGCAGCCGCGCCGAAGAAAAGACGCCTTTGCGGATAAAGGCCGGACCGTAGAACAGCAGCGGGATGTGCACGTCGTACTCCCAGGGCGAGCCGTGCATGTATTGCAGGTCTTCGGTCCCCCGCACGATCACATCGTTGCGACGGGGCACAATGAAGATCTGTCCACTGCGACCGGGAAAGTACGCGCGCGCAAACATCTGAGCGAAGCGCTCACGCTGCGCCGCTTGTGGAAACAGCAGTGCTAAACTCAGCAGGATCGTCAAAAACAGGACAACTGCGCGCCGTATTCGAATCATGCGGCCATCCTAGCATAACCGTGACACCGGCGGCTCAGCCGCCGCATTCGGGCGGCGAGGCTTGCCTCGCCGGTGCAGTCACCCATCCTTTTTTCTTTAGCTGTGCATTTCCGAGGCATAGCCTCGGGAGAGGTGGTGGGAGCAGGTATCGGCGGGGCAAGCCTCGCTCTGGAGTTTGGACATTCTGGGTGTAGAGCATGGCGTCGGAATTCACCGCGCGACAACCGATCTCCATCATCAGTACCCGGGCGTCAGCCGCGGCAAGCAAATCGCGCACGCTACCCGACTCTCTCATGGTGATGCGTGGCAAGGGATCGGACGAGCCTTGAAGAGTGGCTTGCCACGGCTTACGCCCGCGGTACTGTGGCCTGCGAAGCAGGCCCTGGCCGCGATATGTCGCGACCCCGTCTCCCGTTGGCTGGCTGGCCGCGACATGTCGCGGCCCTGCTCTGACGCGGCATGCCGCGTCGCTACGGCGCAGCTCTGCTGCGCCTATGCCAGGGGGATTTTTCACCCGTCCAGCGCAATTACCACAACAGCTTCAGACCCATCTGAATCTGGCGCGGAGAGTTCGCCTGCGAAGTGATTACGCCAAAAGAAGACGAGGTCACGCTGGTATTGGGCGATCCAAATCGCGGGGTATTGAAAGCATTCAGCGCTTCTACTCGGAATTGAGCCCGCACTCGTTCCACCAGAGCAAATTGCTTGAACAGCGAAAGGTCAAAGTTGCGCACTCCGTCGTTTCGTATGTCCGGAAGGCGCGGTGAGAGGTTGCCGAAGGTGAAGGCCAAAGGCTGAGCAAATGCCGTTGTGTCGAAATAAGCGTCCAGTCTCTGGTGAATCGGTGTTGTGAGCTTGCCGCTTTTACCCTTGCTATTGGCGCGTATCGCCTGACTAAACACACCCGCGGTATTATTGGCAGAAATGGAAAGCGGAGTTCCCGATTGGAACGTGGTAATGCCGTTGATCTGCCATCCACCCAGCAGGGCATCAACCCAGCTCGAGCTGTCCCCGCCGAAGCGCTTGCCTTTGCCAAAAGGAAGCTCGTATATGTAGCTCATGACGAAGCGATGAGAGAGATCGATCTCGGAAAGCGAGCGACTCGATACGACGTTGTAACTGTTCTGATGACTTTCTCCATCGTCTATGTTTTTAGACCATGTGTACGAGCCTTCAAACTGCAGCCCGCGTGTCAGTCTCTTGCTGCCGGTCACCTGCAGCGCATGGTAAATGGAAGAGGACCCGCTGGAGAACAACGGAATAATATCGGTAAACTGCGGGTAAGGCCGCAGGAGCTGAGCGCGGCTGATGCGCCGATTTACCAGAGCGCCGCTGTTAACAATTCCAAAGAAGGGATTATCAACCAACTCATTCAGTTTCGATTCCAGCGCCATATGCCTGGGGTCGAGCTGATTCAACGTCAACCCACCTTCGCCGTTGCGCGAGAGCTGAAGTCCCCGCGTGCCGACGTATGCCACCTCCATCAGAATCTCGGAGGGAAGCTCCCGCTGAACCGTGAGGTTCCATTGCTGCGTCCAGGGCGTCGCTGTTTCGCGAAGCACGGCCTCCAGTCGCCCGCCAACTTGTGTCAGCAGCCCTTCGGAAGCTCCTGGAGAGGGGCGAAATCCCTGCGGGTATGGATCACGCAGCAGGGTAAACGGCGTGATACCGTCCAGCGATGTCAGCCACGAACTCTCGGTTCGAAACCCGAAGGGTCCAATCGTTCCCTGGGCCGCCTGAGATGAAAGACCATAAATATGTCCGTAGCCTGCGCGCACCACGGTGCGGTTATTGAAGCGGTATGCGAGGCCTATTCGGGGAGCGAAGTTGTTCTTGTCGGTAATGAACTGAGAGCGGCTATTACCGTCGACGCCCACGAAAACCACTCCACCACGAAGATCTGAAAACTGCGGCACTTTGTCCGCCAGCGGGGAACGCGCCGCCGGATCAAAGTAGTTCATGCGATTGAAGCGCTCAGTGCGCGGAATCTCAATGTCGTACCGCAATCCAAGGTTGAATGTCAGTTTCGATGTGACTCTCCAGTCGTCCTGGATGAACCCGGCGTAGTAGAAGCTCTGCGCTGCGACATTCTTCCAGTTTTGAATCAGGTTCCCCGAGCTGCCCGTACCGAGAAGCAGCGAGGCGATGCTGTTTCCCGCGGTGGAACTCGCCTGATTGGGATTCGGCCCCTGCGTGAAGCCGGCGGAGAAACTGAATGATCCCGCGTCCCGCGCTTCCCACACGTTGACTCGAATCATGCGTCCTTCAAAACCTGTTTTCAAGCTGTGCGCGCCCATCACCTTCGCAAGGTTCGCCAACGCTGTATAGTTCATAAACGCGTTATATCGATGATCGTTCCCACCCAGGCTCGTATACCCGGTGGCATTGAAGCGCGGGAACATCTGACGATCCACCGCCGAATCGATCGCTTTGGGCAACCCGAGTGAGGAAGGAACAAATCCCAGTCCCTGATTGTTGAATATGAACAATGTCCGCGAAAAACCAAGCCGTCCCGAAAATACCGTGGTGGGCGAGAGCGTCTGCGTGTAATCGGCCACACCGCCGTGCACGTGATCTTCCTGGTTGACGCGACCTTCGGCAATCGCCAGATCATGGGGAAACAGGACCGGCGGAATATCTTCAATCAACCGCCGCGAATAACGGGCAAAGAACTTTCGATTACTCGAAATGTTGTGATCCACGCGAACGTCAAACTGGTCAAGATTGACGGAGCGGGAACCGCTGCTGCTGTAATTGCTTTGATTGGTGATGCCGCTCGGGGTATTGGGCAGCGGAAAGTATTTGAGAACGTTCAGGGCGACCGGATCGAAGCGTGCTGCGGGAATCACGTTGCCGCCAAACTGGTCGCGGATAAACCCCGAGCCGCTCGGGTTGGCTCGCGTCGTGAATGGATCAAAGATGCGAATCACCTGCCCGTTGGCAGCAACGGTTTTGGAGAAATCTCCCTGACGCTCAAGGGCTGTAGGGACGGTAAGAGTGGTGGTGGTGAAGCTTCTTTCTCGCAGACCTTCATAGGCTCCCATGAAGAAAGTGCGATCCGCCTTAATCGGGCCGGAAATCGTTCCGCCGAACTGGCTTCTTTTAAAGCTCCCCAGAGGAAAGCCGCGGCGGTTGTTGAAGAAATTGTTCGCGTCCAGCACGGAGTTCCTCAAAAACTCAAAAGCGCTGCCGTGCAGCTGGTTCCCGCCCGACTTGAAAACCACATTCAGCACCGAACCCTGGCTCCGTCCGAACTCGGCGGGGTAATTCGACCCCATTACCTTGAATTCCTCGATCGCGTCTACAGAAGGAAACACCGAAATTCCTCCGCCACCGTTCACTGTCGGGTGGGAGGCGGACACTCCGTCGATCAGCGTGTCCAGCATTCGGTTCCGCGCGCCGTTTACTGAATAGCGCATATCACCATAATTGAAGCCGATGCTGCCGGTGACCCCGGGTGTCAAAAAGATAAGGGAGTACACATTACGCGTATTCAAGGGAAGATCGACGATCCGGCGATTATCTACGACTTTGCCCACCGACGAAGTGGTCGCTTCCAGCAGCGGTGCTTCTGCCTTCACAATTACCTGTTCGGCGACTTCTCCTACCTCCAGGATGAAGTCAACCACTGCTGTCTGCTGGATCTGCAGGACAATCCCTGTCCGAATCGCTCTTTTGAATCCAGGAAGCTGGGCCTCAAGGCGATACTCGCCAACGTTGAGCGGCACCGAGGTGTATCGCCCCTGGTCATTCGTTACCGCGATCACCTGGTTATTGGTTTGAACCTGAGTGATCGTGACCTCTACGCCGGGAATCACCGCTCCACTGGGATCGCTGACCGTTCCGGTGATGTTCGCCGTGAACGACTGCGCATGGGCATGACAAGGAAGTAAGACGACAACACAAAAAACAAGAGCGGTTGTGAAAAGATTGGTTTTCATGTGACCTCGGTTCTTTGTTCGAAGGGAAAACTGCCTGGCTGGTGCGATTCTAAGCCACCTGTGTGGGAATTGAAACACTTTATGGGGTCAGGCGGCGACGGCGGAAGACCGTTCCCGCGAAGCAGTTGTCTTGAGTAATGCTGATTGGGCAACACCATGCCGCGCGAGCGGCTGTCTACTTTCCGGAGGCCCGCAGGATAATGGTGAAGCCGGCGGCCTTTTCAAGCCGGTAGCGTTGGCCGAATCCGTTGTAGTAGTGATCGGAATAATAAAGAGCGAAAGGCGAGTTCCAGTCGGCGCCAAAATATTTCAAATTGCGAATTTCTGTGGGTGTGTGCGGGTCGCGGCCCACATAGCGAGTGAGCGTGACCTCGCCCTTCCCGTTCGCCAGTTTTGCATGGGCCCGCTTGCCGTCCGGTGAAATCTCCCACAGGATGGAGGACTCATCGGTGGTGACAGAATTCCACTGCAGCGGATAGATTCTGGACATTGCGGCCGTCACCCCCTCGCGTTGTTGGCTGGAAGCGCCGGGGTCAAACGTCATGATGAGCCGGTCCCCGCGTCCATGCATCAAGTCGTGCCCCAGGTCCCCTGACATCCAGAACTTCACGCCTGCCAGATCGGTGCTGCCATACCTGCCGCGATTGACTCTTGCCGCAATGTTGAAGTTGCAGTTGTGTGCTCCTGTCCCCTGATGCGAAGGGTGGCCTGTGAAATAACAGGTGCAGAAGAGCTCACAAGAGCACGCTTCAATGAACGCCAGCTCCACGTCCCACGTCTTTGCTGCGGCAAAAAACAGGCTGAACGTGCAAACGAGCGTGACGGACAGGCTAAAGAGTTTTCTCACCATGAATTTCCTCCCACTCGCAGGGGCGGCGAGGCGGGCGCCGGTGTTTCATGTCGCGCCGCTCGCCGCAGATACCCGCTGATACCCGCAGATATTCGACCTGACCGCTCGGACGATTCTATTTGAAATCGCTCGAGGTTGCATCGACGGTGATCATGAAACCGTTTGTGCCTTTGTATTCAAACGGCTTCGCTCCAACACGGTAAGCTTCAATATCATTTGGCATCAGAATGAAACCCTCGTTCCGGGGCGCCCCGAAGTAACGCAGGTTCCTGATCACCACCGGATCGGCAGTCATCCCGGGCCCTCGATGAAGCGCGATCTCGGCGTTCTTGCCGCCATTGAGGCGCGCCTGGGCGCGATCCTTGGTTGCAGACCATTCAACCGCCGCGTCCTTACCGACAGTGACCGCAGCCCATTTAAAGGGGTAAATGTGATTCAAGATGGTGACGATCCCATCCCGTTGCGGCTTGGTTACGGAAGGATCAAACGTAACCTCCAGCCAGTCTGCATGCCCTTGTGAGAAGTCGCCTCCCAAATCTCCAGCCAGCCAAAGCTTTGCGCCGTCCAGCTTGACGTCCCCAAAATGACCGCGATTGACTTTGTAGCCGAAATTAGCACGGCAGAAATGTTCCATCGCGCCGCCGTGCGTGTGATGAGCCGCCGGCTGCGTGTTGAAGTAGCACTGGCAGAACATGGGACAACTGCACGCCTCGATCACGGTGGCGTTGAAGGCCCAGTCGGGCGTTTTTGCCGCAGCGCCCCTGCTCAGTGAAAAGGCGCCCCAGCCGGTGGTGAATAGGAAAACAAGAATCAGAATGGTCTTGCGCACGGGTATCCTCCTTTGGATAGCACTGTTTTCTCAACGGCAAATTCAATGCAGGAACGTCTCAACCGGAAGTTTCAGCCTGCCGCGCGCCGTGGCACCCCGGCCATGACAGGCTGTATAATTGCGCATCCCGGTTGGATGCCCAGATCGACGCTCAAATTAATACTTAACTGTCGATTGTGTAACGAAGAAACGACGAAATAACGACGATCCTTTCCCCAAAATGGACCAGAATGGCCCGCCAAACTACGTCTTTGGTGAATTTACTCTCGACTTGGGCCAGTGCCGGCTTTGCCGGGCGGATCGGGAGATCAAGCTGCGGCCCAAGCCGTTCGAGGTCCTGAAATACCTGGTCGAGAACCGTGGCCGTCTGGTGACCAAGGACGAGGTGCTCCAAGCCATCTGGCGCGATTCCTTCGTCACCGATGATTCCCTCGTTCAGTGCATGGTTGAGGTCCGGCGTGCCCTGGACGACGCGCAGCAGCGCTACATCAGAACGATTGCCCGGCGTGGCTATATTTTCCACGCTCCCGTCGAAACAAAAATTCCATCCGAAACCGGCTTGAAAGAAAACTCTTTGCAGGCAGCGACGCCGCACATTACACCCGATCGACATGAGGCTATCCAGCCGCCGGATCTGACGCCAAGCCAGACTGCGGTCGTCGGCCCCGCTGGAGCTGAGAGCTTGAGGCGGCGAATGAAATGGGTGGGTGCAGTAATGCTGGCTGCCATTGGCCTACCGCTGATCTTTCATTTCGCAGGGAGACGTGACAGCGGCGTCGAAGGGAAATCGATCGCGGTCCTGCCCTTCAGGAATCTGAGTCAGGACAAGGCGAATGAGTATTTTAGCGATGGGATTACCGACGACATCATCACGCAGCTTTCCAGGATCGGCAGCTTGAAGGTAGTTTCGCGTACTTCCGTCATGGCCTACAAGAGCAGCAACAAAAACCTCAGACAGATTGCCAGCGAACTTGGCGTCGAGACAATTCTTGAAGGCACGGTCCGGCGCGAGGGTAACCAGGTCCGCATCTCCAGCCAACTGATTGATGCCTCGACCGATACTCACTTGTGGGCGGAAGTTTATGACCGGCCTGTGGGAGACATATTTCAGATCCAGAGCGAGGTCGCCCAACGGGTCGCGGGATCGCTGCGCGCCAGGTTTTCTCCAAACGAGCAGCAGAGACTGGGACAGAAACAGACCGTCAGTATCACTGCCTATGATTGCTACCTCAATGGCCGGGCCTCTTACTACTCGGCAACAAGGATCGACAACGACGACGCCATTGCGATGTTCAAGAAGGCGCTCGAGGCAGACCCCAATTACGCGCTTGCGTATGCCGGCCTCAGTGACAGCTATTCTCAGCGAGTATATCTTTTAGGCCATCAGCGCGACTGGATCCAGACGGCGGAGGGACTGGCCGAGAAGGCGATCTCAATCGACCCTCGC
The DNA here is from genome assembly GCA_036507075.1 of Acidobacteriota bacterium. Taxonomy (GTDB): domain Bacteria; phylum Acidobacteriota; class UBA6911; order JACQSX01; family JACQSX01; genus DASXQR01. The sequence continues at coordinate 1,621 of DASXQR010000193.1, read as the reverse complement.
CTGGCTGAAGGCTACAAGGCGCTCGGCTATTCTCAGATGCAGAAAGGGAAATACCGTCGCGCGCTCGATTGGTTCCACAAAGCAGTTGAAATCAATCCCAATTTCGAGCCGGCGGTCAGCAACATCGGGTATGTCAATCTTGTGCTGGGAAAATTCGATGAAGCTCTGCCATGGATGAAGAAATCGCTGGATTTGGAGCCTGTGTCCGGCACGTATCAGCCTTCCAAGATCGCGCTTGCCTACCTGTTTCTGGCCGACGACGCGAGAGCAAATGAATGGTTCAAGGAGGCTCTTGCCAAGGAGCGCGACTTGGATCAGGTGCGTTTGCGGGTGAGCTGGTGGCATCTGACTCAAGGCAATGTTTCCGAGGCTCTCGACCAGAGCCGCAAAATCCTGCCGTTTTCGGCCGATTACAACGCGGGCCTCCACGTTGCCGCGACGGCAGAAATTCTGTTACATGATAACGCCCAGGCCCTTCGGGATTACGACAGGCTCTTGGCCGTCGATCCCGAAGGCCGCGGCTGGGTGCCGCCGACGCGGTACTTAACCGGTCTTGCGTCGGCGCTCTGGAGGACAGGGCAGCAAGGTCGGGCTCGAGCCTTGCTGGAGCAAAGCCGGAAACTCGATGAGGAAGACCTGAAACAGGGCGATGAGACCTACAACCTCCGGTATGACCTGGCTGCTGTGGAGAGCATCCTTGGGCATACGGGTGAAGCTTGCTCCTGGCTTGAAAAAGCCGTCGACACTGGTTTTCGCAACTACAGGTTTGCTCTCATCGATCCGACCCTGGAAAACCTCAAAGAGGACGCGCGATTCAGAAGTCTGATGGATCGAGTGAAGAAGCAGGTGGAGGAAATGAGGCGGCGAGTGGAATCGCCCTAGTACGTGATTTTGGAATTAATTACCAGCCCGCGGCGCAGATGAATGCACTGGAGCTGGAAACACGATTCATTTGCAATTTCGATCTGCTCTATACTTGCCGGTACTGGCGTGATCAAGTGTTTTTAGTGCACAGGATAAAACGCAGAGCTTTGGTTCATAAATCAACAAGGAGGCGAAGATGGTTCCGCTATTGTCATTGTGGGCTCCGATTCTGCTGTCGGCGATTATCGTGTTTGTAGCGAGTTCCATTATCCATATGGTGCTGCCTTACCATCGCAGCGACTACGGCCAGGTGCCTGCTGAAGATCAGGTAATGGAAGCCCTTCGGAAGTTTGGCATTCCGCCCGGCGACTATCTGATCCCGTGCGTCCGAAGTCCCAAGCAGATGAAGGACCCGAGCTTTATCGAAAAGAGAAAGGCAGGGCCAATTGCCTTCATGACGGTGATGAAAAGCGGTTCAACGTCAATGGGCACTAACCTGGCACTCTGGTTTCTTTACTGCATCGCAATCAGCCTGTTTGCCGCCTACGTCACCGGGCGGGCGCTGGAGCCTGGAGCCGAGTACCTTGATGTGTTTCGCTTTGCGGGCTGCACCGCGTTTTTAGGCTACTCGGCCGCGCTGTGGCAGAACTCGATTTGGTACAAGCGCGCATGGAGTATCACGCTCAAGTCGACGTTTGACGGACTTGTGTACGCGCTCCTGACAGCCGGAACCTTCGGATGGCTGTGGCCGCGGTAG
>DASXQR010000192.1:0-107900 GCA_036507075.1 Acidobacteriota bacterium | reverse complement strand
AGCCGCAAAAAACGCGCCTTCCCACTTTCCCACAGGCCCTACTACTGGTACGGTCTTCATTTCTTTGTTGTTAAAAACCAAAAAAAGTGTCAACGATGTTGTGAGGTCAAAGTGTCAACGATGTCCTGAGGTGTTCACAGTCGAAACGTTCGCGGATTGTGCATTCAAAAATGAAAATTAGAAAACCTGGGAACCTGGAAACAACGGACCACTGACAACGGACAACCATTATGGACACAATTCGCCAAGACATTCGTTACGGACTGCGCATGCTGCTCAAGAGCCCGGGCTTTGCGGCGGTCACGATTTTGACGCTGGCGCTGGGCATCGGGTCGACGACGGCGATTTTCAGCGTTGTTGAAGCTCTGCTGCTGCGGTCGCTTCCTTACGCCGATCCCGGTCGGCTGATACTGATGTGGGGAACGGGACTGGCGGAGAGTGCCATAGAGCAACAGACGTCGCCTCAGGACTTTGCGGATTTCAAGCAGAGAGCCCGAAGCTTCGAATCGATGGCTGCCGCTTCCATCCCGTGGACGTCCAATCTTTCCGGGACGAAGGATCCCCGGCAGGTGGGAGTGATGTTCGCTTCGGGCGAACTGTTTTCGCTCCTGGGAGTAAGACCGCAATTGGGAAGAGACTTCCAGCCTTCCGATGACCGGGCGGGCGCTGAACGGGTAGCGATGCTGAGCCATGCGTTGTGGGAAAGCCAGTTTGGGCTTGATCGAAACATTCTCGGAAGGCCGATCGCGCTGAACGGCGACGTTTTTAGAATCGTGGGAGTCATGCCGGCAGGCTTTCAGTTCATGGAAGAAGCGGATCTCTGGGTGCCGCTGGCGCACAATCCGATTGTGAACCGCGGGCGCGCCGTGCGCTTCCTGAATGTGATCGCGCGTCTCCGTCCCCAGGTCAGCATTCAACAGGCTGCACGAGGCATCCGCTGCGCAACCTGCTGGTGGCAGGCCAGATCGGGCTGGCTCTGGTGCTGCTGGTTGGGTCCGGCCTGCTGATTCGCAGCGGGAGCTCCATCCCGAGCCATCTGTGCGAGAGAGTCAACCGCGTGATTCACGGCAACGTGGGCGATGGCAGCGGACGATTCATAACCTTCTTCTACGGCCTTTTGGATGGCAACACGGGACGATTGATCTATACCAATGCGGGACACAATGCTCCCGTGGTGGTCCGGGAAAACGGTACTCACGCGCGCCTGCGCCGTGGGGCGCCGCTTTGGGAGTTTTTCCGAAATGGCCATATGAAGAGGACGAAATTCAGCTTTCGCCGGGCGATCGTGTGTTTCTTTTCACCGACGGGATCACAGAGAGCCGGAATGCTGCGGGCGAAGAATTCGGCGAAGATCGATTGACGCAGCTCGCGCTTGGAATGCGCTCGCAGAAGGTTGCGGCGTTGCCACACCGGATTATTGAGGCCGCCGCTGACTTCAGCACAGGCAGTCTCGACGATGACGCCACGGTCGTGATCCTGGCGGTGAATTGATACTTCGCCACAAAGACACGAAGGGCACGAAGACTTTGTGTTCTTCGTGCCTTTGTGGTTAATTTTGATTCACCACAAAGAACGCGGAGTCTACGACCCTAGACTTAATGCGCAGAGGAAAAGATGATCAAACTGAAAAATCTTGAGAAGTTTTACCAGACGGGCAGCGTTAAGACCTTCGTATTGCGTCGCATCACCATCGATGTCAAACAAGGCGATTTTCTTACCATTATGGGCCCGTCTGGATCCGGCAAGAGCACCTTGCTCAGCATTGTCGGTATGCTTGATGCCGCCTGGACTGGCGAATATTATTTCCTCGACGAACCGGTGCACAAACTTGGAAGAAAAGACCGCGGTGAACTTCACAAACACTACATCGGATTTGTTTTCCAGAGCTATCACCTGCTCGACAGCCTGACAGTCTATGAGAACCTTGAAACCCCGCTTTCCTATCAAAATATTAAGAGAGCGGAGCGCCAGAGTCGTGTTTGCGACATGCTGGATCGCTTCCAGATAGTGGGAAAGAAAGATTTGTTTCCCAATCAGCTCTCCGGAGGCCAGCAGCAACTTGTGGCGGTGGCGCGTGCTCTGATTACACGACCCAAGCTGATCCTGGCCGACGAGCCGACGGGCAATCTCCATTCCGCTCAGGGAGAGGAAATCATGGAACTGTTCGGGAGACTCAACCACGAAGGCACCACGATTATCCAGGTGACCCACTCGGAGAAAAACGCCTCGTACGGAAATCGGCTGATCAACCTGATGGATGGATGGATCGCCAATCCTGAGCGACATGAAGAAGTTGGCAAGGGAGGCGCACAAGCGCAGGTTTGAAGGAGCTGAAAGCGGATTGCGAATCGCTCTGAAAACCGCCTACGTCCACGTGCACGTCCACGACAACGACCACGTCTACGTTGACGAAAGATGAAAAACTTCCGACAAACAACGTTATTCGTGAGCGTCCCCGTGGTCGTTGTCGTGGACGTAGACGGTTTTTTCTTAGCTTGATAAACCACCGCCATTGTAGACATGCGTCGTGTTCGTGAACGGCCTTTGTCGGTCGCACTTCTACCTGGCTTTGCCTGTGTGGTGGATTAAGCCCCAGGTGCTACAATTCCGATATTTGCATGAAAAACCCGCCGCGGATCCTGATTGCCGACGACCAGCACGATGTGTTGGAAGCGCTGCGACTGCTGCTGAAAACCGAAGGCTACTCCATTCACACGGTTACCTCTCCCCCCGCCGTTCTGAAATCGTTGGAAGCTTCTGACTTTGACGTTGTCCTGATTGACCTGAATTACGCCAGAGACACTACTTCGGGCCAGGAAGGGTTGGAGTTGTTGACGCGGATTCAGAATATCGACAATACCGTCCCGGTGGTTGTGATGACGGCGTGGGGAACTGTCGAAGTTGCGGTTGAGACGATGCGCCGGGGCGCCCGGGATTTCATTCAAAAACCCTGGGACAACGATCGGTTGTTGAGCATTGTCCGCACTCAGGTTGAACTGGGGCGTGCGCTGCGCAAGGGCCAGCGCCTGGAAGCTGAGAATCGAGCTTTGCGCGACGGCGCGCGGCCAAAGATGATCGCCGAGTCAGCCGCGATGCGTCCGGTGCTGGAGATGATCGCGCGCGTAGGCCCATCGGATGCCCACGTGTTGATTACCGGCGAGCATGGTACAGGCAAGGGTTTGGTGGCGCAGATGATTCACGCAGTTTCCGGACGCGCTCCCAAACCGATGGTCACGCTTAACTCGGGCGGCTTGTCCGAGGGAGTTTTTGAAAGTGAGTTGTTTGGACACGTCAAGGGCGCGTTTACCGACGCAAAATCCGACCGCGTGGGACGCTTTGAGCTGGCGGACGGGGGAACCCTGTTTCTCGACGAGATCGCCAATGTTCCTCTCAGCCAGCAGGCGAAACTGCTGCGTGCCATCGAGACAGGGGAGCTGGAACGGGTCGGCTCTTCGAAAACCCATCAGGTGGATGTTCGCATCATTTCGGCCACCAACGCCAACTTGAACGAAGAGGTCGCATCGGGACGATTCCGCCAGGACCTGCTGTTTCGTTTGAACACAATAGAAATCCATTTGCCGCCCCTGCGTGAGCGGGCGGAAGACATCATGGCGCTGGCTGGTTTTTTTCTTCGCCAGCATGCAGACCGTTATCGAAAGAACGTCAGTGGCTTTGAAACGGCAGCGGCGCAGGCGATGATCACTCATCCGTGGCCGGGAAACGTCCGGGAACTGGACCACGCCGTGGAGCGCTCGGTGCTCATGACCCAGGGAGAAAAAATCAGGGTGATCGATTTGGGCCTGCGCGCCGGGCGCGAAGGATCGTCTCGGCTGGAAGACATGAGTTTGGAAGATGTGGAGAGCTTTCTGATTAAGAAAGCTCTGGACCGCTACGGCGGAAATGTGAGCCAGGCAGCTCATGCGCTGGGACTGAGCAGAAGCGCATTGTATCGGCGTTTGCAGAGATATGGGCTTTGAGGATTGTCAGTAGTCAGTTTTCAGTAGTCAGTGGTCAGTTGTCAGTGGTCCGTTGTCAGTTGAGCCGGGGAAAGTCGAAAGTCAAAGGTCGAAAGTCAAAGGTCGAAAGTCGAAAGTCGAAGGTCTAGGTTCGATGATCGCTGCTCGATTCTTTGTTTTGACTTTCGACCTTCGACCTTCGACTTTCCTCGGCTCAACTGACAACGGACCACTGACAACGGACAAAAATATGGCTAAGCCGGCTCGGAAACGAAAAATAGGCTTTGATCAGCGAATCGGCCTGCTGGCTTTTTTGTCCGGTGTGCCCGGCTCACTGGTAGCGCTGATCCTTCTCTGGACGGGCGGATATTCCTCCAAAGTGGAGTGGACCCTGACGGTGTTCATCTTCTGCTTTTGGCTGGGGATTGCATCCGCACTTCGTCACCGCGTCGTCTTCCCGCTGCAGACCCTTTCCAACCTTCTTTCAGCGTTAAGAGAGGAAGATTTCTCCATCCGTGCCCGGGGGGCGCGCCTGGGCGACAGCCTGGGGGAAGTAATGCTGGAGGTCAATACACTGGGAGAGACGCTGCGCGAACAACGGCTCGGCGCGATGGAGGCTTCGGCCCTGGTCAGGAAGGTAATGGAAGAAATCGACATCGCTGTTTTCACCTTCGATTCGCAAGACAAGCTTCAACTGTTAAACCGGGCCGGAGAAAAGCTGCTCGGACTTCCTGCCGAGAAGCTGCTGGGGCAAAGTGCCGCCGCACTGGGATTGGCCGAATGTCTGGACGCTGGAGCTCCCGGCACGATTCAAAAAATTTTTCCCGGTGGAATCGGCCGGTGGGGTGTGCGGCGCTCCCGTTTTCGCGAGCGGGGGGCACCGCATCAGCTTCTGGTTTTGTCAGATCTGAGCCGCGCCTTGCGCGAAGAGGAGAACCAGGCATGGCAGCGGCTGATCCGCGTTCTGACGCACGAATTGAACAACTCGCTTACGCCCATCAAATCCATGGCAGGCAGCCTGCAAAGCGTGCTGGCGCGGCAGCCCACGCCGCACGACTGGCGCGACGATATGCAGCGCGGCCTGGCGGTGATCGAAACGCGGGCGGAGTCTCTCAGTCGCTTCATGAAGGCCTACGCTCGCCTGGCCAAGCTTCCCCAGCCGCAGTTGCAGAGTGTTTCGCTCGGTGAATTAATCAGGCGCGTAGCCGGACTGGAAACACGGCTCAACGTGAGGCTGGTTTCGAATTCCGATCTTACGGTGCGTGCCGACCCTGATCAGTTGGAGCAATTGCTGATAAATCTGGTGCGAAACGCTGTGGACGCCTCATTGGAAACACTCGGAGCGGTTAAAATAGCGTGGGAAGCGAGAAACGGTCATGCGGAGGTTAGCATCGAGGACGAAGGACCTGGCTTGTCGAACACGGCGAATCTTTTTGTCCCGTTTTTTACCACCAAGCCGGAAGGTTCCGGGATCGGCCTGGTCCTGAGCAGGCAAATTGCGGAGGCTCACGGGGGAACGTTGACGCTGCAGAATAAAACGACGGGCCACGGTTGCGAAGCGCGCCTGATCCTGCCACTGTAGATAAGTTGCGGGTTTTCGGGTTACGGGTTAACTTGTGACTCGTAACCCTGAAACCCGAAAACCTAAATGAACATTCGCAGACTGGAATTCGTTCTTAAGCAAAGGTCGGTGAACTTACCGACCTGGCTTGGGGTTGTCGCCGCATTCTTCCTGCTGAACCACCGGGCGGCGGCAGCTCCGGCTTATTTTGCATATCTCTCCGACAAGCGGATCATTACGGCGGAACCCACATCAGACCAGGAACTTATTCTTAACGTGATCAATCTGAGCGAAGAAGTTCTGGTGGTGCGCGCGTATGACGTTGTGGTGGAAGCGGGTTTGGAAAGAGGTTTTGGACAGGTCTTTCGGAAGGAAGAGAAGGTCTCCACAGACGCGTTTTACGCCACCCAATTGGTCAAACCGCGCGCGTTTGCCGGCTTGACGGTGGTTGGCAAGCTGCTCTCGGGCCCCGACAAGGTCATAGTTCGATCCGGATCTCGTTACTTTTTTCTTCAAAGTCTGACAAAGCGTGATTTCGACACGCTGGAAGGTGAAATCTCAGACATTGACCTGAAGCTTGACAGCTCGGAAAAGGCTCTAAAGGATGCGGGAATCTTTCAAGGCTACGGAAGGGTAGTGGAATATCCGGAAGGAGAAACCGCTGAACTGGAGCAGTTACTGCCCAAATCCGGGGACCCATTGCCGCCCCGCGTCCTGGAAAAGAAAGAGCCCAAACCCTTTGCGGCCGCTCCGGCCGGCGCGGAAGTGGAGATCAAGGGACTCGTCTCCAAACGGGGCGAACTGCTCGATGCATCGGTTGTGAAAGCTCCCTTGACAGAAGCTGGAGAACGCGCCCTGGCTGTAGTGCGCAACAGTTGGAAGTTTCTGCCCGCGGTTCAGGATGGCGAGGTCGTCGCCGCCACGGTCAAACTGAAAGTGGTGTTTACTGAATAGTTGGCTGGCTACGGTTCCGGGTTGGCGAGTTGGCGGGTTGGCGGTTGGCGAGTTGCGGGTTACGGGTTTCCGGGTTTCCGGGTTACGGGTTTCCGGGTTTGTGGGTTTCCGGGTTACGGGTTGGCGAGTTGCAGGTTGGCGAGTGCGGGTTGGCTGCTGTGGCAACCCGCAACCCGCCAAGCCGCCAACCCGAAACCTAGAGTTTATCAAGCGCCTGCTGCACGTCCTGAATCAAATCCTCGATATCCTCAATCCCGACAGAGATACGGACCAGGCCATCCGTTATGCCGAGCGCGTTGCGCTCCTCGACGGGGACACTTGCGTGCGTCATGGTGGCGGGATGCGAGATCAACGTTTCCACTCCGCCCAGGCTTTCGGCAAGACTGCACAGACGCACAGACGACAAAACTGTTTGGGCATTCCGCAGCGACCCGGTTTCAAAGGAGATCATGCTTCCAAAGCCGTACTGCTGTCGCTTTGCCAGTGCATGCTGCGGATGATCGGATAATCCCGGGTAGAATACTTTTCGAACTTTCGGATGACTGTTGAGGAAGCTCGCCATCAGCACGCCATTGGCGTCGTGCTGTCGCATGCGCACCGACAGCGTCTTGGTCCCGCGCAGCACCAACCAGGAGTCAAAGGGACTCAGGATTGCCCCGGCGGCATTCTGAATGAAATGGAGCTGCTGTTCGTCCTGCTTGTCACGCGTGACTACCACTCCTCCCACACTGTCACTGTGGCCGTTGAGGAACTTCGTAGTGCTGTGCAAGACAAAGTCTGCTCCCAGGTCGAGCGGCCGCTGCAGGAAGGGGCTCAAGAAGGTATTGTCGACAGCCAGCTTTGCGCGGGCGGCATGCGCAATCACGCTCACCGCCGAGATGTCAGTGATGGTCATGATCGGATTGGTAGGGGTTTCGATGTACACCAGTCTGGTATTCTTTCGAATTGCCTGCTCGACGTTGCCAGGCGCGGAAGTGTCAACATAGCTGAATTCCATCCCGAAATTCTTCAGGATACGGTCGAACAGCCGAAAGGTGCCGCCGTACATGTTATGCGAACAGACGACGTGGTCACCCTTTTGATACAGAGTCATTAAGGCGTTGATGGCGGCCATCCCTGATGAAAACGCAACCCCGCCGGCCCCCTGCTCGAGAGCCGCAAGGTTCTTTTCGAGCGCTTCCCGCGTCGGGTTTTGAGTGCGCGCGTACTCGTAGCCTTTATGTTTCCCAAGGCCCTGCTGGACGTAAGTGGAAGTCTGGTAAATCGGCGTGATAATGGCGCCGGTGGCGGGATCAGGCTCCTGTCCTGCGTGGATAGCTTCGGTGGAAAAGCCCCGATGGAGCGACGCCTCTTTCCCGGTTATCGATTTTTCCATTCCGGCTTTCTTCTTTCCAGGAAGGCGCGGACCCCTTCCGTCGAGTCTTCCAGGCTCATCAGGTCATTCAGGTACAGGGACTCTACCTGGTCCAGCATACTCTGAAAATTGGAAGTAACGCCGATTCGGACCGCCCGGGTCGCCGTCCGCAGCACAGCCGCGCTCATCCCAGCCAGTTTTGTCGCCACATTGTCCACTTCGTCGGCAACCCGCTCATCGGGAACGACCTTGCTGATCAAACCGTAGCTTTGCGCTCTTTTCGCGTCGATGTTCTCGCCCAGCAGAATCATTTCCGTAGCCCTTCGGCTTCCCATCACCGTTGGGTAAAAGAGCGCGGCCAGCGGGGGAAAAATTCCAATTTTGATTTCCGGTTGTCCGAAGGTTGCGGATTCTCCGGCAATTACAAAGTCGCAGAAAATCGCCAATTCGCATCCGGCTCCCAACGCCATCCCACGTACCGCGGCGATGGTCGGCACGGCAACGTCCTGCAAATTGCGGAACAAAGTATGAAACTGCTCGATCATGGTAAAAACGCGCTCTTCGGTGTGATCCGTCATATCGACGCCGGCGCTGAATGCTTTCAGCTCGGACGAGAAGACCAGCGCGCGAACGTCTGAAGCTTCCGCCAGGCTTTCAATGGCGGAATTGAGTTCCTGCAGCATGCCGATACTGAACACGTTCAGCGGTGGTCTGGCCAGCACCAGGCGGGCGATTCCATCCTGTATGGTGAATTTCAGGTTTTTGTACGAGCTCATGGAAAAAAAATCTCGCAGATTTGAAGAGATGCCGGTTTTGTTAACCGCAGGAATGTATCACAGACCGGCCCAAAGGTCACAAGCCGGTCCAGGAAGGTGCGAAGAATTCAAAAAGCAGGAGCCGCGAAGGCGCGAAAGCGCGAAATAACTGACTGCAAGACATTATGTCAAAAGATTCGTTTCTCTCAATCTGTCGCAACCAAACCCTGATACGCGAGCTGTCCGAATTTCTTTCGGAGGCGCCCGAGTATGTCTGCGTGGCGGGGCGGCAACACCGACGATTTGCGGCCGGGGACTTTTACCTGTCGAAGTCCGATGAATTCATTCAATTTCGGACGGGTGCCCTGAAGATCAAGGTTATTGCGGGAACCTGGCATCGGACCACTCACCGCTTTGTTGTGCGGGGCAGGGAGGGCGGCGTGCTGCTCAAGCCGTCCCGGAAGAATGAACTCTGGTTGCGAAGGCAGAAATTCCGCTGGCGATGCGAAAGCGAAGTTTCTCGTCGCTGGAAACTGATTCAATCCGGATTTGCTCCCGGTCCTGCCGGCGGGGGCGCCTTTCTTCGCCTGATCCTGCAAGCACAGGGGCGATTGTTTGTGGCCGTTGCCGCCGCAGATGATGAAAACGTGCATGCCGAAGCGGTCGTGGCACAACTGCTGGCCCTGTGGAACAGGGTTGAACAGAAGGGAAGGGCGGTGCGCGGAGGGATATTGGTTCTGTCCGACCAGCTTGCGCTTTCCGCAGGCAGGCTGGTGAACGAACTTTCCGCTGCCGTCCGTATATTCCGTTTTCCGGAGATGGCCGAGATAAAGATTCCTTCCGCGGGACCGATCCCGCTGTTGTGGCCCTCTCAGAAAAGCCGCGAGGAGTTAAGGAATCTAAGCGCGAAACTTTGCTTGCCCGAGGAAGTTCAAGCAGGAATTCGAAACGGGAAGGAATGGAGCTTTGAATACCTCGGCGTTCCGTTCGCCGTGTTCTCGACCGATGAGGAATGCTGGAGACTTCCTCTGCAGGAAAATTTGCCCTTTCCGGACGGCCCGGCGGCGCGTCATCAGGTTCGCGAGGAGTGCCATCGGGTGCGCGAATTGCGGCGCGCCTGCAACCGCTTTCGGCGCGACCCGCTGTACCAGCTTTACGGCGAGCGTTGGCTGGAGAGTCTCATTCTTCGCGATCCCAAGGCCCTTGATCCGGAGCTGCGCTCCTCGCCGATCTATTCGCAGGTTCCAGCTTACCTGAGCCGGCGCAGGGTCATTGATGTCGTCGGAGTTACGGAATCGGGGCGGCTGGTGGTGATCGAGGTCAAGGTCCACAAGTCCATCGATTTGCTTTTGCAGGGTCTGGCGTACTGGAGGATCGTTTTGCAGGCGCAGCAGCATGATGCATTTCGGGGAAACGGCTACTTTGAATCGCTGCAAATCAGCGTTGAGCCCCCTCTCCTCTTTTGCGTTACGCCTCTGCTGTCGCTTCACGCCGATCAGCGCCTGTTTGCCAGGCATCTGCAGCCCGAAGTTGAAGCCTATTTGATTGGAATAAACAATGGATGGAGAGGGGGAATCAAAGTGTTGCGGAAGGAGAAGCTCTGAAAGTCAAAAAAAGCCGAAACCGCGAAGGCGCGAAAGCGCGAAATAAGTGACGGCTGCTCAAGTCGGACTAAGTACCGAAACGTATGTGGTTCTGGCCACACAGGAAGCTAGGCGCAATTTTTGCTTTCGCGTCTTCGCGGTGTGTTGAGAAGAGGCTATGGTTTCTCGATTTTCTTTTCGTCGTCGCTTTTTAGCGAATCTTTGAAATTGCGGATTCCCTCGCCCAGACCTTTGCCCAGTTGCGGCAGACGAGTGGCGCCAAAAACGACGATTACAATGACGAGGATGATAATCAACTCGGACATTCCAAGACTACCCATGTTTAGAGCACTCCTATCTAAATCGATGGTACGTGTTTTGAGACGGGAAAGTCAACTCCGCCCCCGTTGCGGGAGTTGGCAGGTTCGCGGGTTACGGGTTGGCGAGTTTCGGGTTGGCGGGTTGGCGGGTTGCGGGTTGTCGGGTTTCGGGTTGGCGGGTTGGCGAGTTTCGGGTTGGCGGGTTGGCGGGTTGCGGGTTGGCGGATTGCGGGTTGTCGGGTTGTCGGGTTGTCACAGACAGCCGAACCGCGCGCGTCAGCAAGCGGACTCTCGATGTATCAATAGTCCAGCACGCTGGCCTGATTGCTTTCACTCGATCTAACGCAGTAATTCGTAAAGAACGTTTTTGGGCGGAAGCGGGCACATCGAGGGTCCGCTTGCTGACGCGCGCGGTTCGGCTGCTGTGGCAACCCGCAACCCGCCAACCCGCACCCCGCCAACCCGAAACCCGACAACTCGCAACCCGCCAACCCGCACCCCGCCAACCCGCAACCCGACAACCCGCAACCCGACAACTCGCAACCCGCCAACCCGTAACCCGCCGACCCGCCGACCCGCCGACCCGCCGACCCGCCAACCCGCCAACCGGTGCCTAGATAACCTCCCGGAGATCTCCCAGCCGCCGGGTGACACGGGTGCGATCGAAATACTCGAGCAGTGGGATCGCGTGCTTTCGCGTAATGCCGAACATGTCTTTGAATTGGCCCACGCCGAATCTGGCTCCCGAGGGGAATTGCGCGGACAGCTTATCGCGGATGCGGGCGAGGTGCTCGCTGTGGATCAGGTAATCTTCGGCAATTTTAACGGCGATCTTCTTCTGCTGTATCAGAAAGATAACATTTCGGGCGCGTTTATCGTCATTCAATGCCTGCATCAGCTCTTTTATGGATGGCGGTTGTATTCCTCCCTGGCGCAGCATCATTTCCACGCGATCGAACAGTTTCTGGTCTTCACTGGCCAACGTACTGCCTTTACCCGCGATATGAATATACTCGCCGTCCAGTTGCAGCCTGGAATCGTTTCGCAGATTGTCCAGTACAAATTGAAAGATTTCCTGAGGCAAATGGCGCGGAAGTTTGGTCCGCAGCTCTTCCTTCCTTATCCCGGGCGCCAGGGGATTCGCCTGTTGAAATGACTCAACAGTCTCCGTTATGCGCCGGCCGACCGTGCTGAGGAAGGATTGAGAGCAGTAAAAACGATTTGCGGCGTCGAGGACGGCCAACCCCGACCGCGACTTCAGTGACTCGAAAAGATAGTCCGGCGGAAAGCCTGAAAAGGAAACCAGAACGCTTTCGCTGAGTTGTCCTTCGGCGAGAATCAATTCCCGCAAACGATCCATTCCGCTGGCGTCCTGGAGCTTCTTGAGGGATTCAACGCCCGGCTTGCCTTTTCTTTTCTTCCTGGCGGCAGGATTTAGAATCTCGCCGCCGCCGATTGTTGTCGCCGGTGACACGCGCCGGATGATGAACCGGTCTCCCGACCAGGCGGAAATTGGAATTTGGGTGCGGAGTTGCACCAGGCCCGAGCAGGAAGGTTCCAGCGCGTCGCATTCGAGCAGGATCACGCGGGCCAGTGTCTCCTGAGTTGCGATATGCAGTCGCACGACATCCCTGTTGCGCAGGGGCGACGGCGCATCAGCGACAATCAGCAGGCTGGCATCGGCAGTGTGAGCAGGCTTCAGCGCGCCCGGAACAGTCAACGTCATTCCGCGTGCCAGCAGGTTCTTGTCTACCCCCTGCAGATTGACCGCCGTACGCTGGCCTTCGCGCGCCAGGTCAGACTTGCGACCGTAGGTTTGAATACCGCGGATTTTGGAGGCGATGGAAACGGGGAGAACCTCGACCGTCTGCTCTCGCTCCAAAGTCCCGCTGTGCAGTGTTCCGGTAACCACCGTGCCAAAACCTCGCATCGTGAACACGCGATCAATCGGCAGGCGCGCGAGTCGATGAGTGGTCCGGGCCGTCACCTGTGATGACAGGTTTTCGAGCTCCTTCCTGAGATCCTCCAGGCCTTCACCGGTGGTGTTGGAAACAAAAACCACGGGCGCGTCTTTCAGGCCGCTCCCGCCTGCCGCGCTGCGAATTTCGTCGCTCACCAGGGGGAGGAACTCACGGTCGACAACGTCGATCTTGGTAACAACGATGATGCCGCGTTCGATGCCGAGCAGCCGGCAGATGTGAAGATGCTCCCGCGTCTGCGGCATGACTGATTCGTCTGCTGCCACGACAAACAGGACTGCATCCATTCCGCCTGCTCCGGCCAGCATGTTACGAACGAATCGCTCATGTCCCGGGACATCCACGAAACCGATTTCAGTCTCGTTAATTCGCATATGCGCGAAACCGAGGTCGATAGTGATTCCGCGCTCTTTTTCTTCCTTCAGCCGATCTGGATCAGTCCCGGTCAGAGACCGAATCAAGGATGATTTTCCGTGGTCGATATGCCCGGCGGTTCCGATGATGAGAAACTTCATGCGCAGTGCGGAAAAGATGATTTAACCACAAAGACACAGGGCTCACGAAGCATTCTGTGTGACCTAGGTCTCGAACTCCAACAGTACCGCGATCCGTTAGGTCGCGGCGCACCAGACACAGTTCCCTGCGATGAGCCGACAATAGTCAGGGCGAGGGGTTTTTAGCGAATCGCTGCCGACTTTATCTGGCGCGCCGCGACCTGGCGGATCGCGGTACTGTTGGGTTAGTGCCTTTGTGGTGAAGCCGGACCCTCCCATGCTTGCTAAAATTGATCCGGGCGTGTAGCATAAAAATTTTTTCATCAGGAAAGCGGAACCGCTTGTCATGCTTGAGAATCTATCCGGCAAGCTCCAGCGAATACTTAAGGATCTGAAGGGTGAGGGGAAGCTCACCGAGGCGCATATCGATGCCGCGATGCGCGAGATCCGCATTGCTTTGCTTGAAGCCGATGTGAATTTCAAGGTGGTAAAGGAGTTTGTCGCCCGCATCAAGGAAAAGGCGCTCGGTCAGGAGGTCATGACAAGCCTCACGCCTGGCCAACAGGTGGTCAAAATAGTAAGGGATGAACTGGCCGGGCTACTCGGTACGGCCAACCAGGAACTGAGCTTCGCTAAAACGCCCCCCAGCGTCATCCTGATGGCAGGCCTGCAGGGTTCCGGCAAAACCACCACCACTGGCAAGCTCGCCCGCGTTCTGAGCAAAGCAGGTCATCGCCCACTGATGGTTTCCGCCGACGTTTATCGGCCCGCCGCCCGCGAGCAGCTCGCCGTCATCGGAAGGGATCTGAACCTTCCGGTCTTTACCACCGAATCAAATGATCCATACGCCATCTGCCAGCAGGCGCTGGTGCAGGCAAAGAACGTCGGCTACGATGTCCTCCTGATTGACACGGCAGGACGTTTGCACGTGGATCAGGAGTTGATGGATGAGCTCAAGGAGATCAAGAAAAGAACGCAGCCGATGGAAACACTCCTGGTGGCAGACGCCATGACTGGTCAGGACGCGGTCAATAGTGCGCGTGATTTCAATGAACAGATCGGTGTCACCGGCGTGATTCTGACAAAAATGGATGGCGACTCGCGGGGCGGCGCCGCGCTGTCGGTCAAGGCCGTCACCGGCCAGCCGATAAAATTCATCGGCGTCGGTGAAAAGCTGGACGGCTTGGAACCGTTCCATCCTGACCGCATGGCCGGCCGCATTATTGGAATGGGCGATGTGCTTTCGCTGATCGAGAAGGCTGAGGAGGCCGTAGATCAGGACGAGGCGCTTCGCACGATAGAAAAGATACGCGAAAACACTTTTACGCTGGACGACTTCCGCGATCAACTGCGGCAGATTCGGAAACTTGGGCCGCTGGAGCAACTACTGAAAATGTTTCCGAGTGTCGGCCCATTAAGGGGTTTGAGCAAGATCCAGGTAGACGAAAAGGAGCTTGTCCACATTGAAGCCATCATAAATTCGATGACTCCCCGCGAGAGAGACAACTACAAGATCATTAATGGGTCCCGCCGCAAACGGATTGCCAGGGGCAGTGGCTGCACCGTCCAGCAGGTAAATCAGCTGCTCCGGCAGTATGATCAGGCCCGAAAAATGATGCGTCAGATGAGCAGCGGAATGCTCGGTAAAAGATTGGGAAAATTAAACTTGCCGTTTTAGTTCGCTTTGTTGCTACAATACTGAAATCTGGAACTCTAGGAGGATATTTGCTCAGAATTCGATTGTCCCGCCAAGGGGCAAAAAAGAAACCTTTTTACCGTGTTGTGGTCGCTGAGAAGGCCTCGGCGCGGGACGGCCGATTTTTGGAGATTGTGGGACATTACGATCCGACTAAGAATCCGGCAGCTTTGAATCTCAGGCTGGACCGTGTGGATCATTGGATTAAGTCTGGGGCACAGCCTTCAGATACCGTTAAATCCTTGATTTCCAAGGCTCAACAACAGGCAACACAACAGCAGGCAGCACCAGAACAGGGTTAGTGCTCGGCTCACAATCTGGATTCGTGTTCGAGGATTCCCGCTCGGCAGGAGGTTGTATGCCTATGAAGGAGCTTATCGAGGAGATCGCGAAGGCGCTTGTTGATGATCCCGAACAGGTCAAAGTTACAGAAGTTGAAGGCGAACAGACGACCGTCCTGGAACTGCGGGTGGCCCAGACCGACCTTGGCAAAGTAATCGGCAAGCAGGGCCGAACCGCCCGCGCGATCCGAACCCTGCTGGGAGCCGCCGGAATGAAAGTGCGCAAAAGATTCATTCTTGAAATAATTGAATAGCGAATGGGTGCTGATCGGTCGAATCCGCTCCCCTCACGGTATTCGTGGCGAGGTTGTTGTTGATTCTTATACGGATTTCCCGCAACGCCTTGCCAAAGACAGCCTGCTGTATCTGAGCGTCCCGGACTCCTCACCGCAACCTTTAAGAATCAAGCGTTCCCGACGCCATAAATCGGCCTGGATAGTCGAATTCGAACACCTGAAGAACCGGTCTGACGCAGAAGCGATACGCAATCGAGATCTGCTGATTCCCGAAGTTTCTCTGCAAAGGCTGCCCGCAGGTCACTACTATCCCCATCAGTTGCTCGGTTGCGAAGTTGTCATCCGGTCCGGTGAGGTTTTGGGAACAGTGACCCGGGTGCTCGCCCTGGATTCCAACCCCTTGCTTGAAGTGAATGGCCGGCGCGGTGAGATTCTGATTCCCATGGTCGAAACCATCCTGGTTGATGTCAGTCTCGATCAAAGACGGCTGACGGTTGATCTGCCAGCCGGTCTGCTTGAGCTAAATCCTTGATTCTGATGAAACTAGCGATTCTTACCATCTTCCCTGAGATATTTACAGGCATCTTTGATTTTGGTATCATCCGAATTTCGCGCGACGAAGGTAGGGCGGAGGTGGAAACAATTGATCTCCGTGAGTTTACCCGCGATCGACACAGGACG
Organism: Acidobacteriota bacterium; assembly: GCA_036507075.1. Lineage (GTDB taxonomy): Bacteria > Acidobacteriota > UBA6911 > JACQSX01 > JACQSX01 > DASXQR01. The sequence continues at coordinate 91,990 of DASXQR010000192.1, read as the reverse complement.
GTGGATGACCGTCCTTACGGCGGCGGCGAAGGTATGGTGATGAAGCCGGAACCAATCTTCGAAGCTGTCGAAACTACAGAACAGCGCTGGGGAATCCGAGCGAAGCGCATACTTCTCACGCCACAAGGTACTCCCTTCCGCCAGCAAACAGCGCGCCGCCTGGCTCTTGAGCCGGCACTGGTGCTGATCTGCGGTCGGTATGAAGGTGTAGATCATCGAGTGGTTGATCACCTGATTGACGAGGAGATATCGGTGGGCGATTTCGTTGTCTCAGGCGGCGAGATTCCCGCCATGTTGCTTGTGGACTCCGTGGTGCGGTTGCTTCCCGGGTCAACGGGAAGTCCGGCGTCGGTGGTCAATGAAAGCTTTCAGCAGGGTCTGCTTGACTACCCGCACTATACCCGCCCATCCGAGTACAGGTCCTGGAAGGTTCCAGACGTGCTGCTGTCGGGCAACCATGCTGATATTGAGGAGTGGAGGCGCAGGCAGGCGCAGATCCGGACACGCCGGAATCGCCCCGATTTGATTGGGGAAGGCTAGGTCTTTCGGTCGGTCAGTCGGTCAGTCTTTCAGTCGGTCAGTCGGTCAGTCTTTCAGTCGGTCAGTCTTTCAGTCGGTCAGTCTTTCAGTCGGTCAGTCACCCAGTTCCGATGACTGAGGGACTGACAGACTGAGGGACTGAGAGACTGAGGGACTGACAGACTGACAGACTGAGAGACTGAGAGACTGAGAGACTGAGAGACTGAGAGACTGAGAGATTGACAGACTGAGAGACTCGTCTTCAGACTCGTATTCTTCATGGTGTGAGAAGAATTACTAACTTTTCAGCAGGAAATAGTTGAAATTATAGGAGTAACGCATGAATTTGATGGAAATTGTCGAAAGCCGCGGCGTCAAAGATGACGTCCCTGCCTTTCGACCTGGAGACACGGTTCGGGTCAATGTCAAGATCAAGGAAGGCGACAAATTCCGGATTCAGGCCTTTGAAGGTGTTGTGATTTCGCGAAAGGGAACAGGCCCGCGCGAGTCCTTTACTGTCCGGAAGATCTCCTTCGGCTACGGAGTGGAACGCATTTTCCCCTTATATTCGCCCGTAATTGAAAGCATTGAAGTAGTAAAGAAAGGGCGGGTGCGCAGAGCAAAACTCTATTTCCTCAGAGAGCGCAAGGGAAAAGCGGCCCGACTCAAAGAAACCAAGAAAGCCGAATAACGCCGGTTCGGATTTGGAGCATAGATGGGCTCACCCAACAAAGATCGAATACTGAGAACGGCCGAGAAGTATGTCCTTCAGGGTAAGTTCGCCAGCGCGGTCAATGAATACCTGAAAGTGCTCAAAACCGAACAGGACGATGTGATCCTTTTGAACACCGTCGGAGATCTGCTTGTTCGCCTTAACAAACACCCGGAAGCTGTCAATTACTTCAACCGGGTCGCCGATCTCTACCTCAGTCACGGTTTCATCCTCAAGGCGATAGCCACTCTGAAAAAAGTATTCAATCTTGGACCCGACAATCCGCGGGTCCAGGAAAGCCTGGCCAATCTTTATTACAAGCAGGGCCTGTATCACGACGCCGCCAGTCACTACCGGGCCGTAGCGGAAAAGCTGTTTCAAACCGGCAAGGAGCGCGAAGCCGGTGAAATCTACCTGAAGATTTTTGAGTTCGACAAAAATGACATCACGGTTCTCGAGCGCCTCGGACATTTGCAGTCTGTCAAGGGAGATAAAACTTCGGCGGCTAATTATCTGAAGCTGGCCGGCGCGGCCGCATTAAAACAGCGCAAACCAGAACACGCTCTGGCCCTGCTGCAGCGCTCCCTCGACTTGAACCCGCGCGATCTGGCGGTGATTGATCTGTTCATCCCCGCAGCGCACGCGGCTGGAAAAGACGGGCTGGCCAAGGGAATTCTCGACAATTTGAGCATGATGCATCCGGATGACCTGCACCTGCAGGAACTCCGTGGCAAATTGCTGATTCACACGGGCGACTTTGCTGAAGCGGAAAAGATTCTGCTTGATCTTCATAGTCAGCACGGCCGCGATGCGGCGCCGTTGCTTGAGCTTCTGGAGCATTACGCCGATAAACGGAAGACGATCAACTTCACTTCGCTCGCCGAAGCCCTCGCCGAAAACCTGTCAGTCCCCGACGATCTGCGAAAGATGGGAGAGCTGGTGCAGCGGGTGGCGGGTCGCATGCCCGACCAGAGTTCATTAACGGAGATTCTTGCGCGCCTGCATGCGCGGAGGGGAGATTTCGACGCGGCTGCGGCGGCACAGGCCGAGTTGATGTCGCGCTATGCGTTGAAAGGCGACCTGAAGAAAGCCTTTCTTGCGGCCGATCAGCTTGTGCAATGGTCTCCGGAAAACTCCGAGTACCTGCAGCAGCACCGCTCCTTGTTTGAGAAGGCTTACCCCGGTAAAGTCTATGAGCCGCCGGCGGTGCAGCCGGTGGTCAGCAGCGATGAATCAAGCTTCGATATCGGCGAAATCTCGCCGGAGGAACTCGAGCAGATCCAGATGGCCGGAGTTGACGATATCGGCAGCGACACTGATCTGGATGAAAAAGGAAAGGCTTCGTCCAAAGAAGAAGGCTCCTTTGAGATAAGTCTCGACGATCTATCCACCGAAGGGCTGGAGAAGGGTTGGGACACTCTGCTCGATGAAAACGAAAAGCCCGCCGCAGGCAAAGGCAAAGGCAAAGGTTCTGCCCCCACGGGTCGGAAGGCGGCAAAGTCGGGAGTGGAAACAGGCGATTTTGAGATTCCGACCGATGATCTGGAAAAGGACTGGGACAAGTTTCTCTCTGAGGCGACAGGTGATCAGGAAATCGAAACTGCAGGTGACTCCGAATTAACGGCCGAGCCGGAAGAGATTTCCAGCGAGAAGGTGCATGAGATTGCCCAGCATGTCCCGCTTGCAACTTCGCCTGCCGGTCTTTCAGAGACGCTTCAGGAAGTAGACTTCTATTTGAAGATGGGTTTCCAGGGAGATGCCAGGCTGCTTCTTGACAAACTCAGCTCGGAGCATCCCGAGTCTGAAGAAGTGAAACAACGGCTGCAGGAACTTGAAGGTTCGACCGTATTTAAGGATGAAGCCAGCGCCCGCGCAATCACCGAGCTTGCGCCGGCGCCGGATCAGGAACTGAAGGATCTGACGCTGCAGATTGACGAAGCAATCAATGCTCTGTTCGACTTTGATGCCAGCGGACTCCAGCCCGCCTTGGAGGCCTTGGAATATAAAGAAGGCCAGCCGGACGCGGCCAAGCCCCCGGCTGACGAATTTCAAACACACATGGACTTGGGGAAGGCCTATCGTGAGATGGGACTAATTCCCGACGCGATTCAGGAATTCCACAAGGCGATCGAGTTGGCCAGAAACGGAAAGGGCAACCGCGAAACTCCGCTCTGCTACAGCCTGCTGGCCAATTGTTATCTTGAATCGGGCGAATCGGACAAGGCGGCCCAATGGGCGCAGCGCGGTCTGCAATTGAAGGGCAGCAAAGACTACGAACGCAAAACCCTCCTGTACGACCTCGGCAGGGCCCTCGAAGCACAGGGTAAAAACAACGAGGCTCGTGAGTTGTTCCGCAAGATTCAAAAGGTCAGTCCCAACTTCCGCGACATCTCTGACCGTTTAAAGGGTTGAGCACGAATCAACACGAATTTCACGAATTTCACGAATAATATTAATTAACTTCGTGAAATTCGTGTAAATTCGTGTTCAAACAAACTCGGGCTCAACCTAGAATAAATTCGTGAAATTCGTGAAATTCGTGAAATTCGTGCTCAACGCATAATTCGTGCTCAAATTCCAGCTTAATGCACAGGTTGTTGAATATCTTCTACATACTTTTCTGCTTTCAGATCGGGATCTTTCTTGTCATTTACCCCTGGCTGCGCATCTGGGAGGTAAACGGTCTTTTGATCCAGCATCCCGCGCTGCGGCAGGTCATGCTCAACAACTATTTCAGGGGCGCTGTCTCGGGTCTGGGTATCGTTAACCTGCTGATCGGCGGTATCGAATTCATAAATTTCACTCGCAAGAGGAACAGCCACTGACTTGTTTCACGCGCCTGTTCTGTATTGCATTAGTGATCCATCCAGCGGCGATCCGGTCGAGCTGCTTTTGAATATCGTCAGCCGCCGCATAGAGTTTTTCCAATTTCGCCACAAACAGCTCGCATCGGCCGAGCGGGCGGTGATTGCCGGGCGGCTGGCGCAGTCTCACAGGCAGGCCACGCGCCTGCTGATCAACGGCCTCGATCAATCATGGGCGACATTAGATATCGACGGCGTGCACCTTCCCTCGTCCCAGGAGATCCAACAGGCCAGATCCATCCTGCCGGCAAAGATTGTCGGTGCCAGCGCCCACACGCCGGACGAAGCCGTGCGACTTTCACAAGAAGGGGCTGATTACGTTCTGCTGGCGCCGATCTTTCCGGCCTTTTCCAAACAGCAAGCCCGCAAGCCGCTGGGCCTGCGCCTGCTTTATCAGGCATGCCGGAATGCAGGGTCCCCGATCATTGCCTTGGGAGGAATGACGTCGGACCGATTCCGCGAGGTGTTGGATACAGGCGCGGCCGGTATTGCCGGAATATCTCTTTTTGCCGATCCTGCTCGACTGGACGCCGTAGTGGCAAAATTTCGCGAATGCGCGTGAACCGCCAAGAACGCAAAGAACGCCAAGCGTCAAAGGGCATCCGACGTTTACCTTGTCGTGTTCCTCCAGAGTTTAACTAAATCGTTTGGCATTCTTTGCGTTCTTGGCGGTTCAATTTTTTTTACCCGGTTTGCACCAGCACCTTCGATGCCGCCAGCATGCCCATCGTGATCAGGCGGTCACCTTCACTGCGAACGGTCACTCTGTCGGCTGCCATGTCACGCGCTTTCACTGTGATTTTCTGACCGGGCATCAAGTTGCTCTCTTCGATGAACTTTAGGAATGCCACATCCTGGTCGGTCACCCGCAGGATCGTCACAGGCGCGTCGATCGGACAGTCCAGCAATGTCAGATACTCTTCACGTTTGAACATCCCCTCCGAGTTCGGAATTGGATCTCCATGGGGATCGACTTGCGGGCGCCCCAGCATTTCATCCATACGTGTGATCAAAGCTTCTGAAACGACGTGCTCCAGTTTCTCAGCTTCTTCATGCACTTCGCCCCAATTCATTCCCATGATACGAACCAGGAAGAGTTCGATGATCCGGTGCCGACGCAGCACGAGTGCGGCAAGCTTTTCGCCGGCCTGGGTCAAACGCACTCCGCTGTAAGGTTCATAAACAACCAGACCTGACTCTGCCAGCGCCTTAACCATGGTTGTCGCCGTGCCCGGAACGACACCAAGTCTGGCGGCAAGCTGGCCCATTGGAACGAGTTGGCTCTCACTGAAGCCCGCCTGGATCTGGTAGATCGACTTCAAGTAATTCTCCATCGTGCTGGTTGGGAGCATTTGCAGCATTTCACCACAAAGGCACAAAGGACACAAAGCAAGACGTGGGACGGGCAGGGACCGGTCATCTGTCCAAAGGTAAACGCGACAATGGCTTTTGAAGATGACCGACCCCTGCCCGTCCTACGTCCTCCCTTCGTGTCCTTTGTGCCTTTGTGGTGAAAACTTTTGGTTGACATTTTGACGATCCGAATATATGATTTTGACTATTCAAAATATGCTGACCTCGAGAAGAAGACTGATGCGATTGGCAGGATTCGGCTCTCTGGCCGGTGCGGTGAGTAATCTGCCGTCGGTGATTTCCGCCGGCCATCACCCGGATTCACCCGAGCAGGCGATGGCGCATTCCGTCCATGCCATGGGAACGGTCGGACGGGTTTCCACAACTGCGTTCAATCCGACACTGTTTTTAAGAAGCTGGAATTTTTCGCACTTACCTCCGCTGGAGCGATCACGCTATTACCGGGAAAAGAAGCAACCGGACGGCACGCTGCTGCGGGAATACGAATTCTTCGCGGTTGATCGAGAGATCGAAATCGCGCCCGGTATTTTTTTTCCTGCCTGGACCTACAACGGGCAGGTGCCGGGTCCCACGATCCGGGCCACGGAAGGGGATCGGATCAGAGTCAGGTTTGTGAACCAGGGAACTCATCCGCATTCGATTCACTTTCACGGCTGGCATCCCCCGGAAATGGATGGATCGCTTCCCTCACAGCAAGTGGCGCCAGGGCGCGAGTTTATTTATGAATTCATCGCAGATCCATTTGGATTGCACCTTTACCACTGTCACACCGTCCCGTTGAAACGACATATACATAAGGGGTTGTACGGCGCCTTCATCGTGGATCCGCGGCGGCCCGAGGGTGCTTCCGTCGGACAAACAGACGATCTCATCATGATGATGAATGGGTTTGACACCAACTTCGACGCGGACAATGAGGTCTACGCCGTAAATACGGTCGCTCATTATTACATGTACGAGCCGATCCGGGTCGCGGTCGGCAGGCCGGTGCGGATTTATCTGGTGAATGTAACGGAATTCGATCTGCTAAACAGCTTTCATCTGCATGGAATGTTTTTCGATATCAACCGCACGGGCACCGCCCGGGCCGCGACCGAGAAGTCCGACACGGTCATGTTGTGCCAGGGAGAGCGCGCCATTCTGGAAACAACCTTCCGGTATCCCGGCGAGTTCATGTTTCACGCTCACCAGAGCGAGTTCGCCGAACTCGGCTGGATGGGCATTTTTAAGGCGGAGCAAGTTTCGTCATGAGACAGGCCACCGGGCAGATTTCGGAACGGGGCGCGGGTCAAGTAACGCCGGCGCGCAGGCGGCCGGTTGCTGTCTGGCTGCTTGCGGCGCTGCCCCTGTTTCTGCTGGGAGCGCTGGTTGTGTTTCTGCTGCGGTCCGGTCCCGCAGATTCACTTCGGGGCAAGGATTACCCGCCGGTGGAAAAGCTGCGGTTTCAGCGGGTCGAGCTGAGACCTGAGGGGATCATTGCTGCTATTCTCAATGACGGCCCCGATCCCGTTACGATTGCGCAGGTGCAGGTTGACGAGGCTTACTGGAATTTCTCGTCGGACTCGGGAACGGTGTTAAAACACCTGGGAAGTACGACAATCCGGGTGCCTTATCCCTGGGTGCACGGTGAAGCTCACGTGCTGCGCGTGCTTACTTCCACCGGCGTGACCTTCGAACATGAAATCGCCGTGGCTGTGAACACCCCGCGCGTCGGGATGCGCTTCCTTGGCATTTTCACCCTGATTGGCTTGTACGTTGGTGTCATACCGGTTGCCATTGGTTTGCTCTGGTTTCCTTTTGTTAAAACGCTCGGAGACAGGGGCCTCGATTTTCTGCTGGCGCTCACGGTAGGACTGCTGATGTTTCTGGTAATTGACGCAGCAGCCGAAGGCCTGGAAGCTGCGTCAGCGGTGCCCGGATCTTATCAGGGAGTGGCCTTGTTCGCGCTGGCGGCGTTCAGCGCCTTTATTGCTCTGGAAGCGCTCGGAGCCTGGCTCCTCGGGCGTCGTAGACGGCTGGACGTCGGGGGCGGCGCGGTCGCCATGGGCTCAGTTCTGGCTCTGCTGGTAGCCATCGGTATCGGGCTGCACAACTTCAGCGAGGGACTCGCTATCGGAGCGGCATTTGCGCTCGGGGAAGCGGCCCTCGGGAATCTGTTGATCATCGGTTTTACCCTACACAACACGACTGAAGGCCTCGCCATTGTGGCCCCGCTGGCAAAGGCAACCCATGCGGAGGGAAGGAATGTCTCTATGGCCGGCTTGATCCGGCTCGGGTTGATTGGGGGTGCACCCACCATTGCCGGAGCCTTGCTGGGTGGTTCAGTTTATTCCAGTGTCTGGGCGGTGATGTTTCTTGGAATCGGCGTGGGCGCCATCTCGCAGGTGATTCTGCAGATTGTCCGTCAGATGGCGGGCAGCCAGCCGATTATACAGTTTTTTTCCAGAGCCACGGTTTTGGCGGGATTGATGGCCGGCTTTGTGGTGATGTATTCCACTGGCCTTCTTATTGGATGACTTATGCGCACGCGCGTTCTCTACATTTCGACCATTATGATCACGGGGCTGATTGCTGCTTTGCCCCTGACGGCCAGCCTGCGATCGGGAACACAGGAGATCCGGCTGGTGGTAAAAGAGATGACATTTTACCTGGCGGATGACCCGGATACTGCCAATCCAATGATTCGAGTCAAGCCCGGCAGGTCGGTACGCATCGTGTTGCAGAATCTGGACCAGGGAATCACTCACAACTTTGTTGTCAAGGGTCTGCCGCTGTCGCTTCCTCCGGTAAAAGGTAAAGGCACCGCCTCTGTGCTTTTTCGAATACCAGATCGGACCGGAACCTACTTCTACCAATGCGTACCCCACGCCCGCATGATGAACGGGGTGTTTGAGGTTAGATAGATCTCCGCGTCGATTGTTCTCACCGACTCAAATGCGGATTTCGGAATGCGGAATGGGGAAGGCGGAAAGCAGAATAGGGAGAGATTTTGAGCTCGGCCTTGAACACTTGAGTTAGACACTCCGCCTTCTGCACTCCGAAATCCACCTCCGCCTTCCGCTTTCCGCCTTCCGCATTCCCTATTCCGCATTCCCCATTCCGCATTCCCCATTCCGCATTCCCCATTCCGCATTTCGAATCACTCCCCTCTCTCCCAGTCCTGCAGATGATTCAGCAGGTAGTCGATTGAGAAGATATGACGCGTTCCATCTGCATCGCGACGGAACACGACGCGTGACCAGCCGCGCATGCCGGTGGGGGTGTAACCACCGCCTCCGATTCGAAGCTTTCGTCCGGAAATTGCCCGGATCAGGACGCGCTCGTAACGGGAACGAGCCATCACCTTTTCCGGAAACAGGTTTTCCCATCTGCACAGCCGGCCCACATCGTTATATTCGGGCGGGCGGTCCGGAAGATCCAGCAGCGACGGGGCATGACCCTGCAGCACGGAAGCAATCAGCCGATACGTAAAGGGGTCTGAAATGCGCGCCACCGGACGCCAGAAGTATCGAAAGATCCGGTAGCCGACTTGTCTCAGCGAGTGCTTTGTTTCGCCGGCGGGATTCTTCCCGGTTGCGCGTTTTCCTGCTATATCGGTCTGCAGTTTCCAATCGGGCGCGTCGATGTCCGCGCGAAACGGGTTTTGCGGATAGCTGTCGATATTGGCAAGCCAGCCCTTGCGTGTGGTGTGGGGAATCGGTTTGAAGCCTTGTAAAACGGGAAGCCCGCGCCGCCGCAGCGCCTGCAATTCAAAGGACGGCCACCGCATTACTTCACGCACGATGCCCGTGATCAGCGTGCCGGTTGCGATCATCAGTGAAGAGCTGGGAGTGAAGTCGACTGTAATTTCGATGCGATCGCCGCGAGGCCGGACGCCTACGCCGGTGGAGCGTCGATTTGCCGCCAGAATCATTACCGGCACCGGAAGGATGTGACAGAGCAGCACGGCCAGTTTTTCCAGAGTCTTATTTTTTCCCTGCTGGTGGGAATTCAATTCAAACGAAACGTTGTAGTGGGTGCTGAACCCCGTTAGCCGTGTGGAATTCCCGGTGTTCCGCTCCCATTCGTCCATCTCGGCGCGCACATATAAGATCGATTCCCATAGCGAGCGGCCAGCCCGAGCGGCACAGCCTCTTTCGATCTCAATGACGGGAGTGGCGATCTCAACGACACCGGTATCGAAGTAAACCGCGCCCCCGGTGGGCAGATGATAAGAGGTGCCGATGCGATGCATCAGACTTCCTCGAATGAAGCTTCGCGGATCGCGAAACAATGCTTCTACGTCAGTTAGCTGGCCATTTAACGCCAGTTGAAACTCCGCCTCGATTCCGATGGCGGCGAGCTCAAGTGTAGCCCGAGCCTCCTGGCCCGCCTTAGGATGGGCAGGGATCTTCTTAATGCGCTTCATGGCCGTGTACCGGTTGTCTAAATCGATTGTATCCTGAGGGGAAGTTCCTGCAAAAATCCCGGGCTCGTTGCACTGTGCTTGTGAAAAGATTCACCACAAAGGCACGAAGAGCACGAAGCTACAAGAATTATTTATGACGTTTGTGTAGCACGTTGGCAACTTCTTGTCTTTTCGACAAGATTTCAGAAGACAAGACCGGTCACGTCAACGTCGACGTTTATCGTCTACGAGCACGTGCACGTCAATGTCCACCAAAAATGCTGCTGCAGATTTCAGAGCTTAATCATACTTAACCGGCCAGGAGGCAAAATTACGAATTTTTTTCGTGAGCGTGATCGTTGACGTCTATCGTTGACGTGCCCGTGCACGTGACCGTCCTCGGCTTTTTCTTTGGTTGCGGCCCACGGACCGGTTGTGTCTTTGTGGTGATTCTTTTACCGCGTTAAGCCTCGCTGCCCGCGTCGCGCGGCACCAGCACTGCGTAGCCCAGATCCAGATGCAGGTGGTCATCGGCGAAGCCCACATTATGGCCAAAGGGGCGAGGCCAAACAGCCGGCAGTAACTTGCGTGCTATTTCCGCGTACTTCTGAATCTTTTCCTCCCCGTCAATATATTCATCCCCGATCCGGTAAATATTTGCAGCCGTCGCCCAGTGATGGGTGGATGCGTGGCCCGACAGCTTATGGGCAGGCGAGCGATAGCCGCCGTTTGCGGCAATGTGTACCACGGTGCCGAGATGCGCCCTCAATACTTCCAGCGCCGCCGCAAGGGCGGCAACGGCGCAGGGAATGTACCGTGGAAAGCGGCGCAGTGTTTCCACCTCGTGCAGATCGGTGTTGATAAACTCCCACAAGGCGAAATGCGGCGAGAGTTCTATTTTCCTCGCCCTATCCCAGGAATCGATTTCATAAAAGAATCTGGGAAGGCGACGTGCGTTTCCATCTCGATCTTGGAGTAAATCGCCCGGCCTTAAAGCCTTGCGATATTTCTCATCCAGATCCAGGCCGTCTACTACCTTCAACGGCACCGAGGGCTCGTCTGCCATTCATTCCCCATCCGAAATAAGGTGCTGATAGATTACCTCGGAAATCCTAGCCACTTTTTCCTGCTTTGTTGAGTTCTCCGCGCCGGCTTCGGTCAGTATTGCCAGCGCATAAGGTTTTCGATTCGGCAGAAATACCAGCCCGGCGTCATGAGCAACGCGGGAAATGTCGCCGGTTTTATGAGCAACGCGGCACTGCTCGCGAATCGAAGTGGGCAGGCCGGCTGGAATTCCGCTGTTGAACTCCTGTTGATTCAGGATTTCCAGCATTCGCTGCGCAGATTCGCTTGATAAATTTCGTTGTTCATAAATCGCCCGAAAAAGTTCGAGCAGGCCTTCGGCGGTGACTCGATTGATGATATTTGTATCGAAGGCTTTTCGATCCTCGACACCCCGAAGAAGTTCAATTCCCGGGCAGCCCAGAGCAGAAATGGACTGCTGCGCCTCTCGGATTCCGATCAGGTCTACCAGCAGATTGGTGGCCAGATTGCTGCTGGTTACAATCATCTGCAGCGCCAGATCCCCGAGCCGCATGGTCTTTCCCAGCGCGGAGTGAACCTTGCTGTCCGCGTCGCGATCCGCGGAAATACGATAGGGTTCGCCGTCCACGGCGCTCAGGAAGCGGTTGCGCACATGCAGCCGCGAATCGAGGCTGAAACGACCCTCCTCGATTGCTTTAAAGAGCGCCAGCAGCACCGCCGCCTTGATGGTGCTGGCGGCATGAAACCAACGGTCTCCCTGATAGCTCCATTTCGACTGTGTCTGATAATCGAAAAAGGCGATCCCCAGTTCACATCCCGACCCGATCTCCTCAATCTTTGTTCGCAATCGGTCCGACCCGGCCTCGGTCATCGTGGCGCTGTTGTTGAGTTCCATCCGTTTTCACTGCACCACGATGTGCGGTACTTCCAGTTTTCTGGCCATTTCATTGAGCGCCGCCAAGTCATTCATGACCCCGGATTGAAGTTCCTGCTCGTAGCGGCCCAACTCGGCGCTTTCTTGTTCGAATACCTGTCGCATGCCCTGAGTGGGCGGTCCGTCGCTGCTCTTGACGGCGTCGAAAAGGAAGGTCAATTGTGAATAAAGCTTTGCGCCGCCCGGCTGGGCCAGGATGTCATAGCTGATTTTGGCGCGCGGGTTGTGCAATTTCTCTTCCAGCGCGTCGCCTTTGGCAATGATTGCCTGCGCCGGCTTTACCAGGGATTCCATTTTTGGATTTTGCTTCCACAGTTCTGTTTCACTTGAGAGCTGCGTCTTCATCGATCGGATCTGCTGCACTACCCGCGCGAGGCGATTGAGCGCATCGCGTACCTGGAGCGAAAATTTAAGCTGCTCGTCCAGCTCGGCGGGCAAGGCCTGCACTCTCTGGTCTGCAAGGACCGTGATGGGAGTAGTAGCCGTCTTTCCATCCACTTTGAGCCGGGCCGTGTAAATTCCAGCGGTTGCCAGCGGCCCGATCGAGGGATCACCGGAGTCTACCTTGACGCCTTTGATTTTCGATGCTCCGGCGTGGGTCAGATCCCAGTTGGCCCGCTGCACTCCCGCCTCGGTGGGCAGGGGCTTTTTTTCGGCCCGGTCTTCATCGTACTCTCCAAAGATCTCTTCTTCTTCCGGCTCCTTCTTGCTGGAAAGCGTGTTCACGAACTTGCCGGCCGAATCGACGATCTCGATGGTCAGTTCGCCCTTGGGCTTATTTTTCAGGTAGTAATAGAGGATAGCGCCGCGCGGAGGATTCTCTGCCGCGGCGGGGTCGCGGAACTCATCGTGATAGCGCCAGCGGTAGGCAGGCCGCGCAGGGAAAAGATGCATGTCCGATGAAAGAATCTGCGATGACGCTTCACGAATCGGGGTCAAATCGTCCAGGATCCAGACCGACCTGCCATGCGTGCCGATCACGAGATCATTGTTCTTAACCAGCAGATCGTGCACGGCGACTGCGGGAAGATTGAGGTTGAGCGCCTTCCAGGAAGCGCCATCGTCGGTCGAGTATGAGACGCCTCTTTCGGTGCCCAAGTAGAGGAGACCCCGCTTCTTTGGGTCTTCGCGCACTGCATGCAGGTACACGTCGGAGGGAAGACCGGAGCTCAAGCTTTTCCAACTCCGGCCGTAATCCGCAGTCTTGAAAACGTAAGGCCGCATGTCGTCGAGCCGGTGAGCGTCCACGGCGACATAAGCAGTGGCGGCGTCAAACGGCGAAGGCTCGATGATGCTGACGGTGCCCCATTCCGGCATCCCGGGAATATTGGCCGTTACGTTGGTCCATGTTTTGCCTCCATCGCGCGACAACTGCACCAGGCCGTCATCCGTTCCCACCCAGATCAGGTCTTTCTGCCGTGGCGATTCGGCAACGGCAAAGATTGTGCAATAAACTTCCACGCCTGTATTGTCCCCGGTGATCGGGCCGCCCGACCATTTCTGCTTGCTCTTGTCGTTTCGCGTCAAATCCGGACTGATGGCAATCCAGGTCATGCCGCCGTCGGTTGTTTTAAACAGCACATTCGATCCGTGATAAACGGTTTTCGGATCGTGGGGAGAAACCAGAATGGGCGCGGTCCACTGGAATCGGTATTTCAGATCTTCGGCGCCATGGCCGCTTGGATTAACAGGAAACACGGCTACATTTCGAACCTGGCGCGTTCGAAGATCAAAGCGCGTCATCACCCCGCCGTATTCTCCCGCGTACACAACATGGGGATCGCTTGGATCGGGCGCGGTGAAGCCGGCCTCTCCGCCTCCCACTCCATGCCAGTCGGCCAGTCGAATGCCGCGGGAGTTCAGGCTGTTGCTGGGACCGGCGACAGTGCCCAGATCCTGCATTGCGCCGGAAACAAAGTATGGGTTCCGATTGTCGGCAGCGACGTGGTAGAACTGGGAAACCGGCAGGGGCGGCGCAAACCAGGACTCGCCCGCGTTTACGCTGATGTCCACGCCGCCGTCGTTGCCATTGATCATTCGCCGGGGATTGACGGGATCGATCCAGACGTCGTGATGGTCGCCGTGGTGCAGACCCTTCACGTTTTTAAAAGTTTTTCCTGCGTCGATGCTCTTCAGCAGCGCCACCTGCGGGCACCAGACAATGTCGGGATTTTTAGGATCGACCGTGATGGTCGAGTAGTACCAGGCGCGCTGCCTGAGGCCGCGTCCGTCGTTGACCAGTGTCCAGTTATCTCCGCCGTCGTCGGAACGAAACAGCCCGCCCTTTTCCGCTTCGATCAGGGCGTAAACACGCAGGCCGTTGGAAGGGGCCACCGCCACGCCGATTTTTCCCCAGATTCCTTCAGGCAGGCCGTTGCCGGCCAGTTGTTTCCAGGTCTCTCCGCCGTCGCGCGACACATACAATCCGCTGCCCGGACCTCCGCTGATCAGTTGCCAGGGGCGCCGGCGCGCCTGCCACAGACCGGCAAACAGAATGTTGGGATTGGAAGGATCAAAGCAGACGTCCGAGGCGCCTGTATCCGGATCCCTGTACAAGATCCGCTGCCAGGTTTTCCCTCCATCGCGTGTCCTGTAGACACCCCGCTGCTCGTTGGGTCCGAAGGCATGGCCGAGCACGGCGGCCAGCGCAATCTCCGGGTTTGTCGGGTGAACTACCATCGTTCCGATCTGGCCTTCCTGATTCCACGCGTGAGTCCAGCTTTTTCCGGCATCCGTGGATTTGTAGATCCCGTTTCCCGCAGCGACGTTGCCCCGGATGTTGGCTTCTCCCGACCCGACGTAGATCACGTTGGGATCGGAAGGAGCAACAGCGATTGACCCGATTGACGAAATTGGCTGGCTGTCGAAGATCGGCTTCCATGCTTTCCCGCCGTCGCTGCTCTTCCAGACACCTCCCGACGCGGTGGCTGCGTAGTAAGTCAGCGGATCTGCCGGAACGCCGGCAACGCGCGAGATGCGCCCGCCGGCATACGGGCCGGCGAGGCGATACTTGATGCCTTTGAATTCAGGCGGGCCGTTGAACGGTTCCTCTGCCGCCCTTAATGGCCCGGAACAGAGCATTGCAAAAATCAGCGACGCAAAACAAAAGACGGTCGAGCATGCTTTTTTCATGTGTGTCGGCTTCTCTTGGTTCTGTTGGCTGGACTGGTGCGTTTGTGCCTTTGTGGTTAATCTTTTCTTTACCACCAAGGCGCCAACGCCCAGATCGCTAACTTTCCGCCGGTTCCAGCACCGGGCGCCCGAACTTCCGCTCCAGGATCGCCGCCGGAGACTGATCCGGGATGACCAGAGCCCTGGGTGAGATATAAAACGAGTGCTCCAGCGCGTAACGCCCTTTGAGAGCCGCATGCGTTGCGACATCCGTGAAGACCATCCATGCCGATCCCGGTGGAAACTCCCAGAGCCGCTTCTCGCAATGTTCCTGAAAGTCCCGGTTCAGTTTCAGGAAGTGATGAAACTGGGCCATCAACTGATCGTAAAGGGGAATGTTGTTCTGTTTGGATTGAAGCAGGCCTGACAACTGCTTCAACGCCGACTTGAAGCCCGTGGGCTCCTGCCGGCGCAGGGTCAGGCAATCGCCGTACCGGCGCATCAATTCCGGAAATGTTTCCGCCGTTGCCCAGATCCGCGGCTGGGCCGGATTGACGTTGGCAAAAACTCGGAGGATTCGCCAGCCGTTTGTGGGACGTCTGGGGAACGCATCCACGTGGAGCAGGTCATTGCGGGCGGTCTCAGATAATTTTCGCGTCGATTCCTCGATGGGCCGAAACGTGACCTGGTCCGGTCTCCACGTTGCGGCATACTGTGGAAGGACGCCGGTGAGCCAATGCATGACTCCCTGTGAGAACTGTGCCAGCAAGCGGTGAACACGTTCGGCCTGCTCGCTGGAACGGCGCCGCAGTCCCCGGAACCGGCCGGTCAGGGGCTCGTGCATAATGTTCTTGGAGCCCCATCGAACTTCCTGCTTCAGGAGAAAATCCAGGTCTTCTTTTCCAGGCAGCGCAAAGGGACACACAGGATAAAAGACTACCTCTCCGCGTTCCAGCCGCTCGGCCAGCGCCCTTGTTTCCTGGTTGACCTTCGGCTCCTGTACGCCTGATTCCTGCACGGTAAATCCTCTGCCAACGTTAAACTTTATTTCTCGACCCGCATTATATCAATTGATCACGTGCTAGCTTGGTGTCTTGGTGGTTCAAAAAAATCAAACACTGAGGCACCAAAGCCAGACAGACTTGGGCACCAAGGCTACTTGGCAGACTTTGGAACAACCCTGGTTCCGGGCCGCAACTCGTCGGTGCCACGCAGCACCACCGTTTCGCCCGGCGCCAGTTTTCCAAAAACCTCCACCAGCTCATCCATCGCCTGTCCACGGCGCACGTCCACCCACTCAACCTCGCCGCCCCGCACGCGGATGACGAATGTTCTTTCCGTCGTGGAAACGACCGACGCAGGGGGAACAAATAATGATGCGCCTGGACGCCGGGATGGCCAGAGAACCTCGGGAAACATTCCGGGAGCCAGAAGGCCTGTTCTGTTGATGACATCAACTTCAACAGGCATGGTTCGTGTCCTGAAATCAACCGAGTGTCCAATGCGCTGCACACTTCCGATGAAAAGCTGGCCTGGAAAGGCGCGCACGCTGAATTGAACAAGCGTTCCTTTTACCACACCGCCAATTTCTGCTTCCGGAACGGGCACCACCAAACGCAGGCGTGAAACGTCCTGGATTCTCAGCATCGGCAATGATCCCGACCCGCCCGGCGGTCCCACGTAACTTCCGGGATGCGCATTGCGCTCGGTGACGATCCCGCCGAAAGGCGCCCTAATACGAAGGTAGGACTCAATGTTTTCGACAGATTGCGCTGCGGCGCGCGCGGCTTTCTCGTTTTCCAGCAGCGATTTCAATTGTTCCTCGGCAGCTTTCTCCAGTTCGCGGTACTGCTGGATTCTGGCCTGGTCAGCCTCCACGGTCCGGAGCGCGATTTCCAAATCGTTGCCAGCTACCACTCCGGGTGTTTCGGATGCTCGCTTCAATCGCTGATACGTGGCATTGTCTGAGGCCAGTTTTGCTTCTGCCTCTGCGCGCTGAGCCTTGACGGCCTGTATGCGTGTGGTCGCTTCGATCTGCTGCGACTGAGTGGCTCGAACCTTTGCTTCCACTTCCCTGCGCTGGCTGGCCAGCTCAGGGACCGTCAGGCGGGCCAATAACTGTCCGCGCTTGACGAAAGAGCCGCGATCCACCGCAATGGATTCCACGAATCCCGGCACTTTCGCATACAGTGCCACGTCCTGGTACGCCTGCAATTCAGCAGGAAGTCTTACCTGACGGATCAATTGCTGGGACTTTACGGTTGTAACCAGAACCACCGGGATCTTTGAACCGGCAGATGCGGCGGACGATTTTCGGGTGGTTCTCGTTTGATTCTCCGCTCCGGCTGTTTCGAAAAAGCTCAAGTACGCGGGAAGGAGGATGACAGTTGCAATTGCAAACCCACTCATGAATATTCTCTTCCGGATCATTCATTTCTCCTATCCCACATCGTGATCTGATCCTTTCCAACTGAGCTAGTCCGCCAGGGCCATGCATAATCAAAGTCTGTAGTCTTGGTGTCTTGGTGGTTCAAAAAAAATACCACCAAGGCACCAAGCCAGACTTGGCAGCTTCTAGGCAATCATGCCAAGATCCTCCGGATGAACTGAGGTCGAATCCCTGCCTGCCCGCTCCTGCGCGACTGAAAACACCAGAGGAAGAACGAAAAGTACACTCACGGTCGATGCCGCCAGGCCGCCGATAACAGCCCGGGCCAGCGGCGCCGTTTGCTCACCGCCTTCTCCCAGACCCAATGACATAGGAATCATTCCCGCGATCATGGCAGCCGTGGTCATCAGGATCGGCCGGAGCCGGGTAAACGCCGCTTCTCTTGCACCCTGTGCGGCGGTACGGCCCTGCCGCCTGGACGTTTCCGCGAAGGTAACGAGCAAAATCGCATTCGCCACCGATACGCCCACGGCCATGATGGCCCCCATGAAGGACTGAACATTTAGAGTCGTGCGCGTCAGCCAGAGCGCGAGCACCACGCCGAAGAGCACGGCAGGCACGGTCGAAAGCACTACCAGCGGCAGGCGCGTGGATTGAAAATTGGCGGCCAGCAACAGGAGAATAACGACCACGGCAAGGGCCAGCCCGACCGCCAGCCAGAAGAGTGTGTCTTTCATCGTCGGCACCTGTCCCCGAATATTGACGGTTGTGGCTTTCGGTGGTTCACCCGCCCGTTCCACTGCGCTGGCAACCTTGCCTGCGGCCGTCCCCAAATCCGTGCCCGCAATATTCGCGGTGATACTTACCATACGCTGCTGGTTGTAGCGGTCGTATTCGCCGGGCATCGTTCCGTAGCTCACCTGAGCCACATCACCCACCTGCAAGCGTCCTCCGCCTGCCGGCACGGCCGGGATACTTTCCACATCTTCCAGGGAAGTCATTCTGGATTGCGGAATTTCGATCTGTACCTGATAAGCGACGCCGGTGGACGGATCGCGCCAGTAATTGGGCTGCACAAATCGGCTGGAAGATGTGGCGGCGACAAGGGCTCGACCGACCTGTTCGACGGTAACCCCGAGTTGTCCCGCACGCTCACGGTCTATTTTTATATCGATCGTTGGATAGTCCAGCGGTTGCGCGTACTGAAGATCCCGCAGCGACGAGATTCTCTTAAGCTCATTCATGATCTTTGATGCAAAGGCGCGGTCAGCATCGAGATTGGGCCCGTTCACATCAACTTGAATCGGAGTGGGAGATCCGAAGTTCATGATCTGGCTGACCACGTCTCCAGCTTCAAAGGAAAGCGTGGTGTCGGGTAAAGATTGTGAAAGCCTGTGCCTCAGCCGCTCCTTTAAATCCTCCACCTTGACGTGCGCTCCTCGGCGCACGGCAACCAGAAGAACCGCCTCCTGCGGACCGCTGGTCCAAAGATGGATGGTGTTGACCGGATAGCTGGCAGGCTGGGTCCCGACAAACGCCAGTGTCATTGAGAGGTTGTCCGGGCCGATCTCGTCGCGCATCAAGTCCAAAGCCTTTAACAGGATCAACTCCGTTCGTTCCACTCGAGTTCCAGTGGGAGCTCGCAACCTGAGCTGAAAGAGCCCCGTGTCCACTGATGGAAAAATATCTGTGCCAATGAACCGCAGAATGATCAATACTCCTGCCGCCGCCACCAGCGCGTAGGAACCTATCAGCGCCCAGCCGAGCCGCATGCAGCGGTCCAATTGTCTGCCGTAAGCTCGTTGCATCCTCTGAAAAAAGGGAGCACTGTGAACAACCCGGTTCTTTCCCAGGAGCCGGCAGGAGAGCACGGGCACGAGCGTGCTGGAAAGCAAATACGAAGCGAGCATCGCGAAGGCGACGGCCAAGGAGAGAGGCACAAAAAGAGCCCGTGTAACCCCGACCATAAAAAATGAAGGCACGAACACCGCCAAAACAGAGAGCATGGCCAGCAGCAGGGGGGTCATGGTCTCGCGGCCGGCGCGAAACACCGCCAGCGGTAAAGCTTCGCCCGCCGCAAGATGGGTGTGAATATTCTCAATGGCGACGGTGGACTCATCCACCAGAATGCCGATCGCCAGTGCCAGGCCGCCGAGAGTCATGATATTGATCGTTTGACCGGAGAGCCACAGCCCGACAACCGCCGCGAGCAGCGCAACCGGAATGGTGATGACTACGATGAGAGCACTGCGGATATCTCTGAGGAAGAGCAAGACCATCAGTCCTGTGAGCAACGCTCCCAATACTCCTTCAACGACTACGCCCCGAACGGCATTCTTCACATAGCCGGACTGGTCAAACTCGAAACTGACCCTGATGTCATCCGGAATAGCCGCCTGCATTCTGGGCAGCGCTGCCTTGACCCGCTTGACTACCTCCAGAGTCGAGGCGTCGGCACGCTTGGTGACCGGTATGTAGACCGTTCTCTTTCCGTTCACCAGCGCATATCCGGTAAGAATGTCACTGCTGTTTTCAACTGTTCCAATGTCTCTCAGAAAGACAGCCGGTCCGGCGCCAGTCCGGATCGGAATGTTGCCCAGCTCCTGAATCTGGGAGACGACGGAATTGATCGGCGCCAGACGGTTGAGATCGCCCGTACGAACATTGCCCGCCGGCAGTATGACGTTTCCCGAACTTACGGCCCGGATGACTTCTTCAGGCGACATCTGGTAGGCGCGCAGCCGATCGGGATCCACACGGATGACCACCGTGCGCTGGTTTCCTCCAAACGGCGGCGGGGCCGAAACGCCCGGCAGCGTGGAAAACATAGGACGGACGCGGAACAGCGCCAGATCCTGAATTTCGGCCACGCCTCGCGTCTCGCTGGAAAAGACCAGTTGGCCCACCGGAACGCTGCCTGCGTCAAATCGTACTACGAACGGAGACACCGTGCCCGGAGGCATGAACGCGCGCGAGCGTTCCACATAGGCGATTGTCTGCGCCAGGGCCTGGCTCATGTCCGTTCCCGGGTGGAAATAAAGCTTGAGGAGACCGACATTCTGGATCGATTTGGATTCAACGTGCTCGATTCCGGTGATGTATAGAAAGTGATACTCGTAGTAGGAAACCAGGAAGCCCTCCATCTGGGCGGGATCCATTCCACCATAGGGTTGAGCCACGTAGATGACGGGTAGATTCAAATTGGGGAAGATGTCGATCGGCATGCGAAGCAGTGCCAGCACAGAGCACAGAACCACGGCAATGACCGCCACCAGAATGGTGAGCGGCCGCCGCATCGCGATATTGATAAGCCACATCTATTTGCTCCCTTGAGACGTCGCCGTGGAAAACGGCTGCAGGAATGGCTTGAGATCACCTTGCGCTCTGGCCAGCGCCAAAAGAGCCCGCCATACATTCAGCCTGGCGACCGCATGATCTATTTCGGCCTGAGCGAGCAGCCGTTGTGCATCCGCCACTTCGATTATATTCGCCAGTCCGGCCTCGTACCGCACCCGGGCTCGTATTTCAGTTTCGCGGGCAGCCTCCAGTTGAACTGGGGTGTTTGCGGCAATTTTTTGAGCCGCTTCCAGCGTCGCTCGAGCACGCGCATCCTGGGCCTTCAGTGACTGCACGACCTGATCATAACGGGCACTTTCCAGTGCTTCATTTCCTGCTTCTACTTTCTGCCGGGCGCGCAGCGAAAAAAGACTGAAGGGATCAAACGTCAGCGTCAGGCCGCTTGCCCAGTTGGGGGTGTCGGGCAGAAGCCCTTCCGATCTGTTGACAATACCGCTCAAATCCGCGCCCGTCCCGCGACCATAGAAGGCCGTTTGGAAATTGAAGCGCGGGAAATAAGAGCGGCTCAGCGCGCGTTCTCTTGCGCGCGCCGCTTCTCTGGCGCTCTCCTGGCTCAGGGCCAGGGGGTGCTTTGTCACATCCGCGGTTGGGGCGCCGATTTCGGCGGGCGCTGCCAGCAGAGGCCCCGGGTCAATTTGCAAAAATGCCTCCGCCTGACCGATGGCTTCCGCCAGATTGGTGCGATTCACCTGGGCCAATTGCTGCGCCTGGATCAATTGGTTTCTGGCAGCCGCCAGTTCCGCATTGGCTCGCGAAGACTCAACGCCCGGGCGAAGCTCATTTCGGACCAGGACGTGCACGCTCTCGGCAAAAACGCTCATCCGCTGCACGTTCGCCTCGGCCGCGCGCACTATCTCATCGGCCGCCACCACTCCCATGAAAGCATCTGCTGCCGTCGTTGCCACGTTCAGCCGCACTACCGCCATTCCGGAGTCGGCCTGCTCCTTGAGAGCCTTGGCCGCGTCCACGTTGGCCCTGCGAAATCCAAAATCGAAAGGTTCCCAGGAAAAAAGCAGTCCCCCTGCGCTCCCCCAGTCGCCTGCGAGAGGCTTGCTTCCCAGGACCGGCCCCGAGATGGCTGGAATCGTAGACTGCGGCAGAAGCAACCCAAAAACGTTGTTATGGGTCGCCCGATTTTCCTGCCAGAGTAGATCTGTTCTTGGCAGATAGGCGGTACGCGACAATTCGATCCCTGCAGTCGCAGAGGAAATCTGGGCCTGGGCAGCCTTCATGGAGGGATAGTTCTCCAATGCGAGCTCCACGGCCCGTCCAAGCTGCAGTGGGGGTGATACGGTCTGCTGTGCCATCAGGGTCGTGCTTGCCAGAAATGTGATCAGAAGAAAACGTGTTGTTGTCATAGTCCCAAAGTTTGGCAGGTTGGTGTCTTGGTGGTTTAAAAAAATCAAACCACCAAGGCACCAAGCCAGGCCCGCAATTTTAGAAAGTAAACGCCAACTGCCCAAGATACCGGTACGTTGTCTTCGCTCCGCGCTGCAGCGGGAGGAACAAATGCTCGGCGGGATTGCTGGCCCGGCGCTCGTTCTGCAGGAAGAACAGATTCTGCCATTGGAGAAAGCGAGCCAGGCCGAGATCAAAACGGAACGCGTGCACGCCGATGTTTACACCGGTGCCGGTGCCCAGGTCGTCATCGGTAAATTGTGATATCAGGGAATTGGCATCTTTGATCGCGTACTGGTAAAGGAAGGACCTGTCCCAGCGTTCTCTGATCGATCCCAGGTTCACAGATCCCATGATTGCGTCACGCAGGCGGCTGGTGCCGACATTTCTCGTCGCCTGCACGTCAAACCAGAGAGGCATCTCTCGACCGCCGACTCTGACTCCCTTGCTTTCCAGCCTTCCGGCCAGTCGCACAATCTGGAAATGGGGAGCGCTGTAAATCGCCCCTCCGGGAGTGGTTGTCGCATTCCCCAGCCCGGTCATCGGGCCGGCCAGGGCAATGCCGAGCGTGTTGTTGACCAGGACAGGAAATCCATTTGCCAGCGATGCGAGTTGGATCTGATTTGGGTTGCGGTATAGCTGGATGTCGCCGGTCAGTTGCAGGCTCCATCGATTGCTCAAATCGGCGCGCGCGACCGCTCCCGGGTGAAACAGCATGGCATCCCGGACTTTTGTTCCCGGAGTAAAACCCGCCTGAACAAAGGGAGAGTTGGGCGCCAGGATGGCCACATTCGGGTTGCTCAGGAAATAAACAGCGTTCCGAAATTCGAGTGTTTTCAAGCCGAGTCCCTTGGATCGAAGCTGCGCCCTGGCGATCTGCTGGAAGCCGTTGAACCGCACATCGTCGTCCCACAAGAATCTCATATTGTCGGCGAAAATTTCCTCCATTCTTCCGCCGCGTATCGAAAGGGCGGAATTGGGGTGAAAATCGATAAACGCTTCGGCGATAGAGAAGGGGTGCTTTGCAACCGTGGCCCCGAAATCCTGGTCGTTGGTGATTCCGTTGTTGAGCGGGCTGGTGGAAAGCTGCGCGTGAAACCGCAGTTTCGAATCCAGCTCCTTGTCGACATTGAGTCGCAGGCGATAGCGGCCGCGAATGTTCTGCAGCGGGACCGCAACTGGATTTCCTTCACGCAACTGAATGTCGAACCTGTACCGGAAATCACCGCTGAACCTGAACCCCCCCAGGCCGCGCGACAATTCATCGACCCGCTTGGACAGCGTGTCGACGGGCGTCGCCGCCTGCTTGACATCTGCCTGTGACTGGGGAAGGGATCCGGACTCGAAGCTCGCCGGCTCGACAGTTGCCGGCCCGGCGACGCGACTGAAAACCGCCGGCGCCGGTCGTGTCATGTCGACAGACGGATCCACGCGGTCGAGGACACGCCGCAATAGTTCCTTCTGTTCCTGCAGCGCGGCTGCCAGCCGGTCGATTTGTTGCTGCTGCATCTCGACTTGGCGGCGAAGCGCCGAAAGTTCTCCTGATGGCGAAGAATCGCCCACCGCCGCCCGTGCTTGTTCTCCTGCGGCCGAAACGGAGTGGGTCGCAATACTTCCTGCAAGCAGTGCAACAACCATCGGCAAGAAAAGCGATTTGTATCTCGTTTGCATTTCAGACTCCTCGTGTTTTGCGGCAGCGTGATATTTTCGCAGAGACGGACGGTGAACGCTCGTGGAAATCATTCGCTCTCGACAACCCGGGCACGCAGAGCACGGAGCCACGTCCCGCAAGGGCGTGGCGGGACCCATACTGGTCGGCTTCGACCCGGCTGGCGATTGCGTTTCTTATCGCCTAGCGATCAGAATCCGCCAAGGTCTGTCAGACGTGTCGTAACCGGCTTGGCACCAAGTTCGGTGAACGACGAGCCGACTTCCGTTGTTTTGGCCACGCCCTTGCGGGACGTGGCTCTGTGCTTCGCATGCAGGTGACGCTGTTATCACAATCTGGGGGCATTTCTCGGGGGATATGAAAATGGATAAGGAATTCGACGGTAAAGTTGCTTTGGTCACTGGGGGAAGCACGGGAATCGGCAGGGCGGGAGCTTTGGCGTTTGCTCGAAAGGGCGCCAGGGTAGTGGTGGCCGCGCGGCGGGGCCGTGAAGGCGAAGAAACAATTGCGCTGATCCGCGATTCCGGAGGCGAAGCAATTTTTGTCCAGGCCGACGTTGCCCGGGCCTCTGAGGTGCGCGACATGGTCGCGAAAGCCGCCTCGACTTACGGCCGCCTCGATTTTGCCTTTAACAATGCAGGGATTGAAGGAACCGCGTTTGTGCCGACGGCCGATTACACAGAAGAAACGTGGGACCAGGTTATCAGTATTAATTTGACGGGCGTATGGCTCTCGATGAAGTACGAAATTCCGCACATTCTCAAGCAGAAGGGAGCCATCGTAAACATGTCTTCGGTGGCCGGGTTGATCGGTGGTCCCATCGGAGCCGGTTACCATGCCAGCAAACATGGTGTCGTCGGACTGACCCGCACCGCCGCAATCGAATATGCCGCGCAGGGACTTCGGGTGAATGCCGTTTGCCCGGCTGTCATCATTACTCCCATGGCTGAGCGGCTCTTTACCGACGATCCCGAAGCTAAGCAGCGGGTAACGGCCCTGCATCCACTCGGCAGAGTCGGAAGGCCCGAGGAAGTCGCGGATGCGGTTGTCTGGCTTTGCTCGGAGCATGCGTCCTTTATCACCGGACACGCCCTGCCTATCGATGGCGGCATGGTGGCGCAGTAGATTCACCACAAAGACACGGGAGCGGAGAGACGGCCTGAGGGCCGTCTCAGCTTGGCAAGGCACCGCAGAGAGACGGCCCTCAGGCCGTCTCTCCTTGACTTTTGGTTGCGGCTTCGACGGCTTTTTGGTTGCGGCTAACGGCCGGGCTGTGCCTCCGTGATGAATCAAATTCCGGGCGCAATCCGCACCACAACAAAATCCTCGTCAGATCCCCCGGGGAAGTTTTACACTATGGCGAATCATCCGGCACCAGACAGGAGGACCCGATGTTTCTTTCAAAACTCTGCCCCCGCGCGATTACGTTTATCCTTGTGGCGGCCGTCGCATGCGCCGTAGTTCTGGCCCAGCAGCGGGGCTCCAAGCTGGAAGGGACGGTCAGTGACCCCAGCAAGGCGGTCATTCCCGGAGTGCTGGTGGTGGCAACCAACCAGGAAACCAATGTGGCTGCCGAGAGCTACACCAACGATTCGGGCCTCTATGTGTTCCCGTTTCTTCCTCCTGGCACCTACACCATCAGCGCGGAGCTTCCCGGCTTCAAGAAGACGGCAGTGACAGACTTCCGATTGGAAGTCGCCACCACCAAGACCCTGAACTTTACCTTGACTGTCGGCGAAATCACCGAAGCGGTGACCGTCAAGGCCGATTCGGTGCAGCAGATCCAGTTGGGCACGTCGGATCTTGGGGATGTGGTGTTCGAAAGAAAGATAAAGGACCTGCCGCTGAACGGCAGATTGCCCATCGAGCTGATCTTCCTTCAGCCCGGAATGGCGGGCAACAACCGGCAGTCCTCCACGGGCGGCCTTTCGGCCAACGGAGCCCGCACGGTCAACAATGTTCTCTACATGGACGGTGTCAACATTACCAACGGGGAACTGGGAACGGGAAGCACTTCGGGAATTCTGATCGCAACCGATGTTCTGCCATCGGTGGACACGGTCGAGGAGTTCCGCGTAATTACCGGCAATCCGGGCGCGGAGTACGGCCGCGCGTCCGGTTTCCAGGTGAACATCGTGACCAAGTCGGGGACCAACAAGGTGAAAGGAAGTGTCTACGAGTTTTATCGCGGCACGGTGCTCAACGCGAACACCTTCTTCAACAATGCCAGCCCGGTCAAGGTCGAACGCACGCCCCTGCTGCGCAATCAGTTTGGAGGCACCATCGGCGGCCCTGTCGTTATCCCGGGACTTTATCAGGGCAAGAACCGCACCTTTTTCTTTTTCAATTATGAAGGGATGCGCCAGTCTGAGGCGGCCGATCTCGAGCGAACGGTGCTCACCAGTGCGGCGCGCCAGGGCTTGTATCGCTTTATCACCGCCGGGGTGACACGAAATCCGGATACGGGCGCGGTGCTGAACTCAAACAGCCGCGTGGTGGTAGATCCGGTTACCGGCGCGCTCCGGCCCGGCGTCGCCGGCATCCAGACCCTGAATATGGTTGACTCCGACAAAAGATTTTTTGACGGCATCGGCGGCGACACGACCGGTTTGATCAAGAAGATCATCGACGCCACGCCCCTGCCCAACACGTTCACGCTCACCGGGGATGGCTTGAACACTGCCGGATACCGGTTCAACGCCCCGGCAAAAACTAAAAACGACCTGTTTACCATCAAGATCGATCACCTCATCAGCGACAAGCACAATCTGTCGGCGCGCGCCAACTACGGACGCCTGGATCGATTCGGGGACGTGATTAACGGGAGCTTCACGCCATTTCCCGGCGGACTAACGCGCACCAGGCTGGAAGACCAGGTGGGATATTCATTGAACATCATCAGCAGCCTGAAGCCAAAAGTGACCAATGAGGTGCGCATCGGCCTGAGCCGCAATATTCGCCTTTTTTCCGTGACCGTTGACAAGCCGGGAACGCTGGCCGTATCTCCGGGGATCATCACGAATCCTTTCCGGATCGATGAACTGCAAATAACCCCGAGGCAGACTTTCCAGGTGACCGACAATCTGTCGTGGCTCCGAGGAAGCCATGCGTTGAAGATGGGAATGACTTTCCAGTCGACTCCACTGAATCAGGTTATTGGCAACAATGCGATTTCCCTGAACTTTTCCAGCGTACAAACCGGAGTAGGTGGAGCGCTGGTGAACTTCCCGCAATTATTTGGAAACCCGGCGGGGGCGAATCCGATTCCGAGCGCAAACCAGGCCCTTGCCGGGGATCTCTTCAATTTCCTGATGGGTCGTATCGGCTCGGCTTCGGCTGACTTCAATGCGATCTCGGAAAGTGAGTTCGGTCCGCTGGGAACCGGAAAAACCCGCGGCTTTCGCGAAAGAGACTGGGGCTTCTTCTTCCAGGATGACTGGAAGGTAAGCCGGGGCCTGACACTAAACCTGGGAGTGCGCTACGACTGGTTCCAGGTGCCCTGGGAAGTAAACAGCTTCTATGTGCTGGCGAAAAACCGTCAGTTGCTCGATACCCAGTTGGATCCCAGCCGCCCGCACGAGCCGATCTCTTTTACCCGCGTGGGACCGAAATTCGGAACAAAGATTTTCAATAATGACCTGAACAACTTCGCCCCCATCGTGGGCTTCTCCTGGGATCCATGGGGGAAGAATAGGACCGCAATCCGGGGATCTTATCGGATTTCCTACGATCGCCTTTACGGACGCACGCTGGACACAATCGAATCCCGGGCGCCCGGTTTGAATGGAACGGGCCAGATCAACGGCAATGACCTGTCGCGCCTGTTTGGTCTGACCAATGCTTTCGGTCTGGCGCGCACGCCTCGGCTTTCCGATCTGGCGAACGCTCCCACCAACTCGGGAGTCAGTGTCGGCAGCGGCAGCATCAACCTGGGCAGCATTCTTGACATCAGCAAAACGCAAAAGCCGCTGCAGGCGGTTCCCAACACGCGCCTCAGTTTGAGCCCTTCCGACTATGAGAAAAACCTGGTGACGCCCTACTCGCAGAGCTGGTCTTTCGGCATCCAGCATGAGATCAGAAAGAACACGGTGGTGGAAATTCGCTACGTGGGAAGGAAGGGAGCCAGCGAATTTGCCGGCCTTCCGGCCAACCAGTTCCGCGCGCCGGCTGAAATACTCACCGGTCTGCAGCAGCTCCAGGGGCTCTTGAGCCTGACCAACGCCGCGGCCTACGCGAAGGCGGGCGTGCCGCTTCCCGGCAGCGTGAACCCGAATGCCCTGGTGAATATCGCCGCGTTGTACGGGTCCACGCCGGCCAATGCTTCCAGCCTGAACCAGTACGCGCCGGGATCTCTGGCCGGCCTGGCGCCTCAATCTCTATTCAAGCTCTTCCTGGCCGGCAACAATACCTTCGACCAGCAGGTGGAAACAAACATACGAAACAACAACCTTTCCAGCACCATCGCGGCGTTTGACACCAGCACACTGTTTCACTCCAACGCTTTTTTGACTTCCGCGGGACTGGCGCCGCTGCCGGCGGGTGTAGACCCGCGCGGTTGGCTGCCGCTTGCCGTTGGCCTGAGGGACAATGCTTTTCGCCCGAATATCCAGTTCCTGAACGGACCGCGTCTGGTCTCCAACGCGGCCTACTCGAGTTACCACGGCATGCAGTTACAGTTCAGCCGGCGTTTCCTGAATGGACTGCAGGCGCAGGCCAACTATACCTTGAGTAAGAACCTGGACATTACATCCACCACGCAGCCGACCGGCCAGAGCGTGACCGATTTCTTCCAGCGCAATCTGGACAAGTCGGTTTCGGGAAATGACGTCACGCATGACTTCAAAAGCAATTTCATTTACGAGCTTCCCTTCGGCCGCGGAAAGCGCTTTGGTGGATCCACCGGCGGTTTTATGAATCAGTTCATCGGCGGGTGGCAGGTCAGCTCGATCATCGAAGTGGCGTCTGCCTTTCCCTTTGGGATCGGGTATGGCTCGCAGTCGAGCAGTTGGCAGGGTGGCGATAGACCTGATTTCGTGCCCGGCGCCAAGGTGGACGGACACACAAACGATATCGGCAAGACAAAGCGCGACGCCCAGGGCCGGGTGATTTATTTCACGCAGGATGACTTTGCCGGCCTGTTCCAGCCGGCCAAGCTGGGGACGGTAGGCAACACACCAAACAGGTGGCTGCGCGGTCCCGGCTTCTGGCTGGTGGATTTCAGCGTGCTCAAGGACTTCAAAATATCCGAGTCCAGGGAGCTGCAGTTCCGGGCGGAGTTCTTCAACGTTTTCAACACGGTGAACTTTTCCAATCCCAACACCAACCTGGAATCGGGGAACTTCGGCCAGATCACCGGTCAGAACGGCGATCCGCGCCTGATTCAGTTTGCGTTGAAATTGTATTTTTGAGCTCGTGGTGCCTTGGTGTCTTGGTGGTTCGTTTCTATCAACCACAAAGACACAAAGGCACCAAGCTAGAGGCTAAGTTGACTCGATCCATTTTAACTCTTGGCGTTCTTGGCGTTCTCTGCGGTTCCGTTTTGCTTTTCGGACAGGAGCAGGCCACCGGCAAGTACTACAAGAAATGGCTCAATGAAGATGTCGTCTGGATCATCACCGAGGAAGAAGCTTCTGTCTTCTCCAAGCTGACCACCGACGAGGAGCGCGATGCCTTCATTGAGCAGTTCTGGCTTCGCCGCGATCCGGATCCTTCCACGCGCGAGAACGATTTCAAAGAAGAACACTACCGCCGCATTGTTTACGCCAACGAGAATTTTTCCGCCGGGATTGCCGGATGGAAAAGCGATCGGGGGATGATTTACATAAAATTCGGGCCGCCGGACCGCCGCGAAACTTATCCGGCCGGAGGACAATACACGCGCCAGCGGAAGGAAGGCGGCGGCGTGACCAGCATCTTTCCCATGGAACGCTGGGAATACCGGCGTCTGGAAGGCCTGGGTGAAGATGTTGAGCTGGAATTTGTGGATGACAAAGGCGGTGGCCTGTTTGAGCTGACCTTTGACAAGCAGCGCAAGGACGCGCTGCTGCTCTCCGGCCTTCAGGGTCTGACCCAGGATGAGCAGGAACAGGAAATGATGACCGGCTCGACAAACAAACAGGATCGCGTCACCCGCCGCCGCATCTCGGGCGAATGGCGCGGGGCTTACGCCGGCATGGCGGGCTTTGAGAATATAAAAGACAAGCCCTTCGAGCAGTTGTCTCTTTCCGCGGGCTTGAGCCGGGCGCCGGCAATCCGCTACAAAGATCTGGAAGCGATCGTCGCGACGCGTGTCACCTACAGCCAGCTTCCTTTCCACGTCCGCCAGGACTATATCCGCTTGACCGAGCAGCAGGCGCTCGTGCCGGTGACGCTGGTGGTGGCCAATGACAAGATGACTTTCAAGCCGGACCACGGAGTGCTGCGCGCGCGGGTGCACGTATTCGGGCGTGTCTCCAGAATTGATAATCGCGTGGAAACAATCTTTGAAGACGACATTGAGCGCGAATATGCCGCCGAGCAATGGGAGAAGGCGAAAACGTCATCTTCCATCTACCAGAAGCAGCTCATCCTGAAGCCGGGCCTGTACAAGCTGGAAGTAGTGGTGCAGGACGTCGAGAGCAGGCGCATCGGCACACTGGAACAGCGGCTGGAAGTTCCCCGGTCTGAAGAAGGCGCGCTGAAACTCAGCTCTCTGATTCTGGCCGAGAGGATTGAATCAGATGCGCCCGGCGGGAGCTCTTCCAGCTTCAAGCTGGGGGATTTAAAGGTTGTTCCGAGAACCGAGGAAATGCTGCGCAGCGCCGACAGCCTCGGATTTTATCTGCAGGTGTATAACTTCGGCGTCGACCCCAAGGACCAGCGTCCGCAATTGAAAGCGGAGTATGGACTGGCGCGCAGGGGCGCCGAACCCGAGAATTGGCGCGACGTAACTTCGCTGGTAAAGTTTGCCGGTCCGCACTGCCGCATCGCCCGCATGGTCAGCCTCAGCCGGCTGCAACCCGGAGAATATGAAATGCGAGTGCGCATTCGCGACAAAATCTCCGGCCAGTCCGCCTCTGCATTGGCGCCGTTCCGGGTCGTTCCCTAGTTCCACGGAATTCACCACAGAGGCGCAGTGCAGCATTGCCGCAACCAAAAAGCCATCTACGTCCACGAGCACGAGCACGTCAACGGGCACGACTACGTGCCTTTGTGGTGAATTCCCTTTCTTGACTGGCAGCCCGAAAATGATTGAGATGCTTTGCCGGCGAGCTTAAAATGCCTAAAGACTGATATATCACGGTGCTAAGAACCGTAAGCGGACGCGGTGAATATGGCTCCCGGTATTGGCGAAAGATCAGCAACTCCCTGGGTAGCGGCGCTCGCAGTGCTCGCATCCGGCTGCGTTTTTCTGGCGGCCCGTCAGGATCCAGCCTCGATCCAGCCGTTAAATAAGGAGGCTGTTTCCATTCTGCAGCAGAGGTGCTTCCAGTGCCACGGCGAAACACTCAAGTCGGGTCTGGATTTGCGCACGCGCGATTCGATGCTCGAGGGCGGCGACAGAGGACCTGTGATCGTTCCTGGCGATCCGGAGGCGAGCCGGATGTTCCGTCGCGTCGCCGGCCTCGAGAAGCCCGCCATGCCTCTGGCCCCGCTCTCTCCGCTCACCACCCAGGAAGTCGCGCTTCTGAAGTCCTGGATTGAACAGGGCGCACGTTGGGATGCAACTGATCTCTCCACTGGAAACATGGCGGCGGCGCACAGCGCCAAAGATGGGAAAGACACGGCGACCGCTACTTACGCAAAGGGCTACCAGGAAAAAACGATCAACGACGAGGACCGAAATTGGTGGGCTTTCCAGAAACCCGTTCCGCAGCCGATTCCCAAGATTGCAGATGCGCGCTGGAGAGCAAATCCGATTGATGCCTTCATCAAGAAAGCTCTCGACGAGAAGGCACTGGTTGCAGCGCCACAGGCGGACCGAAATACTTTGGTCCGCCGGGCTTACCTGGATTTGATCGGGCTTCTGCCGAGCCCGGAAGAGGTGGATGCCTTCGTCAAAGATTCCTCACCGCGGGCCTGGGAGAATTTGATCGATCGCCTGCTTGCGTCTCCTCATTATGGAGAACGCTGGGGCCGGTTCTGGCTCGATGTGGTGCGTTACGCCGACAGCTCGGGTTTCGAGCATGACAGGGACAACACGAACGCCTGGAAATACCGCGACTATGTCATCAAGTCATTAAATCAGGACAAGCCGTACAACCAATTCATCCTTGAACAGCTGGCCGGCGACGAACTTGAAAACCGGGACTACGACAGCCTGATCGCAACGACCTACTATCGCATCGGTCCAAAAGTGCGTTACCGCGAGAAGGACAACCCGTACTACCGATACGAATACCTGGATGACATTATTCGAACCACATTCCAGGGATTCATGGGACTCTCGGTTAACTGCGCCCGCTGCCATGACCACAAATTCGATCCCATTACTCGCGTGGATTATTACAGAACAATGGGAATGTTTTTCGGCCACGTGGACTATGACCACCCGCTGGCGCCGGCCGCTAAAGTAGCGGAATTCCAGAGAGTGAAAAATGAAATAGATCAGCAGGTCCGCCCGCTGCGGCGTCGGATCGCCGAAATCGAAGCGCCGTACCGGAAGGCCGAGTTCGAGCGCAAGCTTTCCCGGTTTCCTACCGAGGTTCAGGTCGCTGTCAGGACACCGGAAGAGAAAAGGACGGCCGGTCAAAAGTTGCTTGCAGCCCAAATCGTGTCGCTGGATGTGGACCCGGACGCGGCAGCCAATCAGGTCGTTTCCCCGCAGTACCGCCAGTTGATAAAGGTAAGCGAAGCTGACGACAAGGCGCGGCAGAAGCTTCTCGAGCAGATCGACGAGCTTGTAAAGAAGCTGCCGACTCCACTGCCTGTCGCTGAAGGAATTCGGGACGGAGATTATCGACTCACTCCGGACGGGCCGGGAGATGAGCCGCTGCCGGGCAAAGGGAACCGCTTCGATTATCGAGTCGACTGCTGCTTCCTGCCGGAGCCGGGGCGGCCCTACCGCGTGCCGCCGGTTTACTTTGCAGCTAATGGCCTGGAAGTGGCTGAGGATCAGAAATCAGTGATCGTGGAACCGGGCTATTTGAGGGTGCTCGTTCATGGAACGCCGCCGCCGATCGCGCGCCCGCCGAAAAGTGAGTTTATCAGCAGCGGGCGCCGCCGCGCCCTGGCCGAGTGGATTACATCGCTGGAGAACCCGCTCACCGCGCGCGTGATGGTAAACCGGATCTGGCACTGGCATTTCGGCCGCGGCATTGTCGCCACGCCCGGCAACTTCGGGAAGATGGGGATGAGACCGTCCCATCCGGAGCTTCTGGATTGGCTCGCGATCGAGTTCATGCGCCAGGGTTGGAGCATCAAGCAGATACACCGCCTGATTATGAATTCTGCGACTTACAAGATGGCTTCCACCTTTTCCAGCAAGGCGAACATGGAGAAGGATCCGAGCAACGTTCAACTCTGGAGATTTCCATTGCGCCGGCTGGAAGGAGAGGCCATTCGCGACATCATTCTGTCGGCCAGCGGCCAGATCAATTTGCAGGCCGGCGGAGAACCGTTCTTCCCGACCATCCCCAAGGCTTTAAGAGAAAGTTACCGGCAGGGGAAATGGACCATGACCCGGGAGGAGCCATCCACTTGGCGGCGCAGCGTCTATGCGTACTGGAAGAGAGGTTTGAAGTATCCGATGTTTGAAGTACACGATCAGCCTGACTTGAATGTCACATGTGAGAGGCGAAATGTAACTACCGTGCCGACGCAGGCTCTCACGTTGCTGAACAGCGAGTTCGTGCTTATTCAAGCCCGTCACTTCGCGGAGCGAGTGCTGCAGGAAACCGGCGCTGATTCGGGCAAGCAGATTCGGTTGCTCTATCGAATTGCCCTCAGTCGTGATCCGGATGCCAGGGAACTGGACCACTTGAAGACATTTCTGCAGCGGCAGCAAAGCTACCACAATGCCCATGCCTCTGAGCGGCGCACTGCGGAGGAAGGCCGGCTTGCCGCGCTCACCGACCTGGCGCACGTGATGCTGAATACGAATGAGTTTGTGTATGTTAACTGAGGGGATGGTTGCCGGTGGCGGCGAAACCGGGATCCCTGCTGGACTTCAATCGTATTCACCGCAGAGGCGCAGAGTGCGCCGAGTTTTCGCAGAATGTTCCGTCTCTGTGAGTCCTCTGTGTGCTTTGCGGCCCTGCGGTGAATGCGATCGACCGTCTGGCAGAAATTTTCAATAAAGGATTTCTAAGGAGAAACCACGCATGTCCGGCTTATGTGATTGCAGAATGAGCAAACGCCGTTTTGTCACCCGGCGGGACTTTCTGTTCGAGGCCGGATCGGGAATCAGCGGGCTGGCCTTTCTTTACCTGCTAAACCAGGACGGGCTTCTGGCTGCCCCGCCTTCGGCTCCGACCTGCGCAAGCTCCGAAGGATTCCCCGGTTCCCCCTATTTGCCCAAACCGCCTCATTTCAAGCCGCGCGCCAAATCGGTCATCTCTCTGTTTATGAGCGGCGGCGTGAGCCACATCGACACGTTCGACTACAAACCGGCGTTGGTGAAGTACCACGGCATGCCCCTGGAGGGTCAGGGCGAAATCCGCGTTCGGCAGGGGTTTCCAGGACCGCTGATGAAGAGTCCTTACACCTTCAAGCAGTACGGGCAGTCCGGCCTCTGGGTGTCGGATCTTTTTCCGCATGTCGGATCGATCGTGGATGAGCTGGCCTTTATCCATTCCTGCCAGGGCAAGTCGAACGACCACGTCTTGTCGCATTATGAATGGAACACCGGTTCTATATTGATGGGATATCCCAGCGTCGGCTCGTGGGTGACCTACGGCTTGGGCAGCGAGAATCAGAACCTGCCCGGGTTCGTCGTCCTGTACGACGCGCGCGGCGGACCGTTTTCGGGACCGGCGAATTGGAGCTCCGGTTTTCTGCCGGCATCCTTTCAGGGAACGGTTTTCCGCTCCGCCGGCGACCCGATCCTGGACCTGACCCCACCCTCCCAATATGTCACGCCCGAGCAGGAACGGGCGCGGCTTGACCAACTGAACTGGATCAACCAGAAGCACGCGGACAAGCATCCCGGAAGCAGCGAGCTTGCGGCCCGGATTTCTTCTTACGAGCTGGCCTATCGGATGCAAATGTGCGCGCCCGAAGCGGTGGACATTTCCGGAGAGAGTGAAGAGACAAGGCGGCTCTATGGCCTGGATCATCCGGTTACCGAGGCGTTCGGAAAGCAATGCCTGCTGGCGCGTCGCATGGTCGAACGGGGCGTGCGATTCATTCAGCTTTACAGCGGTTCGATCGTAAATCAGAACGTGGACACATGGGATGCGCACGCCAGCATTACCGACAACCATGGGATGCACGCCGCCGAAGTGGACAAGCCGATTGCGGGTCTGATCAAGGACCTGAAGCGCCGCGGTCTGCTGGACGAGACGCTGGTGATGTGGCATTCCGAATTCGGCCGCATGCCGATTTCCCAGCGCGGAATCGGCCGCGATCACAACCCGGGCGCGATGACCGTGTTCATGACGGGCGCGGGAATTAAGGGCGGCCAGAGGATCGGCGCCACCGACGAATTTGGTTACAAGGCCGAGCAGCAGATCGTCACCTGCCACGACCTTCATGCCACGCTGCTGCATTTACTGGGGCTGGATCACAAGCGGGTGACCTATTACTTCAACGGCCGGCACATGAGACTCACCGATGTCCACGGCGAGCTGATTCCACAAATTGCGGGCGCGAGCAATTCTTGACTCGTGTGTTCGAGTAAAAGCTTTTCACCACAAAGATACGAAGGACACAAAGGGAAGACGTGAGGCGGGCGGAGACCGGTCAGCTTTAATCGCCTGTTACTTCACGGCCGAACAGCTGACCAGTCTCCGCCCGCCTCACGTCTTACTTTGTGCCTTTGTGCCTTTGTGCCTTTGTGGTGAAAAGCTTTTGCCAGGAGATCTCACATGAAAAGACTAGCCATCTTCACAATCATCCTTTTCTCCATTTTTGGCTTCGCCCAGCCCCAAAAATCAAAAGCCCCCGAGCAAGGCTATGTACCCGATGGCTGGTACCCGCATGAGGGCGGCCTGTTGAAGTATCGCGTCGCCATACGCTTTGGCGAAGAACCGGACACGATGCCCGATGGCTGGAAGTTCGGCCGCGTTTCGGCAGTGACAACCGATTCCAAGGGCGACGTCTATGTCTTTCATCGCGGCAAGAAGGCTGATTCGGTGGTCGTTTTTGATCCCAAGGGCAACTACCTTCGCTCCTGGGGTCGCGGTTTCTTCGGCAATCCTCACGGTCTGCGGGCAGACAAATACGACAACATCTGGGCCATCGATAACGGAAACCATCAGGTTTACAGATTCACGCGGGAAGGGAAGCTGCTGCAGACCTGGGGCATCAAGGGCCAGACTGGAACCGACGACAAGACATTCGACAAACCGACTGACATCGCATTTGCGGCCAATGGCGACTTCTACATCTCGGACGGTTACGGCAATTCACGCGTGGTGAAATTCAACAGGGAAGGGAAGTACCTGCTTTCCTGGGGAAAGCGCGGAACCGGCCCCGGCGAATTCCATACCGTGCATTCGGTGGGACTTGATTCCAAGGGGCGCGTTTACGTCAGCGACCGGGAAAACAATCGAATTCAAATCTTCAGCCCGAAAGGGGAATTTCTGAAGCAGTGGACGCACTTGGGCGCCACGCAGGACCTGTTCATTACCCCCGGCGATGAAATGTGGGTGGTCACGCACCGCAACAATGTCGAAAACATCACCTACGACACGCTGGCAGGCCGGCTGATGAAGATTGATCTGGAGAGCGGCCGGATCCTGGGCGCCATGGAGTGCCCCGGTCACAAAATCACCGTCACCCCCAGCGGCGAAATCTTCGTTGCCAGCCTGACGGGCAATGTCTTCCGCTGGTATCCCGCCTGGCTAACCCCGGTCGCCGCCGCCGGAGAAGAACAGAAACAACCGACTCCCAAACAGTAAGTGCGGGAGGTAGTGATCTACAGGCTGCACCTACAACGACAGCAAGAATGCCACGAGTTGGTTTTTCTGGGCGTCGCGCAGCCGTTCGAAGTTGCGCGTCACATCGGTGGCTTCTCCTTTGTGGCGGCGGATGGCGGCGATCAACGAGTAGGACGCGGCGTCATGCATGAAGCGGTTGCGAGCCCGCAAACCCCACAAAGGCGCGGTGCGCGTTTTGTTTCGCGTGGAATAGCCGCCGTTTTGCACAATTCCGTCGCCGGTTCCGACGTCATGCAGCAGGAAATCGCTGTAAGGATGAATAATCTTGCTTCCCAATGCCTCGGGAACCGTGAAGGTCCCGCCATTGATCACAGTTCCTGCCGGAGCGGTAAACAGTGTCCGGACATGGCAGGTGCCACACTGAAGTCCGTCAAACAAGGCGGATCCCAGCACCACCTCGGGGATGGGGATCAGACTCGATTCCGCTCCCGGTCCCCGGGGAGGGACCTTTGTCGCACGCATGAAGCGAGCAAAGGTTTCCGTGTCCCCGTCATCATCCTCAGGATCAGGCACCCGATCAAATAGCCCTACGAGCTGGCCGAGTGGTCCGTTTTCCTCTGGCTTGAGCTCGCTGGTGATGCCCATTTCATTTAAGTAGGCATCGGCTGAAAAGGAAAGCAGGCTGGCGTGCTGGTTTTTCCAGCCGAACCGACCCACGCGCAGGGCACCGTCCGCTTCCAGCACCGGGACTTGAATAACCTGACCCCGCATATTCGGCGGTTGAATTTTGGAGATAGCGATCAACAAACTGTCGTCGATGCACTCGACAAATCCATCGCCCAGCGTACTGACTGATGCGCGAACAGCCAGCACTTCATAGCCTGCCATCAGTCTTTCCTGAACCGACGGGTTAATGGCGCGATCATGGATCAGCGATCCGCCGGGATGCTCGATGAAAGTCTCGCGGTTGTAATGGCCGGCGCGCAATTCCGTGACTTGACTACTGCCTCCGGTTTGCGGGCTCTGATGACACTCTGCGCAGGACTGTGCGTTGTAAACCGGGCCAAGCCCATCCTCCACCTCTTCACGCTGTTCAAAGATCCCCTGGTCTCTTTTGAACTGAGGAAGACTGACAAAGCCGTTGGACCGGCCGTCGAAACCGGCCGGCGCTTCCTTGAATGACTGTGTATGAACGGTGACGGGTAGCAATACCGAAATTGCCACGAAAACCAAAATCAGCATCTTTAAGGCCGTCAGTTCCGATCGCGAGCGGATGCCGCCCGGCCGTGCCAAGTCGCGGTCATCGCGATCTTGTGCGGATTTTGAAC
The DNA here is from genome assembly GCA_036507075.1 of Acidobacteriota bacterium. Taxonomy (GTDB): domain Bacteria; phylum Acidobacteriota; class UBA6911; order JACQSX01; family JACQSX01; genus DASXQR01. The sequence goes on along the minus strand of DASXQR010000192.1, from coordinate 53,885 downwards.
TCATAGTTACCTCCTGTACTTCAAATTTCGTTTAGACAAAGCCTTCCTGGCGGGTGGCCTTCCACTCTTTCTTGCGTGCAGCACTGAACAGAATTCGTGGCTTTAGGAAATAGAAAGCGATTTGAGGTCTATTATAGAATTCTGCGGTTCGAAAAGGTAAATACTTTGTGCCCTTTGTGCCTTCGTGGTGAAACACCATCCATGGTGATGCCGATCCCACCGTGCCGTACACGCATGCAGTTCGCCTGCACGAAGCGCTCGACAAGGCCGCAGTCCCCAACCAGCTTTTCACAATTCCCGGAGGAAAACACGGCGGCTTCACGCGCGAACAGACACTGAAAATTTATGCCGCCATTCGAGACTTTCTGGCCAAACACGGCTTGCCGGCCGCAAACGCCGGGGCACCATAGCCACACTGCAGATTCACTTCTCCAAAATCTGCATTGTTTCGTCGATTGAGAACGTGGGCAAGTTTCGGTTCATCGGATCGGAAGGAGTGGCTGTAATTTTGAAATGCTGGCCGTCGTCCACTTCGATGTTGTAGGTGTAACCCCTGCTGCCGGAGATTGCAGAGCTTGCCTGCTGTAGCTGGTCCAGAGTTGCGTAATTGCCGTTGCGAGCCAGGTAAAGCCTCTCTGATTGAGCCAGGCTCAATAACTCGCTTCTGACCCTGATCAGGTCAATCTGTGTTTTCGGTGTGGCTTGGGTCCCTGTTCCTTGTGTCAACTGGGTTCTGTAAACAAAGTATCCAATCCCCAGGACAATCAGCAATCCGACAATTCCTCCGATACCTCTCATTTGTTGCTCCTTTGTTCGACAGATTAGCAGGGTGACAGCAGACGTTTGGTGATTTTGATCTCCGCCTTCTGACTTTGTGTCCTTTGTGCCTTTGTGGTGAAAAAATCATTAGTCGGATTTTGGAATTAAGTACTAGCATAATCCCATGATCGGACGTCCTGAAAGCAACGAAGCCGCGCCCTACTACTTCCGCTATATCGAGAGGATCTCCAGCGACGACATCGTCGGCCGGTTGGAGACTCAGTTGGAAGAAACGCTTTCATTCCTGGCCGGCATCTCCGAGGAGAAGTCTCTGCACCGCTACGCGCCGGAAAAGTGGTCCATCCGTCAGGTGCTGAATCACCTCAACGACTGCGAGCGCGTTTTCCTTTTCCGCGCACTCTGGTTTGCGCGCGGTTTTGACAGCCCCTTGCCAAGCTACGATCAAGAGGTTTCCGTCCGCGCCGCGGCAGCCGACGAGTTTTCATGGGCCAGCCATGTCGAGGAGTTCCGGAGAGTCCGGTTGGCTACTCTGTCCTTTTTCCGGAACCTCCCGTCCGAGGCCTGGATGCGAAGCGGTATCGCCAGCGGGAACTCCTTCACCATTCGAGCGCTGGCCTACATCCTTGCCGGCCACGTCGTACACCACACCGCTATCCTTGAAGAGCGGTACCTGTAGGTTTCTACATTCGTGCTTCATTCGCTGTTGGGCTTGTTCCAATCCCAATACGTCGGCTCTCGCGCCGGAGCCGGCACGGGTTTTTTGACACGGTAGATCAGTATTTCTTCCAGCGCCTTATCCGAAAGATTGACAGAATAGGGAAGCAGCCCCCAACCAGAGCTGTAAAAGCCGGCATGGGAATCAAAATCGAGCAATCTAACCGGTAGGGATGGACGGTATTGGATGACTTTTTCCAATTCCAAAGCGTTCGGGAAACGATCGTAGGCGGTCAGGTACGGACTGGCCAGCTTCGGCCGGATCAGGATGTCACCGCGAAGGGGGCGATTGTCTGCGCGACCAAGAACTATGCCGCCTTCACGGCGAAAGTACCATCGAAAACCCCATTCGCCCGCGATCCAGACCTTGGTTCCCTGATGCTGGTATTCTGAGACCACTGATGCTGCATCCCGGTAAAAGGCGGCCCATTCAGAATCCGCGCTCGCCAAAGAAAATGACACACCCGCCGTCAACCCAAATAGTGCAGCAAACCAGGCAATTCGCCGCGCAAGATGTCGGACGACGGCTCGCATACGAGAAACCATAAAGATACAAATGGCGGGAGCGGCTGGAAGCAAATAACGCGCCGTACCTATGTGATACACAAAGAGGATCATGAAAAAAGTCACCACTACCAAGGCTATTAAAAGTGCGTTAGTGCGATCAGGCGGCGCTGGCGGTCCACTTTCGACTGTTTTCCTGGACAGTAGAACGACCCAGGCTAGAGGAAAGGTGATTGCTCCCAGCAAGGTCAGCAACGAGTATGTCAATTTTGCCCATAGCCCGCCGGCAGAGACCGGTTGCTGATGCCAGAAGACAAACAGGTCCCACCAAATAAACCGTCCAAAGTAGACTGAATTGATAGCCGCGTAGGCAAACAGAATGGTGAGTGGCAGAGCCCAAATCCAAATTTGGCCCGCCCGATGATCTCGACGCGTCATGTCGGGTCGGGGCTCAGACGCGACACGCGCCTTTCGAGTTTGTACATTTTCCGGCGTAGAGACGCGGCGCGCCGCATCGGATTTGGACGCGACATATCGCGTCCAAAACGCCGCAAAACGCAGCCGGATACGTACGTTATGCGCCAGTCCTCCACAGGCAGCCCAGTAGACGACTGGCACAAAGAAGACAGCCTGGTAAGCGAACATCGCTGCCGCCGCGCAGCTTAAACCGGCACAAAGAAGCATCCATGAGCGGGTACTGCCCGGGAAACCGCGGTTCGAGACCACAACCAGAACCAGAGCAACGTAAACCAACGCCACATAGGGCAGGTCGGACATTAACGAATGGCTCGACACGAAAACGACCGGAGAAACGGCAGTAAGCGCGGCAGCCATCCAACCAATCTCTGAACTTTCACACAACAGAAAGATGGACAGAACCAACAGCAAAAAGAAGATCAAATACGTAACGTGCGCCGTCAACTCGGGCCGAACACTCACTGCCGTCGCTGGAGCCAGCAGAACACTGGACAAAAGCAAGGGGTGCTCGTGAGAAATGAAACTTTCGACCCGCAGCCCTTCAAAATAGGTATGAAGATCCTGAGGAAACCAGGAATGGGTGTAAAGATTTTCCGCGACCATCAGATATATGTTGTCATCTATGTGAAATGCCTTTTGCAGAAACGGTATTTGAACGACGACGCTGAAGATAAGCAGGGAAACAACGCAGGACCACCGGTTGCGTTTTTCCATAGTGGTTCTTAGAATGAAGGCATCCTAACTGCCATGCAAGTCGGAATTTCAGCCGTCGTGACGGCTTGGAACAATTCCTTGTCGGTTTGTCGATGCCTGGACAGCCTGCGAACTGCGGGCATTCGCGAGGTCGTTTTGTGCGACTGCGGATCTGAAGATGATACCGTTGAGATTGTTGCCCGCGAGTATCCGGGCGTCCCGATTCTGTCGCGCGATCAAAAAATCAACTTCGCGCAAGCACGCAATCTCGGCCTGGCAAAAACAAGGGAACCGCTTGTCTTATTTGTCGACGGAGACTGGATCGCCGGCGCGGACTGTATCTGCGAACTGGAGAATAAGCTCCTGTCCTGCGACCGGTTCGCAGTGGCCGTTCCTCGGTTTCAGAACGAAGATGGAACGTTTCAGATCGGCCACAACGTCAGAAGGTTTCCTTCCAACAGGGCGCTGTGTACAGAACTTCTTCTTCTTCACAAGCTTTTGCCAAACAACCCGGCGACACCGCATTATCGGATGATGGATTTTCCCCATGACCGGGATTGCGTGGTGGAACACGCCTGTGGGGCCTTTGTCCTGACGAGGCGAGATGCGCTTGTCGAGATCGGCGGATACGACGAGTGTTACGCTCCCGCATGGATGGAAGATGTCGACCTCCACCGAAGACTGGCGTCGCGCGGGTGGAGAACAATCTTTTGCGCCGACGCCGCTGCCATCCATACAGGCAGAGAGACCAGCCGCCATTTCATCATTGAACACCGTTACCATGATTTCTACCGCAGTGTTCTGCGTTACTGCCGAATCCATCTGCCCGATGCCTGCCAGATGGTACGGATTTCGATGGCGGTTGGAATGCTTCTGCGAATTCTGTTCAGCTACGTTTTTCCTGGTTGGCTCCGGCCGCGGCTCTTGCGCCGCTATGGCATTTACAATTCCGACCGCGCCATTCAGAGCTACAAACAGATGTATTTCCAGGTACTGCGCTTAGCCATACAAGGAGGCCGTGATGTATCACCTGGCAAACCGAGCGACGCTGCTGTGGGAGTATCTGGCGGGAAAACACGTTTTGCGCAGCAAGCCGCTTCATCTCACGATTGAGTCAACCAACAAGTGCAATCTTGCCTGCCCCATGTGCAATCGGGACAAAGACCCGCTCCCGCTCGGACATATGCCGCTTTCCCGCTTCAAGTCCATCATCGACCAGAACCGTCGCACATTGGAATTCATTTGGCCTTTTGGCGAAGGCGAGCCTCTGCTGAATGAAAATATTTACGAAATGGTGCGATATGCCAGGGATTCAGGCGTGAGAGTTGAACTTTCGACAAATGCCACGATGCTGGATGAGAGCCGGAGCCGCAAATTGCTTGACTGTGGAGTGGACAATCTCATCCTGGCTTTCGATGGAGCCACCGCGGCTTCCTACGAGAAATATCGGGCGGGAGCAAAATTCGACTGGGTCAAACGTAATATTGAAGCTTTTCTGGCGTTCAAATTGAAGAGCCGTGCCCGGATGAAGGTGATCCTGCAAATGGTCCTGTTGCGTGATAACGAACATGAAACGAGTCTTTTTAAAAAGATGTGGAATCGCCGGGGAGTGGACATAATTCGCTTCAAGGAAGACCAACTGAAGTACTCATCGATACGCGCCGACATTTATCGGCCCAGAAAGGAAAGAAAAAGGCTCCCCTGCTTTTTGCTTTGGCGCGGATCCATTTTTATACGTCACGACGGGACAGTTGCGCCCTGTTGCCGTTTTGCCGGCAAGCCCCCGCTCGGTGACCTGAGGAAATCTTCCTTTGATCAGTTCTGGAACTCCACCGAGATGCAGAATATACGTAAAGCGCACGTCTCGGGCGACCTTAGTCAATACCCACCCTGCCAGCATTGCACCATTCCCAGGCCCAACCTGCTGTTTACCATCATCAGCTTTTTGGCCGGACCTTTGCTGATCAGCCGTTTGCTGCCTTATGTAGAACGCCTTCAGCTTTTCAAAAAGATTCCCGTATTCCAAAACAGCTATGGCCAGAGGTGAACAATCAAAACGGCTGCGCGATAGGATCCGGCTGGCGGTTCCCGAGTTTCTTCGTCGCAGGCTCATCCCCTTTGAGTTCGAACTGGAGCGCCTGGCAGCCGCGTTCTGCCTTCGACATGAATCTGCGCGTCTGTTGGACCTTGCCGGCGGCGCCGCCGTATACGCGCCCTGGGCCATAGCACTGGACCGCAGTGCAGGTGCGCTGCGCTTTCGCAGCGGGGCTCGAATCCTGGCAGATGCGCACAAGCTCCCGCTGCGCGCCGGGTGCCTGGATGCGATCTGTTGCAGCGCCGCGCTGCATCATTTCAAGAATCCGCGGAAGAGCCTGGAAGAGATGCATCGGTCCGTCAAGCCCGGCGGCGAGTTGTTCCTGACGATACCCTGGCGCTTTCCACGATTAGAAGCTGCAGATGATCTTCACAGGTTCGACCGGACAGGCATTGTCTACCTGCTGAGGACAACGCGATGGACGGTGGACCGCTGCGACCCCATTGGCGGAGGTTACTGGGTTTTCGCTCGCACATGGCTGGAGAAACTATTTAACTGGACCCGTGGACTGAAGATTCTTGTGTTTTTGGTATCAGCGCCGATCTTGGGATTTGTCGTGCCCCTCGGCTGTTTTTATCTCGACCGCTGTGATCGACGCAAAGATGACACTCTCGGGTGGGTAGTCATTGCGCGAAAAAAGAAATCAAGGCTTCTCGACGCGCGCAGCCTTCCAGCCGGCGTGCAGGAGGCTTTTGAGCTCTGAGACGGTTGATTGATGCCTGGGATCGTTCGCCAGATTAGTCCATTCATGTGGATCTTTGCGATGGTCGTAGAGCTCGGCGCCTTTTCGTCCCTCGTCCCATTCCGTGTAGCGCCAGCGGTCGGTGCGGACTGAGCGGCCGGCAAAACTTTGTCCCTGCTCTGCTCTTCGAACCTGGGTAAACGCGGCTTTTTTCCACCGACGATTGGGATCGCGCAGCAGTGGCACCAGGCTTTCGCCCTCCAGACCTTCAGGCGTCTTCAAACCGCAGAATTCGGCGACGGTGGGATAAAGATCGACAAACTCGACCAGGCGCTCGCACGATTTGCCGGCTTTCATTCCCGGTGCAGAGATGATCAGCGGCACGCGCGCCGACTCTTCAAAAAGGCTCGACTTCATCCAGGTGCCGTGCTCCCCGAGGTGATAGCCGTGGTCTCCCCAAAACACTACCAGCGTTTGATCGCGAAGGCCGAGTCGATCGAGTGCATCGAGCAGGCGTCCCACTTGCGCGTCCATGAAGGAAATCGACGCGAAGTAGGCGCGTGTCGCCTCGCGCTGCTGCGTCTCGGACAGACCCCAGTTCGGCGGCGTTGTGAACAAGGCAGTCGCAGGAATATCGTCGCGGTCGTTCGGCGGATCCTTAGGAAGCTTTATCTTCTCGGTCGGATAGAGGTCGAAATACTTCTTGGGAGCGACGTAAGGCGAATGCGGCCGGAAGAATCCGACTGCCAGGAAGAATGGCCGCTCCCGGTTGTTCTCGAGCAGGCGAATCGCTTCGGTGGCGATTTTGCCGTCGGTCTGCTCTTCGTCTGATCCATCGGCGGCCAAAAAGGCAAGTGCGCTGCCCAGAGGGCGTCCCACCGTGTGGTTTATGATCTTGTTTTCCTCGTCCTTGTCGCGCCCGCGAGGATTGACGACCTGGTCCCAGGACTGCGGATCATCCAGCCCGTTGGTTCCTATTTGCCCGGGCACGCCGTAGTGATAGAGCTTGCCCAGGCGCGCGACAAAGTATCGGTTGTTGCGAAACAACTGAGGCAAGGTCACGACATTTGGCAGCTTCGTTCGGAAATTGAATTGATTGTCCAGTACCCCGGTCGTGTCGGGCCGCAACCCCGTCATCAGGGAGGCGCGGCTCGGATTGCACAGCGGGTACTGGCAATAGGCGCGATCGAAGCGCATGCCGCTGCGCGCGAGTCGATCGATGTTGGGCGAGCGAACCAGAGGATGCTGGTAACAGCCGAGCGCATTGTTCAAATCGTCGGACGCAATAAAGAGCACATTGAAGGTGCGGGGTTGTGAGGCGCCGCGCCCAATGGACAGCATGACGACGCCGATGATCAAGACGAGCGCACACGAAAAAGTCGGGTTGTGCCTGAAAGAGGACGGTCGTGTCATTGTCACCTCATCGAAGAACCAGCCGCTGATTTACGCGAATTACGCTGATTGATATCGTAACAAGCCCTGCGCCGAACCACATGCGCCCGCTTTGCTGCCCCTACTCTTACATTAGTGATTATCCTCCGCTAGAAATGACTTGTTTTCAACTACTTAATTTCAAGGCCGGCGCACATTCGCCAGTCTGACCAGCGACAATGGGTAGGGTGCATTTTTGCGCGGAGTATCCGGGTCGTAGAGCACACAGAACACGCTGCCGACGGCGGGAGGATTCTTGCTGGGACCAGTTTCCCCCTTCCTGATGGCTCCGTTGAGGAGAGGAAACTCGTAGTAAGACTTCTTTCCAAGTACTCTTCCATGCGAACTGTGCATGATGTGCCCGTGTTTCGTCACGATGCCCGGCGCCGGCCGTCCTTCCGCAAGCAGCCTGCGCGCTTTTCGAATCGGTAACGTTACGAAAAATCCAAACAGTGCCAGGGCGCCGGCAATCCAGAACGGCAGCCACACAGGCATGCGTTTGTTGGCGAAGTCGAGAGGATAATTGAGGTCGGGATTGGAAGGAACATAGCGAACCGCGATCTGCCCTTCGACAAGAAGACGTTGCCCGACGGAGCGCGAGACCTTCGCATCCCGTCCGTAGGTGCGTCCGTCAGTCGTGAACTGGTAAGCCACCCAGGACTGTTTTTTCTCGCCCCGCTTCTGCCATATCCGGGTGACAACCCCCTGCGCAATCAAGCCCTCTTCTCGAAGCAGGCGCGCCTCCTCCGCTTGACGGCCGGCCTTCATCCCGAGACCGATACCTGCGCCGACAGCGCCTGCCATTAAGAGAATGCCGACTAACACCAACGCCCGTCCTGCGGCGGTCAGTCGCACTTCCCGCGGCCGTGAGCGATCCAGCCCGTCCGGGGGAACCCAGCTACGCTTCAAGTCCATCGGTTGGATCCAGGGTTTCATTACTCACTCCTTAGAGCCCGCAGGCGGGAGCGGATCCTTGCGCGCGGCTGGGGATTGGTCTGCAGGCAAGCGTCCCGCTTCGCGAAGCGCATTGCGCAGCAGGAACTCTATCTGTCCGTTCAGGCTGCGCAGATCCGTGTCGGCCCAGCGCTGCAGGGCTTCGTGCGTTGCCGGGTCGAGACGAAGGAGAAATGTTTTCCGTTGCGCCATATTTCTTCCAATACGCAGCGTCGAACCGGGCTATTGATAAAGCGTGCCCGTGTTGACGACCGGCTGCGCATCCCGATCGCTGCACAGCACCACCAGCAGGTTGCTCACCATGGAAGCCTTACGCTCTTCGTCAAGCTGCACCACTTGTTTTGCGCTCAGCAAATCGAGCGCCATCTCAACCATGCCCACGGCCCCTTCGACTATTTTTTGCCGCGCTGCGATGATGGCGCTAGCCTGTTGCCGGCGCAGCATCGCGCTGGCAATCTCGGGCGCATAGGCCAGGTGACTGATCCGGGCCTCGATCACTTCGACCCCGGCCTTGGCCAATCTCTCCTGGATCTCATCGCGCAGCTTGTGGGAAATCTCCATAGCGGAAATTCGCAGGGATACCTGGCCTTCCACATGTGCATCGTACGGGTAGCTGGTGGCGAGAACGCGAAGCGCGGCCTCGCTCTGCACATGGACAAAGTGCTCATAGTCGTCCACCTGAAACACCGCTTCCGCCGTCTCGACGACTCGCCAGACGACCACCGCGGCGATCTCGATCGGGTTGCCGTCCTGATCGTTCACCTTCAGCTTGCCGCTCTCAAAGTTGCGTATTCGCAGAGAAACCTTGCGGCGCAGGGTCAGCGGATTAACCCACCGGAAGCCCTGCTGTTTGAGGGAGCCCTTGTAAGCCCCGAACAACTGGATCACCTTGGCTTCGTTCGGGTTGACCACCGTCAACCCGAACACGGAAACGACGTCGACAATTAGAACGGTAAGCCAAAAAATAACCCAGAAGCCCTCACCGGCTCTAATCGCGAAAGTCAGCGTAAGGATTGAATAAATCAGCAGTACCAACAATGCCGCCAACATCAGCCAGCCCGAGATCCCCTTGATTTCCTTTTCCTGCAACATGACGAACCTCCTTATGTGACATCAATATGATATCTATGTGATATCACATGTCAACGGAAATCGAGTATCGAGCTTGGCAGACTGGATCGTCATAGGCTGAGGTGTAGGTGTCAGACAAAGCTTTGCTAAAAAAGCCACAGAGGACACAGGGTTGTCCGTTGTCCGTGGGAGTTGTCAGCGGTTCTTGCATGCTGGTCGTCAGGAGTGACAACTGACAACGGCCGACGGACAACAGACCACCTGTTATTGCAAAAAGTCGCGAATAATGCGGGATAAGTTATTATTTACATTGTATCTTGCTGGGTTCAGGGGGAGCCATGTCCAAATTGAGTGCCTTTTTCATTGCAGCTTTCATTTCAATTCTCAGCCTCACAGTCTCAGCGCAGAGCACCGGCACGATGTTCTCCAACGCCGCCCTGGATGGATGGACCCGTAGACCGGAATGCCCATCATCGACGCCGGAAGATCTGGTTTCCCCTACGGGCCAGTTGCGAATCGGCTCGGCAAATCTCAGCGATGCCGGAGTCCCGAGTTTGTACAAAAGTTTTGTTTCCTTCGACATCAGTTCATTCCGCGGAAACCGGATCACGTCGGCGACCCTGGTTTTGTACCAGGTGGGCCAAAACGGCCAGCCCTATGCAAGCGGGAATTCAATCACCGTTGATCTCATAGATTACGGCACGTCGCTGGATTTGGGAGATGCGTGTGTCAATGCGATATCTGCGGATATTGGCACCTTGTCGAGCAACGACACGGTTGAATACAAAAGTCTTGATGTGACAGCAGCGATCTCTTTTCTGGCATCGCAGAATACCTCAACGGCTCAGTTTCGACTCTCATTTCGCGCACCCGCTTCCGCCAATTCCTATGCCGTTTTCGAAGCGGGAGAGAACGCACAAGGCTTCGGGCCACGGTTGGAGATTACAGCCGAATCTCAACCCAACCTTGTTGTTACATCGGGCAGTTTCAGTCCCACCTCCGTGCGGGCCGGAGATTCGCTGGCCCTCACTGCCGTCGTTCAGAATAACGGCTCTGCCACAGCGCCGCCGAGCCGGTTGGATTTCTACGCCGTCACAATTCCTGCGACGCTCACAGGATATAAAATCGGAGAACTGCGCATCGATTCCCTGGCTCCCACCAGTTCAGTTTCCAGGACCCTCACAATTTCGTTTCCAGGACCGTCCACAGTGCCTCCGGGCACCTACTTTGTGACATTCGTCGCTGACGCAGCCAATGAAGTGACAGAATCGGACGAGGAGAATCGCCTTAGCATTAACTCTCCTTTGTTGACAGTGTTGCCTGTATGTACCTACGGCATTTCACCTGCCAGCGCTTCCTTTACTTTAACAGGCGGAACGGGAGTCGTCACGGTTACGGCACCGGCCGGCTGCACTTGGAATGCAAACAGCAATGCACCCTGGATAACAATTACGTCGGGATCGACCGGAAACGGCAGTGGTCAGGTGAACTACACAGTCGATCTGAATCCGGGTACTGCTCCACGCACAGGAACGTTGACAGTCGCCGGTCAGATTTTTACCGTGAGCCAGCAGGGGATAGCCTGTACTTACTCGATCTCACCTGAAAGCCGCAGTCATCAGGCCGGAGCCGAAGCGGGAAGCGTGGCGGTGACGGCGCCGCCCGGGTGCGGTTGGACCGCGGTGAGCAACGACGACTGGATCACAATCACGGGAGGCGCCGCAGGCTCGGGCAATGGCGTCGTCTCTTATTCACTGCTTGCGAATTCGGCTTCTGTCTTCAGAACCGGCTCAATCACGATTGCCGGAAAAGTCTTCAGCGTCACTCAAGCGGGCTTGCAGTTAACGAGCAATCTTTACTTCGCGCACGTGGCAAATGGCGGCGTGAGCTTCGATCTGGTGCTTACCAACCCATCAAGCACGAAGGTTGTTTCGGGCAGGATAGATCTACTCTCCGATAATGGCCTCGGGCTTGCGATAGGTCTGAATGGGTTGCCGGCGCAGAGCACTGTCCAGTTCGTGATACCGCCTCTTGGCGCTTCCACGTTTTCCAGCGACGGCAAGGGTCCGCTTCTGGTGGGCGCGGCCCGAGTGGCGAGCGACAATCCATTGAGCGGTGTGGTCAGGTTCGCCATTCCCGGCATCGGTATTGCCGGGGTCGGTGACAGTCAACTGCTGACAGGCTTCGTGACGCCGGTTCGATTTAAGTCCGGCGGTGTAAATACAGGAGTGGCTGTGCATAGCGCAGGCTACTCGGGACGACTTTTGTTTACGCTTAGAAACAAATCCGGCCAAGTCGTGCTGAACGGGACTCGAAGTGAAAGCATCGTGAATGGTGGTCACATTGCTCGTTTTATCAACGAACTGTTTCCCTTGGCCATTGCGGATGACTTCGAAGGCACACTGACTGTCGAAGAGACCGGTTTAATCGGAAACATCGCCGGAGTGGCCCTCGAACTGGGACCCAATCCTGGGCAGTTCACGACGCTTCCGGTTTCCCCGATACGATGAACCATAAAAGGAACTAGCCGCCGATTTACGCGGACAATGCCGATACTAATCCGTGTTTTTCGTGTAGATCAGCGGCCAATTCTTTCAGTTTGCGAATAATCCGGATAAGCAAGCGGACCCCAAATGACGACTTACGATCAAGTCTACAAGCGCTGGCTGCAAGCGCCAGAAGACTTCTGGGCGGAGGCAGCGGAGCAGGTCCAATGGTATCGAAAATGGGATCGTGTCCTTGACGATTCCCGGCCGCCCTTCTACCGCTGGTTCACCGGAGGCGTCATCAATAGCTGTTACAACGCGCTTGACGTGCATGTAAACGGCGGCCGCGCTGAACAACCGGCGATCATTTATGACAGCCCTGTCACGGAAACGACACAAGTCTTTACTTATGGCAACCTGCTCGATCAAGTCGCCCGCTTTGCCGGCGCATTGGCAAATTGCGGGGTGGTCAAGGGCGATCGCGTCGTCATATATATGCCGATGGTTCCGCAAGCCGTCGTTGGGATGCTCGCGTGCGCTCGAATCGGTGCGATTCACTCCGTGGTCTTCGGTGGTTTTGCCGCCCACGAACTGGCCAGCCGGCTCAATGACGCCAAACCGAAAGTGGTCCTGTCGGCGTCCTGCGCGATTGAAGTCAATCGCGTCGTTCCCTATAAACCTCTGCTCGACAAGGCGATTGAAATTGCCGCTGCCAAGCCGGAGCGCTGCATCATCCTGCAGCGTCCACAGGAAAGGGCTGGGCTCATTCCCGGTCGTGATGCAGATTGGTGCGATCTGATGGCCGATGCCAGACCCGTTGACTGCGTACCGCTGAGCGCGACGGATCCGCTTTACATTTTGTACACGTCGGGCACAACCGGGATTCCCAAAGGGATCGTGCGCGACAACGGAGGGCACGCCGTCGCCCTCAAGTGGAGCATGAAAAATATTTATGGCGTCGATCCGGGCGAAGTTTTCTGGGCTGCGTCAGATCTGGGATGGGCCGTAGGGCACTCCTACATCGCCTACGGCCCGCTGTTCCATGGAAACACGACGGTTCTTTACGAAGGCAAACCGGTAGGCACTCCCGATCCGGGCGCATTCTGGCGCGTCATATCACAGCACAAAGTACGCACATTGTTCACGGCGCCTACCGCTTTTCGAGCCATCAAACGGGAAGACTACAGCGGCGACTTTGTCGCCAGATACGACTTATCCTGCTTCCGCGCTCTTTTCCTTGCCGGCGAGCGCTGCGACCCGGACACACTGCAATGGGCGCAGAAGCTGCTGCAGGTGCCGGTCATCGATCACTGGTGGCAGACGGAAACAGGTTGGCCCGTGGGCTCCAACTGTCTCGGCCTGGAAATGCTACCCGTCAAGCCGGGCTCCTGCGCCGCGCCGGTTCCCGGCTATGACGTGCGCGTGCTGGATGCAGAAGGCAACGAAATGCCTCCGGGCCAGATTGGCAACATTGTGATCAAGCTGCCTCTTCCGCCCGGCTGCCTGCCAACGCTGTGGAACAACGACGCCGGATACGTGAAGTCCTACCTCAGCACCTATCCCGGCTACTATCTGACCGCCGACGCAGGTTACAAAGACGAGGACGGCTATCTCTGGATCATGAGTCGCACGGACGACATCATCAATGTGGCCGGCCATCGTTTGTCGACCGGCGCGATGGAAGAAGTTCTGGCGTCGCACCCCGACGTCGCCGAGTGCGCCGTCGTTGGAGTCGCGCATGCAATGAAGGGGGAGGTGCCACTGGGCCTGGTCGTGTTGAAATCAGGAGTGGCGCGGGAGAACCAGGAAATCATCAAGGAGTTGATTCAACTGGTGCGCGATCGGATCGGACCGGTGGCGTTTTTCAAACTTGCAACCGTCGTCAAGCGCCTGCCCAAGACCCGTTCCGGCAAGATCGTGCGAGGCACGATCAAAAAGATCGCCGATGGGGTCGAGTATCCGATCCCGCCGACACTGGACGATCCGGCGATTCTGGACGAAATCAGGCACGATCTGCGAGCGCTCGGTTATGCAGGCGCCTCGGTGGAGAAATCCAACTTCACCACAGAGGCACAGCCCGGCAGGGCCGCAACCAAACGCGTCATCGGTCATTAGTCATTGGTCATCAGTTAAAGAATCTTGCTTTTTTGGCAAAGTTCTTCAAGGCCGTTCAAGTCAACGACGACGTCTCACGTTCACGAGCTTACAGTGGCCGTAAGGCCACAACCAGGTGATGGGACAAAACCATGCGGCAAAGCCGCTATCGGTGTCCGATTCTTTCAAGTAGGGCGTGGAGGTTGTCGTGATCGTGCTCGTTGGCATTAGACGTGGCCGTTGACGCGTTCGTGTTGTAAAATGTCATCCCATCCTTTTCTTCGCTTTCGCACTTTAGACGGGAGGTGAACCTTATGTTTCTGCAGATGCGAAAAATCTGCTTTGTCATGTTCATCATCTTCGCGGGCGCCGCGCATCTGGCGGGTCAATCACCCAAAGGGACCATTACGGGCACAGTCACCGATGCCCAGAAAGCCCGCATTCCAGGAGTGGAAGTAACCGGGCTGCATCTGGAGACAAACCAGAAATTCACTGCCGTGACTTCCGAAGACGGAGTTTATGCAATCCCGACTTTGCCCATCGGAAAGTACGAAGTGAGCGCCAGCCTGCCTGGCTTTAAAACTTTCCGTCAGAGTGGAATCGTGCTTGAAGTAGGCCAGCGGCTCCGCGTCAATATCGAAATGCAGATCGGCGAGGTCAGCACAACCACCATCGTAACAGGTGGCGTGTCGCGGGTGCAGACGGAAGATTCCAGTCTGGGAACCACAGTGGAGCGGCAGCGAATCGAGAGTCTGCCTTTGAATGGACGTCACGTCTTCAACCTGGTAAAGCTGGTTCCGGGCGTCCAGCCCCGGCTCAAAGACCGTGATGGTTTCGCCGAGGTGGATAACCAGGGGTTTTCGCAGATCAGCTTCAACGGGGGCCCGGTCTACAGCAATCAGGTTTACCTGGACGGGGGGACCAACACGATTCCGGTGCACAATGAGATCAGCGTGGTGCCGATGGTCGACTCGGTCGAAGAATTCAAGGTTCACACCAACGCCCTGCCCGCCGAATTCGGACAAACCAGTGGCGGTGTTATCAACGTCGTGACGCGCGGCGGCACGAATCAATTTCACGGTTCACTCTATGAATTTCTGCGCAACGACTCGCTGGACGCCCGCAATGCGTTTGTGACGACGCGGGACCCTGTCACGGGCCGCACAAAACCGGTTCTTCGATACAACCAATATGGCGGCACTGCCGGCGGACCGGTCTGGATCCCGGGGCTGTATCATGGCAAAGACCGCACGTTCTTCTTTGTTGGAGCCGAACAGTGGAATTTCCGCACCGCCAACATCAATCGCGCTACCGTGCCGACCGAGGCGGAGCGCGCGGGCGATTTTTCCAAGACCCGCGACGGTCAGGGCGCCCTGATAGTCATTTACGACCCGGCCACTACCAAGCCCAACCCCAATGGCAGCGGTTTCGTGCGCGATCCATTTCCCGGAAATATTGTTCCCTCCGGGCGCTTTGATAAATTATCGCTCAGCGTTCTCAAATACATGCCGCTGCCGAACGTGGCGCCCAACAATCCGTTCAGCAACTCCAATAATTACCTCTCGCTGCAGGGATTTCCCATCGATCAATTCCAACTCACCACACGCATCGACCATAAGGTTACTGAAAAGGACGCGCTGTTTGGTCGCTATACGGGGACCAAAAATACACGCTTGTTTCGCGCCTGGGGACTGCCGACGGAGGATGCCGACACGGACGCACGAGACGACCAACGTAACAATCACAATCTGATCGTAGCGGAGACGCATACATTTTCTCCTCGAGTGATCAACGAGCTGCGGCTGAACGGAACGCGCCAGTATCTGATCTTCACGCATCCCAGCTTCGATAAAGAGTGGCCGAAGAAACTAGGATTCCCTTCCATATTTCCCCAGGACGCGTTTCCCCCGGTGGGCATTTCGGGAATGCTCTCCATTGGCTCAGCACGCGGTGGATTTGCCGGCGGGCACAGGCGGCAGCACGTTATACAAGTTGCCGACAGCCTGACGGTCATCACCGGCAGGCATGTCATCAAAATGGGAACGGACCAACGATGGCAAAGACTGAACTTCGTCAACCGGCTCAATCCTTCCGGCAACTTCACTTTCGATGGAGGACTGACCAGTAATCCGCAGAGGCCGGCCGGGACCGGTTTCGGGATGGCCACGTTTCTACTGGGCGAGGTGTCAAGTGGCAGCCAGTCGGTGAGGCCGTTTTTTTCTTTCGATAACTGGTCCAACGGGACTTATGTCCAGGACGATTTCAAGCTGACGCGGCGTCTCACGCTGAATCTCGGGCTGCGCTACGATCTGGAATCGGGCCCGGTGGAACGCTGGAACCGCAGCTCCAACTTCGATCCTTTCATTGTCAATTCCGAAACCGGCCGGCCGGGCGTTCTGCAGTACGCGGGCGTCACCAAGGACCGGCATTTTACACGCCCTGCGCGAAACAACTTTGGACCCCGTTTTGGCTTTGCTTATGACTTGACCGGAGACGGCAAGACGGCGATTCGCGGTGGTTATGGGTTGATCTACAGCCTGCTGGAGAGCGGCGACACGGCAGGTGACAATTCAAACTCTCTTGGCTTCAGCATCAATAATACTTTCGCTGCACCCGGCGGCGCGCCCGTCAAGGCGTTTCAATTCAGTCAGGGTCCGAGCGTGTTGTTGCAGCCGAAAGGGGCAACCGGGGGGCCTTCGGCCTTTCGCGGGCAGGATGTGCGGTTCCAAGCGATGCGATCAGGCACTCCTTACGTGCAGCAGTGGAACCTCACTATCCAGCGGGAGCTTGCCGGAAACTGGGTGGTCGCAACGACCTATGCGGGAAACCGCGGAGTGCACCTGTTTGGCGCCAACTATAATCTCAACCAACTTGATCCCAAGTACTATGCTCTCGGTCTGGATTTGCAAAAACAGGTGCCGAATCCCTTCTTTGGGCAAATTACTTCCGGAACCCTATCCACCGTCAACGTGCGCCAGGACCAGTTGCTTCGCCCCTTTCCTGACTATCTCACCATCAATACGCTGGGCGAGCACGGAGCTTGCAGCACGTATCATTCTTTCCAAATGACGGTGGAACGCCGCTTCTCAGGCGGTTTGTCGGCGCTGCTCTCCTTTACCGGATCCAAACTGATCGACGACTCTTTCTCGAGCAACGACGGCAGCGGAACAGGAGGGGAATTCCGCATCGGGCGTTTGAACCGGCGGCTGGACCGCGCCATTGACGTCAGCGATGTATCCAGGCGCATGGTATTGAGCACGGTTTATGATTTGCCGGTGGGAAAAGGAAGGCGCTGGATGGGCCAGGGTGGCTGGATTGCCGCCATTGTCGGGGAGTGGCAATTGAACGGCATCCTGACTCTGCAGAACGGCAGCCCGCTCGCAATTCGCGGCGCCAACAACTTCACTGGGATCGGCTGGCCCGACCTGGTGGGCGAACCAAGCCTGCCGTCTGATCAGCGCAATGCGGCGCGCTGGTTTAACACCGACGCGTTCCGCAATCCCCCGGACTTTGTAATCGGGAACGTGCCGCGTACGCTTCCTCACACGCGCGGACCCGGATACAAAGACTTGTCGTTGTCTCTGTTCAAGACTGTTCCCGTGCGGGAAGAAGTCAAACTCGAGATTCGGGGCGAAGCATTCAACGCGTTTAACCGGGTAAATCTGAACGATCCGAGCGTGACGTTTCAACCGAATGCCGCGGGAGTGAATACGAACGCAAATTTTGGAAAAGTTCTGAGCTCTCTGCCCGCCCGGCGGATCCAACTGGGAATGCGGCTAATGTTTTAGCGACTCGGCGAACATTTTGACCACAAAGACACAACCCGGCCGCAGGGCGCAACCAAAGGCGTCATTGGTCATTAGTCATTTCACTACCAGCCGAACCGCGCGCATCAGCAAGCGGACCCTCCGCTGGGATTTGCCACGAAGGCACGAAGACACGCAAAACAACGATTGAGCTGGAAGTGCCGCTTCTCAGACAAGCGGTTCGAGTTATGAGAAGTGTCACTTCAAATGAATAGCGCTTCTTCGTGTCTTCGTGTCTTCGTGGCAAACTGGAGAGTCCGCTTGCTGACGGGCGCGGTTCGGCTGGTAGTGAAAATGACTAATGACCGACGACCAATGACCAATGACGCTTTTGGTTGCGGCCTGTGGCCGGCTGCGTCTTTGTGGCGAAAACTTGTTGCAGCTCGTTACCAAATTAGATCGAGGAGAAATCATGCTTAAGAGGTTCCCGACGACACTCTTGTTCTTTTACTTCCTTTTCACATCCGCCTCGGCGGCCACACGAAAGTTCGATGTGGTGGTTTATGGGGGAACGGCCGGCGGCGTAATCACTGCGTACTCGGCGGCCAGGGAAGGTTTGCGCGTAGCGCTGCTTGAACCCGGCCGGCACCTTGGCGGCATGGTCAGCGGCGGGCTGAGCTGGACAGATCATGGAAAGAAGGAGGTGATCGGAGGATACTCGCTTCAGTTCTTCCAACGAGTGGGGAAGCACTACAGCGAGCCGATTACCTGGTACTTCGAGCCGCATGTCGCCGAGCAGGTGTTTAGTGAGATGGCCCGCGAGGCCGGTGTCGAGGTGTTTCTGCAGCATCGTCTCAAAGAGATGAAGGGCGTGCTTAAAGAAGGGCGTCAGATTCGCAGGATCGTCACTGAAAACGGCGATGCCTTTGAAGCCTTAATCTATGCCGACGCCAGCTATGAAGGTGACCTGATGGCGCAGAGCGGCGTTTCCTACACCTGGGGACGCGAAGGGTGCAGCCAGTACGGGGAGTCACTCGCGGGCGTGCGCGATCACACGCCAAAACATCAGTTCCTGGTCAAGGTCTCTCCTTACAACGCAAACGGCCGGTTGCTCCCGGAGGTTTTCGCCGGTCCCAAGGGCGAACCTTGCGCGGCCGATCGAAAAGTGCAGGCTTACAACTTTCGGATGTGCGTTACCAACGTGAAAGAAAACCGGGTCCCGTTTCCCCGGCCCGACAATTACGATCCGCATCGGTACGAGTTACTGGCGCGGCTGCTTCAGGCAATGTCGCCGAGGCAATGGAAGTTGTCCGACGTGATGAAGCCCGACCCGCTGAAGAACGGGAAGTTCGACGTAAACAACAATGGCGCGTTTTCCACCGATTACATCGGCGGAAACTGGAATTACCCGGACGCCGGCTACCAGCAGCGCCAGCAGATCTGGAAGGCCCATCGCGATTACGTCGCCGGGTTCTTTTATTTTCTCGCCAATGATTCTCATGTTCCCGCCGACCTGCAGCAGAAAGTGCGCGAAATCGGCTTGGCCAAAGATGAATTCGCCGACAATCAGAATTGGCCTTACCAGTTGTACGTGCGGGAGTCCCGGCGCATGGTCGGAGCCTTCGTGATGTCGCAAAAAGATATCCAGACGGATCTCACAAAACCGGACGTCATCGGGATGGGATCCTACAACAGCGACTCGCATAACATTCAACGCGTCGCCACTTCGGACGGAGCGGTTGAAAACGAAGGCGACATGCAGGTCCCCGTCACGCCTTATCAGGTTCCATACCGGATACTGCTGCCGAAGAAAGAAGAGGCCGGAAATCTTCTGGTGCCGGTGGCGTTTTCAGCCTCGCACGTGGCCTATTCGACGCTGCGGATGGAACCGCAATACATGATCATCGGGCAGGCAGCGGGAGTCGCGGCAAAAATGGCTATCAGCGCCAGAAAACCGGTACAGGACGTTGACACAGTCGAATTGACAGCACGGCTGCGCAAGGCGGGAGCCGTAATGGAATGGAGAAAGCCGAATTAGCGGCAAGGGATCCAAAACTGCATTAAGTCGCCCCCTTTACAAGCTCGCAGTCGTAGAGACGCGGCATGCCGCGTCTCTACGGGTGACACGAGGTAAGGGACCTCTCCGTTTAATCAAGCTCGGGGGCAGCCTGGTTGGGGGCGGTCACGCCCGGCGGTAATTCCAGGATCTTGATGTTACGAAAGTGGATTTCTGCTCCTTCGGATTCCAGGCAGAGGTAGCCCTTCTTCTGGGTCGCGCCGCTGATGCCGTTGACAAACTTTCCATTCACGGAGAGCTTGATGACGCCATCGACGGCTACTACGTCGTAAGTATTCCACTCGCCCCGTCCCTTGCAGCGATTTTCGATCGACATGCTCCTTTCGCCCCGCGGATTGTCGGGCATCGTTTTTACTCCGCCGACACCGAAGAGTTCCCCGTGGACATAGGCGACGGGAGGAGTCTTTCCATCCTGCTTGTGCAGGTTGGGCCAGTCCAGTTCCAGCATCTGGACCTCAACCCCGTCCGGAAGCCGGCTGCTGGGATTGGGACGCGCTCCGCTCCACACGAACACTCCAGAGTTTCCTCCCGGTTCCATGTGCATCCACTCAATGTGAAGGATAAAGTTTTCGTATTGCTTATCGCTTCGCATCACGCCGATGGGATGCCCGGAACACACCAGCGCGCCGTCCCGAACCTGCCATGTATACTCGGCGGTATTGACGTTAACCCAACCGGTCAGGTCCCTGCCGTTAAACAAGTCCCGAAATTCGGGTACGGGAATGCCGCTCGCCCGGCTGCCGGCGGCAGCCAGAAGGATGCATCCACACAGTATTGCAATCACAATTCTTTTCATCGCTATTCGACCTCTGCGTATCGCAGTATACAGCGAACGGTGCTTACTTGCCCCCCTGTGTCCTCTGTGTCTCTGTGGTCAAATGTTAGAGTCACCACAGAGACAGAGCGCGGCGAAGCCGCAACCAAAAGTCAAGGAGAGACGGCCTGAGGGCCGTCTCTCTGCGGTGCCCTGCCAAGCTGAGACGGCCCTCAGGCCGTCTCTCCGCTCGCGAATAATTTGCGCAGGCCGCGAAAATTCTTATGGTTAGTAGTGCAAAGGACACAGAGGGATCCGCAAAACCGGCTTTGATCGCGGCGGGTTTAAATTGTAATATCAAGTCTTCGAAGTTACGGCTCATCACGAGGTGATTGATTGAATAATCGTCGAAAGGCTCTCTGGATTTTTGGTTTTTTTGTTTGTCTCCCTGCGGCAGGGACGCTGTTGGCGAACTGGGCCCAGTGGCGCGGTCCGAATTCGAACGGCAGCACGCAATCCGCCCGCGATCTCCCGGTGACCTGGACGGAGACGCAAAACATCCGGTGGCGGACGAAGCTGCCGAGTTGGAGTGCGGCGACTCCGATCGTCTGGGGAGACAGCATCTTCATCACCTCAGCCGAAGAGGGATTTGTGCGACTGGGCGAGGGGCGCCGCCGCTCCGCGGGTGAGCCGAGTCCGGACAAAATCTTTCTGCTCGCCGTCAACCGCAAAGACGGTTCCATCCGCTGGCAAAGTCAGATCGACAGCGGGAATCAACTCTTCCGCAAGCAGAATTCCGCTTCACCTTCGCCGATCACCGACGGCAAGAGTGTCTGGATCGCAACAGGCAACGGCAAGCTGGCCTGCCTGACGATGGATGGCAAGGAAGTCTGGAAGCGTGATATTCAGGCCGACTACGGACGATTTGGATTCAACCACGGCTACGCCTCTACTCCTCTGATGTACGGCGCTCGTCTCTATGTCCAGGTGCTTCACGGGATGCACACCGACGATCCGTCCTACGTGTTTGCGGTAGACAAAAACACCGGGAAAACCGTCTGGAAGGTGGAGCGGCCGACCGATGCCGTGCAGGAGTCGCCCGACAATTATGCGACACCGCAGATCGTCATGGTTTCCGGAAAGCTACAACTGGTGATTTCAGGAGCCGATTACGCCACCGGCCATGATCTGGACAGCGGCAAAGAGATTTGGCGCATCGGAGGCTTTAACCCGACAAACAATCCCGCAAACCGCACCATCGCCTCATCGCTTGTGATTGGCGGCAATGTTTTCACCACCAGCACGCGCGGCCGCCCGTTCATCGGTTTTCGGGCAGGCGGTTCGGGCGTCATCACCGGCCGGAACGAATTGTGGACGAACAACCTGGGAGCCGATGTCCCGACCCCGACCACCGACGGCAAGTATATTTACGTGCTTGTTGACAACGGGATCATGAACTGCCTGGAGGCCGTCACGGGGACCGTAGTGTACCAGGGACAGCGGATCGAGCGCGGAACTTACAGCTCCTCGCCTCTGCTTGCGGACGGCAAGATCTACTGCGTCAACGAAGAGGGCACGACCACCGCGGTGAAGGTCGGCCCGGAGTTTGAAATTCTCGGCGTGAGCAAACTCGACAGCCATACACTGGCCAGTCCCGTCGCCGACGGCAACCAGATCTTTATCCGCACCGCAGACTTCCTCTACTGCATCCAGAAGCAATAGTGGCCGGAGGTTTTGTGCTCTTTGTGCCTTTATGGTGATTGTTTTTCACCACGAAGACACAAAGAACCCGGAGCGCAAGTCCGGTTTTGCACTGTGCTGCGAAGATTCCGCAGTGGTCTGGTTTGCGCTGCCCGTCGAGGGAATCTTTTTCCCGATGGCAGCCAAACTAATCACTACTGAAGATTCCCGCCGTTTGCTTCCAAAGGCGTTCTGACTCAGACTGTGGCGGAGCAACGGTCTCAGGCCAATCAAAGTAGAGTGAGCAGGGTGAAGACATGAAACTCATCTGTACATTGCCGGCATTCAGTATCGTGTTGTTGATGGGAGGGGCTCGAGTGGCGATCAGCGCCCAGGAGCGACTCTTTGTGCAGGCCGCCAGCAGGTCCGACCCCGCGGCGGAAGGTTGGAAACTGGTTTGGGCCGATGAGTTTAATCAGGAGGGACGGCCGGACTCCCGAAACTGGAACTACGAAGCCGGTTTTGTCAGGAACCAGGAGCTTCAGTGGTACCAGCCCGACAACGCCCGGTGCGAAAACGGCCTGCTGATCATCGAAGGCCGGCGAGAGCGCAAGCGGAACCCGAACTATGATCCAAACGGCAGGGATTGGAGAACAACCCGCGAATATGCCGACTACACGTCTGCCTGCATGACGACCAGAGGAATGCACTCCTGGCAATATGGCCGCTTTGAAATGAGAGGGCGGATCGACACTCGTCCGGGACTATGGCCTGCTTTCTGGACCCTTGGGGTCAATGGCCAATGGCCACGCAACGGCGAAATCGACATTATGGAATATTACCGGGGAATGCTGCTGGCAAATGCGGCCTGGGGAACCGACAAACGATGGGTGGCCGAATGGGACGACATCAGGAAGCCCCTGATCGAATTTGGCGACCCTGACTGGTCCAGGAAATTCCATGTGTGGC
Organism: Acidobacteriota bacterium; assembly: GCA_036507075.1. Taxonomy (GTDB): domain Bacteria; phylum Acidobacteriota; class UBA6911; order JACQSX01; family JACQSX01; genus DASXQR01. Next base: position 30,678 of record DASXQR010000192.1, on the reverse strand, counting down.
GAATGGATTGGGATGAGCATAGTATCCAGCTTTACGTTGACGATGTCCTGCTGAACACCGTTGACCTTGGGAAAACCTTCAATAAAGATCAAGAAGCCAAAAACCCGTTGCGCCAGCCGCACTACATCCTGCTTGATCTTGCCATCGGCGGAACGAGCGGCGGCGATCCGTCGCAAACAGCTTTCCCGGCGAGATTCGAGGTGGACTACGTGCGGATATACGCGGGGCGGCCTTAACAGTCCCTCCGTCTCTCCATCCTCAAATACCGGGCCAGATCCTGCGGCGTGTTGATGTGCCAACGACTTTCCCAATCGTGGGGGAGAGGGAGGGCCCGAGTGGATGATTCTTCAAGCAGTTGACGGATGGAAAGCTGCCCGAGCGCGATGTTTTTTTCAACTCTGGGACGGATCGAAGGGCGGAACAAGGTCAGCAGCGATTCCCAGAGCGCGCCCTTGAAGGCAACAGCCTCAACGTCGCTGCCGGCACCGGACAGCAGCAGCTTGATCCAAACCGGGCGGACGTCGATCCAATCGCATGCTGTCACAAGCAACCAGCCTTCTTCTGCCCGGTCATGCAGTGTTGTAATCAGGCCGCCAATCGGGCCCAAACCTCCCACCCGATCGACGATCGTTCGCAGGCCCAGATCCCGGTACTTATCCTGGACGTCTGCCACGATCGTCAGCGAAGTAGCAAAGGGCTGCAGCGTCCGGGCGAGACGAAGCAGCAGTGGCTCACCCTGGATCGTTATGCGCGCTTTGTCGGAACCAAAGCGCGAGCTGCGTCCTCCGGCCAAGACGTAGATTGGCAGGGGGTGAAGATCTTGGCGTGCTTGGCGCTCTTGGCGGTTCGTTTGTTTTTTCAGAAAGTCAGCTTCAGCCCGAATTGAATTTGCCTTGACGTTGTCACCGTTGAAGTGATTCTTCCGGCCGTGGGAGCAATTGCTGCGGCCGCATTCGTAAACACGATCCTCCCCGACGGAACGGCAAAGTCAGGATGGTTCGGCAGATTGAACACTTCGGTCCGGAACTGCAGGGAACGCTCCTCGCCTAAAGAGAATGACTTTGCAAGCGAGGCGTCGATGCTCACCAGGCCCGGCCCGATCAGCGTGTTTCGACCCAGATTGCCGCGCTGATTCACCGGAGGAAGCTCAAAGGCGCTCACATCAAAATAGCGGTTCGGGTCTCCCAGCACCGGACTGTTTGAGAATCCCGATTTCAGATTAGGCCGTTCGTGTATGGAAAAGCCGGTGGTGTTGAGATTTCCCGAACGGTTAAATCCCATTCGCACTGTAAAAGGCACTCCCGACCGAAGCGCGGTGATGTTATTCAACTGCCATCCCTTGAGCAAAGCGCCGCCAATTCCGGTCAGCGAGCGGCCGAAAGGACAATCGTAGGTCCAGTTGAATGTCAGATTGTGTTTTGCATGGAATGAGGACAGCCCGCGATCGAGCGTTCGATCGTACCAGTCCATCGCATACTGCACGGAATTGTCGAAATCCTGTGAGTTGATCCCGCTGGAGTCATCCACCGACCGCGAGAACGTATAGGAAGCCTGCGCGCGAAGCCCATGAGAAGAGCGCTTGACGGCGGCCAGTTGCAGCGAGTTATAAAACGATTGGGCGTCTGTAACGCGCTGCCAGACGCCGGTAAAATTGGGATTCCGCCGGCCCTGCAGCGGCTGATAAGTTTTCACCCCGTTGATTACGATCTCCGGAGCCAGATTCGCATCCCCCAGCCGGAGCAGGTGATTGCCGCGCGAACCGGCGTAAGCCACCGTCAAATCCACGTCTCCCGGAAACGCGCGCTGCAAGCTGAAGTTGTACTGCATGATGTAGGGCGTTTGCAGATCAAAGTTGACCGTCTGCAACTGCGCCTTTATCGGCTTGGTGGGATCAAAATCCGCCGTTATGTTCGGGAACGGGGGATTGGGAATTGACGTGCGTGTGGTAAACGGCGGGTTCAAGCTCCCTGAGAAGAAGTAATACTTGGGCAGGATTTCGTCATAAAAAATTCCAAAACCGGCCCGCACCGACGTCTTCCCGCTGCCAAAAGGATCCCACGCAATACCAACGCGCGGCGCAAAGTTCTTCAATGATGGATTCGAATGCCACGGATCACCCACTGTCACCCGCAAGTCGCTCACATTCCTGAGATTTGAGATCTTGCCGTTGACCTCCGTCGGTACGGTGACGAATTCATAACGCAACCCCAGATTGAAGGTGAGGTTGGGCCTGAATTTGAAATCGTCCTGCGCGTAGAAGGCAAACAATGATTGGCGGTATCCGCGCACCGGGTCGACCAGGCCGGGAAGGGCCACATCCACGCTGATGGCGATCCCTTGGAGAAAACTTTCAAGATTGGCAAAGTTTACAATGCCTCCACGCTGGCTCACGGTGTCTTGGTTGAATTGGAGCCGCTGCGCTTGAAATCCAAGCTTCATCCCGTGCCGGCCACGAGTGAGAAAAATCGTGTCGTCGTACTGGAAATTGTTGAGACGATCCAGCCGCGGGAGCCGGAAGTCGCCGCCCATTTCCGTTACCAGTCCTGCAATGGTGAGATATCCGAAGGCTTCTCCCGGAACCCAGGAAAGCTCCGGTGGAATGCTGATAGTGCGCTGGTTGTCCGCTTCCTGCGTGGAGCGGCTGAATCCAAATCGTGCCGTGTTCAGAAGTTGGGCGGAAACGGTGTGGTGGTGTTCCAGAGTGAAGTACTGATTGCGCGATCGTTCCTTGGTAAAAGCCATTGGAGGTTTGTTGAAAGGCTGCCGGTCCACGTTGCCGTTGTCAAACGTGTAGCGTCCCCACAGCGAATCTACTTCGGAAAAACGATGATCGATTCGTCCCTGCAGGTAGTGTTCATTGGTCGGCTGTGATCGAGAGAAGAGATACTCTGCCGCGCCTCCGCCCAGAGGTTGTCCGTTCGGCAGCGGAAAAAGCGTTTCCAGATACCGGGGTATGGCCGGATGAAGCTTGACGGTCCTGTTGGGAAGAATTCCCTTGCGGGCATTGGCATCGGGAACCGCCGTTACCCCTGTGATTCCCAGACGCTCGATCAACCCTTCATAGGCCGCGAAGAAAAAAGTTTTGTCCGCTTGAATCGCGCCGCCCAGCGTTCCCCCGAACTGATTTCGTTTGAAGGCGGGGATCGTTTGATTAACCGGATCAAAATAATTCTTCGCGTCCAGCGCCGAATTGCGATGGAACTCAAACAGGGAACCGTGAAAGTGGTTGGAACCGGACCGGGTCACGGCATTGATTACACCTCCGGCGGCGCGCCCGAATTCAGCCGAATAGGCGTTGGTCAGGACCTGAAACTCCAACACCGAATCAACTCCCAGAAGCACGCCTGCGACCGATCCCGGAGTCTTGTTGTAGACATTGTTAATGTCCGTTCCGTCCAACAGAAAATTGTTCTGCTCCGGGCGCGCTCCATTGATCGAGATTTTCGGAGCGCGGCCTCCCACGACATCATTGCCTGCCGCCAGCGCGGCCGATACGCCGGGCTGAAGCAGAGCGAGCTGTTGAAACGAGCGTCCGTTGAGCGGCAGGTCCCGAATCTGCTTGTCATCAACCAGCCCGCTGAGCGCCGCCGATGTCAGATTTATCTGCGACACTCTCGCTTCAACGGTGATTTCATTTGCCATTTCACCCAGTTTGAGGGAGATGTTGACGATCGCGTCCTGGCCGACGGCCAGCGTAATACCACGCTGCACTATGGGCTGAAATCCGATTGAGGAGGCGCGCAATTCGTAACTGCCAGGTGGCAGCAACGGCAATCGATAGCGTCCATTTGCATCGCTTTCAACGTCGTTTATGGCGCCGGTGTTGATGTTACGTACCGTTACGACCGCTCCCGGGACCGCAGCGCCGCTGGGATCGGTGATTGTCCCCTGCAGTGTGGCGCCGACACTCTGGGCGTAAACAGATGGATTCACAAGCAACAGAGCGGAGAACAAAATCAAAAGGCAGGGGCGACTGTATTTCATGCTGGCCTCCGTTGGCTAGTGGGGCGGACAATGCCCAAGCAATAATAACACTGCGGACTGATGATTCGATAAATCGCTTTCGAATGTAGAGACGCGGCATGCCGCGTCTGAGTTGGACGCGACATGTCGCGTCCAGAGCGCCGCAAAGCGGCGCTGGGCGCGATTTATCGCGCCCAACTCAGACGCGATTTATCGCGTCTCTATGCGTCGATTTATCGCGTCTCTATGCGTCGATGTATCGCGTTTCTATGCGTTCTGAGCAAAACGTGGCCGCCTCCGGCTCTCCATTTCGTCAATCGCCAATCTTCAATTTCTCAATCTTCAATCGTCAATCGTCAATCGACATTCGACAATCGACTTAAGCCTGGCGTATATTTCCACAGGACAAGACAGCCACCGGGCCTGACAAGGAGCAGAGATGGAAACACATGTAAAACTTGCTGCGGCGTTCAACATTGCATTGGGCATCTTTGGAGTGATTGGCGCGATCTTCGTGCTGGTGATCTTTGGCGGCGCCGCCGGCGTTATGGGGTTCCAGGGAGAAAAGGATGCGGCGATGGCCGTTCCGATTCTGGGAGCATTTGGGGTGGGCCTCTTTATTCTGATCCTTGCTCTTTCTGTTCCAAGCATAATTGCCGGGGTCGGCCTGCTGAAACACCGGCAATGGGCGCGCGTGCTGACCATCGTGATATCCGTCCTGAATCTGCTGAATATTCCCTTCGGCACGGTGGTAGGAGCTTACAGTTTGTGGGTGATGCTTTCGCGCGACACCGAGCGGCTCTTCAGCCCCGGACAGCCGGGCACAACGGTCAAGATCTGAATCCTAAGTTGAGGAGGAATCCATGAAGAGAGCAATTCTGGGGGTAGGAGTACTGTTGATACTTTTTATTTTGGGATGTGCCAGCCGCAGTACCCAATCAACCACCGCAAGCAGCGCGGCGGCCCGCCGTCCGAGCGCCAGCGCTGATTTGAAGCCGACGCAGGGAAACAACGTCAACGGAACCATCGCCTTCCACGAAATAGCCGGCGGTCGGGTACATGTGGTGGGAGACCTGACGGGATTGACTCCGGGGCAGCACGGTTTTCACATTCATGAGAAAGCGGACTGCAGCGCGCCGGATGCCGCCAGCGCCGGAGCACATTTCAATCCCGACAACAAACCGCATGGTGGGCCCGCCAGCGCAGAACACCATGCCGGTGACTTCGGAAATATCCAGGCGGATTCCAGCGGGAAGGCTCACTTCGAAACCACAGTTGATTTTGTCACCGTCAGTGAGGGGCCGAGGTCAGTCAAGGGACGCAGCGTTGTGGTCCACAAGGGTGTCGACGATCTCAAGACACAGCCGTCCGGGAACTCCGGGGCGCGTGTCGCGTGCGGGGTGATCCAGTAGATGGAGAGACGGCCAGACGGCGAAGGAGAGTGGAGAGACGCCCGGACGGCCGTCTCTGGCGAAGTCGCCGGCAGGGCGATCCCGGGACATTCCTGAGACGGCCCTCGGGCCGTCTCGGGCGAGGTCGCCGGCAGGGCAATCCCGGGACATTCCCTCAGACGGCCCTCGGGCCGTCTCTCCGCGCAAACGTAGAAACTCCACATGCAACACGCCATTGTCATCACAGTCGCGGACCAGCCGGGGACGCTTTATCAACTGGCAAAAGTCTTTGCAGATCATCAGGCAAACATCACCTATGTTGATCTGATCCACCACCCGTACAGCGTGCAGGTTTATTTTGAATTTGAACTGAATAAGCCGCTCGAAGAAATCACGGCTCAACTGCAGCAGATCCCCGGCGTAAGGGAAGTGGAAGTTGCGCCTCCTTTTTCCAAGATTTACGGCAAGCGGATCATCATCATGGGGGGAGGAGCTCAGGTGGGGCAGGTGGCGCTGGGGGCGATTTCGGAAGCAGACCGGCATAATATCCGCGGAGAGAGAATCTCGGTAGACACGATACCACTGGTGGGAGAAAAAGAGCTGGCCAGCGCCGTGCGCGCCGTGCTTCGGTTGCCAAGGGTTCGATTGCTGGTGCTGGCCGGGTCGCTGATGGGAGGAGAAATCACAAAGGCAGTGGAGGAGGTCCGGCAAAAGGGACTATTCGTAATTTCGCTGAACATGGCCGGAAGCGTTCCAGAAGCCGCCGATCTGGTCGTCACCGATCCCGTCCAGGCGGGCGTAATGGCGGTCATGGCCGTGGCCGATACCGCCAAGTTCGATCTGCTGCGCCAGCAACGACAGAGATATTAGCTTTCGGCAAGATTCTATCGAATGGGGAATGATGAATGCGGAATGCGGAATGCGGAATAAAAAGTGATTTAGTGTCAGGCTCAAAAGTAATTAATGGATACATATTCCGCATTCATCATTCCGCATTCATCATTCCGCATTCCGCATCCCGCATTCATCATTCCGCATTTGAAAGGGCCGCGCGTTTGTGACAATTTAGGTTAGAGTTTTCCGCTGAAGTTGCGGCCTGCCCGCGCTCCACGATTGTCCCTGGCCGGCGCGTGGTTGAGATTTGCCAGGCGCCGGCCGGTCTCATAAACAAGCTGGGAGATGCGAGTCATTTTTTCAAAATTGATTTTTTCCACACTGTCGGTGTTTGCGTGATAGTCGGGATGCAACCCGGTTGTCAAAAACACAATCGGAATTCCTTTAGCCGCATAACTGTAATGGTCGCTGCGGTAATAGACCTGTTCCAGCTCGGTCGGGTCATTCATCTCGTAATTTAATGTCAAAGGTTGAGGCAGCGAAGCGTTTGCGTCCACAACAATATTGTGGAGCTCGGTGCTGATGCGATCGCTTCCCACCAGGTAAACGGTATTGCCTTCCGACGCCTGGTTGTCCCTGTTTCGACCCACCATGTCGATATTGATCTGGGCCACAATCTGGTTCAAGTTGACGGTGGGATAATCGACAAAGTAGCGCGAGCCGTAGAGGCCTTTCTCTTCACCCGTGTGCCATACAAAGAGCAAAGACCTGCGCGGTTTGGGTCCGGTCGCAAATGCCTTGGCCATGGCCAGCGTCACTACTGTTCCGGAGCCATCGTCGTCGGCGCCATTCCAGATTCGATCTTCCAGATGACCTTCCGTCACCCTGCCCACTGCGCCCTGGCGCCGCGGCCCCTGTGGCGTTTCCTGGATTTCGCCTTCCGCATAGCCGACATGGTCGTAATGCGCGCCGAACGCGACGAACGTCTGCTTGAGCTGCGGGTCCGATCCTTCCACGAATCCCACAACGTTTTTTGTGAACTGGGTCCGAACGACGCGGTAGTCGGCATCCAGATCGAATTTCAACCGCACGTTCTTGAGGCTAAAAGCGAGCAATGATTCCTGCTTTGCGGCTTTGTCCTTGAGAGTGTCGTAGGAGATGTCCGAGCCGCTGAACAGAAAGCTGAAGAAATCATCTCCGGCTGTAACTGAGGGCGGCATGGGTGTGTCAAGCCTCTGCACCGTGGTGAAATCCGGTGTCTCCAGAGGCACTCGTCCGAAAGAACGGCCTCCTGGCGTATTAGCAGCCGCGGGACGTTCGGGCGAGCTGGGAGCGGGAGTTGGCGCAGGGGGGGCATCTCCCCGGCGCGGATCATTCTCTGCCGGCTCCGGCCCTGCCGCGTTTCGGGGTCCCTGCTGGGCGACCGGTCCGATCGTCGCAACGGCGCCTTCCTGCTGGATCGCATAGCGCGATCGGGCGAAAAGAATCCGCCTGTACTGTGCCGAATCAACCGCTTTCGGACCCCGCGCTCCAAGCCATATGACCACTTTGTTTTTGACATTCCGCCCGGCGTAATCGTTATGATTCACCTGCGGAACGTTCAAGCCATAGCCTGCAAATTCCACCTCCTCGGCCGTGAAACTGCGTTTGCCGCCGACATTCCCGGGGAAAGTCACTCCGGCGCCATCCTTGAAAGTGCGGGATTTTCCATTCACTTCCACGGTCACCGAAGACCGGTTCGCGCTCTTGACTCCCAGCACGCGAACGCGCTGAAAATAAGACCCATTGTCTCCGGCAGGTCTGACACCCCAACTCCTCAGCTCGTCGGAGATGTAATTGGCTGCCAGAGCCAAGCCTTCACTGAACGTGTTGCGGCCTTCCAATTCATCGGAGGCAATGTAGGTGAGCCACTCCTTTAGATCCTCAGAGCGGATCAGTCGATATTCATCTCTGGGTGTGGCGGGGCTGATGGGAACGGAAAGCAGCATCAGCGAGGCCACCAGCAGTGAGCACAGGAAGGATCGGAAGCCCGGGGTGAGATTTGTCTTCATGCAGTAATTAAATCAGATATCCAAAGATTTCTCATCCATTGGCTCATGTTAAGATGTGACTATTCGGGTGAGAGTCTTTTACCACCAAGGCACAAAGGCATGAAGCGAGACGAGTGGCAGGGAGAGTCCGGTCAGCCATACGACTGGGGCCTTGGGAGCGTGTTACTCGAGCTGACCGGTCACTCCCGGCCACTCGTCTGACTTTGTGCCTTGGTGGTAAAAAATTCGCTGCTAAGGAGGACGAAGATGAACGGATATTCTCGTCGAAGATTTACCCAGGCGGTTGCGGCTGCCGGCTTGAGCACGGCATTCAGCAACATGCGGATCCTGAACGCCAACGATCGCGTTCGTCTCGGTTTTATCGGTGTGGGTAACCGGGGAGATCAGGTTCTGGACGCCTTTCTATCCCATCAGGACGCTGAAGTCGTGGCGGTGTGTGATATCCACCAGCCCTACGTGGATTTTGCTTCTAAGAAGGCCGGAACCTCACCCAGGCAGTTCAAAGATTATCGAAAGCTTCTAGAGTTGAAAGATGTGGATGCAGTAGTGATCTGCACTCCGGACCACTGGCATGCGCTCCAGATGATTCAGTCCTGCCAGGCGGGAAAGGACGTTTATGTGGAAAAGCCGCTTTCGCTGTGTGTCTACGAGGGGCGAAGGATGGTCGAGGCGGCCAGCCGGAACCAGCGCGTCACGCAGGTCGGGATCCATCGCCGCTCGTCGCCCTTCTGCAGGGAAGCTGCCGAAATTGTGCGCCGGGGAGATTTGGGAAAAATCACGGCAGTGCGCGCGTTTCATATCCAAAACGAGTGGCCGCGGGGAATCGGCAATCCTCCCGACGAAGATCCCCCGACCGGCTTTGACTGGGATGCCTGGTTGGGTCCCGCTCCCAGGGTCAGGTACAACCGGAACCGGACGTTTTATCGCTTTCGCTGGTTTTACGACTACTCGGGCGGCCAGCTCACAAACTTCGGCGTGCATTACCTGGACATGATTCAGTGGGCACTGGGCCAAAACGCGCCTCTGGCTGTGACTGCCATGGGGGCCAAATCGGCAATCGAGGATAATCGCGAGATCCCCGACACGTTGGAAGTATTGTGGATGTTTCCGGGCAACATTCTGGTCAACTTCACTCAAATCAACACCAATGCAGGTCCCGGCGGGCTGAATGATCCTGAAATCGAATTTCGGGGAACGAAAGGAACTCTCTACGTCAGAGGAAACGGCTACGAAATTGTTCCCGACAGCCTGAGCCCGAATGAGTTGACCGCTCGCACACCGGTGAATCGAGCGATGGAGCGGGCGTACCGCAGCGGTTCGAAACCGGTGATCGAGCCGAGAAAGGCCCAGGGTTCGGCAGATACGGCATACCATGCTCGAAATTTTCTGGATTGTGTCAAGAGCCGAAAACCGTGTAACTGCGACATTGAAACGGGGCACCGCAGCACGTCAACCACTCTGATCGGGAATATCGCTCACAAGACCAGATCCTATCTGGAGTGGGACGCCAGAACCGAGAAATTCACGAACAACCAGGCGGCCAATCGGTACCTGCGTTACGAGTACCGGGCCCCTTACAAGCTGGCGTAGACTCGGATCATTAAAAGAATTTCACCGCAGAGGCCACAGCCCGGCCGTAGGCCGCAACCAAAAGCCGAGCGCGGCCACGTGCACGTCAACGACAGACGTCTACGACCACGTCCATGCTCACGAAGGAAAAATCGCAGTTTGGGACGCATCGTGTCAATGTTGACCAAAATGATTAGGCTCCAATCTGTCACGCAGCATTTGGACGTGCGCGTGGACATCGACGTGCACGTGGCCGTACGTGGCCGTAGACGATAAACGTCGACGTTGACGTGATCGGTCTTGTCTTCTGAAATCTTGTCGAAAAAACAAGAAGTCGCCAAGGTGCTACGCAAAGAGCGCTATCCTGGCGTTCTTGGCGGCCTTCGCGGTTAAGTTTTCTTGAATGTTTCGGACTAGCCGCAGCCGTCGCGTGCCAGTTCATCGGTGAGAAATTTCTGGAGTGCGGCCGGATCGACCGGCTTTACAAGATGGTGGTTGAATCCGGCCTCCAGAGCGCGGCGACGGTCTTCTTCCTGGCCGTATCCGGTAAGAGCGACAAGCTGTATTGAACCGGTGGCTGCATCCTGCCGGATTCGGCGAGCCAGTTCGTAGCCGTCCATTCCAGGCAGGCCGATGTCGAGAAATGCGATCTCGGGTTGGAAGGTTCGAAACAGTTCTAGAGCTGCCAGCCCGTTATGCGCAATCCTGACGTCATGTCCAATCAGGCTGAGGAGCATTCCGAGGCTCTCGGCTGAATCAACGTTGTCGTCCACTACCAATAAGCGTCGCGTGATACCTGACATGGATGCAAATAGAGCCGGCTGGTTGCTTGCCTCTTCGACCTCTCTGACCGGCTTCATCGCCGGCAGTCGGATAGTGAACTCGCTTCCTTTGCCCGGGCCTTCGCTGCTGGCCTGAACCGTGCCGCCGTGCATTTCAACCAGGCTTCGCACCAGAGTCAAACCGATGCCAAGCCCCCCCTGGGAGCGCTCCAGCGAGCGGTCAGCCTGCGCAAACAGGTCAAAGACGCGCGGAAGCATTTCGCCTGGAATGCCAATTCCGGTGTCCTTCACCCGGATTACCGCCTCCCCACCCGCCCTCTCCGCGCTGAACCAGATCCGGCCTCCGCTTTCCGTGTACTTGGCGGCATTATTCAGCAGATTTGCCAGCAACTGCGACAGCCTGGTGGGATCGGCGTAAAGGCGGAGCCGTTCAGCCGGCAGAGAGACGATTAATTCGTGGCCGCGCGCGTCTATCAGCGGCCGGCTGGTCTCCACAGCCCGGAGCATGACCGATTCCAGCTCCAGCTCTTCCTTCTGCAGCCCGATTTTACCCGATGTGATGCGAGAAACATCCAACAGATCGTCTACCAACCGGGTCAAGTGCTGCACCTGGCGCACCACGACCTCTTCGGCCCACTGCAGTTTCGGATCAACATTTGGAAGCAGCCGCATTACTTCAGCCGCGTTTCTCAGCGGCGCCAGCGGGTTGCGAAGTTCGTGCGCCAACATGGCGAGAAATTCGTCCTTGCGACGGTGTGCCTCCTTCAACTCCTTCTCCACGCGCTTTCGTTCGGTAATGTCGCGAATGATTCCGGTGAAGAGATGTTTGCCGTCTTCCACCAGTTCGCCAACGGATATTTCCAGGGGAATCTCATGCCCGTCCTTATGCAAGCCCGGGAATTCTACTGCCTCCCATGATTTCTGGTCGCCGCCGGTGCTCAGAAAGGCGGCAAGCGCATTCAAATAATCCGCGCGTAGCCTTTCCGGAATCAGCATGGTGACAGGCTGGTCGATCACTTCGGTCACTCGGAACCCGAAGATTCTTTCAACCGCCGCATTTGCAAACAAAATCCGGCTTTGCTCGTTGATCGTGATAATGACATCGGAAGAGGTGTCTGCAACCAGCCGGTACCGCTCCTTGGTGGCGCGCAACTGATCCTCGGCCGTCTTCTGCCATATCACTGCTTCCACCGTCACCGGCAGAATCTTCAGATAGTGGCCCTGCGGATCTTTGACCAGATAGTCGGATGCACCGCTCTTCATCGCTTTGACCGCAACTTCCTCGTCGCCGATCCCGGTTATGAAGATGACCGGAACTTCCTTTCTCGCCTCCAGAACATCAAATGCCGTTCCGTCCCCCAGAGAGTAGTCGCACACGATGACATCAAAGTCGCTCTGTTCAAGGATTTCAGTCGCCTGCGCGACCGAGCCGGCAACAACAAAATTGTAGGGAAGATCGTCCAGTCGTACGGCCCTCTGGAAGGCCATCTGGTCGACCTGATCGTCTTCCACCAGGAGCATTCGGATCCTGGATCCGGAGTCACTGTTCTGCATTTTTCCTTCAGGCTCGCAAACGCGGCTGATGTGGTCTGTTTCCTGTTGACGCGTGTCAGCCCGGCTCAATCAATCCGGTACCTCGCTCAAAGTCCAGTACATGTTGATGGCTCGCATCACTTCCACAAACTGCATGTAATCGACGGGCTTGAGCATGTATCCGGCAACACCAAGCTTAAAGCTTTCAATTTTGTCCTGTTCTTCTCGCGATGTCGTAAGCACCACGACGGGAATGGTGCGAAGGATTTCCTGCTGTTTGATGGCTTTTAAAAATTCAATGCCGTTCATGCGAGGCATGTTCAGATCCAGAAGAATGATTCCGGGTCGAATCTTTCCCGGGTTCTGCAAAAATGCCAAAGCTTCTTCGCCGTTGCCGACCGTTTCCAAAGGATTGGTCACGTTTATATCCTTCAGCGCACGCTGCACGGTTCGGGCATCCACCTGATCGTCTTCAACCATAAGTATCAGTCTTTTGTTATGCATGTAACCTCCTTCAAGGCCGCGGGAGTGTGAAGGAAAACCTGCTTCCCACGCCGGGTGTCGATTCCACCCAGACAGAACCGCCGTACATTTCGATGATTTTCTTGACCACTGACAAACCCACGCCCGTGCTTTCAAACTCATCGCGGGGTCTCAATGTCTGAAAGATCTGGAAAATCTTGCCGAAATGCTTCTCTTCGATGCCAGGGCCGTTGTCGGCAACGCTGAATTTCCAGTGGTCCTTGGTTTTTTCGCAGGAAATTCTGATTCGGCCCTCCGGCTTGTCCATGAACTTGATGGCGTTGCTGATCAGATTCAGAAATACCTGCTCGATGCGTGTTTTTTGACATTCAATAACCGGCAGCGGCGTTATTACCTCTATGTCGATGTTCGGCGGCGGATCGACAGACTCGATCACCTCGTTCACCAGAACGTTGAGATCCACTTTGACCTTGTCCTCACGCACGCGGCCCGCCCTCGAATAACGCAGGATGCCGTCGATAAAATCGTGCATTCTTTTTACGCGCTGGACGAGCAGTTCCAGTTGCGCTCTTCCCTCCGCGTCAAACTTTTCGCCGTAGTCCTGCGTAATCCAATTAGCCAGTGAACCAATGGCGCGCAACGGGGCCTTCAGGTCGTGCGATACCACATAGGCAAAATCACTCAATTCCTGGTTAGAATTCTGGAGCTCCTGGAGCAACTGATTGCGGTTCAGTTCAATCCGCTTACGCTCGGTTACGTCACGGAAATGCCAAACCCGGCCGTAGTAGGTGTTATGAGTCCTGACAGGGGCGCTGTGCGCCTCAAAAATCCGGCCGTCTTTCAGCAGCAATTCCTGACGGATCTGCTCGTCGCGGTGCTCGCCTAAGTAATCGATGGTCGCCTGGAAAGATTCTTTCGCCATCATCTTGTACGCCATCACCCTCATCACGAGTTGTCCCAGTCCCGCGTGCACGGCTTCGTCGGGAATTCCCCACAGCTCCAAAAACCGCCTGTTGAAGCTCAGGATTCTGTCGTCTTCGGAAATGCTCAAAATCCCGTCTATGGAAGCTTCCGACTGGCTTTCGAGCAGGCTTTTCTGCAATCGAAGTTGCTGCTGTTCGTGCAACAGCTTGTCCGACTGCTCCATCACGATCCGTTCCTGTTCATCAAGCAACTGTTCGAGGGCGCTGATTTGAGCGGTCAGCAGTTCGATCTCGTCAATCGCCTGTTTTTCGGATGCCGACCTGACTGTTTTCATTCAAACACCGACTGCTCAAAAGGCAGAATTGCAACTTTCGCGCTCAGAGCGAGGCTGCCAAACATCTCCGCGGTATCGCGGGAAGTGGGTGTAGTTGAAAAAAGAATCACAGCGAACAAATTTCCGGTAGGCAGCATCCCTCCAAAGCCGATCACCGAGCGGATACCAAAGGACGCGACAAAATTATCCTGTTCCGGGACGCTGGGGCTGCCCTGCGCTTCGGGGACGTGAAAGACTTGGAACGTCCTTTGAGCCAGGTTCGCCACCACGGCCGGGGATGGTTCCACCAACAGGTGCAGTTGGAGCCCGAATTGGCGAACCAGGCTGGAAATCATGGGAGCCGTTGACACCATCTCATGACTTGACAGCGGAATCGACTGGTGCGCGCAGGATTTCCGCCGGCAATTCCAGTCCGGGTGTATTCCGGCGGTGGCCATCAAGGTCAGACATCTCGTATCATCACTCGGGGGAGCGCGGCCGAGCAGCTTGCGCGCAAAGAGCCGCAGTTCTTCAGGCAGTTGCGCGTAGGGATGCGTTTTGAAGAATCTGACCAGAGCGCACGACTTCTTCCCGCCGGCATCCGCCAGGTTCCCATGGAAGTAAGCGACAATCCGGTTGGCAACTTCTTCCATGCTCCTCGCGCCACGCCCCATCTTGCGCACCATGGCGCTCGCTTCGGTTATGTCCCGGAGCGTAAAAGAAGTTAAGTCGTGCATATATCAAAATATACCAAGGATAAGAAGCGGGCTCAGCAGTAGGGTGCAGGGATGGCCTGAGATAACCGCATTTGGCTGCCATCGAGAAAAAAGACTTCACCATAAGAATTTTCGCGGCCTGCGCAAATTATTCGGGTAGGGAGACGGCCTGAGGGCCGTCTCCTGGAGTTTCTACATGTTGGGGAGTGGAGAGACGGCCTGAGGGCCGTCTCATGAGGGCCGTCTCTCTGCGGCGTACCAAGCTGAGACGGCCCTCAGGCCGTCTCTCCTTGACTTTTGGTTGCGGCTTCGCCGCGCTAAGCCTCTGTGGTGAAGTCTTTGCTGGACCGACAGCACAAACTAGATCATTACCAGGCAGCCTGGGTATTTGACTTTCCCGGCGGAGGGCTTAGAATGGCAGCAAAAATTTGCAGTTTGACGCTGTTGCCATTTACTATGAAAATGAACCTTTCAGAGGGCCTAAGCGGAAAGCATCTCAGTGCCAGCAAGAATTTTCGTTGCCAACCTTCCTTTTGACATAACAGACAAAGAATTGCGCGAGCATTTTTCGCAAATAGGGCCGGTTACAGGTGTCATTCTGCCCGTAGATCGGGAGACTGGAAAGAAGCGCGGTTTCGCCTTCATTGACTACGCAGACAAAGCGACGGCTGATGAGGCAATTCGTAAGTTCAACAGCCAGATGCTCCGCGGTCAAAGAATCGCCGTTAACGAAGCGCGGCCTCGCGAAGAAGGGGCAAAGTCCGGGCCGCGCAGGCCTGGATTTTCGCCCTCTCGGCCGCCAGGAGGCGATTTCCGTCCGGCAGGCGCCAGGGAAGCCGGAACCGACGATTTCGGGATGGACCGGCCACGGCGTCGCGCCGACGGGAAGGGCCCACGCAAGAGCAAGGAGAAGGCGCCCCGAACGCCGCGCAAGCCGATCCCCGAGCGACGCAGCGGGCGGTTGCTCTTCATCGACGATGAGGACGAAGAGGGGGACGTCGAATTCGACAATATCGCCACCTCTGCGCCGCCCAATAAACAGGAACCGGAAGAATAATAATTAGCCCATAAATTCGCGTATGAGTTTGCACCACAAAGTCACGGCGCAGCCGTAGGCTGCAACCAAACAAAAGCCGGGGACGGCCACGTGCACGTGCACGTCAACGATAGACGTCAACGACCACCTCCACGCTCACGAAAAAAGTCGCAAATCTCGCTCTTGTCGACAAAGATGTTCAAGCACTGAATTCCTTCAAGCAGCATTTGGACTTGTCTGGTGGACATTGACGTGCACGTGGACGTAGACCTTAAACGTGGACGTTGACGTGATCGGCTTTTGTCTTTTCTGAAATCTCGTCAAAAAAACAATTGGAATTAAGTGCTCTTCGGGACTCGCACCTTCAAAGCCTTGAGATGTATCCCGGCGGTCAGTTTGTTTGCTGGCGCCTTTGGTTCGCCATCGACGTGAAAAATCACGGGCTCGTCACTGAAGATTGTCAGCGAAGCGGTTTTCCTGTGATGGACGCCCGCCGCGCCCAGCAATGTCCCTGTGAACAGTCGAGGAGCAGTAAGGAAACGCCTCGCAACAGACCGGTCTTCTACTACCACCAGATCCAACAATCCGTCGTCGATTCTTGCAAGGGGCGCAATTTGAGCCCCATTCCCCCATTGCCGTGAATTTGCGACTGCCACCAGCAGCGCTCTTGATTCAATGGTTTCCGAGTCGAATGAAATTCTGTATGGGCGGGATTTGTAAACACAGATCTCGCCAATGCCCAGTCTCAGGTAATTGCGAAAACCTCTCCGTTTTGCCCCTCCCGAGCCGAACAATGAAGCAATGTGAGCATCAAAGCCGACCCCTGCCACGTTGATGAACAGAAGACCGTTGATCTCGCCAACATCTATCGTCTTTACCGTGCCGTTGAGCGCGCTTTCGATGGCCACGTCGGGTTTTCGGCTGATTCCAAGCTCACGAGCCAGGCCGTTACCCGAGCCGGCGGGAATTATCCCCAATGCCGCCTTCTGAAATGTAAGAGCGCTGCCCACTTCGTTGACAGTGCCGTCACCACCCCAGGCAAATACAAGAGAAGCACCACCGGCGACGGATTGTCCGGCAATCTCGTAAGCATGCCCCGGGCCTTCGGTGACCCGCACATCGAATTCCAGGCCATGGCGCTGGAGGATACTGGATGCCAGCGCTATCTGTAATGCCGGCGAGCTTCCGTGGGCCTGCCCTCCCGATACGGGGTTTATGATGACGACGGTTTGCATCTTGTGGGCTGTTTAATTGTGCAAATTCGCGAAGGCTCTTATGCGAAGCCCCTAAAACCGATACTGCACCCCGGCCCTGAAGAAGCGACCCGGATTTGGAAAGCCGATAAACTCGTGAAACTTGCGGTTCCATAAGTTCTCCACTCGAATGTAGGGCGTCAGCTCATCTGACAATCTGCAGGAAAGCGAAACGTTGGTGGTGGAGTAACCACCGGCAATCTGAAGATTCGGCACAGGAATTTGAAAGTCGAATCGAGGTCCTACCCACAGTGTCTCTGCGCGCAGGTGTGCCCGGCGCGCATCCCAGTCCACATTTACGCCGCCGCGCCAGCGGGGCCGGTCCCGCAGAGGTTCATCCGAGTCGACCAACTCTGCATTCAGGAAGCTTACGTGGCCTGCTACTTTCCACTGCTCGGAAACGCGGGCGCTGGTTTCGAATTCCACACCCTGTGTGATCGCCAGTGACCGGTTGAGCAGTCGGAATTCCTGCGGACTGAAATCAATCAGATCGCGGAACGAGCTGTGAAAATAGGTGAAGGAAGCCTGCAGGCGGGAGAGAACGGACTGCTCCACGCCGACGTCGAAACTGCGGCTGCGCTCGGGACGCAGTTTGGGGTTTCCAACAGTGGGCTCCCCCAGGGCGAAGAAGGAGGGAATTTTGAATCCTTCCCCCCAGCTTGCCCGGAATCGAGTCCCGTGATCATTCAGTCGATAACTGACACCGAGGCGCGGCGTGTATTCGGCGGCGAAACGCTCTGCCGCGTCTCTTCGCATGCCAAAGCTCATCTGAAGGCGATTGGAACGGTAGAGCAGCTCTGCCAGCAGGGCGCTTGTGGTGCGGTCGAGCGTGAAATTGGATGGAAACCGAGCGGCGATCAAAGTTCGACTTTTACCCGATTCGTTGGAGGCTTCTACGGCGAATACGCCGGACCAGCGCCGTGGCAGCGTCCAGGTATTGGTGAATCGGAACAGCGCCCGATCAAAATCTGTTTCGTTTTGAAATGACGGTTGAGAGCGGCGCGTCGGTTTAACCGCATCCAGAATTGCAGGCGTAAAGGAATCCTGCGAGCGGTCAAAGAAACCAAACTCCAGGGTATACAGCCACCATGGACGGATCTGCTGCAGATACTCAAGAGCCAGAGCCACTTCTGCCGCATGGCTGCTCTTCGCCTCTTTCAGAATCGAAAATTCCGGTCCGCCGCTTGCTTCCGGAAAGCCGCTGACATGATTTTCATCGAAGCGGGTGGAAAAATGCAACGATTTTCCTTTGCCCAGTTTCAGGCCTGAATTGAAACTGACGGTACCGAGGGAAAACCGATCCAGCAGGGTCTGTTCGCCGTTTCGCTGGTAGGAAGAACCGAATGCAAAGTCCCAGCCCTTAAGCTCGCCATGAGATCCTGCTCGTACGCTGCCGTCTGAAAAATTGCCGGCAGAGCCATCCGCTTCAAATGTCGGCTTCCCCTTTCCACGCCGCGAGATGATGTTGATGACCCCGCTGATGGCTTGAGATCCGAACCGGGCCGACAAGGGGCCGCGGACTATTTCTATCTGTTCAATATTGTCCGTGCTCAACGAGGAAAAGTCATAAGAACCCCCCAGCAGGTTGGTGATGTCGTTAACCGGAACTCCATCGATCATCACCAGCGTAAAATTCGGATCGCCGCCCCGCAGTGTCACAGTAGTGAGTCCTCCTCTTCCGCCTGTTTGCGAGATATGGAGAAAGGGAAGCTGTCGCAACACTTCCGTTAGATTCTCGGCGCGACTCTGTTCGATCTGCTCGCGCGTCAATACCGTTACCGAAGCGCTTACCTGCGACAAAGGGAGTGATTGCGCGGAGACTGTGATGACGGTTGGTTCAATTTGCGGTTTTGGCTCGTTGGCAGGCGTAGTCTGGGCAAAGCATCGCGAGATGCCGGCTGTCAGAATGAGCAATAAGGGGGTCCGCCGCATTGTTTTCCAGGGGTTTAAGTATAGAATTTTTTCACCACAAAGGCACGGAGGGCACAAAGCGGAGACGAGGGGCAGGCAGAGTCCGGTCAGGTTCCATGACACGCTGCCACATTTTGGCTTTGAGACTTGACCGGACTCTGCCTGCCCCTCGTCTGACTTTGTGCACTTCGTGCCTTTGTGGTGCAAAAACTCTTGCTACAGAGACTCGTAACATCCGATATCATACGCCGTGCCTCGGGGACGAATCACGCCTTCGATGTCATCCGGCACTTCTGACAGCGTGATTCCGCTGTTTCCGGCTGGAGAGCCCGCCTTCAGGTGATAGTCATTGGCGGCCGGGTTGACAAACAACTGGTCGGGAGTGGAAAGGATCGAGTGAGTGTCGTATCCGAACGTGCGCCATTGGGAAAGCGCGATAATGGTGTTGCCGCCGTTTGCGCTGAAGCGATCGACCACAATGTTGTAATCGCTTTCAAAGCCCGACACGCTGCTTGAGTAAGTAAGGATGGATCCTTTGTCCACGCGCGGCGTGTAAAGGATATTGTTCTTTACTTTATTACCCGTGGGATTGGGCTTGCTGCCTTTCGATTTTGGAATATTGACACACCATCGCCCGTCTGCGGCCATCACGATAGTGTTGTTGTAGACCTTGTTGCGGCTGGAACCCTCCGCGCCATCCGTTGCGAAAAGTGAAATACCGCTGGCATGATTGTTGTAGATCAGGTTGTTTCGAATGATGCCGTCGCTCACCCCGTCGCAATTGATGGCGGAACCTCCGCCGGTTCCATTTTCGTAGATGATGTTCTTCTCCACCACCGCAAATGAAATGATTCCATCGCCCGGCTTTTGCTTGACATCTCCGTTCATGTGAATCCCCGCTCCGAAGTTGTGGTGCAGTGTGTTGCCGCGAATGGTGGGGTAATCACCACTGTTGCTCTGGTAGATGCCATGCTCACCGTTACTGGAACATTGATTATTCTGAATCAGCGGGTGGTAGCTGAAGGCCAGAAAGATTCCCGTGTTTACGCTGTTGTGGACGTTGCAATTCTGCACTGTGATGAAATCCGTGCCGCGGATATCGATTCCGTGGTGCGGCGATCCGGCCACTTCGAATCCGTCGATTACCCAGTAGCTGACCGTGTTGTTGAAGAGTTCTATTTCCAGGTTGCTGGAGTGGGAGTTGGAGGCGCCGGGCACGTTGATGATTACCGTGGCTCCGGTGTCGGCTTTAAGGGTCTTGACTGACCCTGCCTGGCCGGAGCTTGCGATCCTGCAGCCGGCATACGTGCCGGATTCGACGAGGATGGTGTCGCCTGGGGCGATGGTGCTGACGCCATGCTGCAGCGTGGCCCACGGTTGTGCCTGTGTTCCGGGGTTGGCATCGTTGCCGTTGGTTGCCACGTAAAACGTCGCAGCCTGTGCTGACGCTGTGAGGGCAATGATAGAGCTGACAGCAATCAACAAACGGATGGTTGGTCTCATGTTTCCTCCCTTTTTCTTATACGCTTTGTGGTCGCATTGTCCAAATGCAGGCCTGTGAAGATGGCTACATTGCATTCACCGCCTCGGCGGTGAATAGTGTGTGCTGAGCCAGCAGTTTACGGCTGTCCCTGGCGCCTGGACTGCTGCAGCTGAAAGTCGAAGAAGTGCACCGCAGAGGCAAGTTCCACAGACTTCCACGCTGTTTCAAAATCCGGGCGCTGGACCATGACATCGGCGCTCCCGGGCGTCAATTCTCCGATCAAAAATTCACCGCGCGATCCTGCTTTGACTGATTTTCCCAGGAAAGGTTTTTGCTGCCCACTCTGCTCGCAATACACAACAGATATTTCAGCTCCTGCCACAGGCTTGCCGTCCTGATCTCGCACGGTTCCGCGCACCTGAACCCGTGGCTTGCTGACCTGCAGGCGAAGCAAGGCGCGGTCGCTGGAGAATTCAAGCTCGGTGAGCTCGCTTTCCGCCTCGCCGTATTCGCTGTGCCGCACAAAGATGCGATATTTTCCTTCCGGCAGGTCCCGAAACAGGAACCGCCCCTGCGAATCCGTGGAATCGCTGCGATCGAGGGAATCCCTGGCGCCCGAACGCCATGCCAGAACTTTGGCTCCTGATATGCGGCGTCCCGACGCATCGGTGACAATGCCTCCCAGCATCGACAGCGAGGAAAGCGCTATGTCGAGTCGCTGCCGCGGCATGTCTCCGGTGGCGGCGGGAAGCGAAACGGTCCGGGAATACGGACCATGGCCTTCACAGGCAACTGAAACACGGTAGTCTCCTGGATTTAGCCGGCAGCACGTCTGTCCCAGCGCATCGCTCCATTCCTGGCATACCGGATTGCCGTTTCGATCACGAATGTCGATGCTCGCCATCGGGAGCGGTTCTCCGGATCGTTCATCGCGCACGAAAACGTCCACCAGAATTCGATCTGCGGTTTCGGGAGCAGTACTCTCGAAACGGGAGCGATCAAAAGACTCGTTTTCAGCAGTCTTGATTCTGCCAACTGCGGACGAAGCGGTTTCGACGCTCCCGCTTCCCGGGAAGCGATTTCCACGAGATATTTTCGAAAGGGGCAACCACCAGGCTGCAAGGACACAGAAACATACAAGCAGCGGGAGTCTCCTGCCGCCCTGGCGTTGCCGCGTGTCCATCCGCCGATCACTGTTCATAGCAGCCGATGTCCGGGCTGGTGCGCGGATTTCCTCGAATATCATCTGCAGGCGCGTTGGCGGCATCGGCTGCGTCCCTGGCAGCGCTGCCCGCGCCCGTTTTTCCGTACAGGTCGACCAGCCTGAGGAAGGCCGCCCGGATTGTCGTTGAACCATCCGCGAACGTGGAGCTGGCGGGAACCCAGCGCGGAATTGTCAGCCCCGCCGGATTTGCGATCAAAGGATTTGCCACCACCCGGGCCGGATCGTCCGTGTAGTTGATCCTTTCGGCGGCATCAAAGGGAATGGCTGCCCCGTTGTTCCAGTAAAGATTATTGGACAAGACGAATGTGAGAATGTCGGCGGGAATGGTATCGGAGAAGTCCTCCATCGTGCCGGTTGGATCGGTCCAGATATTGTTGTACATCCTGACGTTGTCCACCTGCGGGTTTTGCTTCTCGCGGTTGAGCCGCATCGCGAATGCCTGCGACGGAAGATTACCGCTGATGGTATTGTTGCGAAATGTGATGTCCTTTGATCCCTTGACGCCAAACGGAGCGCGCATCACATTGGCGGAATTTCCGAGCATCAGATTATTCTCGATCAACACATTGAATGATTCGTAATTGCGGGTGCCGTCTTCGCCACAAAGCACGAAGTTGTGGCCCGTGGTGCCTTCCCAGTTCAAAAATACATTCCGTCTTACGGTGATGTTGTTGGCCCCCAGAATGCCGTCTTTGGATCCATTGCTGTCCTTGATCACAATAAAGCTGCTGGTGCTGCTGTCATTGACGCGACCGCTTCCCGCAAAATCATTCAGGAAAACATTGTCCTGTACGGTGACATTCTGAACGCTGTTGATGTCGATGTGTTCATCGGCTCCCTGCTGATTGTAAAACATGTTTCCTTCCACCGTGACGGCAGTGGCGTTGTTATTGATCTTTAGAATATCGTTGGAGAAGCTGTCGTGAAAAATGTTGTCGCGCAGCACAATGTCGTGCACCAGTTGCTGCTTGCCCCCGCCATCCAGATGAACCACCAAGGCTGTGGTATTCCCAGGCTGAGATTTGATTTCAAAACCCTGCACAGTGACATGCGAAGCGCCCACGTTTGATCCATACATGGTGATGACGTGATCATTTGTATTCGTCAGCACCGCCTTGTAAGGGATTTCCGAACGCACGGTGACGCCGCTGGTAAAGTGCCTGGCAAAGCGGGTGCGGCCGGTGTAGGTTCCCGGACGCACGATGATGTTGCTGCCGTCGGGCACCTGGCCCAATGCATATTCGATGGTAGCCCAGGGATTGCCGATCGATCCGTTTCCGGTGGTATTGCTGCCGTTGGTGGCGACATAAAAGTCGGCGGCAAAGGCAGAAGCAGTGAATAGACCGGCAACCAGGGCGGCTAAAGGCAAAAGAGATGCACGCTTGGTTCTCATAGACTTCCTCCCTAAAGTTAAGCGCAGGACGCGCTCGGCCTGAAACACACCAACCACTCGAGGCGAGGCGCAAATTCCTGGCGCCGGAGATTGCCTTATATTTGGGGTAAATCTGCTGTCCTAACGATTAGCACCGATTTGGATGTTGTCAAGGCGGGGAAACTGAAAGAATCTGGAGGTGCCGGCTCGAGCGGGTACCTCGCTCCGCTCGGCTCTGACATGGCCGGAGATCCCTCCGCGGCAGATCTTTTGTGACGCGTGCATTTGTCAAGCATAGGCAATTCATATATAAAGTCCCCTCAATCGATGGGTAAAACCGATACCAAAATCCTTGTGCTGGACGCTGACTTGCTGAACCGCAGCCTGCTGTCCCACTGGTTGACGGCGGAAGGTTACGACTGCTCGACCGCGACCAGCGCGGAAGAAGCATGGAGTCTGCTCGAAGGGGGCAATTTCTGTCTTGTGATCTGGGATCTGGTTATGCCCGGCCAATCCGGGATGGAGTTACTTGCCGTCACTGTGGGTCGCTTTCCTGATGTTGCCGTGGTCACGGCGGCTCAGATTGATGATCGTCGCTCTGCTGTCCGGGCACTGCAAATAGGTGCTTACGGGTACCTGGTAAAGCCCTTCGAATTGAACGAGGTCGTGATTAGCGTGAGCAACGCCCTCGAGCGCCGCCGATTACTTCTTGCCCGCCGTCACTATCAGGAAAAGCTCGAAGAGGAGGTCCAAAAGCGCACCGAGGAGGTGCGCCGGCGGGAACTGGAGATTGCCATGCGCCTGGTGACAGCGACGGGGTATCGTGATGGAGAAACGGGAGCTCATGTACGCAGAATCGGCCTGTACTCAGAGGTTCTCGCGAAGGCACTGGGCTGGAGCGGTCACTTGATTGATGAGATCAAGGTTGCCGCACCCATGCACGACATCGGCAAAATCGCGGTGCCAGATTCCATTCTTCTTAAACCGGACGCCCTGAGCAGTGAAGAATTTGAGATTCTAAAGAAGCACACCGAGACAGGGGCCAGAATTCTGGGCGGATCGGACATCCCACTGCTGGCAATGGCCGGTGAAATCGCGCTCTGTCATCACGAACGATGGGACGGGGGCGGTTATCCTCGCGGTCTGTCCGGAGAAGCGATTCCGGAATCGGCACGCATCGTAGCCATTGCCGATGTCTACGACGCGCTGCTGCACAAGCGGATTTACAAGCCGGCATTCTCAGAAGACGACGCGCTTGAGGTGATGCGGGAAGAATCCGGCAGGCAGTTTGATCCTCTTATTTTCGACCATTTTCTGCGAGTAGTGCCTCAATTCCAACGCATTCGAATCCAGTGGTCTGACGCACTTTATCCTTCATTGGTAAACCCTTCGAATTGATTTTTCGCGCAGCTATTCGGGCAACAAGCCCGTCTGGCCGGGAGCGGGGAGTGATTACACGGCCCTTGATTAGACACGCGCGACGGCGATGACCGCATTCAAACCGCCAAACGCGAAGGAGTTTGATAACGCATAATGGAGATTCTTCGATCGAGCTTCGTTCGGCGTATAGTCCAGATCGCATTCCGGGTCACGCCCCCGGTAGTGCGCGGTGGGAGGGACCACGGCTTCTCGCAGGGCCAGAATGGTAATAACCAGTTCGAGAGCTCCGGAAGCGCCCATCAGATGTCCGTGCATTGATTTAGTGGAACTGATGGAAACGTCACCGGCGGAACTCCCAAATGCCTGGCGAATTGCCCGGGTTTCAGTCGCGTCGTTCATTTTCGTGCCTGTGCCGTGGGCATTGATGTAATCGACCTGGCCGGCGGAAATTCCCGCTTCCCGAAGCGCCAGTTCGATGGCACGGCTCGGACCTTCCACGCTCGGCTGTGTGATATGGCTGGAATCGGCACTGGCGCCGTAACCCAATACTTCCGCGTAAATGCGTGCCCCGCGCCGGCGCGCATGCTCGTATTCTTCCAACACCAGCATGGCAGCCCCCTCGCTGATCACCAGACCTTCACGATCGACACTGAAAGGACGGCAGGCAGAGGCGGCATCTCCGTTGCCCGAGGCAAGCACACGCATTGCTTCCCAGGACTTGAAAAAGCCCAGCGTCAAAGGGGCATCGGAGCCGCCGGTAAACATCACCTCGGCCGCTCCAGCCCGGATCGTGCGAAAAGCTTCACCAATGGCGTGTGTGGCCGAGGCGCAGGCGGTCGAAATCGACAGCGAGGGACCTTTGACGCCCAGGTACATGCATACCTGACTGGTGGCGGCGTTATTCATCAGGCGGGGAATCGTGAGCGGATGCACACGCGGCGATCGCGCTGCGTAAAGCTGATAGTAGCTGGCATCGTAGGTTTCGGCGCCGCCGCAACCCGAACCTACCGATGCGCCTGTGGAAAAGGCTTCCGCTCCTTCCGTCTTGATTCCTGAATCCGCCGCCGCGCTGCGTGCGGCAACAATGGCAAGCTGGGAAAACCGATCCAGCAAATCCAATTCTTTAGTTTGAAAATGCTGCCCGGGCTGATAGTCCGGGATTTGTCCAGCGACGCGGATTCGGAGGGCGTCTGTGTTGAAGCGAGTCAGCGGGCCGATCGCGGACTTGGCCGAAACTACATTGTTCCAGAGCCGGTCAAGGCTGGAGCCGAAGGGAGAAACAATTCCCATGCCTGTGATTACGACACGCCTCATCAAACCTGACTCTCCGTCGGGGTGGCGCCAGCGGCGCCGGCCGGCAAAGCGCTGGTTACGCCTCGGACCACATCGCCGACAGTTCGCATGGTTTTTGCCGAGTCGTCCGGGATAGTGATGTTGAACTCATCTTCGAGATCGAACACGATACAGAAGACTTCCAGCGAATCGAATTCCAACTGGTCAAAGCTTGTGTCCATGTTCAAAGGTAGCTCGCCTACGCGCCTATTCCGTTTGAATACTGCGAGGACGCGATTCTTAATGTCCTCATCGATCATGGAACCCTCCCTGGCTTTCATTCGCCAACAGCGGCTATCTTACGTGTATTTGCGTGTCAGGAAAAGCAATTCTCAGGGGCTGGCGCGGGGACTGCTTGAAAGCGAAACTGCCGCGAAGCCATGAAGGCACGAAGTTTCAATGATTCAACAAGTGACACTCGGGCAGAACAAGATTTCTGAAAGTTGTCGCCACAGGCTAAATCACAGGCTTCGCGTCTTTGTGTCTTCGTGGCAGAGTACTTTGATTAATCTGCGCTGAAAACTTCAGGGTCCGGAGTGGAGGCGTCGACAGGCCGATAAGTGTCACCGTAGCGCGCGGTGATTTTTTCCACATAATTCCGGGTCTCTCTGTATTGAGGAATTCCTCCGGCGCGCTTGACCGCATTTTCTCCCGCGTTGTAAGCAGCCAGCGTCAATTTCAGATCATTGTCGAACCTATCGAGAAGGAACCTAAGATACCTTACGCCCCCTTCAATGTTTTGATCCGGATCCATCACATTTTCCACCCCAAAACGCCTGGCTGTGGACGGGATTAACTGCATCAGGCCGCAGGCGCCTTTGTGGGAGATGGCATCCGCCCGGAACGTGGATTCGGTCAGCATAACGGCCCGGACCAGGTCGGGATCTACGCCATGTTCGGCACAATGTTTATTGATGAAAGGGTCATAGGGAGAGTTGGGATTTGCGTTCGTTGATTCTTCGACTGCAAATTCTTCTGTCGTGCCCGATGCGGCAAAGGCGACGTGAAGCAAAGGGCCTTGTGCGAAACAAAGCGATAATACCAGCGAGAATAAATAGTCCATCTGGAATGAACCTCTGATCTGAAATTTTTTCTGCTAATTACCGACCACAATCCTCCACGCAGCCACACTGAAACCTCCAGGGTGAGTGTTCAGTGTGCTTTGGGGGCCGTTGCCACCGGCTCCCGGAGCACCGTGTTTTCTTTGGGTGAATACGAGGAGTGTCGTATCCTTTTAGTGAGATGACCGAGATGAAAAAAAGTTCTAAAAATTTTTCAGGTTGTGCAAAAAATGCAGGGCAGGCAATGATGTTTACTGCCGATTCGCCACACTGCTTTCACCGCAGAGCCGCAGAGTTCGCCGAGATTTCGCGAGTTGCAATCCGGCCTCTGTGAAATCTCAGCGTGGCCAGTACCTCGGCGGTGGATACAAGGTGCCCGTCTTCATAGTCCGGGATTCAGAATCTATATCCATCAGGTGAAGTCACGCATGAGCTTGCCAGTAATGTCCCGCAGAGATTCACACTCTTGTACCACCGAGCATGATGTCGTACCATGCCTGTACACTGACTGTTCACAACTGTAAGAGGTATCACATCTGAGTCGATCAGGTAGGACCAGAATTTCAGCCATAGCTCATGAGCACTCTTATCTATCGCGGCTCTGACGGCCGGTCGATGATGCAAATTCTCGACGAGAACCGTCCTCTCAGTCTCGGCAGGAATCCAACCAACGATATTGTCTTCAAGCACGCCAGTATTTCGCGGCAACATGCCGTGCTCTTCTGCCTCGGAAGCGACTTCTTTATTGAGGATAAGCGCAGCAGGAATAAGGTCTTCGTTAACGGAAAAGCGGTAAAGAAGCATCTCCTGAAAGACGGCGATGTGATCGTGCTGGGGCTTGATCGGGATCATTCCATGCGGTTTTCCCTTAATCGCGTTGATGAAGCGCCTGAACTCTCGCGCAGCGCGCTGGATTTCTCCAAGGCGGCCTTCAACAATCTCAGAAACCTGCAGATGCTCATCGGCGTGAGCGAGACGATGACGACTTCCCTGGAGCGTGAAGAGGTTTTTGAACGGGTGCTGAAAGGTGTTTTAGAAATCTCCTCCGGGATGCGCGCCATGATTCTGCTGAAGAATAAGGCGGGGGAAATGGAAGTCGTCTATCGCAAAGACACCGAGAATTCAAATTGGAGCGAAAATGACGGCTTCAGCCGAAGCCTGATCAGCCGCGTAGTTAAATCGCGCCAGCCTTTTCTGATCGACGACACCGCCGTTGACGTCCAGCTCCAGAAGCAGGCCAGCATCGGGGCTTTGGAATTGCACAGCATGGTGGGAATTCCGTTGATGTACTCGCAAAAGTACGTGGATGAAAACAGAACCAGTGACGCGCTGATGGGCGTGCTGTACGTCGACAGCAAAGCCAAGCGCCGGCGCTTCAACGAAGAAGACCTCAGTTTGCTCCTGGCGCTGTCTTACCAGGCGGCAATCTGCATCGAGAATGCGCAGATCCACCACGACCTGCGGGAAAATTATGTGGCGCTGGTGACTTCTCTGGCGCAGGCCGTGGAGCTGAAAGATCGATATACCCGAGGCCACTCGGAACTGGTTTCGCGGTATGCAGTGGCCATTGCCGAGCGGTTGTCACTGACTGGCAGGGAAATTGAGGATGTCGCGCGGGGAGCTCTGCTGCACGACGTGGGCAAAATCGGAATCGATGAGTCGATCCTTAACAAATGCGGAAAACTGACCGCCGAGGAGGCGGAGCTGATCCGGCAACATCCGCGCTTTGGAGCCCAGATACTGCAACCGATTCCTTACATGATCGACGTTCGCGACACGGTGCTGCATCACCACGAACGCCTGGATGGCAACGGTTATCCCGATGGGCTGAAGGGAGACGAGATCAAACTGGGAGCGCGCATTGTTGCCATCGCCGATGTTTTTGAGGCGCTCACAGCCAGGCGATCCTATCGGCGCGCGTTGTCTGCTCGCGGCGTAATCAAACACCTCGAAACCGAGGCGGAATCCAGACTCGATCCCGAGCTGGTGTCGCTCTTCATCGATATTTTCAAAGAGGCAGAGTTCAAGAAAGGCGCGATCCGTCCAAAATCGGTTGTTTCGATTTCATTCAACGCACGCAACGTGCGCAAGGAAACAACATTGAAAACGGGAACGGATTAGTGGGACGGAGGGATTTGGGGACTGAGGGACTGAGAGACTGAGGGACTGAGGGACTGTGGGAGTGGAAGAGTGAGGGAATGGGATAAACAGTTGAGGAATGGGAACGGGAAGATTCTCAGTCTCTCAATCCCTGAGTACCTCAATCAATCCCTCAATCCCTCAATCCCCCAGTTCAGCTAAGCGCCGTCCACGTGATACGCAGGAAGAACCTGCCTTTTCTCTGCAGGCGCAGGATGATTCGCCGATACCCACTGGCGGCATTCGGCCCCTGAGTCACCTTCACATCCGGGTCGTCTATATTTATGCGACAAGGCACACCCGGCAAGCCTCCCACTAACTGGCCCGTATTGGCTACATTGCTGTCGATGACCACAATCGTCGGAGTGGTTTTTGCCTCGCCATGCCAGGAGAATGATCCGCGCTTGGGCGTCTTGCGCTCGACGGGCCGAGACAGGGTTGCCACCGAGTTATCTGAATCCGCCGGCTGCGTTGTTGGTGGTGTTTCGGCGGGCTTTCCCGCATCGTCCTTCTTCACGATTGCGGACTGAGAAGGGGGTTGAGCCGGATTCACACCCGGTGATGTTCCGCGGATGGATTTGGAAGCGTGCGCTGTCTTTTCATGGGCCTGAGCGGGTTTCTCTGCCGTTTTGTCGGGAACCGTCACAAGAGGAGAACCGGATTTTGCTTCCGGCTGGCTCATTTTTGCTTCAGTGATGAGTTGTGCCGGCGGTGGAGCGCTCACAGTCCGCGCTGTGAATAGTTTGGAATGAAAATAAAAGGCGGCCGTCAGTGCCGCACCCGCAAGAAAGGCGGCGCTGATCCATTTAAACCCGCTGTCCGAGCTTTTCACCGGAGAGTTTTGCGCTGCCGAAGGAACTTCCAAGCCGGCGCGCTGCAAATCCAGTTTGCGCCGCATCCTCCGCATGTCGACCAGCATCTCCTTGGCGGACTGATAGCGGACGTCTCGATCCTTCTCCAGCGCCTTGGTGATGATTTGTTCCAGATCGGGAGCGATATCCGGGTTCAATTGCGACGGCGGCACCGGCGGCTTGTTCAGAATCGCGTCAAAAACCAGTGCCTGCGTCTTGCCGTTGAACGGGAGCGCGCCGGTGATCATCTCGTAGAGTACGGCTCCAAAGGAGAAAAGATCGGTACGCGCGTCCAGCTCTTCTCCCCGTGCCTGTTCGGGGGACATGTACATGACGGTCCCGAGGGTTGTTCCCGGGCTGGTAAGATGCTCCTCCAGTCGGGACGGGCCCAGAGTTTCCTGCGCGTAAGTCCTCTCCTCGATCAACTTGGCCAGGCCGAAGTCGAGAATTTTTACCACGCCGCGGGCAGTGAGGAATATGTTGGCCGGTTTGATATCGCGGTGGATCACCCCCTTTGTATGGGCCGTATCGAGGGCGTCCGCAATTTGAATGCCGATATCGAGCAACTGGCTCAGTGCAAAGGGCCGGCCCGAGTATTGCTTCAGAGTGCGGCCGTCGAGCAGTTCCATTACGATAAACGGCTGTCCGTTGTAAGTGCCAACGTCGTATACCGTGCAGATGTACGGATGGTTCAGAGCGGAAGCGGTGCGCGCCTCACGTTGGAACCGTTCCAGGGCCAGATTGTCGGTGCTGTAGCTTTCAGGCAGGAATTTCAGTGTGACGTGACGGCCCAGGCGTGTGTCTTCCGCCTTATAGACCACGCCCATGCCGCCGCCCCCCAGCTTTTCCTGGACAAGATAATGCGAGACGGTCTGGCCAATCATGTGGTCGAACACCTTCCGGCAGGCCCCAAACGTGAACGCTAAGAATAATCCT
The DNA here is from genome assembly GCA_036507075.1 of Acidobacteriota bacterium. Taxonomy (GTDB): domain Bacteria; phylum Acidobacteriota; class UBA6911; order JACQSX01; family JACQSX01; genus DASXQR01. The sequence goes on along the minus strand of DASXQR010000192.1, from coordinate 140 downwards.
TTCGGGACCATGATTTCAATTCCAGAAGGTGTGAAGAAATCGACGCCACCGGGCTTGCCCCGGTGGTGAGTACGATTCTTCACTAAAGCAAGTCCCTGACTCACTTTTGGAAACGTCGGGACGAAACGAGCGCCGCAGAG
>DASXQR010000191.1:0-15637 GCA_036507075.1 Acidobacteriota bacterium | reverse complement strand
CGACTCAGCTGCCGTAGACGCTCCTCTGCCTTCCGCCTTCCGCTTTCTGCCTTCCGCTTTCCGCCTTCTGCTTTCTGCCCTCCTCACTTCTTCTGGGGTTTTGCCGTCGGGTCGATTCGGGGCTTGGTGCGTTGTTCGAGGAAGGCAAATAGATTGATCATTTCCTGTTGCGTCAGGTTTTCCATTAATCCTTCCGGCATCAGGGAGGTCTTGGAGACGGCGCGACCCTTGATCTCTGCTTTCGGTATTACCTGCAGGGCGCCGGTGGCGGTCAGCAGCGTGACGGCATTTGCATCGTCACGCGTAATTACACCGAGCGCCGTTTGATCGTCTTTCATCGTGATTTCCACCGCGGCCCATTGATCGGAAATGGTTTTCGACGGGTAAAGAAGCGCATCCACCATGTCCTTTCTCTGAAATCTCTTTCCGATGTCGGTTAAATCCGGCCCGGCCGACAGGCCGATATCACCCAAAAGATGACATTTCGAGCAGAACGCTTTTTCAAACGATTCCTTGCCTTTCTGAATATTCCCGGAATAGCTCATTGGATCCCACAGCAGAAACTCTTCCAGTTCCTTTACCGACACAGTCTGGTTTTCTGTGGCTCTTCGGAATGCCGGCTTGATCTTTTCTCCGGCCGCCGCCTTTTCCGGGCTGAGTGAAGGAATCCGCTGCTGGGCGATTTCCCGTTCGTTGTCAGGCATCACTTTGAGAAAATCATTCCAGATGTTCTCTATGTAGCCCAGGAAGCTGGCGCCGCCTTTCCAATGCTCATCTTGTGTTTTTTCAAACCAGCGCAGGAAGGCTTCCTTCTGGTCTTTATCCCATCCGGCGCGCATGGCGCGCAGGAAGTAGGCATATAGAATCTGCTGCGGGTTGTCCGTTTTAGGATCCCCCAGCGCCTGGAGAATTTTCTTTCGAGCATCGGGGGTTTCCAGACGCGCCAGCGTGCGGGCAATCTCGATATTCAGGGCCGCATTCTGGCCGGGAAAGCGCGCCAGAAGCAGTTTGCCCATCGGCTCGTACACCTTTGAAATGTCCATGCCGTCGTCCTGGATCATAGTCAGATGCACAACGCGCAGAAGGCCGAGCAGATTTGCGTCGTCAGGATTTCGCTTGAGAAGCTCGAGCTCCCGATCCAGAAGATAGGGCACATCATTGGTGCCTCCGGCGGTTTGTGCCAGTGCCAGCAGCGCCTCGGTCGCGGCCGGATAGCTGCTCAGACGGAACGCCTCATCCCGCCATAAATTGCGGTTGGTTCTTCTGAGAAGCTGGCGCGCCGAATATCGCACCCATCTGTCTGAATGGCTGAGGAGGGGAAAGACGTCGCGTACGGGCGAAAGCGGAACGGTTATGGCGGGGTGAATGCCGGTGCGCACCAGCGCTTCGCACGCGCGGCGCGCCACCAGCGGGTCTGTGTCACGAAAACGCTGCACCAGCTCGCGCCGCGCAGAATCAGTGGAGTGAAGACCCAGATAATAAGTCGAAGCCGCGCGCATTTCCCACTGCGCGTCTTTGCCGAGCGAGATCAGCAGCTCTTCGTCCGGGGCCGGACCATGAACCTGCAACAGCTCAAGGGCCCGCACTCGTTTTTCCGGCTCGCTGTGGGCGTTCTTCACCTCGTCGACCAGTCCCTTCTTCCACGCGGGTCCGAGCCGGTTCTGCAATGCTCTCAGTTGCGCTCTCCCAAAGGATGAGCGCGGCTGCGGTTGTGACAGTGCCTGCTGCAGTGGCGGAAGGGAAGCGCGACCCGGGTTGGCCGGCTTTGAGCCATAGACCACGCGGAAAATCCCTGACTCGGTGAACCGCCCGCCCTTGGAAAAATAGACAAATCCGTCGGGGCCCACCGCAAGGTCGGTGACGTTTAACGGTTCTCCAAGCACAAAGTCTTCTAATTTTTCGCTGTATGTGGCGCCTGATTTTTTCAAAAAACCGACCAGAATACGACCGCGTGACCAATCTCCGAGAAACCAGGAATCACGGAACTCACGAGGATAAACGTCGTCCTGGTAAAAGGCGACGCCCACCGGAGAGCCACGGCCGAGTTCAGTCATCGGAGGCAGGCTGTCCGGAAAATAGGGCGGCCAGGGTCCCGAACCTGTCCTCCATCCATATTCGCCGCCCGGGATGACGTGAACAGTGCGCACCGGACGGTACCAGGGAAGGTTGATGTCCCATTCCATGTCCGAGTCAAAGGTAAACAATTCACCCATCAAATTGAAGCCGGCGTCGTACTGGTTGCGATATCCGCCGGTAATCAACTCCCAACGCTGTCCCTGCACCGAACCGCGGATAATGACGCCCCCAGGCGCGCGCACATTTGCCGCGTGGCCCCGCGGATCCGTATAGATTGGAAGAAGCTGCCCCTCGGTAAAGTCCTTGTACGGGGAAAGGGGATCGGGAGTGGCCACAAGTCCGGTGTGATTTCCCATCACGACATACAACATCCCATCCGGGCCAAACAAGACGGCATGCGGTCCGTGCTCGGCCATCTGACGAGTAAAGCGCGCAAGAGTGACCGTGTAATCGCCCTTGCCATCTCCGTTGCTGTCGGTGACGCGATAGAGGCCTGTGCCGTCCGGCCCTTCGCCGACGGCGTAGAGATCGGGGCCGTCAAAGCAAAGGCCCTGACAGTTGGTTACTTTATCCGTGAAGATTTCTGCCCTGTCCGGCCGACCATCCTGGTTAGAGTCGACGAGAATGAACACCGGCCCCTTTTCCTGCGAGTAAGCCAGTCTGCCCTGGCTGTCAAAGGTCATGTTGACAACCGAGCCGCTCTTCTCGGGTGGAAAGACCTCTTCCACTGTGAAGCCTTCGCGCGTTTGGAATTGTGGTTTTGGCTCCTTGTCACCAAGAGCCCAAAGCTCGGCGGCAAACGCGGCACACGCGAGGACAATCATCAAAAAAAGTAAACTCTTTCGCATCCTTTTCGATGTCACGAATTTACACGAATTTCCACGAATTTCACGAAATTACTTACAAGATTCGTGAAAATTCGTGTGAATTCGTGAAAATTCGTGCTCGACCCCATTTATTGGCTATTGCAAAACTGCGTGTCTCGCATTCATCGGGCTGGTAATCTACACGCGCAGCCAAAGACCGAACAGAGAGAGGAGCAAGTTTGTGGCGCGCCTGACCGAACGTAGAAAAGTGGACGGCATTCTTCAACCTACCCGTCGAAGACTGCGCGGATATTCCTTTGATCCCAGCCTGGCAGTGCAAATGGAAACGGCCGTTGTCAATCGCATCACGTTTCAGGTGCCCTGGGAAGAAAAGCTGGAGCTTGGGCCGGTCGGCAATTACGTGGAAGTTGTGGACGTGGATCCGGCCAGCAAGTGCTTTTACGCACCCGTCGATTTGAATCATCCCTTCCTGCTGGCTCAGGACGGACTGGACCCCTCTGAGGGAAACCCTAAGTTTCACCAGCAGATGGTCTATGCCGTGGTGATGACCACGATCGGTAACTTCGAGCAGGCATTGGGGCGCTGCGCATTATGGTCGTCGCGGGTATTTAGAAGTAACGGCAGAATGAGGTCAGAACCGGTGTTGCGGCTTCGCGTTTATCCCCACGCTCTGCGTGAAGCCAATGCCTATTACAGCCCGGAAAAGAAGGCGCTGCTCTTTGGATATTTCCCCGCCTCGACGAGCGACCCGGGAAGCAATCTGCCCGGAGGCACGGTTTTCACCTGCCTGTCTCACGATGTTGTGGCACATGAAACCACTCACGCGCTGCTGGACGGCCTTCATCCACGCTTCTCGGAGGCGAGTAATGAAGATGTTCTTGCGTTTCATGAGGCTTTTGCTGATATCGTCGCGCTATTTCAGCATTTTTCGTTCCCGGAAGTCCTCCGCCATCAGATTGCAAAGACGCGTGGGGACCTGGCCAGCCAGAACCTTTTGGGACAGCTCGCCCAGCAGTTCGGGCAGGCGACCGAGCAGCATGGAGCGTTGCGCGATGCCCTGGGTGGTTTCAATCCTGAAACAAAAAGATGGGAACCCAAGAAGCCCGACCCGACTGAGATCTCCAGGACCTTTGAGCCGCATGATCGGGGCGCCATTCTGGTGGCCGCGATCTTTGACGCCTTTCTCTCCATCTACAAGTCGCGCATTCCCGACCTGCTTCGGATTGCCACAGGCGGGAGCGGCGTTTTGCCCGTCGGGGAATTGAATCCCGACCTGGTCGGGCGGCTGGCCATGGAGGCTTCCAAATCGGCCCAGCACGTCCTGAGGATGTGTATCCGCGCGCTCGATTATTGTCCGCCGGTCGATATCACGTTTGGTGAATATCTGCGGGCTCTCATAACGGCCGACTTTGACGTCGTGCCGGTTGACGAACGCGAGTATCGAATCGCTGTGATTGAGGCATTCCGGCGTCGCGGCATTTATCCGGATCGGGTGCGCAACCTTTCCGAGGAGAACCTGCGCTGGCCCGACGTGGATGAGAACTTCATCGAGATTCTTCCGTCGGCGGCCGGCATCAAGGGCCTGCTTCCTGACTGGGGCCTCTCGACAGATCGCATGAAGGTTTGCGAGCAGGTGCGTCGCAGCGCACAGGCGCTGCACCGCATGCTGCTATCCTCTCCCAATAGATCGAAGCTGGGTGAACTGGTCGGGCTGGACCTTCGCGACAAAGCTCCCATGACGATTGAGCGAAAGCGGGGCGCGCCGGTTTTCGAAGTACATTCTGTTCGCCCCACATACCGCCAGGGATTCAGGGGCGAACCGATCATCGATCTGGTAATTGAAGTAACTCAAAGACGGCGGGGGTATTTTGATCCGGAAACGCAGAAGAAAGCGGACAAGCATTCCGAAGCCACGACGGAAGATTTTCAATTCCGCGGCGGAGCAACGTTGCTGGTGGATCCGGAAAGCGGAAGAATTCGTTACCGCATCCGCAAAAACATCAACGACGAGCGAAGACTGGAGCGGCAGCGAAGCTATCTGACCGGGCCGACAGATTTGTCGCTGCATGAGATTTATTTCGGCAGCCTGCGAAGCGGCGCCGCACGCGAGCCGTTTGCCGTGCTGCACAGCCGGTATTGAGAATGCCACAAAGCCACGAAGCCACGAAGGGTTTTCATTGGCTTGAACATGAACTTCTTACAGATCAAGAAACCAACAGCAAGGAAGTCACAGTAGAAAGGTCACTCCTAAGGGCAGGTAAATTCTTCGTGGCTTCGTGCCTTCGTGGCAGAGGCGTTAGGTGAATAAATGGCTGATCTGATGGCAGCACCGGAATCGGGAGTGAGGGTTCGAATGTACCGGCAGGGTCTGGGTGACTGCTTTTTGCTCGCCTTCCACACAAAGAGCGGTGAGCCGAGATACATGCTCATTGACTGCGGGCTGTTCCTGGGATCCCCCGACTCAGGCCGCCGGATGAAGGACATCGCTCGCAATCTGCATTCGGCCACCGGCGGAAAAGTGGACGCTCACGGCAATGTCTCAAAACCCGGTCATGTGCACACGGTGGTCGCAACGCATGAACACTGGGATCACGTTTCTGGATTTTTACAGGCGCGGGAGCTGTTCGACACGCTCAAGATCGATCAAGTGTGGGTGGCCTGGACGGAAGATCCGCGCAATGAGCTGGCCCGCCAACTGCGCAAGAAAAGGCAAGCCGGTTTGGCCGCATTGCGAGTTGCCGTGCAGCGCCTGGCGGCGACAGACAAGGACCAGGCCGCCAAGATCCAGCAGATTCTTGATTTTTTTGGAGCCTCAAAAAAGGGAGGAGGGTCCGACACGGGCGCTGCTTTGGATTCCCTCCTGGGTCGAGTGGAATCACCGCGCTATCTGCATCCCGGGGAACCGCCGATCAAGATGTCCGGCGTGGAGGATATGCGGATTTTCGTTCTGGGACCGCCGGAAGATCGAAAGCTGCTGTTGCGATCCGATCCGTCCAAGTCGCACAGCGAAGTCTACGAGCAGGGGATGGCCCTTGATTCGGACACCGCCTTCTACGCAGCCGTGGACTTTGGCGCCGTTGAGGATCAGCTCACCCTCGACGAGAAAGATCAGTTGGAGTTGAGCTATCCCTTCGAGCCACACTTCCGCCTCAGCCGGAGTGAAGCCAGGGCCGGAGCCTGCGATGGGTTCTTTCGCCTGCATTACGGCTTTGACAGGGAGGGCGGAGAGCGGGCCCCGGGATGGCGCCGCGTGGATGATGACTGGTTGAACACGGCAGGAACGCTGGCGCTGAAGCTTGACAGCGATACCAACAATACCAGCGTGGCCGTGGCGATCGAACTGAGTGCAAATGGACGGGTGCTTCTGTTTCCCGGCGACGCCCAGGTGGGCAACTGGCTGTCGTGGCACAACCTGAGCTGGCGCCAGAGCGACGGAAGTGAAATTGTGGCTCGCAGTCTGCTAAACCGCACGGTCCTTTACAAAGTGGGCCATCATGCCAGTCACAATGCGACGCTGCGTGAAAAAGGACTGGAAATGATGGAAAGTCCTGACATGGTTGCCATGATTCCAGTCAACGAGAAATTTGCGCGTGAAGTCAAGCACTGGGATATGCCCTTTGACCCGCTGTTGCGGACCTTGAACATGAAAGCCAAGGATCGCGTGCTCCGCGCGGACCGGGGCGTTCCGCTGTTGAAGGAAAAGAAAAAACCCAAATCCCTGACTTCCAAGGAGTGGAAGGATTTTCAGCAGAATGCGGTAGAAACGGATCTTTATGTGGAATACACGGTGAGATAAAAAAAGAAATGCGGGATGCGGACTTCCGCATTTTTTTCATCATTCCACATTCCGCATTCCACATTCCGCATTCGTTTTCACCAGCCTTTCAACAGATACCACCGTACCCCCGGCTGCTTCCGTAATTCCTCAAGCGGCAGCCGAATTCCGCCGCGTTCGGCAATGGAAAACTGGCTCTGATGGGCCCAGGTGGCAAAGTGCAGCTTAACCAGCGTCCGGTCGCTCATTGCAAGCGGCGGCTCGGCTTCATATTCGTACTTCGCCCTGGGAAAGTCACCGGCTCCGTAAGCCACATATACATGAACACGGGGCGCATAACCGTTCTCGGCGCGCAGTCGGCGCAAGGCTTCCAGTACAAACCACGTGGTGGTTCGATGGTCACCGTGTCCCTCGTCGGGATGAGGAGTGTAAATGTCTTCGGGCTTTCTCTGCCGGATCAATTCAACCAGGGTCTTGATGATATCCTCGCGGTTGTAGGGCAGATTCTTCCGGAAGACAAAATCGTACGGCGTGCGATCCGACGCTGTGGTGAACATGTAAAAATCCTTCCCACTGCTGTCCTGGAAGATCGGCAGCAAACCGCCATCCGGCATACCCAGATGGGTAAAATCCCGGCCTTCCTGCAGGCCAAAGATGGAAGTCGCATGGACGGTTTCAAATCTTCGCAGCCGGCCCAGAGTGTGCCAGTCGGGCGCATTGCTGACTCCGTCGACATAGCGATGAATTGAATCGACGTTTCCGTCGCCGGCGGTCATTTGGACGATATAAAAGGGAACGTTGTCCTTCTGTGAAACGGGCACCAGCGGCAAGAAGGAAAGCTCGTCGTCATAGTGCGGCGCAAAACCCATCCAATTGTGAAGCGCCGGGGCGCCGGAGGGGATTTCATCACTGTAACTGTTCAACTCCCCGTAGGCGGCGCCGTGATAATCCGATTCGGAAAGGAATTTGTAGAGGGCATAAAGCGGGTGATAGGGCAGGGGACCGCGATACCCCGGCGGCACTACCACGAAAGTTCCCGTCAGCTCCAGATCGTAAAGATCTTTTCCGGAGGAGTCGCTGATCCAGCAGAACATGTTAAAGACGTCCGGCTTGTCCGCGGTAGGGAGAGCCGCTGTCATTGTGTCGAACCAGTCGCTTTCAAAGGTCTGTCCCGGCGTCAGAGTCACCGGTTTGGGATAGTAATAAACCTTGGCGCTCGGATCGCCTGAGATCGCCGAACCTCGCCCGAAGCCGCTGATCCAGGGGTAACCTCTGCCGATTACGAGCTTCAGGTTTTGCAGTGGGCGTGAAGATAGGTTTTTCAGCCGCACTCGAACGCGCACCACATCGCCTGCCGTGTAAAGGTTTCTTTCCGTTCGGAGGTTTTCCACTGCCAGGTCCTGGCGGTAAACGACGACGCCGAGTACCGCAGCGTCATTTTTCGGCGCGGAGCGGGCCTGTGTAGCTCCACCCGGCTGATCCGAAGCCACTTCTGCCTCGTACAATCCGAGCTTCGCATCTTTCGGAATGGTCCAGATGCGAGTCCACTTTCCCCGCTCCAGTTTTGCCGACTGGACGGCGGGTCCGCCCGCGAAGCGAAGCTGGATTGCAACAGGCGCGTTAGTGCCTTCAACGGTCAGTTCCACGGTCTCGCCTACGTTGTAGGCGGGTTTGGAAGAGCGGAGCAACGGCGCCGCGCTGGCAGACTGAATGAAAGTTGGCAGCGTAAGCAGCACGAGCAGATAAGGACCGTACGCGCGCATTTCAAACCTCCAATGGTTTTTTGTCGAAACAAAAACTAGCGTGGCGCCAAAAAAGCGGCCACGAAGACACGAAGTCACGAAGTTCAGCAATTCGATTCGAAGTGACACTCCGGCAAAGACGAAAGAGATCCCTGACTTCCGGCCTTCGTGTTTTCGTGGCAGCTTAAAGACACAAGGGAAACAGGGCTATTCTAGCAAAGTAATAACGTCACCCAACTGGACCTGGCCCGGTTTGACGACGCGGGCAAACCAGCCGCGCCGTCCCTGCATCGCTTTGAGAAAATCAGGGCCCTTCCCGGTTCCTACATACGGCAACTGATACAGAACAATGCACGGATCACAGGGTTTGGAGATTTCAATTTGGGCTTCGTTTCCCAGAGCATAGGCTCTGCCGATCTCAAAGTGATCGTACTTCATCCCCGCGATCGTAAAGTTTTCCCCGATGTCACCCGGTTTGATCGGCCATCCCTCACCGTTTAAGACGTCAATCATTTCCATCGTCATAAGAAGCACTGCCTGATCCGGATTGTCTGCGCTCTGTTCGTGCCGCCAGCGATTAAAATCTCCATTGACACCTGCCCGTGTAATCTTCACTGACGTGACCGGGGACTTCGGCAACCCTCGCTCTCCAGGCCTTTCGGGTTTAATGTGGATGTGACGGATTTTTCCGCTCATAGGTGATTTTCGGTCGCAGCGCCTTGCCAGATTCTTTGCCACGAAGTCACGAAGGCACGAAGTTCAACAGTTCTATTCAAAGTGACACTCCGGCAAAAATGATCGATATTCATGAGAAGTGCCACTATAAGCTAAATCAAGCCTTTCGTGTCTTCGTGTCTTCGTGGCAGTCCCGGCCGAGGAGCGCGCACAACAAATCTTCAAATTCCTCAATCTTAGAAATCGCTTCCGTCTTCTGCTCTGCAGTCAAGTCGGCATCAACATACAACCCTAACCCGGGTTCAATGTGAGCCCAGACCGTCAAGCCGCAATCAAGCCCCACTTGAATGTCCGTGTAGTAGCGTCTGGAGGTGAAATCGATTCCTGCCGCCTGCTCTGGTGGGACCCAGCGTTGTGACAGGCGGTCATCGGAGAGCGCGGCATCCCGTGATCCCGGAAGTTGATGCGAGCATGCTGGTGGATCGCCTCGCTGCGGACAAGGGTTTGCCAAGCCACGCGTGACGGAATGATCGGCAGTGGCTTCGCGTTCCATGATCCACACGAATTGTCTAGCTTGAGAGACGGCCATCACTCTTCTCCTTTTTCGCGCTGAGGGGAAGAGGCATCCAATGAAGAGTCGGGTGAAGACTCTGGCTTTTTAGCAGCGGATCACGTGTGCTGCAATATGCCTCAAATCCCACGTCGGTTAGAATGCTTGCAAGTTTCGAAATACTTAAAGAACAACGGCGATCAAAGGAACCGGCAACAACGGCAATGCCCGTCCTTTTCAAGCAGATTGGGAGGGAAGGAAATAACGGGTGAGTCGTCATTCGCTTTTTAGCTCCTTTTTTAATGTCGCGGCAATATGCTCAACTCACGACATGAAACGATGCTAGTATGACTCGGCCTCAGATGCAATAAATTTCTGGGGGCGGGAATGATTAGAAAACTGGCTGTCATCTTTCTGATTCTAGCGGCTGTGGCCGCACTGTTTTTTTATATGACCGTCTCGCCCATACGATACGAGTGTGAAATTGTCTTTCAGTATAAAGGCCGGACGGTGACGACACGCGCCTCCGGCTCCAACAAGCACGATGCACTGCGCGCCGCGGTGACCACCGCTTGCGGCCAGCTCTCCAGTGGCATGACCGAGCTGATTGAATGCGAAAACGTTCAACCCAAATCGGTGGTCTGGAAGTAGCGGGCTTAAAACTTGAAATCGGTTTTCAGAATGGTTTACTGCTTCTCTGCGCCGGCCAGTTCGGTCACTTCCTGGTCCTCGATAGACTCTGCCGGCTCAAGTCTTACCAGGTGTTCTTCCAATGCGCTGAAATATTTTCCGTTATCGCGACGTATCAGATAAACCTTACCCTGACCACCCATGAAATGAGTGTCCGTCCAGCCGTCACGCACTATCCCTTTAAGTCCTTTGGGCAGAGTCGATTTAACGCGGTCTCCCACCGTAAAGTGAAATCCGAATTCATGCGCATTGGGATCTGTGAGTCGTACTGTCTGCGTGTCCCGCATAACACCGATTAACGAAGCAATTCCCGTACCACTCAACTGCGCTCTTCGAACTTGCGTTCCGGCCTGCCAATGGCGCCCGTTCGTTCGCGCGCCTGCTCAACTTTGAGGCTGCGGCCTTCCAGGCTCTTTCCATTCAACAGAGAAATGGCCTGATCCACGTCCTGAGCATCGTTGAGACGGACAAAACCAAAGCCGCGGGAGCGGCCCGAGGCAGTGTCCCGGATAATATCGACCTTTTCAACCTGAATGCCGAAATCCCTGATGAAACTCTCCAGTGTTCCCTCATTCAGATTGAAATTCAGATTCGAAACATACAGTTTGTTCATGTGTGTCTGCTCCTGAAAATGCCGGAGTTGAAATCTATCGCCTGGGTGATCACCTCGGTTGATGTCGCTGGACGAGACCTGATTCGAAGCGGTCGATCTAACAGCGGATTCACTGTAAGGTTAATATCGATTTCGTTCTTTGTAAACCCATTCACCACAAAGACGCGAAGAGCACAAGGGGTCTCTTTGTGTTCTCTGTACTATTAACCATGAGAATTTTCGCGGCCTGCGCAAATTATTCGGGAGCGGAGAGACGGCCTGAGGGCCGTCTCAGCTTGGCAGGACACCGCAGAGAGACGGCCCCCAGGCCGTCTCTCCTTGACTTTTGGTTGTGGCTTCGCCGCGCTAAGCCGTTGTGGTGGGTTTTTCACCCGTTCCAAGAACGGGGGAGGCGCGCTAAGATATGGGTCAGGCCTATGCCAGTCAGCCGTGAAGGTCTTGTTCGGGAAACCAGCTTCGATTCGCTGCGGGTTTGCATCTATCAGTCCCGGGATGGAATGGCAAAAGCTGCAGCCTCCTATTTTGCAAGCCTGGTGCGGGAGTTGCTCAAGCAGCATCCGATGCCGGCGGTGATGTTTGCCACGGGTATGTCGCAGATGGAATTTCTTCGTTATCTCACGGCCGATAAAACACTGGAGTGGAGCCGCATCCGCGCGCTGCACATGGACGAATATGCCGGTCTGCCGGCGACCCATCCGGCGTCCTTTCGCAAATACCTGCAGGACAACCTGGTAAACCGGGCCCCCGGGATCGAATTTTGTGGAATTGAGGGGGACGCGGCCGATACGAAAGTGGAAATCCGCCGGTATTCAGAACTTTTCGAGAGCCGCAAGCCCGAACTGTGCGCTATGGGAATCGGAGAAAATGGGCATATCGCCTTTAATGATCCCCCGGCCGACTTCAATGATCCAAAGCTGTTCAAGATTGTAAGCCTGGATTCGAAGTGTCGCGCTCAGCAGGTGCACGAGGGCTGGTTTCCCAATAACGCCGCGGTGCCTCGCAGTGCCATCACTGCGACCGTAACGGCGCTGATGTCCATTCCCAGGCTTGTGGTCACGGTTCCCGGGGAAAGGAAAACAGAGGCCGTGGCCAGAACACTGCTGGGGAAGATTGAGGAGTCTTGTCCGGCTTCCATTTTAAGGCGGCATTCAAACGCCCACCTGTTCCTGGATTCCGACTCTGCCGCCGGTCTGGAATAATTCAAAAATCTTCACCGCCAAGACCGCAAAGAGCGCTAAGAGTAGCGCATAGGACGGGGCTGAAACTTGAAGTATGAAGGCCCATCAAAACGACCAACGTTAGCGTACTGTGCCTTCATACTTGAAGTTTCAGCCCCGTCCCATGCGCCATCTTGGCGTTCTTGGCGCTCTTTGCGGTTGAGTTTTTGAATGCTCCGGGGACTAGGAAATGGCGTCGATCTTTGCCGCCAGGATAAAATCACTCTCCGTCAAGCCATTGATCTTATGAGTCCAGATGGTGATTTCGACTTTGCCCCAGCCAAAACAGATATCGGGATGGTGGTCTTCCTTCTCCGCAATTTCTGCGACACGGTTTACCAGATCGAGCGCAGAACCGAAGTCAGCCAGCTTGAATTGTTTCCGAAGATGATGATTATCAACCACTTCCCAACCTCTTAATTGCTGCTGAAGCGGTTTGATCTGCTGTGGTGTGAGCGGAGGGATTCCGCCACGGCAGGGGATGCATTTCTTTTGAGCCAGAGTCGAGTTCAGTTCAGGCCCCCTTTTACTTCGCTTCCTCGCCGGTAGCCACCGTATTGCCTTCCTTGACCCATTCGTTGTAACCGCCGAGGAGGGCGCGCGCATCCTTAATGCCCATGTCCTTGAGAATCAGCGCCGCACGGGCGCTGCTGTGTTCCTGACTTCAACTGCAGTAGGTGACGACGGTTTTCTTGCCCGCGAGTTCTTTTCCACGCGTTGGAATGTCAATCAACGGAACAGAGATTGCGCCTGGAATGTGACCGGTTTTATAGGAATCCAAGCCACGGACGTCGACAATGACCACCTTGCTCGAATCGATGAGCTTCTTAAGGTCGGCCAGTGAGACCCGCGGCGCGGAGGCCAGCTCGTCTGGATTGGGTTGCTTGGAGAAAACCTCCTGTGGCAGAGGCGCGCGACCGCCGGTGGGAGTCTGCCCCTGAGGAGCTGCCGGAGTCGATTGCGCCGCGGCAATGATACAGGAGGCGGCGAGGGAAAAAATAAACAAGAGTGCTCTTTTCATAAAGAAATACTATACAAGTGACAAGTCCGCGGTGGCAAGCCGCCAGTTGAAAATGGCCGCTTAGAAACGGAAATCCCAGGGCGTTAGATGCCAGGAAGTCGCCTTGGTTGCAAAAAGAGGCGCTCGCTGCCAGGGACGCCGCTGGACTGTCGAAGTTCTAAATCTTTGGGAGTGGAGGGCCCTCTCTCCACTGCAAAAATGTAGAAACTCTACGTGGGCGTCGCAAAATGGCGCCCACGATAACCGGACGGCACCGGCAACTATTACGCGAATTTCTGCAATTAAGCACTAGCTCTGCATGCCAAGTTGCCTCACCAGTTCCGCCCGATTTAACTCACGCTTCCAGAATCGCCCTTCGACTAGAAATTTCTCGGCATTGGTCAGCAGATCTTCAAAAAAGGCATCCATTTTCTCGTCGGGGACCATCTCAAGCGCCGCCGCATTGATTTCGCCGGCCGGGTTGACGCTGAAAAAATGGATATCCAGACGGCCGAAGACCCGTACTGTGGAGTTCTTCCGGGCTGCAAACTCTTTCAAACTCTGTATACTGATTCCTGAGCCTGTCACCAGAAACATAATCGTAGCCGTGGCGGCGCCGAGAGGCAATCCGGAGCAGGACCGGGTTGTGGCGCACCCGCGGGCGCCCTTAATTTTTTCCATGTTGCTGAATATCAACGGCTCCAGGCTGAACTGCATTGAAGCCGGTATCGCCTCAAAGACGTCAGTGGTGCTATTGCACGGTTTTCCATTCAGCCACCAAATGTGGGAACCGCAATTTCCTGTACTGGCCGCTGATTACCGCGGCATCAGTTACGACATACGGGGGCACGGCACAAGTGACGTGGGCGACGGGCAATACACGATTGAGTTGTTTGTCGACGATCTAATCGCCGTAATGGATCGTCTGAAAATCGGCACAGCAGTGGTGGTTGGGTTGTCGATGGGCGGGTATGTCGCGCTGCGAGCTCTGGAACGCGTCCCTGAAAGGTTTAGTGCCGCGGTGTTGTGCGACACCCGCAGCGAATCGGACGGAAATGAGGTGAAATTGAAGCGCGCCGCCTCGATCGCTCGCGTTAAAAGAGAAGGCAGCGGCCCGTTTGCTTCCGATTTTGTGAAGACCGTGTTTGCTCCAGCGACCCTCAAAAACAATCCTGGGAGGGTAGAGAGAATTCAAAAAGGCATCGAAGGCATGTCGCCTCTTGCCATCGCCGGAACGCAACTGGCGCTGGCGGCACGCACCGACACCACCGAATCACTGAGCCGCCTTTCCGTTCCGGTGCTGATCCTTGTGGGCGAGCACGATGCAATAACGCCTCCCGATGTCTGCCGCGCGATGCAGCGGCGCATTCCCGGTTCGGAATTCTACATTGTCCCGAACGCCGCGCACCTGAGCAATCTGGAAAACCCCGGGTTTTTCAATGAAAAGCTGCTGCAGTTTCTGGGGAGGGTCGGGACGTGACAGCCGCTCTCAGCCTGGCAGTTTACGTCGTGGAGAGACGGCCTGACGGCCGTCTCCTGGAGTTTGGCCATTTTCTGGTGTAGAGACGCGGCATGCCGCGGCGCTACGTTTGTAAATGTCCAAACTGCAGGGCGCGGCCTCCCCTGCACAGGCGCTGCTTTGCAGCGCCTGGGACGGCCCGCAGGCCGTCTCTCCACTACGTGGGGCGCCTACTTCTTTTCTGCGGCCGGGTGACTGTGCTCTGCCAGATAGGGGACCTTAACAAGGGTGGTGCCCCGATATTTGCCGCAGCGGCCTTCCAGCGTGAACGTGTCTGTCTTGTCGGTCGGAAAAATGGCAAAGGTCAAAAAGGGAACTTCCACACTTCCGGTTGTAACCTTGAGCGGAATCTTGACCGTCCTTTCGCTCGATTTGAGCAGCAGCGTGAAGCCCTCCTTTTCTTCAATGTTGAGGCCAAAGGTGTAATTTCCCTTGGAAACGGCCTGATCACCGAGCAACACCTCAAATCCGATGTCGGCTTTGCCCAGATTATTCCAAACTCCTGCATTGACGCGATCGCGAACACTGGCATCGGTTTGAAAGCGCTGGTATGCGGTTTCGTTGAAGTGCATCCCTTTGTACGTGAGTTGCAACTCGCCTGCTCCCTCGATTTCGAGCCCATGAGAAAAAGTTTTGGCCGTCGTGCGCGGATCATGGCCGCGAACCGAAGTTAAGGCCACACACAGTACAAGTGCGACGCTGGCTATTAGCCTTTTCATCGGAGTCCTCCTTGGAATCGCCAATGATAGCAGAATCGCACACTGCCGGCCAGAATCCGGCAAGCGGACCGTCACCGGTCATTGGTCATTGGTTATTAGGGGTATTTACTTGACTCCACCACGTACTACAGGTTGTGGTTTGATCAGAGTTGAAAATGGAGCTGGCTCGACCTGCACGGCCTGCTGGACGAGACGGTAGAAAAGTTTCCCGCGCGACGCGGATTTGCGCCGGTT
>DASXQR010000190.1:0-20604 GCA_036507075.1 Acidobacteriota bacterium | reverse complement strand
CCTGGTGCACACTCTGAACGGGTCCGGGCTGGCCGTGGGTCGCACCTGGCTCGCAATCCTCGAAAACTACCAGCAGCAGGACGGATCGGTTCGAATCCCGGATGCGCTGGTGTCGTATATGGATGGGATTAAGGAAATTCGGTGAGTTGTCAGTTGTCCGTGTCAGTGGTCAGTGGTCCATAATGCGGATTTCGGAATGCGGAATGCGGAATACGTCTAAGTCAAATCGCGAAGGCTTACTTCAAAATTCCCTATTAAAACATTCCGCATTCTACATTCCGCATTCCACATTTGAATGACAACGGACAACTGACAACGGACCACGGACAACTGACTACGGACAAAATTACTTGATTCCAATCGCTACAGAGTCCGGGCCGGCCAGCGGTTCTATTTTTGTCTCAGAAAAGCCCGCTTCCCGAAGCCAGGATATGCACTCCCTTCCCGTGTAGTCAAAACCACCCTGTGTCTCGATCAGCATGTTCAGACTCATCAGAAGACCGAAGACGTTTCGCCTGCGTTCGTCATCGATGATCGTGTCAAACACAAGCAAAGCTCCTCCGGCCGGCAGTGCCTGGTATGCATTGCTGATAATGCAGCGCTTCTCGTCCAGGTTCCAGTCATGCAGGATATGTCCCATGATCAGCACGTCTGCCTGCGGCAGGGGGTCGCTGAAAAAGTTCCCCGGGTAGAAACTGAGCCGTTCAGCGAGGCCGAATGACTCAACGTACTGCTCAAAAATCGGGCCCACCGGTGGCAAATCGAACCCTCCTCCCGTCAAGTGAGGATGCTGCATTGCGATCTGGACTGCGACCGCCCCCTGCGCTGCACCCACGTCAACAAAAGTCCGGTAATCCTCCCATGAGAACTTGAGCGCAAGCATCTTTCCAATGCCAAGACTGAGGCCGGTCATGGCCGAAAGAAACTGGCGCAGGCGTGCCGGATCGCTGTACAGAGCCTCGAATGTGCTTCCGTCCTTCTTAACTTCATTCTGGGGCTCGCCCGTGCGCAAAGCCTCCGTAAGTTTGCCCCAGCAGGGGTAGAGCCGGCTGTTGGCCATTTCCAGCACTCCGCCGATATAGGTTGGCTTTGATCGGTCCAGGTACAAGTCAGCCTCTGCGGTGTTTGAATAAATGCCATCGCGGCGGTTGAGCATCCCCAGCGCAACCAGTGCGTCCAGGAAATCCCGGGCGCTGCGAGGATGAAGACCCAGCTTCTGCTGCAGGTGCAGGGCATCTTTCCCCCCTGCGGCCAGCTCGGTAAACAGACCGAGCTCAATGGCACTGAGGAATGTTTTGGAACTCCAGAATGAGAGTCCGAGCTGCAGGATCTTGTCGGGCAACGGTTGCGTCATACTTGCAAGCTTTGGAAAGTGCTTTACGATTAGTCGCGCGACCTTTTGCATGACCGGCATCGGGAATCTCCCCTGCTACTGCAATTGTGATGACCCGGCAGCTTCCGCCGTGGGCGGGACCTGCTGAGGCACCATGCCGAAGAACTGCAGGAACTGAATGGCCCGTTGAGCCGGGCCTATTAAACGAATCTGGCAGTTGGCAAACTGGCAGTTCGTCCAACTGAAATCACCTCCACTGTAAACGAGGACCGAGTTGCTTATGGTGCAGTTTTCAAAATGGTTTCCATCCATCTGAACCACACTGCCGGTGACATTCTGGTTTGCAATAACCTGCATTCTCTTCCTCCTTGTGTCGACCTCTTGGCAAAGCTGGTTAGAATAATATCGGAGCATTGCTCTGCGAGGGGGCACTAATGAGAAAAATCCTGAAAGAGTTCCAAGAGTTTGTGATCCGGGGCAACGTTGTCGATCTGGCGGTGGGCCTGATTCTCGGCGTCGCTTTTGGAAAAATTGTAGCTTCGCTGGTCAGCGACATCATAATGCCTCCTATAGGCAAGGCTATCGGAGGCGTAGATTTCGTCAACCTTTTCATTACGCTGGGGCCGGAGCATTATGCAACGCTGGCGGATGCAAAAAAGGCGGGAGCAGCCACGATCAATTACGGGGTTTTCTTAAACACCATTCTGGAATTCATCATCGTAGCGTTCTTCATTTTCCTGCTGGTCCGCCAAATCAACGTGATCAGAAACCGGAACAGGACAGCCGATGCTCCGAGCACAAAGGAATGCCCGCACTGCTTTTCGACTATACCCTTGCGGGCAACCCGCTGCCCCAACTGCACGTCTCAGCTTCAACCAACCTAGAGGAGTCTGCGGGTTCCGCGTTCTTGAGTCGAGCTGGCTTGGTGCCTTGGTGGTTCATAAATTCTTTACCACCAAGGCACCAAGCCAGTTCAACTCGCGAACCCGCGACTCGTAACCCATAACCAAGACGATGGTCCGTCCCCGGCTTCATCTTTTCCTGGCCAGCTTCCTCATTCTGTTTCTGGAGTTGGCGTGTATCCGCTGGTTTGGAAGCACGGTGATCTTTCTGACCTTCTTTACCAACCTGGTGTTGATGGCATGTTTTTTGGGGATGACGCTCGGTTGCCTGGCTGCATCTGGCCGTCAAAACCTGGTTCAGACGACCCTCCCTTTGCTGTTTTTGTCGATGCTTCTGGCCTGCGCCGCTCTTTACACCTACAACGCCACCACCAAAGTGACCGTGGACGTGGGGCGACAGACAGCGCCGCAGCAGATTTACTTCGGAACCGAATATCGTGCCATCAATCCCTGGCAAGTGGTAATTCCCATCGAGGTAATCGGTGCCGCATTCTTCGTCTTTGTTGCGCTGATTTTCACAGGACCGGGACAGGTCATGGGGCGCGCCTTCAGCCAGACACCCGGTCGCCTGCAGGCTTACTCTCTGAATATCGGCGGCAGCCTTCTCGGCATACTGACATTTGCCCTGATTGCCTTCCTGGAACTGACCCCGCTCACCTGGTTTTCAATCAGTGTCGTATTGATGCTTTTCTTCAGCGCCTCCGGGTCACAGCGATGGTTCCAGATACTGTGCGCGGGCGGAGTACTGGTACTGGCAATAGTGACCGGTTGGGGGATCGGCACGCGAGGCGAAACCAGATGGTCGCCCTATTACAAGGTCATTTACCAGCCGGAAACGGGGGATATCGATGTCAACAATATCGCGCATCAGACGATGCTGGCAATCGGTGAGTCCGGCTCGGCCTACGCACTGCCGCATCTCCTGAACCGCGATTCCGGAAACTCTCCGTTTCACGATGTCCTGATCATCGGGGCCGGGTCCGGCAACGATGTGCAGAGCGCGCTTGCCAGCGGAGCACAGCGCGTCGACGCCGTCGAGATCGACCCGGTGATTTACAAGCTGGGCGCGGCCGCGCACCCCAACCGGCCCTATTCCGATCCGCGCGTTCACATTTACGTGGACGACGGTCGCAGTTTCTTGCGGAAGACCAATCAAAAATACGACCTGATTGTCTACGCATTGGTGGATTCGCTGGTACTGCACTCAGGCTTTTCGAGCCTGCGGCTGGAATCGTTTTTGTTTACGCGGCAGGCTTTTGAGGAGGTCCGCCAGCGTCTCAAGCCCGGCGGCATATTTGCCATGTATAACTATTACCGGCAGGGCTGGGTGGTTGCCAGACTGGCAAAACTGTCAGAGGAAGTATTCAGCGGCAAGCCGGTCGTGATGTCCATGCCCTATCAGGAAAGTATCCGTCCCGCTGACAGCCAGAAGGACCACATCACCTTCCTCATTGTGGGAAATGTGCGATCGATCGACGCGGCCTTCAAAGCCCGGAGTTTTTTCTGGATCCACGACATCCCAAAGAACAACCTTGGCGTGAATGCTTTTGGCGCCGACCCGCCGGCAATCGGCGGCGGCGACTCATCACGCTGGAGAAAGATCGGACCTTCCTCAGTTCATACCGAGGAGATTAGTCTGATGCCAAGCGACGACTGGCCGTTTCTCTATCTGAAGGACAGGGCTATCCCCGGCCTGAACATCCGTGGCATGTTGCTGGTTGCGGTTCTTTCCGGACTGCTGTTGTTTTTCTACGCGCCGGATCGAACCCTGAGCTTCAATGGCCAGATGTTTTTCCTGGGAGCAGGATTCCTTTTGCTGGAAACAAAAAGTGTTGTCCATATGGCCCTGCTTTTCGGCGCGACATGGATGGTCAACTCCATTGTGATCTTCGCGATCCTGGTGATGATTCTGCTTGCAAACCTCACGGTAGCCGCGCTGCGGCCCCGGAACACCGGGCCCTATTATGCCTTGCTGCTTGTTTCCCTGCTGGCGGGCGCTCTGATTCCAATGGAGATCTTTCTATCGCTGCCCGGTATGGTCAAGATTGTGGCCTCCTGTCTGGTGGTTTTCGTTCCCATCTTCTTCGCCGGTGTGATCTTCGTGCTGCGCTTCCGCGACAGCCTGCATCCGGATCGGGATTTTGGCGCCAATATCGCAGGAGCCATTCTCGGAGGATTGTGCGAGTATTTTTCAGTGGTGACAGGCTTCCGCTATCTGCTCTTGATCGCGATGCTGTTTTATCTGTTGTCAGCGTTTTTCAACCCGCGGCAGGCGAGGGCCGGTACCGTGGCTAGGGCCTGCGTCGAAGGGGGGTAAAGGCCTGCAAGGTTCCGGTGCGGGTGCAGGAAACTTCGCCCGAGCGGACCGTCAGCTTCCAGTTGTAGGTTCCCGCGACGGCGTACACATGAGACACGCTTTGTCCCGGTTGATGTACCGAACTGTCGCCGAAGTCCCAATCGTACTCAACGGAATCTGTACAGTGGGATGGAGCGGATGAAGCGGTGAAGGTCGCCGGAAGGCCGGTGCGAACAGCGGGGGTGACGTTTGCAGAACACCCCAGCGCACAGGCCGGCTGTTCAATCTCTGAAATCTTGTAGACGAATAAATCTCCTGTTCCTCCCCGGTTTTTCGCCTGCAGCGGATTGACCAGGGGGATATCGGCCGATGTAGTTGCCCCCGTCACGTATACATTGGGTACGAAATCGACAGCCACTCGAGGAAAGCGTTCATTTCCGGACCCACCCAGGAAAGTGGAATACCCGAGAGTGGTTCCCGAGCGGTCTACCTTTGACAAGAAAATTTCGCGAATACCCCCAAAAGCGCTTTGCACGGGATCCGACAAGGGAAATCCCTGCGACCGGGTGACCCCTACCAGGTAAGCATTGGTTTTCGAGTCGATAGCCACTCTCACATTGTCTTCAGTGTTGCCGCCGCCCAGAAGCGTCGAGTAAATCAGAGCCGACCCCGATGGGTTGACCTTGCTGATAAAAACATCCGTCGTTCCGGCATTCACCGCCTGAATGGGTGTAACCAGCGGGAAATTTGTCGAGGCGGTGGATCCCGCCACATACGAGTTCCCCTGGCCGTCGACAGCGATTCCGGTTCCCTTTTCCTCTCCCGCTCCACCCAGGTATGTGGAATAGATCAATATGCCCAGCGGACTGAACTTGGCGACAAAGGCGTCAGCGCAGGGAACAGGATCTCCATCTTTTACACACACGCCACGAAAAGCAGGCTGCAAGGCGCCCGCGGTGGTCGGGAAATCGACGGCTGCAGTCTGGCCAGTGACGTAAACGCTGCCCGCCGAATCGACCGCCACAGCATAGGCGGCTTCTCCCGGTGACGGTCCGCCACCGAGGTAAGTCGAGAAAATCAACCCTGAGCCGGCAGCGTTCAACTTTGTCACAAAAGCATCCCGGCTGAAATTTCTACCGGCTTGAAAGGGATTGCGCGTGGGGAAATTGTCCGATTCGGTCGATCCTACGACGCAGGCTTCGCCCAGCGAATCAACCGCGATGTCTTCGGCAGAATCATAACCAATGCCGGTGCTGCCTCCAAGAAGCGTGCAATATTCCAGTGCCGAACCCGAGGGGTTGAGTCTTGCCACGAAGGCATCGGCAGTTCCGCCGAATCTGGTCTGAAATGCGCCCGGTGTGACCGGAAAATTCGAAGAGTTCGCGCGACCCGCGACGTAGGCGCTTCCCAGATCGTCCACCGCAATCCCCGCGGCGACGTCGGCCTGATCGCCTCCGATGTAAGCAACATAAACCAGGGAAGAGCCCGACGGGTTCAGCTTTGCGACAAAGACATCAGTGGACACAAGCACGCTGTTGGGTGAAGCCGGCTGCAGGCTGAGCGAATTTGTAGTCCCGGTCACGTAGACATTCTTCGATCCGTCGACAGCAATGCCGCTGCTGTCCTCGCGGCCGTTTCCTCCCAGGTAAGTGGAATAAACGATTACAGGATCGATAATCAGTGGCTGCGCGTAATCATAGGACTCGACGTGGAAGCCAACCTGATCGTCGCGCAGATAGAAGCCTCCGCGCACTTCAACCGCGCGTTCGGAAATCCTTTGATAGATGTCTGGTGCTCGCTGCACGATTTCCTGTCCCACGATTGCGATGCGAAGATCTCCGCTGGCGTCCAGCGCCACGCGCTCTGCTCCCGCAATCTTCCAGCGAATCCTGTTCGGGTTTGCGCCCGGCCTGACGATGAAATCATATTCGAGATTTTGCGGATTGCCGCGCACCACCAGATCGATACCGGGATAAACATTCGTGTATCGGACCATCATGTAGTGGGGAATTTCAGTGAGCCATCCGGAAGGATCATTACCGATGAAGTAATGACTCTTCGCCGGCTGCGGTTCCAACCCTTCCGGTTTGGAGTTATTATCTGCACCCTCCAGTTTCATCCGAAGAAGAGGGGCTTTCCCGGAACGTCGACTATTTCCGTCCGGCCGAAGCACTATCTCTCCGGATTTGAAGAAAGCGGTGATCTCGCCGAGGCGACAAAGATAATTGAACCGGCTGTCTGTCTGCCCGTGATTTGCCTCAAAGAGTAGAGGCAGTTCGGCAAAGGCGGCCAGCCGCCCCGCCTCAGGGCCTCCCCGAGCCGACGAATTTCGAATCCGGGCTGAGTGAAGAAGAACCGCCACAAGCAGAATGAAAGCCACTTGTGACGGCAAGAGCCTTTTGCCGGCTCCTCGGAAGTAAACCATTGACACTCCAGATTAACAATAGCATCGAATTCTGTGGGGAATGAGGCAGGGAAAGCCGTGCGTGTCACAGCGAAAAAATTGTGGGGTCGGCCGCCCGCGCGGCCGCCTCAAGTCAAATCGACGAATCGGGGTGACCGGGTCAGGCCGCCCCTGCAATTTTTCTATCTCTTGTATGCCACGATGCGCAGCCGGCGGTAATCGGCATACCAGCAACCATCTTGAAACAAAACAGGCCGCAGCTTTTGCTCCACTCTTTGAGTCACGGACTGGCGCACTTCATTGGAGAGTCCGCGCAGCATGTTTTCACCGAACATCCTTACCCAGTTGCGCAGTCCCTGTTCTCCCTCACTGAGCGGCGTTATTCGATCAAAAAGAATTGCGCTGGTGACCTCGAGCCCCTGCTTCTCCAGCAGCGATGCATACTCGGGAATAGAGGGAAAGTACCTTCCATGTCCTACCCGAACACCCGAAAACTCATAAACGCTTTCCTCCAAGGCGGTATGAATCCGGTCCACGTTTCCCTTGGCGCCGAATTCGGCCACAAATCGGGCGCCCGCATTCAGAACGGCCGCAATGCAGGCTGCGGCACGATCCGCGTCGCGCACCCAGTGAAGCACGGCATTGGAAAACACCGCATCAAAATGTCCGGTAAAGGAGAAATTCGACGCGTCTCCCTGAATAAGCTCCAGATCCGGATAATGTGCGCGCGCCGCGGCCAGCATTGCCGGAGAATGATCCAGTCCAACCACTCTTGCGCCGGCTTTTGAGATTTGGTGGGTGAGGTGGCCCGTACCGCAGCCGACGTCCAGAATGCGCTCTCCCGGACGAGGATCAAGCAGTGAGACCACCTCGAGCCCGCGTTCGAAAACGAACGAGTGACTCTGGTCATACAAGGACGGATCCCAGCGGTTGCCGATCACTTCGCTTCGAATACTACAGCGGGCAAAATGAAAATCACAAGCGGTTCAAAAATGTTAGAATGCCGTTCACGATCAGCAGGATGACAATGCGTTTGGATCTCGGACTTCTCGAAATTTTTTGCCATGTGTACGTGCAGGGAAGTTTTTCCGGCGCCGCTCGCAAGCTGCGCCTTTCCCAACCCACTATCAGCGGCCATATAAAAAATCTGGAAAGCTATCTCGGGACGACGCTTTTTGACAGGATGCCGCGAAAGGTCGTGCCCACGCAGGCGGGCCGGCTGCTTTATCGCCACGGGCAGTCCATCTTGAATCAAAAGGAAGCGGCCATCCAGGAACTGAAGCAGTTCCTTAACAGGCTCGACGGCTCGCTGGAAATTGCTGCCAGCACAATTCCCGGTGAGGTTTTGCTGCCGCGCTTGATGGCTGCGTTTCATGACGATTATTCGGCCGTGCGGCTTCAGTTGAAGATCTCCGACTCCGAACAGGTCGGCTTTGCGGTACTAAATGGGGATGCGGAGCTCGGATTTGCAGGCGCCAAGCTGGACACCGTGGGCCTGCAATACCAAAACTTTGCCACAGACGAGATGGCTTTGATTGCGCCCAACACCGGTGAATGGCGACGCCTGCGCTCTATCACGCTGGAGGAATTACGGACCAGGCCTTTTCTCGCCCGGGAGAAAGGCTCCGGCACTCGGCGCACCTTCGAGACAAAAGTGGGGCTGTCCATGGACCAGTTCAACGTGGTGGCGCGCTTTGGCTCGACCGGATCTATACGGGAGGCGCTCAAAGTGGGCTTGGGTGTCTCCGTCGTTTCTGTGCGCGCCGTCGAAGCGGAGATCAAAAATGGTCTCTTAAGAAGAATCCAGATCCGCAATATCCCTCCTCTCAAACGCGATTTCTACGTGGTGACAAACCGGCAGCTCACCCTTTCGCCCATCGCAGAAAAATTCCTTGAATATGCGCTGCGGGACACCCGGTGGAGCCTTTCGGAGATTTCCCAATAGCCTCACAGCACACCCATAGGAATTACATATTGGAAACAGTCGCCGGCGCTTCGATACCGTGGATGTTTACGGAGATACTGAAATGCCCTTTGAAAAGACCGGAGCTTTGCGCATGAACTCTTTTTGCTCCAGATCCTTTTGGATGTCCAAACCCGGCCTGCTCGCAATTCCATTCGTCGCTGCTGCAGCGTTCGCTCTGGCCGGCTCCAACGCTCCTTTGAAAACGCGGGCGTTTGAACTAACATACCGGGCCGTCATTACCGAAATTCCCCCGAATACGAAACGACTTGAAGTCTGGATACCCTACCCTCAGTCCGATGCAAATCAGGAAATCACTAATGTGCGCGTGGACTCACCCTCCAGAACAACGGTAGGCACCGAATCGATGTTCGGCAACAAGATCCTGCATACGTCGATCGAGCGGCCGGCTGCGCCTCTGGAAATAACGCTAAGGTTCATTACCCTGCGGCGCGAAAACGTGCGCAGAGATCCGGGCGGGCCGGCGGCACCTGACAGCCAGGTGAGACAATTCTTGAAGCCCGAACGCCTTGTGCCCGAGACGCAGCAGGTCCGCCAGTGGGCGCTGCAGGTCGTCGGAGAAAAGAAGACCGACGTTGAAAAGGCCCGGGCGATTTACGATTATGCCGTCAGCAACGTCAAGTATGACAAGAGCGGAACCGGCTGGGGTAGAGGAGATTTGCTGTATGTTTGTGACCAGCGGCGCGGCAACTGCACGGATTTTCACGCGCTGATCACAGGGTTTGGGCGCGCAGTCGGAATTCCGGCGCGGTTTTCCATCGGCTTGCCGCTTCCTGAAAAACGAGGTGAGGGCGAGATAGCCGGTTATCACTGCTGGGCGGAGCTATACGTGAAAGGATACGGCTGGGTGCCCGTTGACGCCAGCGAAGCTTTCAAACATCCGGAAAAGCGCGATTACTTCTTCGGCGCGCACGATGAGAATCGCGTCCAGCTTTCCGTGGGCCGGGATCTGGTTTTAAAGCCAAGACAGAAGGGAGAGCCTCTCAACTACTTCATTTATCCCTACGTTGAGGCGGACGGAAAAGCGGTATCAGGTGTTAAAGCTACATTTGCGTATCGCGATTTGAACGAGGCGGTCTCCGCACCTGCGGGTCGAGAGCGCTAAGAGGCCTCGTCTGACTTTCAATAACCGTATTGGAAAAATAAATTGAATCTATTGTCGATTCCGGGCTGCAATCCTTTGTAGTTTGTCTTCCACCTTAGATAATCGAAGCCAATGAGAAACTTCGCGCCGGGGGTGATCCGATTTGCGATGTAGACGGCTCTGTTTCGCACCCGACCCCCGTTGGGAAGATCTCCGTCGACCGGATCGTCGATGCTGATGCCCGTATTCACCGACCAGTAGCGTGAAAGCCCCAGTTTCAACTCTGACCATCCTCCGCGGCCTCTCACTTCGTGACCGCTGACGATTCCCTGCCCCGCTCCCCCGCGAAAATCGCCCATGTTGCGACCCCACCAGTTCTCGCCTGCGAGCGCAACACGGTCGCTAAACGGCAGTGTGTAGTCAAAATTCAATCCTTGAATATGAAAATCGGTCCGTCCGGCAACGGGTTTTACAGTCTCCAACCATCCGTAAAATCCGGAGAGGCCGAAAGAAGACGCCGCGCTCCGGGCCCATAGTTTTTGAGAATATCCTACTCGAGCCTGTACGTTTGGGCGCCGGGAGACTTCCCCATCTCGAAATCCGTCCTGATCCAGATCCTGCGGATCCACCGCTCCCGTCAACCCCAGGCTGCTGCGGAAGGACCACTGACCTTGTTCTGTTTTTGGCTCGTAGGCCGCGCGGAACTGCGGCCGGCGGTCTCCCACATTCCCCACCCACCACATCACAGTGTCGTCATTCGGGGTGGGAAACAGCGGACTGAAAGTATCCCAGGTCTGGCCTCCCAGAATGGAGAAGTCCCTCCAATTCATTTTGAAGTAGGCGTGCCGAATGCGGATGATCTGGCGTGACTCGGATCCTCCGTTTTGAAAGTCCAGTTCCATCTTTCCCGAAAGCTTTCCGTCATTCAAGCCGCTGACCTTTGACCCGATATAATCGACGCCAAAACGAGTCAACCTTGGATGCATGGAAAAGTTCCCGGCGTCGGCGCCTCCCCTGGGATCCGGTGAGAGGATGAAAAGCGGATTCTGAGCTGCATTGGGCCGCTGGCTGTCGAGATCGAAATCCACGCGGAGAAACCCGTAAAACTTGATTCGACTTTCCGGATCAAGAAGTTCCGACCAGAGCACCGGCTGTTTATTGCGCGCCGCTTCGTCTGCCTGCATACCCGGGGAGGCCGGTTTTGAGTCTGCATGAAGGGCAGCAGGCTCCAGGGCCACTTTCTCGCTGCTCTGCAAACTGGCTGCAGACGGCATAGTAGAGCCAACACCGACTGAAGCGTTGTCGAGGCGCCTCTGAATCTCGATCACCAGTTGCAGCATCTTCCTGTTTTGATTTTCTAATTCCTCCACACGCTGCCGAAGCGCCGACAGCTCAGCGGAGTCAGTTTGTTTATTGGGTTCACCAGCGAAACCCAGGAACTCGCACATGCAAAAAACCAGCCCAACGCTCATGATTTTCTTCATCTGTCCGCTCGCTTTCGTTATGACCAAAAGCAGTGCTTATATGTAGATCATGCGCGAGCGTCAAATAGCTATTTCCAATGTCAGAGCCACGGGCTATAGGCTGCTCAAATTGCGTAAATTCGCGTATCAGTTTTCACCCCAAAGATTTTTACTCGGATTTTGGGAATGCCGGTCCTCCTCTTCCCTAATTGTCGAACGATGCTAGGATGAATATGAGGGTTGGAGATCGAGTGCGTTCCGAAAGGAGGGATGCAAAAAATGTCGGGATAAGGTATGCACCGGATGCGTTCCTTGACCTAACGTCTTAAAAAACAAGACTTCTAACTCTCATTTCCGCCGGTTTCTTGTTTTCTCCGCTCCTGCCCTGCCATCACCCTGGAAGACTCCGATGGGGCGAAGCTTTTTTGCAGCGAACCCTTTTCAGGGGAGAGGAAGTTCCGGCATGACAAAAACTTTTTATTGAGGTTGAGAAATGATTATGAAAAGCAGAACCGTAGCGATCTTCGCATTACTCGCTATCGCCCTGGCCTGCGTGGGACTGGCAGATACCTGGAACAAGAAGACGATTCTAACAATTAACGAACCGCTTAAAGTTCCGGGAGCTGTCCTGCAACCGGGAAAGTACGTAATGAAACTGATGGATTCGCCTTCAAATCGACATATCGTTCAGATTTGGAACGCGGATGAAAATCATCTGATCACCACAATCCTGGCAATTCCCAACTACCGGCTGGAACCCAAAGGCAAAACTGAGTTCGGCTTCTGGGAAGCACCGAAAGGCGCTCCCGTAGCGCTACGCGCCTGGTTTTATCCGGGCGATAACTTCGGCCAGGAGTTTGCCTATCGTCGGCCCGAGGTGACTCGGATTGAGACGGCGGCCGTGATGAACAACCAGCATGTGCCGGTCCTGACTGAGGAGATGGAAACGCAGATCAGCAAGCCGGTGACCACGGAGACGGAGACTGTCACGGTAACCAAGCCGGCAGAAACCGTTGTGCCTCCTGCGCCTGTAGCTGAACAGCCTGCACCAACGGAACAGGTGGCAGCGACCACGACCGAGCTTCCGCAGACGGCCAGCCCACTGCCTGTCTTTGCCTTGTTTGGTGTGTTGGCTCTAACGGCAGGGATCGGAATCCGCGCTGTTATAAGATACGCGCTATAAGCGGCACGTCGTTTATAGCGGTATAGAGCCGGATCGGATTCACGGATCCGGCTCCTTTACCTTGTCGCACATGAGACACTGCGCTCCAGTACCTTCTCATTATCGTCGAAGGTCGACACTCGTGATCTGCGGGCGCTTTCTTACATTTACCGGGCTGCTGGTCCTCGCTGTTTGTGCCGCCACGCTGTTGTATTCTTATCTCGGTTCAGCTTACGACAACTGGGCATTCGATCAGTCACTGGAGCACAGCGGGCGAATAACTTCGCCGGGAACCCTGCAGGTGACTGGCGCCAAAACTGCCGCAGCTAGAACTGCCGATTCCGGTCCGTACGACAGTCCCGCCGAAGTGAAGGTTTTGACTGCCCCGCAAAGCCAAAAGCGCGAGCAGGGCGCGCGGATCGCCAGACTGCAAATCCCCTCCGTTGGCCTTTCCGTCATGGTGCTGGACGGAACAAAGGAATGGGTTCTTCAGCGCGGAGCAGGTCATATTGAGGGCACAGCATATCCGGGAGAGCCGGGGAACATGGCGATCGCGGGCCATCGGGATCGGTCATTTCGAAAACTTAAGAATGTAACAAGGAACGCCTGGATTGTTGTGGAAACGCCACAGACCATCTATCGGTACAAAGTGCAGCAAATCAGCATTGTCAAACCAAGCGATGTTTCCGTCCTGAAGGCCAAGACGAAACCATCACTGACCCTGGTAACTTGCTATCCCTTTTATTACGTGGGTCACGCTCCCAGGCGCTATATCATTCAGGCCCGTCTGGTCTCTCAATCCTAGTGCTCGGTTGCATAAATTCGCGTAAGAATTTTTAAAGCAGAGTCATGCCTGCCAGGAGTTTGGACATTTTTGAGAGTTGGAGAGACGGCCCGATGGCCGTCTCGGGCGAAGTCCATGGCAGGGGCAAACCTGCGACACTCCCTGAGACGGCCCTCAGGCCGTCTCTCCGCACAAATGTCCAAACTCCGGTCGCCGCTCTCGGGGTGCCGTTATCCCCGCATTTCATGCGCCTGTGGTTGCGCCGCAGTCGCCCGGCGTATTACTCTTTAGATCAGATCGGGGAGGAAATCTATGCGGCCGCGCGGGCCTAGTTTGTCACTTGTCTTTTTTGCCGGTATCTGCGCCATACTGATACCTGCGACTGCCCGCCAAAAGGCTGGGGGGCCCCTGATCACCAAGCCGGTCATGTTCGACACCGCTGAAGCAGACCGAATACTTTCAGGCCTTCAGGTTTTTCCACCCGACAATCCCTGGAACGAAGATATCTCGAGCCTTCCGGTGTTCCCAGACTCGCCTGCCATAATTGCTTCCATCGGAGCCGAAAAACCGCTGGATTACAACCTGGATATGAACTTCATATTGGTTCCTCCCGATCAGAAAAAGGTCGATGTACTGATCAACATGTATCCAGATGAATCCGATAAGGGCCCTTATCCGGTTCCCGACAATGCGCCCATTGAAAACTGGCCGCTGGCCCGAAATGAAGATGTGAAGGCCCTGCCCCGGCCAGGGGCGACGCTGGGGGATATTCAGCGCAACGGCTCGGGCGATCGTCATTGCCTGGTGGTGGATCCAGTCAATCGAATGCTTTATGAGTTTTACATAATGCGTAAAACCGATGCCGGCTGGACCGCAGCTCAGGCTTCAATCTTCGATCTGAAGAGCAACAAGCTTCGGCCGGAGGGATGGACCTCGGCGGATGCCGCGGGATTGCCGATCTTTCCGTCTGTTGTTCGCTACGATGAATGCCGGAGCGGCATGGTGCGGCACGCGACGCGGTTTACGGTCCGAAAGACAAGACGGGCTTACGCTTATCCGGCAAGACACTTTGCCAGTCGCATCACCGACACCAACGTCCCTCGCATGGGTGAGCGCTTGCGCTTGCGAAAGGATTTCGACATCAGTGCTTTTCCGCCGCATGCTCAAGCGATTCTTAAGGGGTTGAAGAAGTACGGAATGTTCGTGGCTGATAATGGCAGCGACTGGCTGATGTCGATTGCGCCTGATCGCCGCCTGCAGGGACTGGACGCGCTGAACCGCGTCAAAGGCAAAGATTTCGAAGTGGTGCAGACCGATAAATCGATTGCGGATTCAAGGTTGAAAGATTGAAAATGTTCCTACGCGCCCGACTCGGTATTTTTTCAAGCATTACAGCCCTTGCCGTGGCCTTCCTGTCTCAACATTATTCCGCGCCTGTGTCGGCCGCCCAGCAGGTTCGAAAGCTGCATTTCGTTTCCGACATCCAGCCGATTTTTGCCGCGCGATGTTACTCCTGCCATGGCCCGGCCAAGCAGATGGCCCGCTTGCGTCTCGATTCAAGGCAAAGCGTGTTTGGAGGATCAAAATCAGGCCCCACCATTGTTCCGGGAAAAGCGGATCAGAGTCTTCTTTATCAACGTGTCACCGGAATGAACGGTTTGGAGCAAATGCCACTGGAGGCGGATAAACTAGGCCCCGAGCAGATCGAATCGATACGCGCATGGATTAATCAGGGAGCAGAATGGCCTGAAACCGCCGGCCTCAGCGTCGGTGAAGAAAAAAGGCATTGGGCCTACAACAAACCGGTACGCCCCGTGCTTCCAAACGTGCGGGACAAATCCTGGCCGCGAAATCCGATCGACTACTTCATTCTCGCCGCGCTGGAAGAGAAGGGGCTGCGGCCTCGACCGGAGGCTTCCAGGGAAACTTTGATCCGCCGGCTGAGCCTCGACCTGGTCGGACTGCCGCCTTCACCGGCGGAAGTCGATGCCTTTCTGGCCGACACCAGTCCCGGTGCCTATGACAAGCTGGTGGACCGGCTGCTGGCCTCGCCGCATTACGGTGAACGTTGGGCAGTTCCCTGGCTCGATTTGGCGCGCTACGCCGATACCCATGGATATGAGAAGGACCGGCGTCGAAGCATCTGGCTGTTCCGGGACTGGGTGATCCAGGCGCTGAACACGGACATGCCGTTCAACCGTTTTACTGTCGAGCAGATTGCGGGCGACCTGCTCGCCGATTCCACGCTGCAGCAGAAAATCGCCACCGGCTTTCATCGAAATTCCATGATCAATGAAGAAGGAGGAACCGATCCAGAAGAGTATCGCGTCGCGGCCGTGGTCGATCGCGTTGACACTACCGCATTTGTTTGGCTTGGTACCACTTTGGCTTGCGCGCGCTGCCACAATCACAAATTCGATCCCTTCACGCAGGAGGAGTACTATCAGTTTTACTCCTTTTTCAACGGCACCGAAGACGAAGTCACGATCGAGCAGCGAACAGAACGAAGGTCCGGCGGTCCGACCGTGACATACTCTTCGCCGGCGTATCTTTCTTCCCACCGCCGGGCGTTGGAAGATGAAATCGCGGAGCTTGAGGGGGTTGTCTCGGAAATGACACCCCAGATCCAGGCGGCTCAGGCGAAATGGGAGCGCGAAACTCGCGCCAGGCTGGTGACCTGGACCCCGCTTGTTCCTGTCCCGGTCATATCCGCCGGCGGCGCCACCTTTACCAGGCTTGAAGACGGCTCTGTGCTTGCCGGCGGACACCTGCCCGATCGCGACACGTACATTGTGAAAGCCCGAACTGTTCTGAAGAACATCACCGGGATCAAGATCGATGCGCTGACCGATCCGAGCCTGCCGCATGGAGGATCCGGGCGCAGTCCTGGCGGCCGTTTTGTCCTCACTGGTTTTGAAGTAGAGGCTTCGCCCGTTGACGCTGTTTCTGCACCAGCGCCGGACACCGCAGGCTCTTCAAAATCCAGCAGCTCGGAGCAGCCGAAAAAAACGCAGGTGCTCTTCTCTGCCGCGGCTGCGGATTATTCGGGGAAAGGTTACAACATTAAGGACCTGATCACTGGAGACAGCAACAAGGGCTGGAGCGTGGAGGCGGACAAAGAGGACATTCGCACCTCCCATCACGCCGCGTTCACCGCAAAACAGCCCTTTGGTTACGAGGGAGGCACGCTGCTGACCATCCGGCTGAAACAGGAGTCTCCTTTGTCACAGGAGTTGCTGGGCAGGTTCCGACTTTCGATAACCACGGCGGCAAACCCTGAAAAGAGCGTCGGAGTGCCGCCGGATGTTGCGGCGATACTTGTTCTTCCACAAGCTGCGCGATCCAGAGAACAGACTTCCAGCCTGGCAAAGTACTTCCG
Source organism: Acidobacteriota bacterium (assembly GCA_036507075.1). GTDB lineage: Bacteria > Acidobacteriota > UBA6911 > JACQSX01 > JACQSX01 > DASXQR01. The sequence continues at coordinate 3,813 of DASXQR010000190.1, read as the reverse complement.
TTCCGTAACTCCTCTGCTGCAGGACCTTCGCGAGCGATTGGCACAGGCGCGGGCTGCATGGAACGAGCTGAGTTCTCCCACGACGTTGGTCATGAAGGAACTGCCCAAGGCAAGAAGTACGTATGTTCAGGTCCGTGGAAATTTTCTCAGCCCCGGAAAACAAGTTACGCCTGCTGTCCCGTCGGTGCTGCACAAGCTTCCCGAGGGGCGGCCGCTCAATCGGCTGGCCCTGGCCAACTGGCTGGTGGATGAGAACAATCCGCTGGTGGCGCGGGTCACCATGAACCGGTTCTGGATGATCCATTTCGGACGCGGCCTGGTGGAGACTCCTGAAGATTTCGGAACGCGCGGCCAGCCTCCTACAAATCCCGCGCTCCTTGACTGGCTGGCTACCGAGTTTACACGACTGCGATGGAGCATGAAGGCGATGCACCGGATGATTGTTACATCGGCCGCTTACCGCCAGAATTCCAGCGTCACACCCGAATTACTCGAAGCGGACCCGTACAACCGGCTGATCTCGCGGGGTCCCAGATTTCGCCTCGACGCGGAATTTACGCGGGACAATGCTCTGGCGATCGGCGGAATCCTGAGCTCGAAAATGTACGGGCCCAGCGTGTTTCCCCCGCAGCCCGAAGGCATCTGGAATCTCGTCTACAACGACGATAAGTGGGTGGCCAGCGACGGCGAGAACCGGTACCGGCGCGGCTTGTACACGTTCCTGCGCCGCACGGCTCCGTACCCCTCATTTCTTTCCTTTGACGCGACAAGCCGCGAAACAACCTGCACTGCCCGGATTCGAACAAATACGCCGCTGCAGTCGCTTACCACGCTCAACGATCCGGTTTTCGTCGATGCGGCGCGCGGATTGGCTGGAAGGATGATTACGCTGGATCGTCCGTCTTCGGATTCCGGAAAGACCAACTCTGGTACCGCCACAAAAGCAGCCATCGGCGATGCGTTCGACGCCGCGATCGGTGGAAGAACGGAGATCGAACGACGCGTGATCTACGGCTTTCGAATCTGTGTCGCGCGAGCGCCCGACGCAAAAGAGTTGGGGCGCCTGGTCTCACTTTACAAGCAGGAATTGCAGCATTACCGAAATGATGCCAGGGCCGCGCGCCGGCTCGCAGGGGAAGGCGATATCAAGCCGCCGGCCGGGGTAGACCCCTCTGATTTCGCAGCGTGGACGATCGTGGCCAATGTTTTGTTGAATCTGGATGAGACGCTGAATATCGGTTAGGGGCCGCAGAAATACGAATGAAACTCCTCACCACAGAGGCACAGAGGACACGGAGCAACGAATGAGCACCCTTCACTCTGTGTCTCTGTGGTGAAAGCTTCAGCCAGGAATTCAGTAGTTATTGAGGAATCAAGATGAGCAATGACAACGAGATCCTAAAGGAAATCACACGCAGGCATTTTTTCAGGAGCACAGGCTTCGGAATAGGAGCGCTGGCCCTTTCGTCGCTGCTCAATGAAGGAGTGCTGGAGGCGCAGACTCCAAATCCCATGATGCCCCGGGCGCCGCACTTTCCGGCCAGAGTAAAGAACATCATTTATCTTTTCATGGCCGGCGCTCCGTCGCAATTGGATTTGTTCGATTACAAGCCGAAACTAAATGAGTGGAATGAGAGGAAGATTCCTGAGGAGATCATAAAGGGAGAGCGTTTCGCTTTTATCAAAGACGTGCCGGAGATCCTCGGATCTCCGCACGCTTTCAAGAAGTGCGGGCAATCGGGGTTGGAGCTATCGAGCCTTTTGCCTTACTTGCGGGAAGTGGTCGACGAGATCACGATCATCAAATCGATGCACACTGATCAGTTCAACCATGCTCCGGCACAAATTTTCATGAATACCGGACATCAGTTGATCGGCCGGCCGAGCATGGGCTCGTGGCTGACCTACGGGCTCGGAACCGAGAATAAGGACCTGCCTGGTTTTGTCGTGCTGGTTTCGGGCAAGCAGCCGGACGGAGGCAAGTCGTGCTGGAGCAGCGGGTTTTTGCCCTCAGTTTATCAGGGAGTTGAATTGCGATCGCAGAGCGATCCCGTTCTGTACGTTTCCAATCCCCCTGGAATCGGCAGTGACGTGCGCCGCCGCTCTCTCGATGCGTTGCGCGAGTTGAACCAGATGCAAATGGACAAGGTGGGAGATCCGGAAATCTCCACCCGCATCGCGGCGTGCGAAATGGCATACCGCATGCAAAGCAGCGTCCCCGAGCTTACCGACATCTCCAAAGAGCCCGAGTCGGTGCACCGGATGTACGGCACCGAACCAGGGAAGGTCTCATTTGCAAACAACTGCCTGCTGGCACGAAGGCTGGTGGAGCGGGGAGTGCGTTTCGTTCAGCTCTACCACTGGGGATGGGACACGCACGGAACATCGAAAGATACCGACATCATCAACGCGCTTCCCAAGCGCTGCAAAGAAACCGATCAGTCATCGGCGGCTCTAATCAGAGACCTGAAGCAGCGCGGGCTGCTGGACAGCACTCTGGTCATCTGGGGTGGAGAATTCGGCCGCACTCCGATGAACGAAAAGAGAAACAACTCCACATTCCTTGGCCGCGACCATCATCCCAAGGCTTTTTCCATCTGGATGGCGGGCGCGGGCGTGAAAAAGGGATTCTCACTGGGCGCAACCGATGAACTCGGCTACAACGCCGTCATAGACCGGGTGGACGTTCATGATTTGCATGCAACCATCCTGCACCTGATGGGACTGGATCACACGAGGCTGACTTATCGCTTCCAGGGGCGGGAGTTTCGGCTTACGGATGTTGAAGGAAATCTGGTGACGAAAGTATTAGCCTAGCACTTGTCAAACCCAACCGCGAAGGCGCGAAGGCGCGAAAGCATAAAATGTTATCAGGACTTTTTTGGGCACTGAGGTTTCGCAGTTTGTTCTATTTCCGCATGAGGTGACTGATTGCAGTGTCTTGTGCCAATAATCGAAGCGATAAAGGCCGGAGCCGATATTCAATCTCTGGCGCGTCAAATAGAAAGCCTCAGAATTCCTCACGATGAAATTCGGCCGTACATCCGCTTTTCTGACAACGGGTATACCCGAAATCTGGTGGTTAAGGAGGCCGGCTTTGAAATTCTGGTGTTGTGCTGGAAAGACGGCCAGCGGAGCCCGATTCACGACCATGGCGGCTCGTGCGGAGTCGATCTGGTGTACGACGGAGTAATGGCGGAAGATTCCTTCAAGCTCACACCATCCGGCTATCTGCGGCCCGCCGAGAGCCGCGATCTTCATGCGGGGGATGCCTCGGTTGCCGAAGCGGATGATATTCATCAGATGTCGAATCTTCAGGGGGGCGGAAAGCCGCTGGTCACAGTGCACTTTTACATACCGCCACTGGGCGACATGCGGGTATTCAACCTTCACAATCGTAACTTTGGAAGATGGCACCCCAACTACACGCCGCAGTTTCATGAGGGACTGGGGATTTAGCAAGGCGTGAAAGAGGATTTCAGAAGACAAGACCGATCACCGTCCGTTTTGGCGCACTGCCAGCTGTGTAACAAGTTGGCAACTTCTTGTTTTTTCGACAAGATTTTTCAGAAACGATAAAAGCCGATTACGTCAACGTGCACGCCTGTCCAAATTAGTGCTTGGGATTGCGAGAAGGCGATTAGTTAAATAGCCGTGGATCACCAGCCCGCCGCCTTTTGGCGGGCGCCAGCCTGTAGCCCACGGCGCAGCGAAGCGCAGCCGTGGGAATTGCGGCTCTCTGATAAGATAAAGCCCGCCCGCTTTTTCAGGCGGGCGACAGCCGCCGCACCGACAATTCGTTTAATCCTTGTC